>NZ_JAVREV010000006.1:0-411793 GCF_031845565.1 Streptomyces johnsoniae | reverse complement strand
CCCTGTCCTGCCGACCCCCGCGGACGACAACGGGGGCCTGGCGTTCCCCGTTTCATACGCCGAGCACGATCTTGGCGGTGGTGAAGTAGATGACCAGGCCCGTGGCATCCACGAGTGTGGTGACCATCGGCGCCGACACCACCGCCGGGTCGATCCGCAGTTTCTTCGCCAGCAGCGGCATCGTGCCGCCGACCGTCGAGGCCCAGGCGCAGATCACGACCAGGGTCACGGCCACGACGCTCGCGATGTCCCAGCCGACGAACAGCGCGCCGACGAACAGGCCGACCACCGCCAGCATGCAGCCGAGCAGCAGCCCGGTGCGGCACTCGCGCCAGATCACCCGCAGCAGGTCGGAGGTCCGCACCTCGCCCACCGCGAGGGCGCGGACCGCCGCCGTGGCCGCCTGCGCCCCGGAGTTCCCGCCCGTTCCGATCAGCAGCGGAACGAACAGCGCCAGCTGGGTCACCTCGTTCAGCTCGTCCTCGAACATCTGGGTGACAGAAACAGTCAGCGTGGCGGCGACCATCAGCAGCATCAGCCACATCACCCGAACCCGGGACATCCGGAAGACGCTCACCGACATGTAGTGCCGTTCGAGCGGCTCGGCCCCGGACTGCCTGGCGACGTCCTCCGTATCCGCGGCCTCGATGACCTCGAACGCGTCGTCGCTGGTCAGCAGCCCGACAAGCCGCTCCTCGCTGTCGACGACGGGGAGGTCGAGCACATTGGTCTCGCGCATCAGCCGCGCCGCGTCCTCCGCGCGGTCGGTGGCCCTGGCCATCGGCGGGGCGGTCTCCACCAGATCCGACACCATCGCCCGCGGCTCGCTGAGCACCAGCTCCCGCAGCTCGACGATCCCGGTCAGCCGCCGCCCGGCGTCCACCACCGGCAGCGTGTAGATCGTCTCCGCCTGCGCACCCCTGCGGCGCACCACCTCAAGGGCCTGGCCGACCGTCAGGTCCTGTTGCAGCGCGACTGTCTCCGGCGTCATGTACCGGCCGACCGAACCCTCCGGGTAGCCGAGCAGCGCGGCCGTCATCTGCCGTTCGTGCGCGCTCAGCCCGGCCAGGACCCGCTGCGCGACCTTGGCCGGAGCCTCCTTGAGCATGCGGGCCCGGTCGTCCGGGTCCATGTGCTCGACCAGGTCGCGGAACGCCTGGTCGCGCAGCCCTTCGAGAATCTGCTGCTGGTCGACCGGGTCGAGCTCCTCGAAGACTTCGAGCGCGCGGTCCTTGTCCAGCAGCCGGAACGTGATGACGGACTCGACGGCGTCCATCCGGGCGATCTCGTCGGCGATGGCGTAGGGCGGCTGGGTCTCCAGCCACTCCAGCGCCCCGGCGAGGTCCTGCTCCTCAAGCAGGACAGGCAGGTGAGTCATGACGGGGGAACCCCCAGGGAGCGGAAGGCGGTCACGGGCATCCGGAGTGCGCGCACACGCCTGCCGCCCCAGGCCACATGGCTACCTGGGCGGGAGGGCGCGGCGCGGGGGATGACTAGGAGGCTCACTGCGCATCGCAGCGTCACCTCCTGCCGTGCCGAGCCGCGGAAACCGTCTCTCAGGGTACAAGGCATCGGTCACGATCATGGCAAGAATTCCGACATTATGGACGGCCAGTGGCCGGGTCGCCATGAACGTTTTCCGGCGGGGAGCGGTCCCTCAGGCAATACGGTCGAGAACGGTCGGGCGAACGGTCGCCTCCCCACCCGAACCGATCGTGATGGCGTCGCCCGCGAGTTCGGCCAGCGCCGCCTCGAACCGTTCCGGGGTGTCGGTGTGCAGCGTCAGCAGCGGCGCGCCCGCCGTCACCACGTCGCCCGGCTTCGCGTGCAGTTCCACGCCCGCGCCCGCCTGCACCGGGTCCTCCTTGCGGGTCCGGCCCGCGCCGAGCCGCCAGGCCGCCACCCCGACCGCGTACGCGTCCAGGCCGGTCAGCACGCCCGACTCCGGCGCCGTCACGGTGTGCCGTTCCGCGGCCCGCGGCAGCGGCGCGTCGGGATCGCCGCCCTGGGCGGTGATCATGCGCCGCCAGCGGTCCATCGCGGAACCGTCCGCGAGCGCCCGCGCCGGGTCGGCGTCCGGCAGCCCGGCCGCGTCCAGCATCTCCCGCGCCAGCGCCAGCGTCAGCTCGACCACGTCGGCGGGGCCGCCGCCCGCCAGCACCTCCACCGCCTCGCGCACTTCGAGCGCATTGCCCGCGGTGCGGCCCAGCGGGGTCGCCATGTCCGTGAGCAGCGCCACCGTCCGCACCCCGTGGTCGGTGCCGATCTCGACCATGGTGGCGGCCAGTTCCCGCGCGTCCTCGACCGTCTTCATGAACGCGCCGGAACCCGCCTTGACGTCCAGCACCAGCGCCCCGGTGCCCTCGGCGATCTTCTTCGACATGATCGAGGAGGCGATCAGCGGAATCGACTCGACCGTGCCCGTCACGTCGCGCAGCGCGTACAGCTTCCGGTCGGCCGGGGCCAGGCCCTCCCCCGCCGCGCACACCACGGCACCCGTCTCCCGCAGCACCCGCATCATCTCGTCGCCCGGCAGGCCCGCCCGCCAGCCGGGGATCGACTCCAGCTTGTCCAGCGTGCCGCCGGTGTGCCCGAGCCCCCGGCCCGACAGCTGCGGAACGGCCGCCCCGCAGGCCGCCACCAGCGGCGCGAGGGGCAGCGTGATCTTGTCGCCGACACCGCCCGTCGAGTGCTTGTCCGTCGTCGGCAGCGGCAGCGCCGAGAAGTCCATGCGCTCCCCGGACGCGATCATCGCCGCCGTCCAGCGGGCGATCTCGGACCGGTCCATCCCGTTCAGCAGGATCGCCATGGCCAGCGCCGACATCTGCTCGTCGGCGACCTCGCCCCGCGTGTAGGCGGCGATGATCCAGTCGATCTGCTCCGGGGTCAACGCCCGGCCGTCGCGCTTGGCGCGGATAATCGTGATCGCGTCCATGGGCCTACTGTTCCAGGTGCCAGGACTGCGGCAGCAGGTCCCCCAGCGGCATGACGCCCTCCGGGGTCTCCACCGCCAGGCCGGGACCGCCGTGCTCCATCAGCAGCTGCCGGCAGCGCCCGCACGGGGTGATCACCCGGCCCTCGCCGTCGCAGCACGTGAAGTGCGTCAGCCGCCCGCCGCCCGAGGCGTGCAGCGCGGACACCAGGCCGCACTCCGCGCACAGGCCCAGGCCGTAGGAGGCGTTCTCCACATTGCAGCCCGTCACCACCCGGCCGTCCTCGACGAGCGCCGCGGCGCCCACCGGATAGTCCGAGTACGGGGCGTAGGCCCGGGACATGGCGTCCCTGGCCGCCGCCCGCAGCGCCGCCCAGTCGGCCCCGGCCGTCATGTCGCCTGTCCTCTCCGGTACGGCCGCCCGACGGCCCGTGGCGTGCGCAATCGCTGCGCGAACAGCGTCAGGACCAGCAGCGTCGTCAAATACGGGCTTGCGGTGACCAGTTCGAGCGGCAGCGTGTCCGTCGTCTCGTACCACAGCCACATCACCCCGCCGAGCACCGCGATGGCCATGGCCGCGGCCCGCTTGCCGCGGTAGAACTGCCAGACCGCGAGCACCAGCAGGCCCAGCGCGAACAGCAGCAGCATCGCGTGCACGACCGGCCGGTCGCGGGTCTGGAGCACGTCCATGAACCCGAAGAGCCCGGCGCCCGCCGCGACGCCGCCCGGCCGCCAGTTCCCGAAGATCATGGTGGCGAGGCCCAGGTAGCCGCGGCCGCCCGTCTGCCCGTCCTGGTACATGCGGATCAGCACCGCCAGGTAGGCGCCGCCGAGACCCGCCAGGCCGCCGGAGACGGCGAGCGCCAGGTACTTGTACAGGTAGACGTTCACACCCAGCGACTCGGTGGCCTCCGGGTTCTCGCCGCAGGAACGCAGCCGCAGGCCGAACGACGACTTCCACAGCACCAGGTACGTGCCGACGAAGATCAGCACGGCCAGCAGCGTCAGCCACGACACCTCGTGCACCGCGGCCCGCAGAATGCCCGCGAGGTCCGAGAGCAGGAACCAGTTCTTCGCGTCCAGATCGCCCAGCCAGTCGGAGATGCCCGGCACCGTGAACGGCTCAAGGCGGTCCATCTGCGGCGACTGCTTGTCGTTGCCGCCACGGGCCAGCGCCTCGCTGCCCTCCGCGGCGAACCACAGCTTCGCCAGGTACTGGACGACGCCGAGCGCCAGGATGTTGATGGCGACGCCGGAGACGATGTGGTCCACGCCGAACGTCACCGTCGCCACCGCGTGCAGCAGCCCGCCCAGCGCGCCGCCCACGACCCCGGCGAGCACCGCGGCCCACGGACCGTGCTGCCAGCCGATCCAGCCCGCCGAGAACAGGCCGAGCATCATCATGCCTTCGAGGCCGATGTTGATCACGCCGGCCCGCTCGGCCCACAGCCCGCCGAGCCCGGCCAGGCCGATCGGCACCGCGAAGCCCATCGCGGCGCCCCACTGGGCGGCCGAGGTCAGGCTCTGCTGGTCGGTGATCGCCCGCACCAGCGAGAGCAGCAGCAGCGCCCCGGCGATGATCAGCAGCACGACCGGGTACGTCAGCCTGCCGCGGCGCTCCTCGGCCACGCGGCCGCGGGGGCGCACCTTGCCGGCGAGGGTGGACAGGGGCGTGGTCACGCGGACACCTCCGCCGAGTCGTGGGGGCCCTTCGGGCCGTTCGGTCCGCCGGCGGCGGACTGGGCGGCCAGCTGTTCGCCGACCTTCCGCTGCTGGCGCCTGATGCCCCAGCGGCGGACCAGTTCGTAGGCCACGACGACGGAGAGGACGATGACGCCCTGCATCACGCCGACGATCTCCTGGTCGTAGCCCTCGAATTCGAGCTGCGTGCCGGTCCGTTCGAGGAAGCCCCACAGCAGCGCCGCGAAGCCCATCCCGACCGGGTGGTTGCGCCCCAGCAGGGCGATGGCGATGCCCGTGAAGCCGAGCCCTTCGGGGAAGTCGTTGCCGTAGTTGCCCGACTCGTTGAGCAGCGTCGGCATGCCGACGAGGCCGGCCACCGCGCCGGACAGCAGCATCGCGGTGACGACCGTGCGCTTGACGCTGACGCCGCTGGCCTCGGCGGCGGGCTCGGAACGGCCGACCGCGCGCAGGTCGTAGCCGAAGCGGGTGCGGCCCAGCACGAACCAGTACACGATGCCGACCGCGACGGCGATGAGGATGGTGCCGTGCACCGGGTCGGGGCTGGTGGGGAACTCGAAGAACCAGCTGGAGGACGGGATGTCCTCGGTGTGGACGATGTTCTCGTCGCGCTCGGCGAGCCGGCCCTCCTGGAGGAAGTACGCGATGAGGGAGCCGCCGATGAAGTTCAGCATGATCGTCGTGATGACCTCGCTGACCCCGCGGCTCGCCTTCAGGTAGCCGGCGATGCCCGCCCAGATCCCGCCGCAGACCATCGCGGTCAGCAGGATGACCGGGATCTGCACGATGCCCGGCAGGCTCAGCGCGCCGCCCACGACGGCGGCGAAGAACGCGGCGACCCGGTACTGGCCGTCCACGCCGATGTTGAAGAGGTTCATGCGGAAGCCGATGGCGACGGCCGCCGCGGCCAGGTAGTAGGGGATCGCCTTGTTGATGATCCAGACCTGGCTGTCGCTCTTGGACCCGTAGTCGGCCATCACCTCGAAGGCACGGAACGGGTTGTCCCCGGTGAGACCCATCACCGCGGAGGTGATGGCCAGCGCCGTGACCAGGGCGAGCAGCGGTGCGCTCAGGCCGAGGAGGAGCCGCTCCCTGCGGTCCCCGTAGCGGAGGCCCGCCAGGAGTCGGCCGCCCGGCCGCGCCTGCCCTGCAGGGGTGTCGGTACTCATGCGCTCAGCCCTCCTCTCCCGGCCCGGAGCCCGTGCCCGGCTCCGGCTTCGTTTCCGGCTCCGTGCCCGGCTCCGTTTCCGTTTCCGGCTCCGTTTCCGTTTCCGGCTCCGTGCCCGGCTCCGGCTCCGTTTCCGGCTTCGCGGTGCCGACGCCGGCCCCGGCCCCTGCCGTGCCGGTCATCGCGGTGCCCAGCTCCTCCGGGGTGACGGTGGCCGGGTCGGCGGAGGCGACCAGCCGGCCCCGGTACATGACGCGGAGGCTGTCGGAGAGCCCGATCAGCTCGTCGAGGTCCGCGGAGATCAGCAGCACGGCCAGCCCCTCCCGGCGGGCGCGCCGGATCTCGTCCCAGATCTGTGCCTGCGCGCCCACGTCGACCCCGCGCGTGGGGTGGGCGGCGATCAGCACCTTCGGCCGGTGGCTCATCTCCCGCCCGACGATCAGCTTCTGCTGATTGCCGCCGGACAGCGAGCCCGCGGTGACCTCGATACCGGGGGTGCGGACGTCGTACTCGCGCACGATCCGCTCGGTGTCGGCGCGCGCGCCCTTCGCGTTCAGCAGCGGGCCGCGGCTGTTGGGCGGCTCGGTGACGTGGCCGAGCATGCGGTTCTCCCAGAGCGGCGCGTCGAGCAGCAGTCCGTGCCGGTGCCGGTCCTCGGGGATGTAGCCGATGCCCCGCTCGCGGCGGGTGCGGGTCGGGGCGTGCGAGACGTCCTGGCCGGCGAGCGCGATGGTGCCCCCGTCGGGCTGCCTGATGCCGATGATCGCCTCGACCAGCTCGGCCTGCCCGTTCCCCTCCACGCCCGCGATGCCGAGGACTTCGCCGCGGTGGATGGTGAAGTCGATGTCCGCGAGCACCTCGCGCAGCAGGCCGTCGGCGTCGCGCCCGGACAGGTGCAGCCCGGCAACGGTGAGCACCGGCTCGTCCGTGACGGTCGACTCCCGCGTCTGCGGGGTCGGCAGCTCGCTGCCGACCATCAGCTCGGCCAGGCGCTTCGGCGTGGTGCCCGTCGGCGCGACGGTGGCCACCGTGGTGCCGCGTCTGATGACGGTGATGTCGTCGGCGACCGACAGGACTTCGCCCAGTTTGTGCGAGATGAACAGCACGGTGAGGCCCTCCGCGGTCAGCTCCCGCAGATTGCCGAACAGCGCGTCGACCTCCTGCGGCACCAGCACGGCGGTGGGCTCGTCGAGGATGAGGGTCCGCGCGCCGCGGTAGAGAACCTTCAGGATCTCCACCCGCTGCCGGTCCGCGACGCCGATCTCCTCGACCAGCAGGTCGGGGCGGACGCCGAGGCCGTAGGCGTCGGACAGCTCCAGGATGCGCCGCCGGGCGCCGGCGCCGATACCGTGCAGCTTCTCGGCGCCGAGGACGACGTTCTCCAGCACGGTCAGGTTGTCGGCGAGCATGAAGTGCTGGTGGACCATGCCGATGCCGCGCGCGATGGCATCGGCCGGGGACCGCAGCACGACCTGTTCGCCGTCCACGGTGATGACGCCCTCGTCCGGCCGCTGCATGCCGTAAAGGATCTTCATCAGCGTGGACTTGCCCGCCCCGTTCTCGCCGACGAGGGCGTGGACGGTGCCGCGGGCGACGGTGATGTCGACGTCGTGGTTGGCGACGACGCCGGGGAAGCGTTTGGTGATGCCGCGCAGCTCGACGGCGGGAACGCCGGAGGCTTCGGCGGGCTGCGGTGGGCTGTCGGCGGGTGGGATGACGCACTCTCCTCCGGGCCTTCCACGAGCGAAGGCCCAAGCGGTGGGACGCGGGCCGGGCGTTGGTCTGCGGAACGCTACCGCGCCTGCCCCGTACGGCGGCGCCCCCCGCACAGGTCTACTCGCGTAGGTCCGCTCACCGGGACCCCCGGCCCCGCGGTCACGGCACCGGGCCGCCCCCGGCCCCGCGCCCCGGCCGCGCGGGCCGGGGGCGGGACGCGGGCGCGGCCGGGCCGCGCATGTCAGGGGTTGGGGGTGTCGTTGACGGTGACCTCGCCGTCCGCGATGCGACGCGTGGCCTCTTCCAGCTCGGGGGCGAGATCGTCGATGAAGCCGCCGGAGGTGGCGAGCGCGACGCCGTCCTCGGCCAGGGTGTACTCGTGGTGGCCGGTCAGCGGCTCGCCCTCCTCGACGCTCTCGATGAGGTCGTACACCGCCACGTCCACGCCCTTCACCACGGAGGTGAGGATCGAGTCCTGGTACTCGGCGAGCCCCGGCTGCTGGTACTGGTCGGAGTCCACGCCGATGCCCCACGCGCCCTCGACGCCGGCGATCTGCTCGATCGAGCCCTGGCCGGAGGAGCCGGCCGCGGTGTAGATCACGTCCGCGCCGCGGCTGAGCATGCCGTCGGCCTGCTCGGCGGCGCGCGCCGGGTCGCTGAAGCCGCGGTCGTCGTCGCGGTACAGGTAGTTGACCTCGATCTCGATGTCGGGGTTGGTCTCCCTGACGCCCTGCTCGAAGCCCGCCTGGAACTTGCCGATCAGCGGGTTCTGCACGCCGCCGATGAACCCGACGATATTGCTCTCCGTGGTCAGCGCGGCGGCCACGCCGGCGAGGTAGGAGCCCTCGTGCTCGGCGAAGGTCATGCCGTAGGTGTTGTCGCCCTCGGGCACGGAGTCGACAACGCCGAACGTGGTGTCCGGGTACTCGGCCGCGACCTCGGTGATCGCGTTGCCGTAGAGGTACCCGACCCCGATGACCGGGTTGTAGCCGGCCTCGGCGAGGGAGGTCAGGCGCTGGACGCGGTCGGCGTCGGTCTCGCCGTTGCGCGCGGTCTGGTACTCGACCGAGACGCCCAGCTCCTCCTCGGCGCGGTCGCCGCCGCGGGCGGCGGCCTCGTTGAACGAGTGGTCGTTCCGCCCGCCGACGTCGAAGGCGATGCCGACGCGGCCCTCGCCCGACGACTCCTCGTTGTTGGACTCCGTGGAGCTTTCTCCGCAGGCGCTGGCGGTGAGCGCGATGACCGCCGAGACGGCGACCGTTGCTGCAAGCCTGGATACGCGGCGCAAGAGGACGATTCCTTCCGTCGAAAGCGCCTCTTACGGCGCCGTTCCGCGAATCGTAACGCGCGTAGACCACGCGAGAAGCCCCGCATTCCTCCCGTTATCAGATCGGTGTGAACGCAACGTGTGCGCAACATTGAACGGTGCACGCACGTCCCGCGCGGCGGCGGCTTCGCTCAGCCCAGGTCAGCTCAGCAGGGCGGCTCCGGTGAGCAGGTCGACGCCGATGCCGATGGCGCTCTCGTCGATGTCGAAGTCACCCTGATGGATGTCCCGCGGGGCGGCCGACGCGTCCCCGGGGGGCCGCACGCCGAGGCGGGCCATCGCGCCGGGCACGTGCTCCAGGTACCAGGAGAAGTCCTCGCCGCCAAGGCTCTGTTCGGTCTCGCCCACCGCCTGTGCGCCGAAGCGTGCGGTCATCGCCTCGGCGAGCAGGGCCGTGGACGCGGCGTCGTTGACCACGGGCGGGACGCCGCGGATGTACCTGATCTCGGACTTGGCGCGGTACATCGCCGCCACCTCGTCCACCGCCGCGTGCACCAGGTCGGGCGCCGCCCGCCACGCGGCCAGGTCGAGGCAGCGCATCGTGCCCGACAGCTCCGCCGTCTGGGGGATCACGTTGGGCGCGTGGCCGGTGGTGAGGCGGCCCCAGGTGATGGCCATGCCGGCGCGGGTGTCCACGCGGCGGGCGATCAGGGCCGGCACCTCGGTGGCCACCTTGGCCGCGGCGGTGACCAGGTCGGTCGTCAGGTGCGGGCGCGCGGTGTGGCCGCCGGGCCCGGCGAGGGTGACCTCGATCCGGTCGCAGGCCGAGGTGATCGGGCCGACGCGCACGCCGATGCGGCCCGCGTTCACCTTGGGGTCGCAGTGCAGGGCGAGAATCCGCCCGACGCCGTCCAGAACGCCGGTCTCGACGACGTCCTGGGCACCGCCGGGCAGCACCTCCTCGGCCGGCTGGAACAGCAGCCGCACCGGACGGGGCAGCAGGCCGCGCCCGGCCAGCCGGGCCAGCATCAGGCCCGCGCCGAGCACGATGGTCGCGTGCACGTCGTGCCCGCAGGCGTGGGCGCGGCCGGGCACGGTGGAGCGGTAGGGCACGGTCTTGGTGTCCGGGATGGGCAACGCGTCGATATCGGCGCGCAGCGCCAGAAGCGGCCCCTCGGCGCCGGGCGGGCGGATGTCACAGACCAGCCCTGTGCCGGTGTCGAGCACCCGCGGCGCGAGACCGGCCCTTTCGAGCCTGTCCTTGAGCACCGCGGTGGTGCGGACCTCCTGGTTGCCCAGCTCGGGGTGCATGTGCAGGTCGCGGCGGAACGCGATCAGCTCCGCCCGCAGGTCTGCGTCGAGCGTCGTGGGCGTGGACTCCGGAGACAGCAGATCACTCACGTGATTGAGATTAACCTCATCCGAGCCCTCGGGGGCGGTTGATCATCCAAAGTTCATACTCCAGAAGGAGAGTGCGGCGCATGGCGCGGAGCGTGAATGGGTATGACTCGCCTTTTCACTCCCGTTCCACCCCTCCCCCTGTGGCACAGGTCACGTCGCTTCGCCGTGCGCCTGCCGCGGGGGCGAGGCCGGGGCGGGCCGGCCCCGGGTGCCGCGGGCCGTGCTGGTCACCTGGGAGAGGAAGCCGCTCGCGCGTGCGGTGACGCCGTCGGTGAACCACGCCTCGGCGACCTCGCACACCACGACCTCCGCCGTGGTGTCCGAGAGGACCCGCGGCAGGGTGTGGACGACGGTGGAGGGAAAACTCAGGATCTTCGACCCGATCGGCCCGCGCCGCGCGACCAGTTCGAGCGGGAGGTCGGGCCTGATGATCTCGACCCCGGCCTCGTTCGTCAGGCGGCGCAGCTTCTCGCTGCCCTCCTTGCGGTGCGCGAAGTACCGCGTGACGCCGTGTTCCGCGGCCAGTTCGCGGACCGCGCCGACATAGCGGTCCTCGTGCAGGACACCCGTCTCGACCAGCGAGGTGCCGACCAGGTCGGCGCCGCCGGTGAGCCGCGGGGCACGGAAGTGGGCCCTGGTCCAGGAGAACGCGTTGTCGGTGACGGTGACGCCCGCCTGGGCCTCGACCGGCATCGCGGTGAACACCTCGACGCTGCGCCCGGCCGCTGGGGTGAGCCGGCGCACGGCCCGGCGCGCGACCGGCGCGAAGAGCACGGCCCGCGGACCGCGCGCCGCCGGCCGGTGCCAGCGCACCAGCCGTTCGCCGCGCGCGAGTTGCGCGGCGAACTCCATGGTGGCGGTGCCGTCGTCGACGACGACGACGTCACAGCGCCCGGCCATGGACAGCAGCAGCTGGAGGTAGTGGGAGAACGGGTCCCCGATCACGAGCCTGCGGGCCCGCCGCAGCGGCCCCGCGAGCGCGGCCAGGGCCCGCGACGGCGTCACGGCGCCACCGCGGGCCTCGCGCCACAGCACACGGCATCCGGAGTCCCTGGCCAGCTGCGCCATGCGGCGCAACTGGCCCCTGCTGGTCGGGTCTTGGGGCGGCAATATGATCACGGTGAAGGCGCCGGGTCCGGTGGTGTGGGCCCATTCCAGCGTGTTCAGCAGCTGAACCGGGCTCTCTGCGAACGCCAGCGTCTCCGCGCGCGCGTCAGTCATGCCTCTCCGTCCGCTTTCCTGTGTGCAGATGTCCGGGCCGCCTCGCGCCGGCGGCCCGGAAGCCCCGTCAGACCGACGCGGGTGCGGGCGCCGAGCCGCCCTGCTCGGCCACGACGCCCTTGACGCGGCGCAGCTTCTTCATCGGACCGAGCTCGCTGTCGTAGACCTTCTTGACGCCGTCTCCGAGGGAGTCCTCGATGATCCGAATGTCCCGGACCAGACGCGTCAAACCCTGCGGCTCGACCGAAGCGGCTTGGTCGGAACCCCACATGGCGCGGTCGAGGGTGATGTGCCGCTCGACGAACGTGGCGCCGAGCGCCACCGCGGCCAGCGTGGTCTGCAGACCGGTCTCGTGCCCCGAGTACCCGATGGGCACGTTGGGGTACTCGGCCTGGAGGGTGTGGATCACCCGCAGGTTCAGCTCCTCGGCCTTGGCCGGGTAGGTGCTGGTGGCGTGGCAGAGCAGGATGTTCTCGCTGCCGAGCACCTCGACCGCGTGCCGGATCTGCTGGGGCGTGGACATCCCGGTGGACAGGATGACCGTGCGGCCGGTGGCGCGCAGGGCGCGCAGCAGCTCGTCGTCGGTCAGGGAGGCCGAGGCGACCTTGTGGGCCGGCACGTCGAACTGCTCAAGGAACTCGACGGCCTCGGTGTCCCAGGGCGACGCGAACCAGTGGATGTTGCGCTCGGCGCAGTACTCGGAAATGGCCCGGTACTGCTCCTCGCCGAACTCCACCCGGTGCCGGTAGTCGATGTAGGTCATCCGGCCCCACGGGGTGTCCCGCTCGATGTCCCACTGGTCGCGCGGCGTGCAGATCTCCGGAGTCCGTTTCTGGAACTTCACGGCGTCACAGCCGGCTTCCGCGGCGGCATCGATCAGCGCGAAGGCGTTCTCCAGGTCGCCGTTGTGGTTGATGCCGATTTCGCCAGTGATGTAGACCGGGCGGCCGGGGCCCACGACACGGTCCCCGAAGGTACGGAGGCGGTTGCCAGGGGTCATGATGCTGTCAGTTCCTTTCCGAGAATCCACGAGGCGATCTCGCGGATCGCGCCTGCGCCTCCCGGCGCGGAGGTGACCGCGCGAGCGGCGCCGCGCACCACGTCGTGGGCGCTGGCGACCGCGACCGGCCAGCCGACAAGGTCGAAGCACGGCAGGTCGTTGACGTCGTTGCCCGCGTAGAGCACGCGCTCCGGCGCGATTCCTTGCTCCTCGCACCACTGCTTGAGGGCGAGGTCCTTCCGGTCGATGCCGTGCAGCACGGGGATGCGCAGCTTGCGCGCCCGTGCGGCGACGACCGGGTTCTCCTCCGTGGACAGAATCAGCAGGGGCAGCCCCGCGCGGCGCAGCGCGGCGATGCCGAGCCCGTCGCCGCGGTGCACGGCGACCAGCTCCCGTCCTTCGGAGTCGACGAGCACCCGGTCATCCGTCTGGGTGCCGTCGAAATCGAGTACCACCGCGTCGATATCGGCGCGGGTCGGCAGGTAGTCGGGGAACGGGGCGGCAGGGAACGCGGCCTTGCCGCCGTCGAACAGCGGAGCCAGCGCGCGGGCGCGCGCCAGATCGTGCGGGTCGTCGATCTCCAGCACGCGCGCCGGATCGGTGCGCACCAACTCGGTGCGCCCGAAGAAGCGGTGCCGCTCCTCGCGGAAGCCGTCGGCGCGCATCGCGTAGGCGGCGCCGGTCTCCAGCAGGTCCTGCGGCCGGTCCTGGCGGCGCGGCCGGTACGCCTTGTCGTGGTTGACGCCGTGGCCGCCGGTGTGGCCGGCCTCGCGCCAGATGTAGCCGTGGAACGCGGCCACCGTCAGCGCGGAGTCGGCGCCGTCCAGGACCGCGGCGGCCACGCCGTCCAGCTCCTCGCGGGTGAGGAAGGGGCTGGTGCACTGGACGAGGAGCACGACGTCGACCGTGACGCCGTGCCGCTCCTCGTAGACGCCCATGGCGTGCAGGACGGCGGCCTCGCTGGTCGCGGTGTCGTTGGAGATCTCGGTGGGGCGCTCGATCACCTCCGCGCCCGCGGCGTGCGCGGAGGCGGCGATGCCGGGGTCGTCGGTGGAGACGACGACGGAGGTCAGCAGGCGCGTCGCACGGCACTCGCGGACGGCACGGGTGATGAGGGGGGCGTCACCGACCGGCGCGAGGTTCTTCCCAGGCACCCCCTTGGAACCCCCGCGCGCGGGGATCACAGCCAGAACAGTGCTCATGGTCACGCCTTCATTTCCTGGTCGGTTACCTTCTGGGATGATTGTCCGCCCGGCAGCGGGAGTTCCGCAGCACTCGCGTCCGTCGCAATGGTCACAGCTGCCCCCAGCGGCGGATGATCGGCGCGACGCGCTGCACTCCCGCGCGGTAGGCGCCGCGAGCGGTACGGCGGAGCAGGCGGCGCGAGGCTCCCCGCATGCCGTCCTGTGAACCGGCCGCCTGGTGCCCGGCCTTCGGCTCGCCCTTGAGGTCGAGCCCGTGCCGGGCGAGGACGCCGGGCAGGTAACCGGGGGCGGTGCGGGCGGTGTAGTAAGGGGCGAGCGGCAGCAGCCCGGACTGCCCACGCTGGTCGAGCAGCCCGGCGAGCCGGCCGCGCGCGGTGGCGAAGGCGTGCTCGTGCGGGGTGGCGATGCCCTGGTCGGCCAGCCATTCCGGCTCGGGCTCCGGCAGGTACCCGGCGTCCAGCTCGTCCCAGGAGGCGAAGCAGCCGGAGCCGATGAAGTAGTGGTTGCCCAGGGCCTCGCGGATGCCGAGGTCGCTGAGGACCGCCGTGGGAACGGACCGGTGCAGCGACTCCAGGGCCGCGGTGGAACTGACGGTGACCAGCAGGTCGGTCTCGTCCAGAATCTCGCCCATGTTGCCGTAGGCGAGACGGAAGTTGGCCGGCTGATCCTCCTTGATCCGCTCCGCGAGGCGCTGGTAGGGCAGCTCCTCGATGTGCGTGGTGTGCTCGCTCGGCTTGCTGCGGAGCTTGAGGATCACCTCGCGGTCCGGGTGGCGCCTGGCGTGCGCGACGGCGCGCTCCAGCAGGTACACGCGGTCCTTGCGCGTGGTGGGAACGGACGGCTGGACGGCGAACACGACCCGGTAGGGCCGCTCGCCGCGCTCCGCGGGACCGGGGTCGTACGCGCGTCCGTCGAGGAACGGCAGCGCGCATTCGGTGACGCAGGAGCTGTCGGCGCGCACTCCGTCGTAAACCGCGCGGAATCGCCGCGCGTCATAACGGCTGTTGGCGAGCACGAGATCGGCGCCGTGCCGAAGTAGGAGGCCGTCCGGCAGTTTTTCGTAGACGACGCCGACATAGCCGGTGATGACGACGGGTCTGTGCGCCGCGGTACGCCAGGCGTGCGCCAGTCCGTGCAGCATCGCCTGGATGGTGCCCCCCACGCAGGCGAGGACGAGGACGTCGAACGGCTCGTCCCCCCCGTCGCCGTGTGCGCGCCGCCCGAGGTCGGCGAGGAAGTCCGCCGCGCTGACCTCGGAGAGCTCGTCGGCGTCCGCGCCGATCTCCGCCAGTTGGCGCTCCGTCGGTGTGGCGCGCCCCCACAGCAGATAGCCGTGGACGGTCGACCCGGGAGCGATCCGGCGCGCGGTGAGCGCGCCCCACTTCCACCGGGTGTCGGAATCCGCCAGCACTGCCACACGGAGTGGGGTGGGGGATGAATCGGGCACGGATTGAACATTAGGCAGCGGTATCGAGTGCCGGGCCAACTCAGTCACAACAAACAGTTAACAGCATGACACGCTAAAACCAACTCACCCGTCGCGGGCACAGGTTCAACTCACGATAAGCGGAAGTTCATAGAGAAATCCCGAAGCAGATGAACGATGTTCACCTGGCGGGGCAGGATCAGCACGAGGCGGCCCGGGTACGCCCCGGCGGCTTCGCATGCCCGGCGCACACTACTAAGTGTACTGTCACTGTCACGTCGCGTGACATTCGATGGAGAGACGAGGGCGCCCCGCGCTGCGGGCCGGTGGACGTGCGGGGTGAATGATCCCCAGGAGCGTCAGGCGAGCATTCCGGTGAGCTGCCGGAGCGGCGCGCGGCGGCCGGCGGGGAACGGCCGGTGGCGCGCGGCCCCCCGCGGGGGGCCTGGTCGTGTCAGGGAGGCCGAGGGCCGGGTGCGCGGGCGGGGCTAGGGGGAAAGCCGCCCCGCCCGCGCCTGGGGCTCCCTGAGGTACGGGGGGGACCTCGGGATTGCCCCGTCGGCCGGTGACCAGTCGGCCTGTTCCTTACTGCGCCGTAGCCTCGATTTCCGTTACACGCCGGGGAAGTGCGCCCGGAGCGTCAGTCCTCTCCCAGCTCCACCAACTGCGCCAGCCTGCGCAGACCTCGATGGTTCGCCGTCCGTACCGCGCCGGGCCGGCAGCCGAGAAGAGAGGCCGCCCGCCGCGAGTCGAGGCCGAACAGCGTGCGTAAGACCACGGCTTCCGCCTGCTCCTGCGGCAGCTCGCGGACCAGGGCGAACGCCCTGGTCGTGGCCAGTGCGGCCATGGCCTCCTCGGCGGTGTCCGACGAGGCGGGCACGTCGGCGAGCGTCGTCTCGTCGGCGCGCATCTCCTGCGGGCGCCGCCCGCGTGCCCTGAGGTGATCCAGCGCGCGATTGCGCGCGATTCTCGCGGTCCAGCCCCGGAAACGGTCGGCGTCGCCGCTGAAGCGGGAAAGGTCCCGCGATATGTGCAGCCACGCCTCCGCTGTGACATCCTCCACGTCCGGCTCCGCGACGATGGTGCGCACGTAGCCGAGCAGCCGCGGATGGACCGCTTTGAAAACGGCCCCGAACGCGGTTTCGTCCCCTTCCTGCGCCGCGTGCACCGCCGCGGTCAGGTCGATGTCTGCCCCCTGCACTCCCGGCCCCCCTTTGCGGCCCTGACACCGCAGTCTTCTCAGAGCTGGTAACTGTGAGTCTCTGGTGTCTGAACGCTACGCGTCCCGGACGGCTGAGTCCATGGCGCATCCGGACGTATCCGCTCGGTAACAGAATGGCGGGACCGGACGCTGTAGGGGATACGGACCCGGGCCCGGCCAGGCTCGCGTCCGGCGGCAGCCGGGGTCTCTCCTGTGGGGGGTGGCGGCCCCGGCTGTTCGCAGCTCCCGCGGCCGGGCGGTGCCTGACGGCTCCGCGGCTCATGTCCGCTCCACTCGTTCGACCAACTGGGTGAACTCCGCCCAGCCGGGTCCCGGTTCCCGCGGGTCCCACAGTTTCTGGGCGACGGCGGCGAGCGGCAGCCTGATGCCCTCGGCCACCTGCTCGGGAGTCTGGGCATCGGCGAGGTCGCACCAGACGGCCAGCCGCCCGCCCGGCACGTGCTCGGCACCGGCGTACTCCTCCCGCACCGGGGTGCTGCCGCGCAGCACGTCGGGCGTCCACTCCTCGTATATCCGCTGCCCGGTCGGGTAGGTGAACTGGTTCGGCTCGCCGAGCACGTAGTAGAGGTACTCGGAGTTCAGATTGACCAGCCGCCATCCGCCGTCCAGGTACTCCTCGGGCTCGCGGGCGCCCTGCTCGCGACCCGTCCAGTAGGCGACCTGCCGGTCCTGGTCCGGCTCGACGACGCCGCCGCGGTGCATGCCGTCGTTCCACACCTGCGGCATCTTGTCCGCCTCGCGCGCGGTCTCGGCGCGGTCGTTCAGCCAGCCGGTGGCCAGGTCCGCGACGCCGGCGTCCGCGCCGTGGCGCTCGCGCGCGGCCTCCGCGAGCCCCGGGTAGGTGGCCTCGGGGTCCGTGGCGTTCAGCGCCACGTACTCGTCGCCGCCGAGGTGCATGAAGCGGCCGGGGAAGAGGTCGGCGTACTCGCGCAGCAGCTCGTCGACGAGGTCGGCGGCGGCCGGGTCGGCGATGTCGATGGCGCCCTCGGCCGGACTGCCGTCCGCCCTCGTCAGCTGGAGGTCGGGGTGGGCGGCGAGCACCGCGCCGAGGTGGCCGGGCGAGTCGATCTCGGGGATCACGGTGATGTGCAGCGACTCGGCGAGGTCGAGGATGCCGCGCACCTCGTCCTTGGTGAGGTGCGTCTCGGAGACGACCTCGGGGTGGGAATCGCTCGCGATGCGGAAGCCCTGGTCGTCGCTGAAGTGCAGCTGGAGCTGGTTGAGCTTGAGATCGGCCATCTCGTGCAGCCGGTCCTCGATCCACGCGGCGGGGAAGTGCTTGCGCGCGATGTCGAGCATCAGGCCGCGCTGCGGCCGGTCCGGCCGGTCGGAGACGGTGCCCTGCGGCAGACCGCCGCGGTCGGTCACGGACTGCCGCACGGTGCGGGTGCCGTAGAACACGCCGGCCTCGGTCCTGCCCGTGACGGTGACCTGCCGGTCGTCGGTCACCAGGGTGTAGCCCTCGGCGCCGGTGTCCGCGTCCGGGTCGAGGACGAGGGCGACATCGCCTGGACCCGCGCCGTCCGCGGCGCGGTCTGCGTCCAGTTCCCCGGCGAGCCGGTCGGCCTCGTCGGCGAGCGGTCCCTCGGGGTCGGCGACGACGCGGGTGGAGTCGGCGGGTGCCCAGCCGGGCCCGGAGGCTGATTCGAACGACCGCACGAAGGGGATGGTTTCCGGGGCCCCCGAGGGGCCGGTGGGCAGGGCGGAGGGGGCGGGGGACGTGGGGGTGGCCGCTTGCCGGCCGGCCGCTCCGGGACGCTCCGTGACCGGCGCGTCGTCGGTCCGCTGTACGACGGTGACCACCGTGGCGACGGTGATCACCAGCACAGCCGCGGCCAGTGCGAATATTCGCCATGGCGCACGTTGCATACCTCGAAGGTAACCGTTGGCCAGGGCCCCGCAAACGGATGACGTCCCCGCCCGTTTGCTTCCGCCGAAGGCCCCCGGGACGGTGCGAGGGGGCCCCGCGGATACCATGACCGCGGCCGGTGGACCGTATCCGGCCGGGCCAGCGGCCCACTGAGCGTCGTGTGAAGGGTTCTTCCGTGCCGGCAGGAACGTTGTACCGCGGCCGGGAAGGCATGTGGTCATGGGTGGCGCACCGCGTCACCGGTGTCCTCGTTTTCTTCTTCCTGTTCGTCCATGTGCTGGACACCGCCCTCGTCCGCGTCTCCCCCGAGGCGTACGACGACACCATCGCGCTGTACAAGATGCCCCTGGTCGCCGTGATGGAGTACGGCCTGGTCGCCGCCGTGCTGTTCCACGCGCTGAACGGGCTGCGCGTCGTAGCCGTCGACTTCTGGTCGAAGGGCGCCCGCTACCAGAAGCAGATGCTGTGGAGCGTGGTGGGCGTGTGGGCCGTGGCGATGGCCGGGGCCGCCTATCCGGTGCTCGGGCACGCGTTCCGTGAGCTGTTCGGGAGCTGATGATCATGGCCATCGACACGAACGGGTCCAGCCCCTCCGGCTACGGTCCCGACCACCCCGCGCCCGTCATCGAGCCGCCGCGCGCCCGCACCCGCCGCACCCCGCGCACCACCCGCACCAACTTCGAGATGTACGGCTGGCTGTTCATGCGGGTCTCCGGCATCCTCCTCGTGGTGCTGGTGATCACGCACCTGATGATCCAGTTGGTCCTCGACGGCGGTGTCAGCAAGGTGAGCTTCGCCTTCGTGGCGGGCCGCTGGGCCTCACCGTTCTGGCAGGCGTGGGACCTCATCATGCTGTGGCTGGCCATGCTGCACGGCGGTCTCGGCCTGCGGACGATCATCAACGACTACGCGCAGCGCGACGGCACGCGCTTCTGGCTGAAGATGCTCCTGTACACGGCCACGGTCTTCACCGTGCTGCTGGGCACCCTGGTGATCTTCACCTTCGACCCGAACATCAGCTGAAGGACCCCGGGGTGTGACGACAGCCATGCAGATCCACAAGTACGACACCGTCATCGTCGGCGCGGGCGGCGCCGGCATGCGCGCGGCCATCGAGGCAACCAAACGCAGCAGGACCGCGGTCCTGACCAAGCTGTACCCCACCCGTTCCCACACCGGCGCCGCCCAGGGCGGCATGGCCGCGGCCCTCGCGAACGTCGAGGACGACAACTGGGAGTGGCACACCTTCGACACGGTCAAGGGCGGCGACTACCTGGTCGACCAGGACGCCGCGGAGATCCTGGCCAAGGAGGCCATCGACTCGGTCCTCGACCTGGAGAAGATGGGCCTGCCGTTCAACCGCACGCCCGAGGGCCGCATCGACCAGCGCCGCTTCGGCGGCCACAGCCGCAACCACGGCGAGGCCCCGGTGCGCCGCTCCTGCTACGCGGCCGACCGCACCGGGCACATGATCCTCCAGACGCTGTACCAGAACTGCGTGAAGGAGGGCGTGGAGTTCTTCAACGAGTTCTACGTGCTCGACCTGCTGCTGAACGACGTGGCCGGGGTCCGCAGCACCGCGGGCGTCGTGGCGTACGAGCTGGCGACCGGCGAGCTGCACGTCTTCCAGGCCAAGGCGGTCGTCTTCGCCTCCGGGGGCAACGGCAAGTTCTACCGGGTCACCTCCAACGCGCACACGCTCACGGGCGACGGGCAGGCGGCGGCGTTCCGGCGCGGACTGCCGCTGGAGGACATGGAGTTCTTCCAGTTCCACCCGACCGGCATCTGGAAGATGGGCATTCTGCTCACCGAGGGCGCCCGCGGCGAGGGCGGCATCCTGCGCAACAAGGACGGCGAGCGCTTCATGGAGAAGTACGCGCCGGTGATGAAGGATCTCGCCTCCCGCGACGTCGTCTCGCGGTCCATCTACACCGAGATCCGCGAGGGCCGCGGCTGCGGCCCCGAGGGGGACCACGTCTACCTGGACCTCACCCACCTGCCGCCCGAGCAGCTGGACGCGAAGCTGCCGGACATCACCGAGTTCGCGCGCACCTACCTGGGCATCGAGCCGTACACCGACCCCATTCCGATCCAGCCGACCGCGCACTACGCGATGGGCGGCATCCCGACCAACGTGCGCGGTGAGGTGCTGGCCAACAACACCGACGTCGTGCCCGGCCTGTACGCGGCCGGCGAGGTCGCCTGCGTGTCCGTGCACGGCGCGAACCGGCTCGGCACCAACTCGCTGCTGGACATCAATGTGTTCGGCCGCCGCGCGGGCGTCGCCGCCGCCGAGTACGCGGCCACCGCCGACTTCGTCGACCTGCCCAAGGAGCCCGCGCGGTTCGTGGCCGACGAGGTCGAGCGGATGCGGGACGCCACGGGCAACGAGCGGGTCACCGAGATCCGCAAGGCGCTCCAGGACACCATGGACAAGAACGCGATGGTCTTCCGCACCGAGCAGACGCTCAAGGAGGCGCTGGAGGAGATCACGGCGCTGCGCAGCCGCTACCGGAACGTGTCGGTCCAGGACAAGGGCCGCCGCTACAACACCGACCTGCTCGAAGCGCTCGAACTGGGCAACCTGCTGGAGCTGGCCGAGGTGCTGGTGTTCTCCGCGCTGGCCCGCAAGGAGTCCCGCGGCGGGCACTACCGCGAGGACTACCCCAACCGCGACGACGTCAATTTCATGCGGCACACGATGGCGTACCGCGAGACCGACACCGAGGGCAACGACTCGATCCGGCTGGACTACAAGCCGGTCGTCCAGACCCGCTACCAGCCGACGGAGCGTAAGTACTGATGGCAACCCCGACGTTGGAGAAGCAGCCCGCGGCCGACACCGGCCACCTGGTGACGGTGACGTTCCGCATCCGCCGGTTCGACCCGGAACGGTCCGCGGACGCGTACTGGCAGGACTTCGAGCTGAGGATCGACCCGAAGGAGCGGGTGCTCGACGGGCTGCACCAGATCAAGTGGGAGAACGACGGCTCCCTGACGTTCCGCCGCTCCTGCGCGCACGGTATCTGCGGCTCGGACGCCATGCGGATCAACGGCAAGAACCGGCTGGCCTGCAAGGTCCTCATCAAGGACATCGCCGACGTCAAGGACGGTGTCGGCACCAAGCCCGTCGTGATCGAGGCGATGAAGGGCATGACGGTCCTGAAGGACCTGATCGTCGACATGGACCCGTTCTTCCAGGCGTACCGGGACATGATGCCGTTCCTGATCACGTCGGGGAACGAGCCGACCCGCGAGCGCCGCCAGTCGCCGCGCGACCGGGAGCGCTTCGACGACACCACCAAGTGCATCCTGTGCGCCGCCTGCACCTCCTCCTGCCCGGTGTTCTGGAACGACGGGCAGTACTTCGGCCCCGCGGCCATCGTCAACGCGCACCGCTTCATCTTCGACTCGCGCGACGAGGGCGGGGAGCAGCGCCTTGAGATCCTGAACGACCGGGACGGGGTGTGGCGTTGCCGCACCATCTTCAACTGCACGGACGCCTGCCCGCGCGGTATCCAGGTCACCAAGGCCATTCAGGAGGTCAAGCAGGCGCTGATCACCCGCCGCTTCTGACCTGGCCCCTCAGCGGGCGGCGCGGAGCACCAGTGTGACGAAGCCGAGCACCCCGCGGTAGCCGCCGAGCCAGCCCGCGCGGTGCGCGGTGGCCGTCTCCAGGGCCTCGGCCGCGGCGGGGTGGTCGGCGTGGTCGAGGACCCAGCGGGTCAGCGAGCCGGTCCAGTGCCACTCGTAGTCGTCCCACTCGGCGAGCGAGGAGGTGTGCCCGAACACCGGCGCCCAGCCGTCCTCCAGAACCAGCTCGACGGTCGTCCCCAGATCGGCGAACTCCTCGGGCACCGCGTCGAGCGCGGCCAGCGCCGCCGGCGTCGGCGGGCGTTCCCAGAAGCCCTCCCCGACGACCACGCAGCCGCCGGGCGCCAGATGGGGACGCACCGACGTCAGGGTCTGGAGCAGTCCGCCGAACGCGTGGGTGGCGCCCACGCACAGCACCGCGTCGAACGGCTGGTCCGACGTGAATCCCGCGGCCGACGTCTCGTGCAGCGTCAGTCGGTCGGCCACCCCGGCGCCCTCGGCGGCGCGCGCGGCGGCGGCCAGCGCCGCCCCGTTCACGTCCACGCCCACCGCCCGCGCCCCCGGCCGGGCGGCCAGCGCCCGCAGCGGCCACGCGCCCTCGCCGCAGCCGAGGTCGAGCAGGCGCCCCGCGCCGTCCGGCACGTGCGCGAGGGCCGCGGCCAGCAGGGCGTCGACCGACGCGTCGGACAGCGGCGCCGCGATCGGGTGCCCCGCATGGGTGATCAGGTGCCTCTCATAACTCTCCATGCCGCAAGCCTCGCACCCCCCGGCGGCTTCCCTGCGGCCGGACGCGGTGTCACGCTGAAACACATGAACGATCTGTTGTCCCGGCTGCGCGCGGGCCTGCCCGCGGAAGCGGTCCTCACCGACAGCGACGTCACCGCCTCCTACGCCCACGACATGGCCAGCTTCTGCCCCGCGGGCGCGCCCGCGGCCGTGGTGCTGCCCCACACCGTCGAGCAGGTCCAGCACGTGATGCGCACGGCGACCGAGGCCCGGGTGCCCGTCGTGCCCCAGGGCGCGCGGACCGGCCTGTCCGGGGCGGCCAACGCCACCGACGGCTGCATCGTGCTGTCCCTGCTCCGGATGGACCGCGTCCTGCGGATCGACCCGGTCGACCGCATCGCCGTGGTGGAGCCAGGGGTGGTCAACGCCGACCTGTCCAAGGCGGTGGCCGCCCACGGCCTGGCCTACCCGCCGGACCCCTCCAGCTGGGAACAGTGCACCATCGGCGGGAATATCGGCACCGGCTCGGGCGGCCTGTGCTGCGTCAAGTACGGGGTGACCGCCGAGTACGTGCTCGGCCTCGACGTCGTGCTCGCCGACGGGCGGCTGCTGAGCACCGGCAGGAGCACCGCCAAGGGCGTCGCCGGATACGACCTGACCCGCCTGTTCGTCGGCTCGGAGGGCACGCTGGGCGTGGTCGTCCGCGCCGTGCTGGCGCTCAAGCCGGCGCCGCCGCGGCAGCTGGTGCTGGCCGCCGAATTCGGCTCGGCCGCGGCGGCGGGCGAGGCGGTCGCCCGGATCATGGCGGAGGGTCACACGCCCTCGCTGCTCGAACTGATGGACGCCACGACGATCGCCGCGGTCAACCGGATGACGAAGATGGGGCTGCCCGAGTCGACGCAGGCGCTGCTGCTCGCCGCGTTCGACACCGCGGACCCGGCGGCCGACCTGGCCGCGGTGGGCGAGCTGTGCCGCGCCGCGGGCGCGGCCGAGGTGGTCCCGGCCGACGACGAGGCCGAGTCCGAGCTGCTGCTGGCCGCCCGCCGCGCGGCGCTGCCCGCGCTGGAGGCGGTGAAGGGCACCACGATGATCGACGACGTGTGCGTGCCGCGCAGCAGGCTGGCCGACATGCTCGACGGGGTGGCCCGCATCGCGGCGGAACACCGGCTGACCATCGGCGTGTGCGCCCACGCAGGGGATGGGAACACGCATCCCACCGTGTGCTTCGACGCCACCGACGAGGACGAGGCGCGGCGGGCCCGCGCCTCGTTCGACGCGATCATGGACCTCGGCCTGCGTCTCGGCGGCACCATCACGGGCGAGCACGGCGTCGGCGTCCTCAAACGGGACTGGCTCGCCCGCGAACTCGGTCCCGTGGGCCTTGAGATGCAGCGTTCCATCCGTCAGGTCTTCGACCCGCTCGGCATTCTCAACCCGGGCAAGGTCCTCTGAGGGCGCGGGTCACCGCTCCGTCCCGGGCAGCGCGGGCCCTGGCGGAGTGCACAGGTGGTCGACCAGCCGCCGGTGCAGCTCCTCGGGCTCGCGGTTCAGCTCGGGAACGACGCGGGTGCGCCAGGTCTCGGCGAACCGTTCGAGTGCCCGGTCGAGCGCGCGCTGCTGCATGCGACGGGTCGCCAGCAGCGGCACCGCGGCGACCGGCCTGGCCAGTCCGCGGCCGCGGATCATGACGACGACGTCGAGTCGCCAGGTCCCGTCCGGGCCCGGGCGGGGCCCGGCGTGGACGGCGGCCCGCAGTATCGGGTGCCGGGCGCGGACGATCAGCGCCGGGCGGCCGGGCGAGGCGCCGCCCGTGGCGGCGGCCTCCCACCAGCGGCCGAGGTCGAGCACACCGCTCAGCGTGAACCAGCGCAGCCGCCTGCGGCGCCCGTCCGGCCGCCGCAGCGCACCGTCCAGGGACACCTCGGCCCGTTCAGGACGCTCGGCGCCACGCAGCCACAGGGCGGACACCATGCGGGCGCTCGCCGTCCCGCCGCCCTCGGGGATCAGGTGCGCGGGCTCGGTCGCCTCGATCCGCACCCCCGTTTCGCGACCGCGGTCCCAGGCCAGCAGTTCGGCGTCCACGGTCTGTCCCTCGCTGTCGACCAGCCCGTATCTCGCGCCGGGCCGCAGATGCTGCCCGGAGCGCAGGGCGATGTCGACAACGGGCCTGCCGTCGGGGGCGACGAGCTGGCTCCCTTCACCGCGCAGGCTTTCCAGAACCGCGTGCGCCACGTCGAGGGAGCGCTCGACGTGGCCGCGGCCGACGGAGGTCAGGGTGATCGTGTGCCGTAGGCGTGCCATGCCCGCATCCTGCCGTACGGATCAGATCCGGCGCAGCTCCCACAGGCGCCACACGCCGCTGTTGGACGACAGGTTCTGAATGCCGGAGATCTCCGTGGTGCTGATGGTGATGCGCTTGTCCTGCCAGATCGGGATGAGCGACGCGGCCTCGCTTGCCTGTTCGTGAATCGTGCGGAAGTCCTCGGCCGCCCGGCCGCGGTCCGGCTCGGCCTGCGTGGCTTCGATCAGCCGGTTGACCGAGTCGCTGCTGAAGCCGGTGTTGAGGCCGTCGGCCTGGCCGACGAGCTGGTCGGTGAACGTGGACGGGTCCGGGTAGTCCGCGCGCCAGCCGATGAGGTAGGCGTCGAAGGGGTGCTGCCCGTAGATGGCGGGCAGGAACTCGGCCCACGGGTAGTACGTGATCTCCACGTCGAAGATGCCGTCCGCCTCAAGCTGGCGCTCGATCAGCTCGGCCTCGGCGTGGTTGGCGGCGCCGCGCGAGTAGGCCAGCTCGAAGGGCACGGGCAGCTCGTGGCCCGCGGCCTCCAGGTCGGCGCGCAGGCCGTCGGCCTCGGTGTCCATGTACCGGTCGTAGTAGGGCGTGCCGTGGCCCGTGAAGCCCACCGGGATCAGCGAGTACAGCGCCTCGACGGTGTCGTGCTGCACGCGGCGGGTGATGGCCTCGCGGTCGAGCAGCGCGGCGGCGGCCTGCCGGAGCTGCTCGTCCGCCATCGGCGCGCCGCCACGGGTGTTGAAGCCGAGCGTGCGGATGGAGGTGCCGGTGGACTCGGTGAAACGGTACTCCGGGTCGCTGGCGCTGAGGTCCGCCATGACGTCGGGCGGCATCTTCCCGTCGTTCACGTCGATCTCGCCGCTCTCCCACGCGTCGGCCAGCAGCTCCTCGGCGGAGGCGTCCTCGGTCTCGGTGAAGTACTCGACGCGGATCGAGTGCTCGGGGACTTCGGCGGCGCCGTCGTAGTCCGGGTTCGGCTCGAGTTCGGCGTACTGGTCGGCCTCGAAGCCGGTGAGCAGGTAGGGCCCCGAGCCGTCGACCTCGTTGTCGGCGCGGGGTTCCAGCTCTTCGTACTTCTCGCGGTCCACGATCGCGCCCGCGGAGCTGGCCACGACGAACGGGAAGGTCGCGTCCGGCTTGCTCAGCTCGAAGATGACGTCGCGGCCGTCGACGCGCACGGCGTCCAGCGTGGCCAGCAGGCTGGAAGGACCGGCGTAGGTGAACTTCTCGTCCTCCGGAATGCTGTCGTCCGCGTCCTCCTGCGCCGCCCGCTCGGTCATGGCGAGGATGCGGTCGAAGGAGAACTTGACGTCCTCCGGAGTGATCTCCCGGCCGTTGCTGAAGGTCAGGCCGCCGCGCAACTCGCAGCGGTAGACCGTCAGCTGATTGTCCGTGAACACGCACTCCTCGGCCGCGTCCGGGACGGGCTGCTCCTCGCCGGGTGCGTAGGTCAGCAGTGACTGGTACAGGTTGCTCGTCAGCATCGACGCGCCCGCGTCGAACGCACCGCCTGGATCGAGCATGGATGGTGTGGAGGTGGTGCCCACGACGATCTGGCCCTGCCCGTCACTGTCCGACCGGAAGAACATCCAGCCGCCAACCGCACCGACCACCAGTACCAGGGCCAGTCCGATACCTATGGCCCCTCTGGCCCGGATTCGTCGCACTCCCCGCGCCTCTCCTCGGAAGACATCATGCGGGGCCAAGCCAACCACAGGGGCATATCCCATGGAGTACGCAGGGGGCAACGGACGGGCCACAACTCGCGCTGTGACCGGGCCGTCACGTCTCGGGAACGACTCCCGGCACTCCGGGAACGTCGATGTGGAACTCCACCTCCACCGGCCGCCCGTCGAGCCTGACCGCCACGCTCTGGCTGCCGAGCTGGGGCGAGAAGGCGGCCAGCAGGTACTCTCCATGCGTCGGCGCGATCACCGTGAACCCGCCGTCCTCCGCACTGCGCGTCTTCACCAGGTGCCGTCCACCGCCGGCCCCGGACAGCGTCACCACCGCGCGGGGCAGGGCGACCCCCAGGGAGTCGCGTACGCGGCCCCGGATAATGAGGGCCTCCGCCCCGATCTCGTCCGCCATGCCTTCGCTCCTCCGCCACCGCGTTCTGTATCCGTCACGCTGTCAGTTTGTTCCCTGGTCGTTATCCAAGACACCAGCGTGGCGCGAATAGTTGACTCAGAAGCGAGCTTGAGACGAAAACTGGACAATCGCACGTTCTTTTTGGGCTTCGCCCGCGGGACCGCGGGACCGCGGGTCAGCTCTGGCGGGAGGCCAGTTCGACGACGGTGATGTCCGGGTCGGCGCCGATGCGGACCGGCGGGCCCCAGGCCCCCGCGCCGCGGGTGACGTAGAGCTGTGTGTCCCCGTACCGCTCCAGGCCCGCCAGGGTCGGGTTGGCCAGGCCGGCGAGATAGGTGACGGGCCACATCTGCCCGCCGTGGGTGTGCCCGGACAGCTGGAGGTCCACCCCGTGGTCCACGGCCTCGTGTATCTGCACCGGCTGGTGCGCCATGAGCACCGTGGCCCGCCGCCGGTCCCGGTCGCCGAGCGCCGCCTCGTAGTCGGGGCCGCCGAAGTCGGTCCCCTTGCCGTCCTCGTCGTTGACGCCCGCCAGGTCGAAGTGGGCCAGTTCGTCGCGGGCGTTCTCCAGGGGCCGCAGCCCCAGCTCCGCCACGTGCTCCAGCCACTCGCGCGGGCCGACCCGGTACTCGTGGTTGCCGGTGACGAAGTAGGCGCCGTCGCGCGACCGCAGCTGCGCGAGCGGCGCGGCGGCCGACCGCAGGTCGTCCACCTCGGCGTCGACCAGGTCGCCGACGACGGCGATGAGGTCGGGCTGGGTCGCGTTCACCGCGTCCACCACGCGCTGGCAGTGCGAACGGCCCGCGACCGGGCCGAGGTGGATGTCGCTGACGACGGCGATGCGGTAACCGTGTCCTGCCCGCGGCAACTTGGCCAGCGGAACCGTCACGTGCTTGGTGGTCAGGTTCCGCGCGGCCCACGAGCCGTAGCCGAGCAGCCCGGCCGTCACCGTTCCCGCGCCGACCGCCACGCCGCGCGCCAGCAGGACCCGGCGGCGCAGCCCCGCGGCGTCAGGACCGCCCGCCGGCTCCGGGCTGTCGCCCCCGTCCCCGCCGCCCTCACCCGCGGGCGCAGGCGGCACGGCCGGCGCGGCCGGGCCCGCGGCGGTGCCGACCGGCACGGGCTCGGCCACCGGCTCGGCCACCGGCTCAGCCACCGGTTCCGCCTGCCGCTCCGCCGCCGCGCGCCGCGCCCTGCGCAGCACGGCGAAGCGGATCGGCTCGGAGACCAGGAGGGTCAGGACGAGGTAGAGGAGGGCCGCGTACCAGTAGAAGCCCGGCCAGCCCACGACCCGCTGGACGCCGAACGGCACACCGAACTCGCCGCCGGTCGTCGCCATGATGGCCAGTAAGGGCAGCGCCACCAGCAGCCCGGTGCCGGCTCTCCGGTACCAGCCGCCGGGCCGCGACACGTCCCGCACGAGGCGTTTCCAGAGGTACCAGTGGACCCCGGCCATGAGCAGGACCATGGGGATGATGGCGCCGATGGGCATGAGCGTCCTTCCTCGTCTGTGATGTCAGTATGTGGGGGCCCGCCGTCCCCCGGATGATCGGGGGCACTCACCGGTTTGGGCCGCTCCGCCCGACCACTTCCCGGGCGGCAACGGTAGGTTCGCGGTGTGCCGTTCAATCGCTCGTCTTCTTTTCGGACGCCCGTTCGCGCCCTGGTGCTTTCGATAGTCACCACCGGGCTGCTCTCTCCCGCTCTCGCCGCCCGTGCCGAGGACCAGGCGCCCGCCATCGGCGGTGAACTCCTGGGCCGGCCGGGCACACAGGCGCACACCGGTGACGGGGTGCCCGCCGTGCCAGAGGAGCTGACCGCGGAGTCGTGGCTCGTCGCCGACGCCGAGACCGGCGAGGTGCTTGCCGCCCACGACGCCCACCAGCCCCTGCCGCCCGCGAGCACCATCAAGATGCTGTTCGCCGACACGCTGCTGCCCAAGTTCGACCGCGATGACCTGTACCGGGCCCAGCCCGAGCACTTCGCGGACCTCGGCCCCGGCAGCAGCGCGGTGGGCATCGACGACCACAGGACCTACACGGTCGAGGACCTGTGGCACGGCGTCTTCCTCGCCTCGGGCAACGACGCCGTCTACGCGCTGACCGCCATGAACGGCGGCAAGGAGGGGACCGTCGCCGAGATGAACGCCCGCGCCGAGGAGCTCCAGGCCGCGGACACCCACGTGGTGAACCCGGACGGCTACGACGCCAGGGGCCAGGTCTCCTCCGCCTACGACCTCACCCTCATCGCCCGTTCCGGGCTCCAGAACGCCGACTTCCGCGAGTACGCCGCCACCCCGGACGCCGACTTCCCCGGCGAGGGCGAGGGCGAGGACCGGGAGACCTACGAGATCCAGAACACCAACCGGCTGCTCGTCGGCGCCCCCGGTCTCGACCCGTACGAGGGCATCGCCGGCGTCAAGAACGGCTACACCAGCGCCGCGGGCTACACGTTCACCGGTGTCGCGGAACGGGACGGCCGCGTGCTGCTGGTCACCGTGATGGACCCGGACAGCGGCGACAACCTCGCCGTCTACCGGGAGACCGCGGCCCTGTTCGACTGGGGCTTCTCGGTGGCCGGGACGATCCGCCCCGTCGGCGAGCTGGTGCGGCCGCTGAGCGAGATCGCCGACGCGCCCGCGGAGGGCGAAGGCGGCAGTCCGCAGGGCGTCGGCGAGGGCAGCAGCGACGGCAAGAACGCCGGGGAGGTGCCGCTCGAAGGCGCGGCGGGCGGCGGGGATTCCGGGGTCGGGCCCGCGGTGGTCGGGTTCACGGCGGCGGGCCTTGCGGTGCTCGCGGCGGCGGCGTGGCTGTTCCACCGCCGTCATCCGCTGCCGGCCGCCGTTCGGGCTCCGCGTCCAGCGCGTCGGCCCCGAGACGCTCCCGGGGAGTGACCGCGGTGGCCGTCCAGGCGCAGCACACCAGCAGGAGCTTGGCCATCAGGTTGATCCAGACCAGGAGCGCGACGGGCACGCCGAAGGCGCCGTACACGTTCCGGGTGGCGACCTCCGTCAGGTAGCCGCCGAGCAGCTGCTTCAGCACCTCGAAGCCGACCGCGCCCATCGCGCAGGCCGTGAGCGTGGCGGTGCGCGGCGGCCTGACCCCGGGCAGCCACACCAGCAGGTACACCAGCAGGAAGAACGTGACGACCATCGCCAGCAGGTAGGCCAGGAGCTGGAACGGCAACGCGGCGCCCACCCGCCGCGACGCCCAGTGCACCGCGCCCATGCCGAGCGCGGACGCGGCGAGCGAAAGCAGCGTCACCGCGCCGAGCCCGGCCAGTACGCCGATGTCCCTGGCGCGGCGCAGGAAGACGTTGTCCTCGGGGTCGGCCAGGTCCCACAACTCCCGCAGGCAGCCGCGCATGGCGTCCACCCAGCCGGCGCCCGTGGGCAGGACCAGCGCGAGCGAGACGAGGCCGATGGTGCCCGCGTGGTCGAAGAGCGCGCCGAGGTCCAGCTGGTCGGAGATGCCGGGCACCTGGTCGGACGCCCACTGCTCGATGTCTTCCAGGTGCTGGTCGCTGAGCAGCGCCGCGCAGGTGGCGGCGGTCAGGCCGAGCACGGGGAAGAGGGTGACGAAGCTGGTGAACGTGATCGCGGCGGCCAGCCGCGTCCACGTGCGGTCGTCCAGGTGCCGGTACACCTGCCAGGCACGGCTGCGCAGGAACCAGGCCACCGCCGGTCCGATCCAGGGCAGCCGGGTCAGTTTCTCCATAGCGCCGCTCACGCTATGGCCGTGTGCCCCCTTAACGACCGGCCGACACGCGACCGGCCCGCGGGCGCCCTCCGCGGCGGCGCGGCAGGACAAGGGGCCTACGCCGCCTCCTGCGCCCGTTCGAACGCGGAGGAGGCGGGCCGCCGCTGCCGCGGGCAGGGCGCGAACCGGAACTCGCGCCGCAGCGCCCAGGCGCCGTCCCCGCCCTGCTCGTACAGCGCGAAGCCGGCCACCGTCCACGCCGCCTCGTACCGGGCGAGGTCCGCCTGCGCGGCGTCCATCGCGTCCTCGCCGATGCCGTGCGCGACGGTGACGTGCGGGTGGTAGGGGAACTGGAGCTCGCGGGCCAGCGGCCCGCCGTCCTCCCGGACGCGCTCCTGGAGCCAGCCGCACGCCGACCCGCCCTCGACGACCTGCACGAACACGACGGGCGACAGCGGGCGGAAGGTACCCGTGCCGTACAGCCGCATGCGGAACGGGCGCGCCGCCGCGGCGATGCCCGCGAGGTGCTCCTCGATGGCCGGCCGGGCCGCGGCCTCGACCGCGGTGGGCGGCAGCAGGGTCACATGCGTGGGGATGCCGGCCGCGGCGGCATCCCCGAAGCCCAGGCGGCGGCGCTGGAGGCGGCTGCCGTGCGGCTCCGGGACCGCGATCGACACGCCGAGCGTGACGGTCCCCGCCAATTCCCTCTCCTGTCGGTGCTGGTCGTCTCGTGGTACTGGTCGTGCTAGTCGTGCTCAGGTCCGGGCCGCGGGCAGGAAGCCCGTCTTCTCGTAGACGTCCGCCAGCGTGCCGGCGGCGACCGAACGCGCCTTCTCCGCGCCCAGGGCGAGGATGCGGTCGAGCTCGGCCGGGTCGTCCAGGTACTCCTGGGTGCGGCTGCGGAACGGCGCCACCCAGTCCGCGAATATCCCGGCCAGCTCCGTCTTCAGCGGGCCGTAGAGCTGACCGGTGAACTTCTCCTCCAGCTCGGCGACGCCTATCCCGGTGAGCGCCGAGTAGATCGACAGCAGGTTGCTGACGCCGGGCTTCTCCTCGGGGTCGAACCTGATCACCGTGCCGGTGTCGGTCACAGCGCTGCGGAACTTCTTCTCCGACTTCTTCGGCTCGTCCATCAGCCACACGATGCCGCGGGGCGAGGACGCCGACTTGCTCATCTTGACCGAGGGGTCCTGGAGGTCGTAGATCTTCGCCGCGTCCTTCAGGATGTGGGCCCCCGGCACGGTGAACGTGTCGCCGAAGCGCCCGTTGAACCGCTCGGCGAGATCCCGGGTCAGCTCGATGTGCTGCCGCTGGTCCTCGCCGACGGGCACCTCGTTCGCCTGGTACAGCAGGATGTCGGCGGCCTGGAGCACCGGATACGTGAACAGGCCGACGGTGGTGCCCTCGGTGCCCTGCCTGGCCGACTTGTCCTTGAACTGCGTCATGCGGGCGGCCTCGCCGAAGCCCGTCAGGCAGTTGAGCACCCAGGCCAGCTGCGCGTGCTCGGGCACCTGGCTCTGGAGGAACAGCGTGCACCGCGCCGGGTCCAGGCCCGCGCCCAGGAGCTGGGCCGCGGCGAGCCGCGTGGCCTCGCGCAGTGCCCCGGGGTCCTGCGGAATGGTGATGGCGTGCAGGTCGACGATCGAGTAGAAGGCGTCGTGCGTCTCCTGGAGCGCCACCCACTGGCGGACCGCGCCCAGGTAGTTGCCCAGGTGGAAGGAGCCCGCGGTGGGCTGGATTCCGGAGAACACGCGGAGACGTCTCAAGGCCATGCGGCCCATTGTCTCAGGTCCGCCCGCGCCCCCGGGAGCCCAGCCCGCGGCCGCGGAAGGGCGCGGAGGTATCTTGATGGCGAGACAGTGAACGGCCGGGAGGCGCGCGGCGCGGGCCGCGGTCGTCCGGCACGGACACCCGTCCGTCCCAGGGCGGACGGGCGGGGGATAATCTGGCCGCGAAGCGGCCGTCATTGACCCGGAAGGCCCCACATGCCCCGCACACCCGTCAACGTCACCGTCACCGGCGCGGCCGGCCAGATCGGCTACGCCCTGCTGTTCCGCATCGCCTCCGGGCACCTGCTCGGCCCGGACACCCCGGTCCGCCTGCGGCTGCTGGAGATCACCCCCGCCCTCGGCGCCGCCGAGGGCACCGCCATGGAGCTGGACGACTGCGCGTTCCCGCTGCTGGCCGGCATCGACATCAGCGACAGCCCCGACGTGGCGTTCGACGGCGCGAACGTCGCGCTGCTCGTCGGCGCGCGCCCCCGCACCAAGGGCATGGAGCGCGGCGACCTGCTGGAGGCCAACGGCGGCATCTTCAAGCCGCAGGGCAAGGCCATCAACGACCATGCCGCGGACGACGTGAAGGTCCTGGTCGTGGGCAACCCGGCCAACACCAACGCGCTGATCGCCCGTTCGGCCGCCCCCGACGTGCCCGCCGAGCGGTTCACCGCGATGACGCGCCTGGACCACAACCGGGCGTTGTCCCAGCTGTCGAAGAAGACCGGCGTCCCGGTCGCCGAGATCCGCAGGCTCACCATCTGGGGCAACCACTCGGCGACCCAGTACCCGGACATCTTCCACGCCGAGGTCGCGGGCAAGAACGCGGCCGAGGCCGTCGCCGACGAGACCTGGCTGGCGGAGGACTTCATCCCGACGGTCGCCAAGCGCGGCGCGGCCATCATCGAGGCGCGCGGCGCCTCCTCGGCCGCCTCGGCGGCGAACGCGGCCATCGACCACGTCCACACCTGGGTGAACGGCACCCCGGAGGGCGACTGGACCTCCATGGCCGTGCCGTCCGACGGGTCCTACGGCGTTCCGGAGGGCCTGATCTCCTCGTTCCCCGTCACCACCGCGGGCGGCGAGTACCGCATCGTCCAGGACCTCGCCGTGAACGCGTTCTCCCGCCCCCGCATCGACGCCTCCGTCGCGGAGCTGGCGGATGAGCGCGAGGCGGTTCGCGCCCTCGGTCTCATCTGAAACACTGCGGACGTAACCCCTGTGGCCCCCACACACGCTGTCGGGGCCACACTGCGTCCGCCGCCGCACCTGTCGAAGGAACCCTGCCGATGCCCATACGTCACCCCCTCCTCGCCGGGGCAGGTGCCCTCAGCCTGGTCGCGATGAGCGCGTGCAGCCTGGCCGACGGGGTGACGGAGACCGAGGAGCGCCCGCCCGTGCTCATCGCCATGCCCGCATGGCCCGGCGGCCAGGCGAACGCCGCGGTCGCCGCCCACGTCCTGGAGAACGAGCTGGGCGTGCCGGTCGAGCGGGTCGAGTCGGGCCAGGCGGACGCCTGGGACGCGCTGGGCAGCGGCGCCATCCAGGCGATCCTGGAGGACTGGGGCGCGGTGCCTGACAAGGCCGAGCTGTACGTCGAGCACAAGAAGTACGTGGTGGACGCCGGTGCGCTCGGGATCACCGGGCACGTCGGCTGGTACGTGCCCAGGGCCTTCGCCGAGGCGCACCCCGAGGCGCTGGACTGGCACCGCCTCGGCGAGTTCACCGATCAGCTCGGCGGCCGGATACTCCAGGGCGACCCGCAGTTCGCCACCCGCGAGGAGACGATCATCGAGGACCTCGGCCTCGATCTGCGGACCGCGGCGGCGGGCAGCGAGGACGCCCTGGTCGCGGAGATATACCGCGCGGAGCGCGGCGGCACGCCGCTGCTCACCTACTTCTGGCAGCCGCACTGGCTGGCGGAAGAGGTCGAGCTGGTGGAGGTCGACCTGCCCGGCTACTATCCGCACATCGAGCTGCGGAAGTACCTCAACGCCGAATTCGCGGCGGAGGGCGGCGAGGCCGCCGAGTTTCTCCAGCGGTTCTCCTGGACGGAGCGCGACCAGAACGAGGTGGCCGGGCTCATCGCCAACGAGGGCATGACCCCGGCCGCCGCCGCGGAACGCTGGGTCACCGAGCACCCGGACGCGGTGGCCGCCTGGCTCGGGGAATGACCCGGCCCGTCAGCCCGCGGAGAACCGCAGCACGTCGCTCAGGAACGGCACTTCCAGCCACGGGTCCGGCTCGGCCATCAGCGTCAGCAGCACGATCACGCCGCCCAGCAGCGAGTACGTCACCACGTCGGTGAACCGGGACCTGACCGCCAGCATGCCCACCGCGGGCAGCCAGCCGCGCAGCAGCCCGCCCCCGATCAGCCCGCCGCCCACCACCAGGAGCCCGATCCGGAAGTCGGCGAGGGTGATGAGCAGCCCGGCCAGGACCGTACCGAGCACGGCGAGGAACGGCCACTGCCTGATCGGGGCCGGGGCTTCGCCGCCCGCGCTGCGCCGGCCGCCCTCGGGCCTGGCGGTGCCGCGCGTCGGGTACTTGTCGGCCGTCCTGCGGCGCCTGCGCCAGACGGTGCCGTTCGCGCCCATGGAACGCCTTCCCTCACTCTTCGGCCGCGGCCGCGCGCTCGGCGGCCTCGACCACGTTCGTCAGCAGCATCGCCCGGGTCATCGGGCCCACGCCGCCGGGGTTGGGCGAGACCCAGCCCGCGACCTCGGCCACCCCCGGGTGGACGTCGCCGACGATTTTGCCCTGCTCGTCGCGGCTGACGCCGACGTCGAGCACGGCCGCGCCCGGCTTCACGTCCTCCGGCTTGACCAGGTGCGGCACCCCGGCCGCGGCGACCACGATGTCCGCACGCCGCAGGTGCGCCGACACCTCGCGGGTGCCGGTGTGGACCTGCGTCACGGTCGCGTTCTCGCCGCGGCGGGTGAGCAGCAGCGGCAGGGAGCGGCCGACGGTGACGCCGCGGCCGATGACGACGACGTGCGCGCCGGCGAGGGCGACGCCGTACCGGCGCAGCAGCGCGATGATGCCGTTCGGCGTGCAGGGCAGCGGGGCGGGCTCGCCGAGCACGAGACGGCCGAGGTTCGTCGGGTGCAGCCCGTCGGCGTCCTTGGCCGGGTCCACCAGCTCCAGTACGCGGTTGACGTCGATGCCGCGGGGCAGCGGCAGCTGCACCAGGTAGCCGGTGCAGGCGGGGTCCGCGTTCAGCTCCTGGACGACGGCCTCGACCTCCGCCTGGGTGGCGGTGGCCGGCAGGGCGCGCCGGATCGAGGCGATCCCGACGGCGGCGCAGTCGCGGTGCTTGCCCGCGACGTACTTCTGACTGCCGACGTCGTCGCCCACCAGCAGCGTGCCGAGCCCGGGAGTGACCCCGCGCTCCCCGAGGGCGGCGACCCGGGTGGTGAGATCGGATTTGATCGCGGCTGCGGTGGCCTTGCCATCGAGAATCTCGGCGCTCATGCCCCCATCCTCGCGGATGCGGGGGCCTGCCCACCAATCCGCCCCCGGAACACCGCATGTCTGCCGCGCCGGACGATGTATCAGCTTTGCCACAGTCCCGCCGTCCAGGTGGACAGCGGGGAAGGCGCGGCTGTGGAATAGCGGCCCTGGCCGGCCGGGGGAACGTGCCGTCGGCGCCGTGGGGCGCCCAGATCGCTGCGGGCCTTCCGCGCCAGCGGGCCGAGCGGCCGTCCCGGCCACGCAGGACTTCATCGCAAGGAGCCCACTGGACGTGAGCAACTATCAGAACCCGCCCGGGCAGCCGCCGCAGGGGCCCGTGCCCCCGGGTGGGCAGCCAGGACCGTACCCGCCGCAGGGCGGGCCGCAGCCGGGCCCGTACCCACCGCAGAACCCGCCGCCGCCGGGCCCGTACGGGGCGCCGGACGCGGCCACCCAGCCCGCCCCGCAGCAGCAGCCGGGCCCGTACCCGCCGCAGGGCCCGCCGCCCGCGCCGGGCCCGTACGGGGCGCCGGACGCGGCCACCCAGCCGGGCCCGCCGCCGCAGCAGCCGGGCGGCCTTCCGGCGCCCTACGCGCCGCAGGGCGGCCCGCCTGTGCCGTATTCACCGGAGGGCCAGATGCCGCCGGGGATGCCCGGTATGCCGGGGCAGCCGGCCGGGTTCGGCTACGCGATGCCGCTGCGCGGGCCCGGTGTCACTTGGCTGCTGGGGCTCATCACCTGCGGGATCTACGCCCTGGTGTGGTGGTACAAGATCCAGAAAGAGCTGAACCAGTTCGACCAGCGCATCGAGGTCAGCCCGGGCATGAGCGTCCTGGCGTTCCTGCCGGGTGGGTACCTGCTGATCCCGCCGTTCGTCTCGGTGGCGAACACCGCCGGCCGCATATCGGCGGCGCAGCGCGCCGCGGGTCTGCCGCCGACGTGCAGCGGCGGCCTGGGGATTCTGCTGTACATCCTGCTGGGGACGCACATGATCTACTTCCAGTCGGAGATCAACAAGATCCACCACCACTACCAGGGCCCGCCGCCCGGTACCCCGCTCCCGCTGGTCGCCTGAGGGCTCCGGCCGGAACGCCACGCGCCGGTTCGTCCGCCGGTCGCGCGCCGGGCATCTCCGGCGCGCGCCCCGGGCGTTCCGGCGCAGGCTGATCATGGGCACTTCAGCCCGCGGGTAACGCTCCATCAGGCCACGTCCCCCCACCGCACGGAGCCGCCTGATGCGACGCAGCGCCGCGACGTTCTTCGGCACGGTCCTCGCCCTCCTCCTCACGGCCACCCTGCTCGCCCCGGCCGCGTCCGCGGCCCCGCCCGGCATTCCCGACGCCGCGACCGCGCGGGCCGAGCTGGCCGCCCTCACCGTGGCGCCCCCCGGCTCGATGGCGGGCTACTCGCGCCGCCTGTTCCCCCACTGGACCAGCCGCGACGGCTGTTCCACGCGGGAGGAGGTGCTGAAGCGGGACGGCGAGGGCGTCACGGTCGACGCGGACTGCCGGCCCGTCTCCGGCACCTGGTACAGCCCCTACGACGACGTCACGGTGCCCGCCTCGTCCCGCGTCGACATCGACCACGTCGTCCCGCTGGCCGAGGCATGGCGTTCGGGCGCGGACACCTGGACCACCGACCGGCGCGAGGCGTTCGCCAACGACCTCGGCCGCCCCCAGCTCATCGCGGCCAGCGCCGCGTCCAACCGTTCCAAGGGTGACCAGGACCCCGCGGAATGGCAGCCCCGCGCCGCCGCATACCACTGCACCTACGGGAAGATGTGGGTCAGGGCCAAGTACCACTGGCAGCTGACGATCGACGACGCGGAACGCACGGCGCTGCGGGAGATGCTCAGCACCTGCTGAGTTTCCTGCTGAAATACGCTGCATGACCACGAAGAGCGACATGACCGAAAAGTTCTCCGTCTTCACGGCCCCGCGCGGCGGCGTGATGACCAAGGAGGTCGGGGTCGTCACCGGCGAACTCGAACTGCACACCGCCGCCGGGGACGACGGCACCCTCACCCTCCGCATCCGCTACGCGGGCGCGGACGAGTGGTACACGGTGGACGGCGGCCCGTACCGGCTGCACGACCCGCGCGACCACGAGGTGCTGCACGACGTGCTGGTCGGCCTGCTGCACCGCCCGCAGCCGTGACCTGCCGGGGGCGCGGCACCCGCGGGTGCCGCGCCCCCGACCCGCGTCAGTGGAAGAAGTGCCGCGTACCGGTGAAGTACATCGTCACCGAGGCCGCGCGGGCCGCCTCGGTCACCTGCTCGTCGCGGACGGAGCCGCCCGGCTGCACCACGGCCCTGACGCCCGCCTCGGCCAGCACCTCGAAGCCGTCGGGGAACGGGAAGAACGCGTCCGACGCCGCGTACGCCCCCGCCGCGCGCTCCGCCCCGGCACGCTGCACCGCGAGCCTGGCGGAGTCCACCCGGTTGACCTGGCCCATCCCGACGCCGACGGTGGCACCGTCCTTGGCCAGCAGGATCGCGTTCGACTTCACGGCCCGGCAGGCGCGCCAGGCGAACGCCAGCTCGGCCAGCTCCCCCTCCGGCAGCGGCTCGCCCGCCGCCAGGCGCCACGTCGACGGGTCGTCGCCCGGCGCCTGGAGGCGGTCGGTGACCTGCACCAGCGTCCCGCCGTCGATCGGCCGGTACTCGGTGGCCGCGGCCGGCGGCTCCGGGCAGCGCAGCACCCGGATGTTCTTCTTGCGGGCCAGCACCTCCACCGCGCCCTCCTCGTAGCCGGGCGCCACGATCACCTCGGTGAAGATCTCCGCGACCTGCTCCGCCATGGCCACCGACACCGGCCGGTTCGCGGCGATGACGCCGCCGAAGGCGGACAGCGGGTCGCAGGCGTGCGCCCTGCGGTGTGCCTGCGCCACGTCCGCCCCGACCGCGATGCCGCAGGGATTGGTGTGCTTGACGACCGCGACGCACGGCAGTTCGTGGTCGTAGGCCGCCCGGCGGGCCGCCTCGGTGTCCACGTAGTTGTTGTACGACATCTCCTTGCCGTGCAGCTGCTCGGCCGCGGCGAGGCCCGTGCCCGAGCCGTCCCCGTAGAGGGCCGCCGCCTGGTGCGGGTTCTCCCCGTAGCGCAGCACCCGTTCCAGCGAGAACGTCAGGCGCGCGTTCTCCACGAACAGCTCGCCCTCCGCCGCCTCGGCGGGCCCGGCCGCGTCGAGCTGCGCGAACCAGCCGGCCACCGCGGCGTCGTAGGCCGCGGTGTGCGCGAACGCCTTCGCCGCGAGCCGGCGCCGCTCCTCCAGCGTGAACCCGCCGCCCGCCGCCGCGGCCAGCACGTCCGGGTAGCGCGCGGGGTCGGTGACCACCGCGACCGACGGGTGGTTCTTGGCCGCCGCGCGCAGCATCGCCGGGCCGCCGATGTCGATCTGCTCCACGCACTCGTCCGGCGAGGCACCGGACTCCACCGTCAGCTGGAACGGGTAGAGGTTGACCACGACCAGGTCGAACGCCTCGATGCCCAGCTCCTCCAGCTGCTCCCGGTGGGCGGGCAGGCGCTGGTCGGCCAGGAGCCCGGCGTGCACCCGCGGGTGCAGCGTCTTGACCCGGCCGTCCAGGCACTCGGGGAAGCCGGTCAGCTCCTCGACCGGCGTGACCGGCACCCCCGCGGCGGCGATGCGTGCCGCCGTGGAGCCGGTCGACACGATCCGCACCCCGGCCGCGTGGAGCCCGCCGGCCAGCTCCTCAAGGCCGGTCTTGTCGTAGACGCTGACCAGCGCGCGGCGAACGGGCCGCCTCGTCTCTTCCGCGGTCACGGGATATGCACCTTCCGTCCCTCGATCCTGTACCCGTCGCGGGCGAGCCGGCCCACGACGTCGACGAGGAGCCGCCGCTCGACGTCCTTGATGCGCTCGTGCAGCGCCGCCTCGTCGTCCGCCTCGCGGATCGCCACCGCCTCCTGGGCGATGATCGGCCCCGAGTCCACCCCGGCGTCCATGAAGTGCACCGTGCAGCCGGTCACCCTGACCCCGTGGGCCAGCGCGTCGCGCACCCCGTGCGCGCCGGGGAAGCTCGGCAGCAGCGCCGGGTGCGTGTTGACGGTCCGGCCGCCGAAGGCGGCGAGGAACGCCGTGCCCACGATCTTCATGAACCCGGCCGACACCACCAGGTCCGGCCGGTGCGCGGCCACCGCGCCGGCCAGCGCCGCGTCCCACTCGGCGCGGGTCGCGAAGTCGCGGACCCGGCACACGAACGTCGGCACCCCCGCGCGCTCGGCGCGCCGCAGGCCCTCGATCCCGTCCCGGTCCGCCCCGACCGCCACCACCTCGGCGCCGTACGCGGCCCCGCCTTCGGCCACGGCGTCGAGCAGCGCCTGAAGATTCGTACCCGAACCGGAGACGAGGACGACGACGCGCGCCGGAGACGTACGCTCTGGGGCAGCAGCCACGATCGGGGTCTTTCGTCAGGGGGAGCCGTGAGCCGCAACGATACCGGTACGCCTCGCTCCCCCCGTGCCCCGGTGGGGCCCGGCTCCAGGTACCGTCGATGGCACCGGCGCCTTTCCAGCGGTCCGGCACCTAAGAGGGAGACTCGACGACCACGATGACGGACCGACGCCGCGCCGCCGGCCAGCAGGACCGGAAAGGCGAGGAGGACAACCCCTTCGCCCCGCCACCCGAGGGACAGCCGGACCGGCCGTGGCAGCCGCGTCGGCCGGAGGGGTCCGACGGGGACGGCGAGGACGGAACGAGGGAGGGGCCCCAGCGCCAGCGCTGGGGCAGCCAGTGGAGCAGGCGCCAGCCGAAGCGCCAGAACGGCGGGTTCGGCGAGCCGCCCTCCGAGACCGACCGCAAGCCCGGCGGCCCGGGCGGGGGTTCCCGCTGGGACCCGTCCGACCCCGCGCAGCGGCACGCCCGTTACGCCGTGCTGGCCGGCATGTGGGGAGTCTTCGGCGGTCTGCTCGGCTGGGAGTGGCTGGCGCTGCTGCTGGGGGCGCTCGCCCTGTACTGGGGCATCAGCGCCCTGCGCGGCGGCCCGAAGGAGAAGCCGGAGGGCAGGAACCGGCGCCTGGAGAAGCTGGAGGGCGAGCCGCCCCCGCCGTCCGGGCCCCCCTCCCCCGGCCCCGCGGCACCGGGCGCGCGCCCCGCGCGCCCGCAGTTCGCCGCGGCGGTCTCCGGGGTCGTGCTGGCGTCCGCGGCGCTGGCGATCGTCGCGGCCACGTACACCGTGCAGCTCGTGTACAAGGACTACTTCGACTGCGTGAGCGACGCGCTGACCAGGCCGTCGCAGCAGGCATGCGAGGAGCTGCTGCCCAGTCAGCTCCGGCCGATACTGGGCGAACAGGACTGACGCCCGGCGCCTTCTGCGGTCAGGCGAGCGCGCGCGCCAGCTCTTCCGCGGTGAGGAACGAGGTGTGCGTGCCCGCCGTCAGGCAGGCGTGCGCCCCCGCCACCGAGCCGGCCCGCATGCTCGCCCGCCAGTCCTTCCCCGCCAGGCGGCCGTGGAGGAACGCCGCGACGTAGGCGTCGCCCGCGCCGTCGGTGTCCACGACCGGTCCTGGCACGGTGGCGGCGGGCAGGTGGCGCAGCGGGCCGCCGGGCAGCGCGAGGTAGCTGCCGTCCGCACCTGCCATCGCGACGACGGCCCCGGCCCGGCCCCGGGCGAGGATGTCCCGCGCGGTCTCCTCCGTCCGGTCCCCGAGCGCGGAGGTGGAGACGAACACCAGGTCGGCGCCGTAGGCGAAGTCGCGGTGGTAGTCCTGCACGCCGTCCCAGTCGTGCAGGTCGGTCGAGGTGGACGGGCCGGCCCCGGCGGCCTCGGCCAGGGCGTGCCGCGCCCAGTCGGCGAGGCAGGCGTGCACGTGCCGGGTGCGGGCGAGCGCCGGGCGGTACAGGCCGGGGTCGACGGTCATGCCCACGGGGTGGCGGCCGTCGTAGAGGGACACCCGCCTCCCGTTCGGGTCGACCAGGTTGACGCTGCGCCTCGTGCCGCTGGGATGGGTGCGGTGGTCGAAGGACAGGCCCGCCGCGGCGTAGGCGCCACGCACCTGATCGCCCTCGGGGTCGGCGCCGATCACGTCCGCGAGGTGGGTGCGCAGTCCCAGGTGGTGGCAGCCGAACGCGACGCCGTTGCCGGTGTGCGCCACGTACCGTTCGATCGGCGGCACCATGATGGTCTCCCGCTCGGGCAGCGGCAGCCTGGGGACCCGGACGGTGGTGTCCACCCCGGTCCCGCCGACCACGAACACGTCCAGTTCCGTCGTCACGTCCCTACCTCCAGCTCGTTCCGGGAGACCTGGGCGCCGGCCGGCCGGTGTCACGGACGGTGCCGCGGCTCCTCCGTGATCTCGGGCACCAGGGTGCCCGAGGACTTCCTCAGCGCGGCCCAGCGCGTGTCGCGGGCGGCGGTGGTGTGCCACGCGTCGGCCGCCGTGCCGCGCTTCCCGCGCCGCCGCCCGGGGCGGCGGGGCAGCAGCCGGGCGGCACGGGCGGCCGCGCCGCCCACGGCGGCCCTGATCCAGCGCGGTCTGCGCAGCCGCCAGGCGCGCAGCACCAGCGCGGCGGGTACGGCGGGGACGGCCGTCCAGGCGGCCGCGGCCAGGCCGGTCGTCCAGGGCTCGGGACCGAACGTGGCGAGCGCGCCGGTACCGAGCGGCCCGCCGGCGAACGCGGCGAGCAGCCCGAACGCGGCACCGGCGCCGCAGGCGGCGAGCAGCACGGTGAGCGCGGTGCCGCCCCAGCCGGACGCGGTGGCCCGTTCGCCGCGCTCCGGCACCGCGAGCCGGGCGGCGGTCCACGCGACGGCCGCCGCCCCCGCCGCGGGGACGAGCGCGGCGGCGGTCAGCAGCCAGGGGCCGCCCGCGGTGGCGGGCAGCGCGGCGAGCAGCGGGAAGGGCGGCAGGTCGGGCGCGGTGCCGGTGACGGCGAGGGGCCCGAAGGCGCTGCCCGCGCCCGCGGTGAAGCCGGGGCCGAGGCCGTAGGCGACGGCCCAGACGACGGCGTTCGGGAGGAGGGCCAGGGTCAGCAGCAGTACCGCGAGCCGCCCGGCCCAGTCCGTGGCGAGCTGCCCGAACGCGGCTTGCGCGCTCGCGGCGCTGAGCAGCAGTCCGCCGAGGAGCAGCAGCGTTCCCGCGGCGCAGCAGGCGGCGACGCCGGTCAGCGCCAGGCGCCGGCCGGCGGACAGGCGGCGGCCGTCGAGGGCGCCGCCGGTCCCAGGACCGCCCGCGAACGGCGGCCCGCTGATGGTGAAGGCGGCGGTGAGGGTGACGGCGAGCGCGAACAGCGGCAGGTGCCAGGCGGCGCTGAGGGGCTGTGCGGCCAGGGTGGCGGGGGCGGTGCACAGGACGGCTCCCGCGGCGGCCAGGAGGTAGCCGCTGGTGATCCACAGCGCGGCGAGCGCGCCCTGTCCCGGCTGGGGCGCCCAGTCGCAGGCGCGCACCGCCCGGTTCAGCAGCCAGGCGGGCAGGGCGGCGAGCAGCAGCGGGGTCACGCCGACCGGGGCGGTGAACGCGTCGCCGGGGCTTTGGCGCACGAGGTCCGCGCCGTGTGCGAGCAGCCACAGGTCGGCGGCGACGCGCAGGGCGCCGCCGACACCGCCGTCCGGGTAGGGCGAGAGGGTCCACAGCAGGAGGACGGGGACGGCGAGCGCCCCGAGGCCGAGCCCGGCGGCGAGCAGCCCTTCGAGGAGCCACCGGGCGCGGACGGGGCTGAGCGGGGCGAGGCGCCGGAGAACGTGTCGCACGCGGCCATGCTGCCAACAACACCCGGAGCGGGGAGGTAACCCGTTTTCGCCGATGTGTCGCTCAATATAGGCGTATGTACCTTTTTACATACTTGCACCCCTTTGCCGAGCCCTGGAGACGGCGGTGAGGGCGGGCCCGGCGGCGGCGTTCGACCGGCTCTACACGCGGCAGGCCGCCTCGCTCACCCGGCAGGCGTTCCTGCTCTGCGGCCACCGGCGGCTGGCCGAGCGCGCGGTGGTGTACGCGTTCCACCGGGCGTGGGAACGCTGGCCCGAGGTCGCCGTGGACCCCGACCCGGCCGGCTGGGTGCGGGCCGCGGCCCACGACTACGCGCTCTCGCCCTGGCACCAGCTCGTTCCCGGGCGGCGCGGCGGAGAGCCGCGCGCGGTGCCGCCCGAGGACCGTGGGCTGCTCGAAGCGCTGCTGAGCCTGCCGCGCTGCTACCGGCGCAGCCTCGTCCTGCACGACGGTGTCGGCCTCCGTCTGCCCGAGACCGCGGCCGAGACGGAGGCGACCACGCGCGCCGCGGCGCTGCGCATCCTGCACGCCAGGACCTGCCTGGCCGCCCGGCTGCCCGGCCTCGCGGAGACCGCCCCCCGCGACCGCGGCGCCCTGCTGACCGGGCTGCTGCGGGACTTCGCGGCCGGCCACCCGGCCAAGACCTGCTCCCCCGCGGCCCTGCGCGCCTCGGGCGAACGGCGCACGCGCCGCTGGACGTGGGCCGCGTACGCGCTGGTCGCCACGGCCGTCTCCACGATCACCGCGGTCGCGGTCCTCACCGGCTGACCCGGTCGGGCCGGCCGGGCCGGCGGACGCCGGGCAGCACGAAGGCCCGGCCCCCTCGAACGTGTCGAGGGGGCCGGGCCTTCGCGGGGTGCGCCGGGAACGCCGGGAACGCCGGGAACGCCGGGAAACCGCGGTGTCACGCCGTGAGCAGCTCGCGGGCCAGCCGGGCGGTCTCAGAAGGGGTCTTGCCGACCTTGACACCGGCGGCCTCCAGCGCCTCCTTCTTGGCCTGGGCCGTGCCGGAGGAACCGGAGACGATCGCGCCCGCGTGCCCCATCGTCTTGCCCTCGGGCGCGGTGAAACCGGCCACGTAGCCGACGACGGGCTTGGAGACGTTCGCCTTGATGAAGTCGGCCGCCCGCTCCTCCGCGTCGCCGCCGATCTCGCCGATCATGACGATCAGGTCGGTCTCCTGGTCGGCCTCGAAGGCCGCCAGGGCGTCGATGTGCGTGGTCCCGATGACCGGGTCGCCGCCGATGCCGACACAGGAGCTGAAGCCGATGTCGCGCAGCTCGTACATCATCTGGTAGGTCAGCGTGCCGGACTTCGACACCAGGCCGATGCGGCCCGGCTTGGTGATGTCGGCCGGGATGATGCCCGCGTTGGACTGGCCGGGAGTGATCAGACCCGGGCAGTTGGGACCGATGATGCGGGTCTTGTTCCCCTTCTTGCCCGCGTAGGACCAGAAGGCGGCCGTGTCGTGGACCGCGATGCCCTCGGTGATCACGACCGCGAGCGGGATCTCCGCGTCGATGGCCTCGACGACCGCGTCCTTGGTGAACTTCTCCGGAACGAAGATCACCGTTACGTCCGCGCCGGTCGCCTCGATGGCGTCCTTGACGCTGCCGAAGACCGGTACCTCCGTGCCGTCGAAGTCGACGCTCTGACCGGCCTTGCGCGGGTTCACGCCACCCACGATGTTCGTGCCGGCGCTGAGCATCCGCCGCGTGTGCTTCTGTCCTTCGGAGCCGGTCATCCCCTGGACGACGACCTTGCTCTCCTTGGTGAGGAAGATAGCCATGGTGTAAGTCGGTGTCCTTTACTCCGCGCTACTTCGCGGCCAGCTCTGCGGCGCGGTCGGCCGCTCCGTCCATGGTGTCCACCTGCTCGACGAGCGGGTGGTCGGCGTCGGTGAGGATCTTGCGCCCCAGCTCCGCGTTGTTGCCGTCGAGCCGGACGACCAGCGGCTTCTTCACGTCCTCGCCCTTGGACTTCAGCAGCTCCAGGGCCTGCACGATGCCGTTCGCCACGGCGTCGCACGCGGTGATACCACCGAAGACGTTCACGAAGACGGAACGCACCTCCGGGTCGCCGAGGATGATCTCCAGGCCGTTCGCCATCACCTCGGCGGACGCGCCGCCGCCGATGTCGAGGAAGTTGGCCGGCTTCACGCCGCCGTGCGCCTCACCGGCGTACGCGACGACGTCCAGGGTGCTCATCACCAGACCCGCGCCGTTGCCGATGATGCCGACGGTACCGCCGTCGAGCTTCACGTAGTTGAGGCCGCGCTCCTTGGCCGCGGCCTCCAGCGGGTTGGCCGCGGCCTTGTCCTCCAGCGCGGCGTGCTCCGGCTGCCGGAACTCGGCGTTCGCGTCCAGGGACACCTTGCCGTCCAGCGCGACGATCTTGCCGTCCCCGGTCTTCACCAGCGGGTTGACCTCGACCAGCAGCGCGTCTTCCTTGATGAAGACGGTCCACAGCTGCTGAAGGACGTCGACCACCTGGTCCGCGACCTCGGCGGGGAAGCGCGCCGCCTCGACGATCTCGCGGGCCTTGTCCGCGGTGACGCCGTCGATCGCGTCCACCGGGATCTTGGCCAGCGCCTCGGGGCTGTTGGCCGCGACCTCCTCGATGTCCATGCCGCCCTCGACGGAGGCCATGGCGAGGAACGTGCGGTTGGTGCGGTCCAGGAGGAAGGAGACGTAGTACTCCTCCGCGATGTCCGCCGTCTGCGCCAGCATGACGCGCTGGACCGTGTGGCCCTTGATGTCCATGCCCAGAATGGCGCCCGCCTTGGCGACCGCGTCCTCCGGGTCGGAGGCCAGCTTGACGCCGCCCGCCTTGCCGCGTCCGCCGGTCTTCACCTGCGCCTTGACGACCGCGCGACCGCCGAGCCGCTCGGTCGCCTCGCGCGCCGCCTCGGGCGTGTCGATGACTTCGCCGGCCAGCACCGGTACGCCATGCTTGGCGAAGAGGTCCCTCGCCTGATACTCGAACAGGTCCACGCGCGTCCGTCCCTCAATCAATGGTCTCGCGGTCGTTGTCTGCGTGGGCGTGCCGCGTGGCCGCGTTGCGAGGCGACGCCGAAGCACGCGGCATGTCCGAAGTCGAGCGTATCCGTGCCCCGGCGGAGGGCTTGAATCCTGGGTCACACCAACGTGGTGAGTCCCGTCACACATCGCCGCCGCGGGCCGGTCCGCCCGCCGGGCGAGGGGGCCGGGGCCGCCTCAGGGAGCGGCCAGGGCCGAGCGCACCCAGTCCACGACCTCGCTGGTGGGTGCGCCGGGGGTGAAGATCGCGGCGACGCCGGCCGCCTTCAGCGGGGCGATGTCGTCCTCGGGAATGATGCCGCCGCCGAAGACGACGACGTCCGCCGCGTCCCGCTCGCGCAGCAGCTCGATGACACGGGTGAACAGGGTGTTGTGCGCGCCGGAGAGGACGGAAAGGCCGATGGCGTCCGCGTCCTCCTGGATGGCGGTGTCCACGATCTGCTCCGGCGTCTGGTGCAGCCCCGTGTAGATGACCTCCAGGCCCGCGTCGCGCAGCGCGCGGGCGATGACCTTCGCCCCCCGGTCGTGACCGTCGAGCCCGGGCTTGGCCACCACGACGCGAATCGGACCCGATACACCCATCAGCAGCCTCCCGGGGACGCGAGTTAACGCACGTTGACTACAGGATCTCCCAATCCGCGGCCGGCGGAACAGGTCCGAGGGGGAAATCACATCCGCGGACCGCGGACCACGCGGACCCCTATTCGAACTCATGTCGAACATGACGTGCGGCACCCATGGTGGACCCCGCCGAAAATCGGCCTATTGACCGCTTACGCCCCTCGGAAACCTGCGAACAAGCCGGGAAAGATTGTCGCCGCCACGTACCGCCGGGTACAGTCACCGCCGAACCGCAGGGGCAGGTCCTTGCCACGCCCCTGTTGTCGAGCCGAAGGGCCTAGTCGGTGAGCGATCGTCTGCTGTCGGAAGCCTCCGGGCACACGGATTATTCCGGCTTCGGCACCCACGCCGCACACGGGCTGCTCGACCCGGCGTACGGCCACCAGGATGCCTACGGTGTCGGAGGCGGGTACGGGGCCGGGGACGGGTACGGAGCCGGGTACCAGGACGCACAGCAGTGGGCCGCCGTTCCACAGGAGTCCTTCCCGCAGGAATCCTTTCCCCAGGAGCCGTTCCCGCAGGACGGCTACCAGCAGTTCCCCCCGTTCCAGCAGTTCCCGCAGGAGTCCTTTCACCAGGAACAACAGCAGCCGTATCCGCCCGAGCAGTGGTACGGCGAAACCGGGTACGAATCCGGCACCTGGTACGCCGGCGGGCCCGCCGCGGAGGATTTTCACGAAACCCCCGCGCCGCGGGGCGGACCGGCCGCGGACACGGGCACCGCGCACGAACCCGATCCCGGCCTCGGCGCCGATCCGGACCTCGACGGCCTCGACGACGTGGCCGCGGACCCCGGACAGGAGTGGGCCCCCGACGACCCGGCGCCCGAGTCCGGGCCACCGTCAGCCGCGCGGCCGCAGCGGCGCGGCGGACGGCGGCGTTCGGCGCGTCCGCGGCGGTCCGCGTTCCTCAGCGTGGCCGCCCCCTCCCTCGCTGTCCTGGGCGTGACCGCCGTGGCCACGGCGGCGACCGTCTCCGAGTCCGACACCCCGCAGGGCGGCGAGCCGGCGCCGGTGGCCGCGCCCGACCCGGGCGAGGTCCAGCAGGTCGCCGCGAACCAGCAGTTCGACAGCCAGCTGGCGGGCCTGACCGAGGCCGTCGACGACTACAGCGACCGCGCCAGCCGCACGCAGGGCCGCCTCGACCTCCAGGCGCAGCAGGAGGCGGAGGCCGAGGCCGCGGCGGCGGAGGCCGCGCGTATCGAGGCCGAGCGGCAGAAGTTCTTCGTTCCGGTGGAGCAGGCCGGGCTCAGCGCCTACTTCGGCCAGTCGGGCATCAACTGGATGTCCACGCACACCGGCATCGACTTCCCGGTCAGCTACGGCACCCCCGTGGTGGCGGCCACCGACGGCTCCATCAGCACGCAGTGGCACCCGAGCTACGGGAACATGGTCATCCTGACCGCCCCCGACGGCACGGAGACCTGGTACGCGCACCTGGACAGCACCGTCTTCACCTCCGGCCACGTGCAGGCCGGCACGGTGATCGCCTACTCGGGCAACTCCGGCACCTCCACGGGGCCGCATCTGCACTTCGAGGTACGGCCGGGCGGCGGCTCGCCCATCGACCCGCTCACCTGGCTGCGGGGCCAGGGCCTCGAACCCACGTAACCACCCGCTCACCACCGCTCACCACCGACGCCAGGCGCCGGACCGGGGACTCCCCGGTCCGGCGCTTTTCCGTGGGCCGAGGCGACTCCCCCGGGCCCTCGTTTTTCTTATAGAGGGAAATTCGATCACGCGTATTGCTGCATACGGAATGAGACCGTAGTTTTCCAGCTACCCGCGATCGAGCACCGAAGGAGTCGCCATGAGCCTCGACGGGGCCGCAACCATCGGAGACGCTCGCCGGGGCACCCCCGCGGCCGGGGCCCGGCTGCCCCCGGGCCGGGTCGGCCGCCTCCTCGCCTCGCGCCGGGTGCGCGATCTGGGGCTCAAGGTCTCCGGGGTGCTCACCGTCCTCCTCGCCCTGGAGCTGTGCTCGCGCGTCGGCCTGCTGTCGCGTGACTGGTTTCCGCCGGTCACCGACACCTACGCGGAGCTGTTCCGGCTGGGCATGGGCCGCCCCCTGTGGGTGGAGATCGGGCGCACGCTGAACGGCTGGGCGATCGGGCTCGCCCTCGCCACGCTGCTGGCCGTCCCCTTCGGCATCCTGCTCGGGTCGAGCCCGGCGGCCTACCGCATGAGCCGGGTCGTCATCGAGTTCTGCCGGCCGGTGCCCTCCGTCGCGCTGATCCCGCTGGCCGTGCTCGTCTACGGCGTCGGCCTGGAGATGAAGGTCTTCCTCATCGTCTTCGTGACCTTCTGGCCCATCCTGCTCCAGGTCGTCTACGGCGTCACCGACGTCGACCCGGTGGTCCGCGACACCGCGCGGGCCTACGGACTGCCCTCCCACGCGCGCTTCTTCCGCATCACCCTGCCGAGCGCCGCCCCCTACATCGCCACCGGGCTGCGGATCGCGTCCGCCATCGCGCTGGTGCTCGCGGTGACCGCCGAGCTGGTCGTGGGCGCGCCCGGCCTCGGCCAGTCCATCGTCGTCGCCCAGTCCAACGCGCAACTGCCCCGCATGTACGCCCTGATCATCGTCACCGGCCTGGTCGGCTGGGTACTCAACATGGCCTTCCAGGCCGTCGAGCGCCGCCTGCTCCGGTGGCACCCCTCGCAGCGTCAGGAGGAGAGCCGGTGAGCCGCCGCGTCCTCGGGTTCCTGCTGGAACTCGCCCTGCCCGCCGCCCTGCTCATCGGCTACGGGCTGTGGGCGCACCGGGCCGGGAGTTTCTACTTCCCGCCGCTCGACGAGATCTTCCGCTACTTCCGCGAGCTGTGGCTGTTCGACCGCGTCGGCAGCGACCTGCTGCCGAGCCTGGCGCGCATGCTGGCCGGGTACACCGCGTCCGTCGTCATCGGCGTCGGGCTCGGGCTGCTGCTCGGCATGTACCGCCCGCTGCGCGTCGCGGCCGAGCCGGTCGTGGAGTTCCTGCGGGCGCTGCCCGCCCCGGCGCTGATCCCGTTCTCGCTGCTGATGTTCGGCGCGGGCAACGCCTCGAAGGTCTTCGTGATCGTGCTCGGCGCGGTCTGGCCGATCCTGCTGAACACGATCGACGGCGTGCGCGGCGTCGACCCGCAGGCGCTGGACATGGCGCGCGCCCACCGGATTCCGCCCGGGGCCCGCATCGTCCGCATCATCCTGCCGGGCGCGGGCCCGCGGGTGTTCGCGGGCATGCGCACCAGCCTCGCCATCGCGATCATCCTGATGGTCGTCTCCGAGATGGTGGCCAGCAGCAACGGGCTCGGCTACTTCGTTCTGGAACAGCAGCGTTCGTTCGCCATCCCCGAGATGTGGACCGGCATCATCCTGCTCGGCGTCCTGGGCTTCGTCCTCAACTGGATCTTCCTGCGGGTGGAACGGCGGGTGCTGCGCTGGCACCGCGGCGCCCGCGGCCTCCTCGCGGAGCACGAACCCGCCGCCGGCGCCCCTTCCTCCGCTTCCTCCGCTTCCTCCGCTTCCTCCCTCAAGAAAACCCCGACCCCGGAGAAGTCCGATGCTTGAAGTCTCGAACCTGCGGAAGGTCTACGGCCCCGACCCGCACGCCGCGCCGGCCGTCGACGGCCTGTCCTTCGCCGTCGCCGACCAGGAGTTCGTCTGCATCCTCGGCTCGTCCGGCTGCGGCAAGACCACGATGCTGCGGTGCCTCTCCGGCCTGACGCCCGCCACCTCCGGGTCGGTCGTCCTGCGCGGCAAGCCGGTGAACGGGCCGCCGGAGGACATGGCGTTCGTCTTCCAGGACTACAGCCGCTCGCTGCTGCCGTGGATGACGGTGCGGCGCAACATCGCGTTCCCGCTGCGCTACAAGGGCGTCGACCGGCGCCAAGCGGCGGAGCTGACCGAGGAGGCGCTGGACGCCGTCGGCCTCGCCGGCCGCGGGGACCGCTACCCCTGGCAGCTCTCCGGCGGCATGCAGCAGCGCGTGGCCATCGCGCGGGCCCTGGCGTACCGGCCGGGCATCCTGCTGATGGACGAGCCGTTCGCCTCGGTGGACGCGCAGACGCGTTCGGGCCTGGAGGACCTGCTGCTGAACGTGTGGCAGCGGTACGGGATCACCGTGCTGTTCGTCACGCACGACATCGACGAGGCCGTCTACCTGGCCGACCGGGTACTGGTGCTGCGGCCCCCGGCGAACGTCGGGCACGAGGCCGTGGTCGGCCTGCCGCGCCCGCGGAACCAGGTGGCGACCAAGCGGGAGCCGGAGTTCGGCAGGCTGCGCGGCGAGCTGTACGCCGCGCTCGACGGCCGGCCGGTGGCGGCGTGAACCGCGGCGGCCGGGCCGTCGCGGCCCTCGCGGGCCTGCTGATGCTCGCCACCACGGCCTGCACCGACTACGGCGGCGACCTGTCCGGCGTCGCCGCGGCGGGCGGCGGGGACGGCGACACCGTGATGGTCTCGGAGACCGCGGGAACCCCGGCCTCGTTCCTGGCCTACGGCGTCCGCGAGGGCTACTTCGAGGCGGAGGGCCTGGATGTCAGGGTCAGCCCGTCGAGCGGTGGCGCGAGCGTCATCCCGGCGCTGCTGAGCGGGGACATCGACGTCGCCGGGTCCAACGTGGTGTCGGCGCTGATCGCGATGGGGCGGCGCATGCCGGTCGAGATGATCGCGGCGGGCACCAGCACCGCGTCCGCGGCGGACGACGACTTCTCCGCGCTGATGGTCCCGGCGGACAGCCCGCTACGGGAGCCGGCGGACCTCGACGGGGCGCGCATCGCGGTCAACACCCTGCAGAACATCAACGATGTGGTCATCCACTCGGTACTCTCCGATGCCGGGCTCGGCAACGGGGACGTCGACTTCGTCGAGATGCCGCTGCCCGATATGCCCGCCGCCATCGAGCGCGGCGACGTCGACGCGGGGCTGCTGATCGAGCCGTTCGCCACGATCGGCAGGTCGCAGGGCCTGCGCGACGTCGCGCGCCCCTACACGGCCACCCGGCCCGAGCTGCAGATCGGCACGTACCTGATGACCTCCGAGCAGGTCGCGGAGGACCCGGAACGCGCCGCCGCGTTCCGCCGGGGCGTGACCGCGACGGCCCAGGCCATCGCCGCGGACCCGCAGGCGTTCCGCGACGCCCTGCCGGAGATCAGCGACCTGGCTCCGGAGCTGGCGGGCGACATGCACCTGCCGGTGTGGCGCGGGGCGACGGACCGGGAGTCCATCGAGACCATCCACGGCCTGATGCGCGACATCGGCCTGACCGACGCCGACCTCGACTACGCGGAGGCGGTCGCGGACAACTCCTAGCCGCTCCTAGCCGGGCGGGCCGCGCCTGTTTCCGCCGGGGCCGATCGGGTTACCGGTTACCGGTGGCGGACAGGAACGGCGGCCGAGGAAGGGGCGTGGAGCCATGACGGGTGCCGCGGCGCGGGCGCAGCGGGCGCGCCGGCGGCTGGCGCGGGCCGTGCGCGGTCCGGGGTGGCGGCGCGTCGACCCGCTGCTGGCCGCGAAGACCGTGCTGGCGGCCGTCGTCGCGTGGTCGCTCGCCTCCTGGCTGCTCACCCCAGGCGTCACGACCTTCGCGCCGTTCACCTCGCTGCTGTCCTTGCAGGGAACGGTGTACCGGTCGCTGTGGCAGTCGCTGCGCTACATGGGGGCGGTGGCCGTGGGCGTGATGCTCGCGGCGGGCTTCGGCTCCACCGCCGGGCTGCACGCGTGGAGCCTGGCCGTTGTGATGGCGGCGGCACTGGTCACGATGCGGCTGGGCGCGCTGGGCTCGCAGCGCCTCCAGGTGCCGGTGACGGCCCTGTTCGCGTTCTCGGCGGGCGGCGGTCAGCTCGAATACAGCCTCCAGCTGCTCGCCGCGGTGCTCATCGGCGTCGGCTGCGGTCTGGCCACCTCCGTGCTCTGGGCGCCGCCCCTGCGCCACCGCGGCGCCGACGAGGCCGTGTCCGCGCTGTCCCGGGAGGTGTGCGGGCTGCTGCGCGGCATCGCGGACGCGCTGCGCGAGACGACCCCCGACGCGGCGCGGACCCGCGACTGGCTGGACCGCGCGGAGCAGGTGGGGGTGCTGGCGCAGCAGGCCCGCGCCGCGGTGGAGAACGGCGAGGAGGCGGCGCGGCTCAATCCGCGCCGCGTCCTCGCCGGTGAGCACCTGCGGCTGCCGGTCCACCACGCGGCCGTCAACGTCCTGGAACGCGCGGGCCACCATGCCCAGTCGATCGCCCGCGGCCTGCACTACGCCGTGCACAGCGAGCACTACGCGGCGCTGGCGCGCGACTTCCTGACGGGCTACGCCGAGCTGCTCGCGGACACCGCCGTTGCCGCGCGGGAACTGCGGGTGTCCGAGGGCCGCGGCGGCGGCGAAGGCGACGAAGGCGACGACGAGGAGCTGCACGAACACCTCGCGCGGGGCCGGCGGTGCCACGACCGGCTGGCCGCGCGCAGCCGGCGGGAGGGCCTCGACGCGCCGGGCGAGTGGCCGCTGTACGGCGCCCTGCTGACCGACGCTTACCGCATCCTGGACGATCTGGGCACCAGCCTGCCCGCCCGCTCCTGACCCGGCGGACGCACGCCCCCGCCCGCCTCAGGACCCGACCTGCGCGTGCAGCAGCTCCTGAAGACGGTCACGGACCGGCAGCAGGTCCTCGGCGAGCTTGCGCGCGTCCGTGCGGGCGGCCAGCCGGTGCGCGGGCACGACCACCGCGACCGAGGCCAGCGGCGTCTGCGCCCGGTCCCGCAGCACCGCGGCCACCGCGCTGATGCCGCGTTCGCCCTCCTCGACGTTCATCGCGAAGCCGGCGCGGCGGATCTCCGCCAGCTCCGCCAGGAGGGCCTGCCAGTCGGAGACGGAGAACTCGGTGCGCGTCGTCAGCTCCCGGTCGGCGAAGCGCCGGGACAGCTCCGCCTCGGGCATGGCGGCCAGGATGGCCTTGCCCGCGGCGGTGCAGTGCGCCGGCAGCACGACGCCGGTGCGGTCGCCGACACGGACGGAACGCGGGCTCTCCACGCAGTCGATGAACCGCACGTTGCGCCCTTCGAGCAGCGACAGGCTCGTCGTCTCCTGGGTGCTGTCCCGCACCTGCTCCAGGAAGGGGCGGGCGACCTGGCGGATGTCGATGCGGCCGATGGCGGCGAGGCCGATCTCGCCCAGCACGGGGCCCGGCCGGTAGGCGCCGTTGGGCTTCTCCTGGAGGACGAATCCGCGCCTGCGCAGTGCGTTGAGCAGGCGGTGCGCGGTCGAGGGCGCGACGCCAAGCTCGGCCGCCGCGTCGGAGACCCGCAGCGCCTTCCGCTCGCCGATCAGCTCCAGGAGCCGCAGCGCGTTGTCCACCGAACTCGTGACGCCCTCCCGGGCGTTATTCGACATGCAGGAATTCTAACGTAGTTCTTTTCTGGGCATCCACCGGCCGCGCTCCCGCCCGCCCCGCTCAGCCCCCGCTCAGCCCTCGCGCACGGCGAGGGTCAGTTCGCCGATCCGCCCGATGCCCGCGCGCAGCCGGTCGCCCGGGACGATCGCGCCGACGCCGGGGGGCGCTCCGGTGAAGATGAGGTCCCCGGGCAGCAGCGTCATCATCGACGACGCGTACGAGACGATCGCGGGCACCGGCGTGATGAGGTCGCGGGTCAGCACGTGCTGCCGCCGCACGCCGTTGACGTCGAGCCGGATCTCCAGATCGCTCGCGTCGCCCAGCTCGTCGGCCGTGACGAGGAACGGGCCGAGCGGGCTGAAGGTGTCGTAACTCTTGCGCCGCGAACGGTCGGCCGCGCTGCGCACGGTGATGTCGAGGCCCAGCGTGTAGCCCAGCACGTGGTCGAGCGCCCGGTCCCGCGGGATGTCCGCGCCGCCCCTGCCGATCACCACGACCAGCTCGGACTCGTGGTGGATCTCCTGGCCCGCGGCGACAACCTCCGCGGGCAGCACGATGTCCTCTGCGGGACCCGACAGGGAGGACGGGGACTTCAGGAACACGTCGAAGTTCATCATCCACGACTCGACGCCGCCCAGCGTGCGTTCCTGCACGTCGTGCATCTCCGCCACGTGGTCCGCGTAGTTGCAGGCACAGGCCACGATCTTGCTCGGGTTCAGCGCGGGTGCGCGCAGCCGGCCGGGGTCGAGCGGCTCGGCCGCGCCCTGTGCCGCCGCGGCGGCGAGATCCGTTCGCAGCGCAGGGAAGTCCCGGCACAGCGCGCGCCACCAGCCCGCGGTGAGCGGGTCCGGATCGTGCGGCCGGCCGATCGCGGCGGTGACGTCGGTCACCGTCGTGCCCCGCGGGCCCTCCTCGACCACGCCGAGGCGGTGGTCGTCGAACAGTGCCAGTTTCATGCCGCGGTCCCTTCCCCGAACACACCCGTGACCTCCTGCCGCCGCGGCAGCGTCTCCTCGCGGTACAGGCCGAGCGCCCGCAGCACCGGTGCGTCGCCCAGGCCGAACAGGTCCGCCCCGCCGTCCGAGAAGTGCTCCACCGCCGACCAGGACGGCACGACGAACATGTCGCCCGCCGTCCAGTCGAACCTGCACCCGTCGACGACGCTGCTGCCCGCGCCGCGGAACACGACGAACACCGTGTTCCCGCTGCGCCGCACCGGCGCGGACGCGCCGCCAGGCAGCACCCGGTGCATGCCGCAGGACAGGGTCGGCAGCACGCTGGCGCCCGAGTGCGGATTGGTGAACTCCACGCTCACCAGCGGCCCTTCGCCCGCCGCGGCCAGGCGGGACAGGAGCGCGTCGGTCTGGGCCCAGCGGTAGACCAGCAGCGGCGAGGGCGCCGGGTCGAGCGCGCGGGTGACCGCGCCGGGCGTCATGGTGCGCGCGGCATCGCCGCCCTCGCCACCCGCGCCGGCCCAGGCGGCTTCGGAACGGTTGTGCGGGCCGGTCACCGGCTGCCGCAGTTCCGGGTGCGGCTCGAAGAACACGGCGTCCAGCGCCTCGACCATCGGCAGGTCGAGGCCGTCGAACCAGAACATGCTGCCGTCGCCGCCGTTGGCGTGGTCGTGCCAGGCGCCGCCCGGGGTGAGGATCAGGTCGCCGGGCCGCATATCGCAGGCGTCCCCGTCGACGGTGGTCCACACCCCCTCGCCCTCGATGACGAAGCGGATCGCGCCGGGCGTGTGCCGGTGCGCGGGCGCCGTCTCGTTCGGCCCGAGGCACTGGAGCGCGCCCCACAGCGTGCCGGCCGCGTAGGGCCGCCCGCCCAGACCCGGGTTGGCGAGGGACAGCACGCGCCGCTCGCCGCCGCGCTCCACCGGCACCAGCCGGATGGCGCGTTCGGCCAGCGGGCGCAGCACCGCGGAGCGCCACAGCCAGGGCACGGCCCGCGGCCTGGGGGTGGGCGTCAGCAGCTGCTCGGTGATCGTCCACAGGGGACGCAGTCCGGCGGCGGCGATGTCCTCGTAGAGGGAACGCAAGCGCGGATCGCCGACCCCGGGTTCGTCGACGAGGGACATGGAGACCTCCTGGGGTAGGGGGTGGGAAACGCCTCAGCGGGCGGGCGCGGGCGCGGGGGCGCCGGGGGGCAGGCCGACGCCGAAGCGGCGCACGCTTTCGAGGAGCGAGGCACGCCGCATGTAGGCGCGGGCGCGGTCCGGATCGGCCGCGGTGGCGCGCATCTCCTCGTGCGCGGCGCGGCGCCGGCTCTCGTCGGCCTCGCTCAGCCGCTGCGTATTGCGCTGCGTGTCGGCCTGCACGTACTCCACGGCCACCCGCCGCCGCACGTCGGCGAACGCGGTCAGCTCCGCCTCGGCCGCGGCGCCTTCGGCGATGCGGGCGAGGCGCCGGGTGATGTCGACGGCGTCGTGGATGCCGCTGTTCAGACCGACCCCGCCCATGGGGCTGTTGATGTGGGCCGCGTCTCCGATGAGGACGGCGCGGCCGGCGCGGAACGACCCGGCCACCCGCTGGTGCACGCGGTACAGCTGCCGGTCGATGATCGGGTAGCCGGCCCGGCGGGGCGCGACGCCCTGGAACTGCCGCTCCAGCGTCGCCCCGGCGAGCGCGTCGGCCTCGCTCTGCCCGGCGGGCACCGGCCAGACCGCCCGCCAGGACTCGGGGGTGCGCAGCAGGAACAGCCACTCGCGGGGGTCGGCCACGTAGTTGACCTCCGCGATGCCGGGCAGCGCCTCGGCGAGGTCGACGCTCGTGCTGGCGATGAGGAAGCGCTCGGGGTAGGTCCAGCCGGTGAAGTCGACGCCGAGTGCCCGCCGCACGGTGCTGCCCGCGCCGTCGGCGCCGATCACCCACGAGCCGTGCACCTCGCGGGTGCCGGTCGCGGTGCTGACGACGACCAAGGCCCCGTTCCCCGCACGCGGCGCGACGCCGGTGACACGGGCACCGAACAGCAGCTCGACGCCGGGCGTCCGGGCCAGCCTCTCGTGCAGCATGCGCACCAGGTGCTGCTGGTTGAGCTGGAGGCGGTAGGGGAAGGGCGTCTCGTCGGCGAGGAGCGAGAAGTCGAACGCGGCGATCAGCCCGTCCCGCCGGTCGCGGAAGTGGTACACGGGCACGACCAGGCCCTCGGCGTGCATCTGGTCCGCGATGCCCAGTTCGTCGAGCAGTTCGAGCGTCGCCGCGTGGAACGTGGAGGCGCGCCAGTCCGTCTTCGGCCGCTCCTCGGCCTCGATCAGCACCACGGGGATGCCGAAGCGGGCGAGGGAGGCGGCGGCGACCATTCCGACCGGACCACCGCCGACGACGACCACCGGGCCGCCGGGGAGTCCGCGCTCAATTCCTGGCATGCGGCAAACATCTCATACGTTCCGCATGCATGAAAGAAGATCGATCTGATTTCCGCTATGCCGAAATAGCGCTGGTGTGCGCCCGGCGGCCACGCGCACGCAAAAGGCCCGCCGCTCCCCGGAGGGAGCGGCGGGCCTGCCGTCCGTGCGAGCCGGCCGCGGGGCCGGCGGATCTCACCTGGTGCGGCGCGCGACCGCCTGGCCGATGGCGAAGACGCCGACGGGGGCCAGGATCAGGAAGAAGTAGTTGATCGGATCGTTGGACTCGGTCCAGAAGTCCCAGAGGTGGTTGAACTCCTCGAAGAAGATCTTCGTGGCGCTCCACTCACCGTTGGTGAGGTACTCGCTGAGGATCATCGCCATGCCGTACAGCTCACCGAGCACGGCCGCCACGAGGGCCAGCGCGGCGGCGAGGACCTGTATGCCGATGTTCCGCCGGGCGAGGAACGCCGGACCGGCGCCGACCGCCGCGCCGATGGCCAGCGACACGTAGCCGATCTTGGTGACCTCACCGCTGCTCTCGTCGAACATCGCGTCGTAGAAGAACGCGTAGAGGATCGCCATGACCAGCGTGGCACCCACCGCGGAAAGGACCGCGAGCGCGATGTTCTGGTTCGCCGGGCCGCCCGAGGGAGGCGGGGCCGGCCAGCCGCCGCCGGGCGCACCCTGCGGGGCGCCGTACGGCTGGGGCGGCTGGGGCTGGGGCGGCGGGTAGCCGTAACCCTGCTGCGGCGGCTGGCCATACGGCTGCGCGGGCGGCTGGGGCGGCTGGGGCTGGCCGTACGGGTTGGGCTGGGGCTGGCCGTATCCGCCCGGCTGTTGCGGCTGCTGTCCGTATCCGCCGCCGTCCGGCTGTTGCTGCCAGGGCTGGCTCATTGTGTTCCCCCTGGGAATCTCAAGATGGTACGTACTCCGGGGACAGAAGGAACTGGAGTACGAACATTGCCGCAGGCAGCTAATCGCTCCCCGCGGCTCTACCACAAGCCCTTTCCCCGGTCTGTGACATACCGGGGACACTACAGGGTAAGAATCAAAGCTTCTCCACGGGGGCGTAACGGAGCAGAAGCCGCTTCGGCTTCTCGCCGCCGAAGTCGATCGTCGCCTCGGCCCGGTCGCCGCTGCCCTGGACCGACACCACCGTGCCCATGCCGAAGCTGTCGTGCGTCACCCGGTCCCCGGCAGAAAGCGCCACCACCGGCCGGTCCTTCATGCGGCCCGTGGCGAACCCGCCGGCCCCCCGCCGCTCCCGCGCCGCGGGAGCGGCGGCCGCGCCCTGCGGCGGCGCCTGGCCCGCGCCGCCCGTGCGGCGCCACTCCACGTGTACGTCGGGGATCTCCTCAAGGAAGCGGGACGGCGGATTGTGCTGGGGCTGCCCCCACGCGCTGCGCAGCGCGGACCGCGTCACGTACAGCCGCTGCCGCGCGCGGGTGATCCCCACATACGCGAGCCGCCGTTCCTCCTCCAGTTCCTTCGTCTTGCCGAGCGAGCGCATGTGCGGGAAGACGCCGTCCTCCATGCCGCTCAGGAACACCACGGGGAATTCGAGGCCCTTCGCGGTGTGCAACGTCATCAGCGTGACCACACCGTCACCCTCGTCGTCCGGGATCTCGTCGGAATCCGCGACGAGCGCGACCTGTTCGAGAAAGTCCGCGAGCGTTCCGGGGTCGTCCTCCTCCCGCTGCTGCTCGAACTCCAGCGCGACGGCGGCCAGTTCCTGGAGGTTTTCGACGCGGGTCTCGTCCTGCGGATCGGTCGACGCCTGCAGCTCCGCCAGATACCCGGTCCGCTCCAGCACCGCCTCCAGCACGGTCGCGGGCCCCGCACCCGACTCCACGACGGTGCGCAGCTCCTCAAGCAGCGTGTTGAACCGCTTGACCGCGTTCGCCGAACGCGCCGCCATCCCGTACGCCTCGTCCACGCGGCGCAGCGCCCGCGCGAAGGAGATCCGCTCGCGCAGCGCCAGCGCCTCGATCATCGCCTCGGCGCGGTCGCCGATGCCGCGCTTGGGCACGTTGAGGATGCGGCGCAGCGGAACGGTGTCCTCGGGATTGGCGAGCACCCGCAGGTAGGCGAGCACGTCCCGGACCTCGCGGCGCTCGTAGAAGCGGACGCCGCCGACCACCTTGTAGGGCAGGCCGACGCGGATGAAGATCTCCTCGAAGACACGGGACTGGGCGTTGGTCCGGTAGAAGACGGCGATGTCGCCGGCGCGGGCGTCCCCCGCGTCGGAGAGGCGGTCGATCTCCTCCGCGACGAACTGCGCCTCGTCGTGCTCGGTGTCCGCGACGTAGCCGACGATGCGGGCGCCGGCGCCCTCGTTCGTCCACAGATTCTTCTTGCGGCGGCCCTCGTTGCGCTCGATGACGGCGTTGGCGGCGGAGAGGATCGTCTGCGTGGAGCGGTAGTTCTGTTCGAGCAGCAGCGTCGTCGCGTCCGGGTAGTCCTGCTCGAACTGGAGGATGTTGCGGATCGTCGCGCCGCGGAACGCGTAGATCGACTGGTCGGCGTCGCCGACGACGCACAGCTCCGCCGGCTCCCGCTCGCCCACCAGCAGCCGGATCAGCGTGTACTGGGCGATGTTGGTGTCCTGGTACTCGTCGACCAGCACGTGCCGGAAACGGCGCCGGTAGTGCTCGGCGACGTCGGGGAACGCGTCGAGCAGATGCACCGTGGTCATGATGATGTCGTCGAAGTCCAGCGCGTTGGCCTCGCGCAGCCGGGCCTGGTACAGCGTGTACGCCTCGGCGACGGTCCGCTCGTAGGGCTCGCTCGCCCGCGCGGCGAAGTCCTCCGAATCGATCAGCTCGTTCTTCAGGTTGGAGACCTTGGCGCTGAACGACTTCGGCGGGAACCGCTTCGGGTCCAGGTCCAGATCGCGGCAGACCAGGGCCATCAGCCGCCTGGCATCGGCCGCGTCGTAGATCGAGAAGCTGGAGGTGAAGCCGAGCAGCTTGCTCTCGCGGCGCAGGATGCGGACGCAGGCGCTGTGGAACGTCATCACCCACATCGCGTTCGCGCGCGGGCCGATCAGCTCGCCGACGCGCTCCTTCATCTCGCCCGCGGCCTTGTTGGTGAACGTGATCGCCAGGATCTGGCCCGGGTGCACCGAACGGGCGGCGAGCAGGTGCGCGATGCGGTGCGTGAGCACCCGGGTCTTGCCCGAGCCCGCGCCCGCCACGATCAGCAGCGGCGCGCCACTGTGCGTGACGGCGGCGCGCTGCTCCTCGTTCAGCCCGGCCAGCAGCTCGGCCGGGTCCGTCACGGGCTTGCGGGCGCCGTTGCGGTAGAAGGCGTCCTCGTCGGCGGCCTTCGGCTCCGCGAACGTGCCCGCGAAAAGGTCGTCCGGCACCTCTTCGCGCACCTCTTGGGCGAAGTCGTGCTCGGATGGCGGCTCCTCGTCTTCAGGCCCGGAAGGGCCGAGGTCCGCCAGCGCGTTGTCATCGAAAAGGCCGCTCATCGCTGACCGAGTCTAGGCCGTGCCCAGGCGGACGCCCGGGCCCGATGCTCCCCGCGCCCCCGCGCGGTCGGCGGAAGCCGGGCGGCGCACGGCCGCCGCCCCCTCGGCTATCGTGAAAGGCATGACATCCGAGCCGCGGCCGCACGCGAAGCTGCGTGCCTCGTACGAGGACCGGGAAGCCGTCGCGGAGCGGCTGCGGGAAGCGGCGGGTGAGGGGCGGCTCGACCTCGAAGAGCTGGAGGAGCGCCTGGAGAAGGCGCTCACCGCCAAGACCTACGGCGACCTCGAACCGCTGATCGCCGACCTCCCCGCCCAGCCAGGACTGGCCCGGAGCCTCGGCTCCGCGCCGCCCGCTCCCGACGGCCGGCCGCTGGTACTCAAGGGCGGCATCCACGGCGCGAACCAGGTGGGCCGCTGGCAGGTCCCGCCGAAGGTGATCGCGCGCGGCGGCCTCGGCGGCGTCAAGGTCGACTACTCGCGCGCGGACTGCGCCTGGCCGGAGACCGAGATCGAGGTGCACGGCGACATGGCGGGCATCACGATCATCGTGCCGCCCGGCTGGGAGGTCGACACCAGCGGCGCAGACCCCGGCTTCGGCGGCATCAAGAACAAGACGACGGGCGAACGGCTGCGCGGCGCCCCGGTGCTGCGCCTGACGGGCACGGGCGGTGTGGCGGGCGTGACGGTGCGGCACCCCAACCGCTGGGAGCGCCGCCGCCTGCGCGACAACCCGGCCTGACCCGCGGGCGGGCCGCCCGCCCCGGCGCACGTGACGTCCACCACACCGGAGCACCCGCGGGGCCGCCACCACGGCTTTTGGTCACGAATCGGTTTCGGTCCGATCGCACTTCGCCTTCACAAACACCCCTTCGAGTGGCTACCGTGCAGCGCCAAGTGCCCCGGATCTCCTCAACCGTTCCGGGGGCCTCCCGTTCGTGCAGAGGGAAGGACACGGCCTTGGGTTCCCACCGCAAGCCGCGCCCCGGCATTCTGGAATCCCCCGCGGCCCGCAGGGGCGCCGTCGGCGCAGGTGCCGTGGCCCTCGCCTCGGCCTCGCTGCTCACGCAGTCCGCCGCCTACGCGGACGACGACGACACCCCCGCGATCGAGGAGCAGCGCGAGCGCGCGAACGACGCGCGCCAGCGCGCACTCGACGTGCGCGAGCGGGTCGACGCGCTGTACCGGGAGGCGGGGACCGCCACCCAGCACTACAACGAGGCACGCGAGGCCAGCGAGGCGCAGCAGGAACGGGCGGACGAGCTGATGTCGCAGGCCGCCGAGGCCACCGAGCGCGTCAACGAGGCCCGCCGCACCCTCGGCACGTTCGCCGCCGCCCAGTACCGCACCGGCGGCGGCGGGCTCTCGGACACCGCGGCCCTGCTGCTGGCCCCCGACCCGCGCAGCTTCTTCGCCACGGACCACACGCTCGACCGGCTGAGCGAGGCGCAGAACCAGGCCGTCGACGACTTCACCGACCGCCGCGAGGAGGCCGAGGCGCAGCGCGACGAGGCCACCGACGCCCTGGCGGACCTGGAGGAGCGCGAGACCGAGCTGGCGGACCAGAAGGAGACGGTCCAGGGAAAGCTGGCCGAGGCCCGCGCCCTGATGGACCAGCTGACGGAGGACGAAGCGGCCGAGCTCGCCGAGCTGGAACGGCTGGAGCACGAGGAGGCCGAGCGCCGCGCCGAGCAGGCACGGCGCGAACGCGAGGAGCGCGAGGAAGCCGAGCGCGCCCGGCAGGCACAGGAGGCCCAGGATGCGGCAGAGGCGGAGGCCGAGGAACAGCCGGCCGACCCGGGCACCCCGCCCGCGGACGGCGGCTCGAACGCCTCGCAGGCCCAGGCGGCCATCGCGTTCGCCGAGGCGCAGCTCGGCAAGCCGTACGTGTGGGGCGCGACCGGGCCCAACTCGTTCGACTGCTCAGGGCTGACCCAGGCCGCCTGGCGCGCGGCGGGCGTGGAGATCCCGCGCGTCACCTGGGACCAGGTGAACACCGGCACCCAGGTGTCCCGCGACGCCCTCCAGCCCGGCGACCTGGTCTTCTTCTACGACGACATCAGCCACGTCGGCCTCTACACCGGCGACGGCATGATGATCCACGCCCCGCGGCCGGGGGAAGCCGTCAAGTACGAGTCGATCGACGTGATGCCCTGGCACAGCGCGGTCCGCCCCGGCTGAGCGGGCCGCGCCGCTGCCGCATGGACGGTACCGCTGTTGCCTCCTACCATCTCGGCATGGCATCGGGAGGGGAAAGCGGAGTCGAACTGGCCGAGCTCATACGCCAGTTGCGGCAGGAAATCAAGGCCGCGGCGACAGCGGGCGCGGCACCGGGAGAGAATCTCCGGTTCGAAGTGGGGCCGGTCGAGGTCGAGGTGACCGTCGCGGCCTCACGCGAAGCCGGCGCGAACGGCAAGGTGCGGTTCTGGGTCGTCGACGCGGGCGGCGACAGCAGGTTCGCCCGATCCGCGACCCAACGCGTCACGCTCACGCTGCATCCCAAGGAGGTGGCACCGGACGGCACGACGCGCTCCCCGCTGATCTCCGGGGACGAAGTCGATGGCGAACGGTGAAGCCACCGGACGGCAGGGCACCGGACGGCAGGGCGCCAGGTGGGACGAGCCCGGCCGTATCGCCGAGGTGATCGTCAGCCGCTCGGCGGGCAAAGGCTCCCGGGCCTCCGGCTACCTCGTGGCGGACGGCAAGGTGCTGACCGCGTGCCATCCGCTCGTCGGAGCGTCCGGGGTGCGGGTGCGGTTCAACGCCGACCGGCAGGACGAGGCCGCGTACGAAGCGTCGGTGGGATGGCGGGACGAGGAGACCGATATCGCCGTGCTCGTCTTCGACCCTCCGGCCGCCGCACCCGCGCCGGCCCCCGCCTCGTTCGGCGGTGTCGGCGAGCGGGCCGCCCGAGTCGAGTGCGTGGCCTTCGGCTTTCCGCTCTTCAAGCTCCGCGAGGGGACCTATCGGGACCTGGAGGCCGCGGAGGCCACCTGTGTACCGTTCGCCAATCGACGGGAGGGCACGCTCGCCCTGAAGGTCGCGGGGCCTCCCTCACCGGACGACGACCCGCGCAAGGCAAAGAAACGCACGAACGCGGACGGCACGGACGGCCCGGATGACACGGCCGCCGACCCGTACTCGCCGTGGCAGGGCATGTCGGGGGCGGCGGTCTTCAGCCGCGGGCGGATCATCGGCGTCGTCACCGAACACCATCCCTCCGACGGTCCCGCTCTCGCCGCGGCCAGGATCGACAGTCTCCACGACCGCCTGCCCCCCGGCGAACTGGACCGGCTGCAGCGGCTGCTGGGCTGCGGCAGCCTGCACGCCGGTGACCTGACCGATGTCGGCCTGCCGAAGCTCCCCGCGGGCATCCGCACCCACCGGCAGACGCTCGCACGGGACTCCAACCGAGACAAGTTTCTGACGGGCGACCAGTTCTCCTTCGTCAGCCCAGGCGAACGCCACGAGGCCGAGCCGGACGTTCTCCTGGAGCGGTTGACGGCAGCCGCCGCACCGGGTTCGAGGTCACTGGGGGTGGTGCTCGTAGGCGCCGCGGGGACCGGCAAGACCCGTACGTGTTTCGAGGTGGCGGCCAGGGCGGAGAAGCAAGGCTGGACCGTGCTGCATCTGGCGCCGAAGAATCCCATCACGGCGGAGACCCTGGCCGAGGCCGTGGGCGAGCTGCATGCGCGGAACAGGGACGTCCTGCTCGTACTCGACTACCTCGACAGTTACGAGCACCTCGACCTCTCCGGCTTCGCGGAACAAGTGAACGCGGAGCGCACCTCCCGGGCCGGAGTCGCGTGTGTCGCCGCACTGCGCCCCGGGGCGGTCCAGCGCGCCCAGGACATGAATCAGCTCTCGCTCCTCAAGGAGGTGCAGGTCTCCCAGGAGAGAGGGCACCAGGAAGCCGTCGCTACCCGGATCATCGAAAGCGTCGCCCTGAAGGCCGTGGACGCCTACGGCACCGCGCGGCTCGCCGCCGTCTGCGGGCACCGCCCGGCGCTCACCCTGCTGATCGCGCGGGCCATCGAGTCGCGCCTGCACGACGACGCCGAGGGCGCGCTCGTCCTCTCCGGGCTGCGCGACGAACTCCAGGATCTGTCGTACTGGCTACGGACGCGCACCAAAGAGGACCTCAGTGACTCGCAGACCTCCCTCCTCGCCTCCGCGGTCGCTGCCGCCTCCTGTCAGCAGGAGCAGGAGGCGGTGGAGACGGCCGTCGAGGCCTTCCTCGACCTGCACCAGGACCACGGCTACCTGGACGGCGGAATCGGCACCGTGCAGCAGTTGCTCGGACTGGGCTGGCTCGTCAGCTCCGAGAGCGGCGTTCTCCACGTCATCCACGACTTCGTGGCCGACGAGCTTCTCCGGCAGGCACTGCAGCCGAGCACGGTGCGCCTGAAAGCCGACGCCGCGAAGCGGATGTTCTCCGCGTTCCTCGTCAGCACCAGGACGTTCCGGCTCGCTTCCGCCACCGTGCGACGGTGGTCGGCCGACCTCGAACCGGGTGTGCGGGACAATGTGCGCCGAGTCTGCGAGCAGTGGCTCGCGGACGACAACGGCCTTGCCGAACGGCTGGCGGGCGAGCCCGACCTGGAGGAGGCCAGGCGGGCCCTGCTGACGCTGCTGTCGGGGCCGCCGTGGCAGTCCGCGGTCGTCGCGTCCTGGGACTCCCTGGTGCGGCCCTGGCTCCAGAAGGCCGAGGCCGACGCGCCGCACCTGCCGAGCAGGCTGTTCGAGAACGCGATCCGCAACACCTCCGACGCCGTTCCCGCGCGTCTGGCCTCGGCGGCTCTGGCGTGGCAAGCCGACAACCGCGACCGGCCGGAGGACACCCATCCGGTCCTCGAAGCCCTGCTCCGGGCACCCGGAGTGCAGGCCGGGCACCTGGATCAGGCCGCCGAGGAAGCGATCGAGTGGTTGCGACACCCGTATATGAAGGGCGGCCTCCCCCTCGCCAACGCGCTGATGGCACGCGACGATCTGCGTGAGGACCGCATAGCGCGAGCAGTCGACCGGGCCCTCGGCGTGGTCAGCCGGCGCCTGCCCGCGTCCGCCACCGCCCACGTGCTGCGCGCGCTCCTGCGCCGTGACAACTTCGGCGGCGACGGCCGGGCCGACAGAACGCTTGGGCTCGCGTTCGACTGGCTCAGACGCCATCCCGACGCCGATACGGCCTCCCTCGTTCTCGCCGAGTTGCTCAGGCGGAACGATCTGGACGAGAGCCGGACGAGGGAAATCATCGACCGCTCCGTCAACTGGCTGACCGGCCGGAGCACCTCCCTGGTGTCGTCGTTCGTCCTGAGAAACCTCCTCGAACACGCAGCCCTGCGGGGAAAGCCCGCCGACACCACCGTGGGCCACGCCCGCGCATGGCTTGAGGAGCACGACACCGAGCACGACGCGACGTTCGTACTGGCCCCCCTGCTCGCGCTGGCCCCTGCCGCCCCGGACGGGCAGTACGACGTCGTCGGCCAGGCCCTCGCCTGGCTTGAGAGGCACAGCACTTACGGGGATGCCCACTTCGTGCTGCGGAGGCTGCTGGAGAAGACGGACCTGCCCCGGCCGGCGGCCGAACGCGCCGCGCAGCACGCCATGCGGTGGCTGGACACGGGTCAGCACGGCACGCAGCATCACGCCAAGTCGGTGCTCGGGCCGCTGCTCCAGCGCCGTGGACTGCGGCTCGCCGACAAGCCCTGTGCGGCCGGGGTCCGGTGGCTCGCCGCCCCCGGCAATCTGAGCGGGGAGGACGCGAGCTTCGTACTCCGGCCGCTGCTGGCTCATCCGGAACTCGGCCGCCACGGCGAGGCGGCTGCCCGGCTCGCCGTCACCTGGCTCGGGGACCACGCCGAATCACCGAACACCTCATTCGTGCTCCAGCATCTGCTCCGCCTCGACACTCGCATCGGCCCCGCCGACGGCAGCGACACCGATGTCGTCGACGCCGCGCTCGCCTGGCTCACCACGGGCCCGCGCGGCTCTGCCCCTGAGGCGCGCTTCGTGCTGCAACCCCTGCTCAAGCACCGGGCGGCCGAAGTGCGCGCGGTGCCGCTCGCCCTCGCATGGCTGGAAAAGCCCGGCAACCGCATGAACGACGCGGCGTCGTTCGTGCTCGGCCCGCTGCTGGAGTTCCCCGAGCTGCCGGAGGCGGCCCGGGCCGATGCCCTCCGCCCCGCCCTCGACTGGCTGGACACCCACCACGCCGCCGAGGCCGCACCGTGGATACTGAAAAACCTGCCCCGCTGCCGCGTGTCCGACGAGGGGCTCCGCCGGCGAACCGTGGAGCGGGTACTGGAGTGTGCGGGCCACGGCCATATGGTGCTGGCGAAGGAGACACTCCCCGCCGTGTGCCGGCTGGGGCTCGTGCCGCTCCCCGACCGGACGCGCGCCCTTCTCGTGGACCTCGCGCTCGAAGCGGCTTGCGGCGGGCAGCCGATCAGCGCGCTTGGGCAGAAGGTGCTGCGCGCTCTGCTGGCTCGCACGGATCTCGACCCCGGGCAGGCCCGTGCCGTCACGGCGCGGGCCCTGGTGTGGCTCGACGAGAGAGAGTTCTCGTCGTTCAGCGGGGCCATTCTGGGCCCGCTCCTGGACCCGCGCCTGCCCGCTTCCGGGCAGATCGAGCGAACGGCCGTCGTGGCCATGGCACTCGCCTGGCTGGAGACATACGCCGGGTCCTGGTACGCCGGGCACGTGCTCGCGGCACTGCTCGAAGGGCCAGGGCTGACGCGGCCGCAGACGGCGGACTGCCGCACGAAGGCAGCCGACTGGCTGAGCATGCCGGAGAACGCCGACAGACGCGAGGGCGACGAAGTCGCCGCCCGCCTGGCAGGACTTCTCGGGCGCCGCTAGCACGCCGGGCAGCCGGAACGACCCGGTGAGCCCCGCCCGGCGGGCTTACCAGAGGGTCGCGAGAAAGATGTTGACGACGGTGAGCGCGCCGACCGCTCCGAACACCGGGGTCTCCACGCGCTCGTCGTCCCGCTTGATGTAGACGAGCACGGTGATGACCAGGAGCACCACCAGCTTGACGGCGATCTTGGTGTTATTGACCTCCTGGTCGTCCGCCTGGTTCAGGCCGACCAGCGCCAGGCCCGTCACCAGCATCGTCAGCGCACCGTGCAGCATGCCGGGCGTCATGCGCGCCCCGCCGCCCTTCATGGCCTTCACCTGCCCGAGGAAGCCCCCGAGCAACGCGGCGATCCCGATGATGTGGAGGGCGAGAAAGATGTTGATCAGCGGCTCCATGGGCCGGAGTTTAACTGCCGCACCCGCACGCGGATTTAGGGCCCTCCCAAGGTCTTGACGGGGTCCTGCCACGCACACACCATGCTTGGGAGCGCTCCCATGCCCATGTCCGCACGTACGAAGGATCGAGCCGTGACCCAACGTCCTTCCCACCCCCCACGCGCGTCTCGCCGTGCATCGCGCGGCAGACGCCTCATGGGCGCAGCCCTCGCCACCGGTCTCGCCACCGGTGTCCTCGGCATGACCACCGCCTCCTCCTCGGCCGCCGAGGGCCCCGAGCTGATCGTGAACGGCGACTTCTCCTCGGATTTCATCGACCCGTGGTGGTCGACGCCCAACGCACCGAGCGCGGTCGTGGACGGCCAGTTGTGCGCCGAGGTCGAGGGCGGCACCGTCAACCCCTGGGATGCCATCGTCGGGCAGGACGGCCTCCCCCTCACCGCGGGAGAGTCCTACGAGCTGAGCTACACCGCCACCGCCACCGCGCCGGTCACCAGCCGCACCAACGTGCAGCTGGCCGAGGAGCCGTGGACGCAGGAACTGGCGGCGGCCGACCAGATCTCCCAGGCCCCGGAGACGTTCACGCACGTCTTCACCGCGAGCGCCGACTACGAGGCCGCGCAGCTGGCGTTCCAGATCGGTGGGAGCGACGACCCGTTGACCTTCTGCCTGGACGACGTCTCGCTGACCGGCGGGGCGGAGCCGCCGGTGTACGAGCCGGACACCGGCTCCCCGGTACGGGTCAACCAGGTCGGCTACCTCACCGAGGGCCCGAAGGCCGGCACCTACGTCACGGAGGCGACCGAGGCCCTGCCGTGGACGCTGAACGCGGCGGACGGCACCGAGGTCGCGACCGGCACCACCACGCCGCAGGGCGTGGACCCGACGTCGGAAGAGAACGTCCACACCTTCGACTTCGGTGACGTCACCGAGGCGGGGGACGGCTACACCGTCACCGTCGGCGAGCACGTCAGCGAGCCGTTCGCGATCGGCGACGACCTGTACGCCGACCTGCGCACCGACGCGCTCGCGTACTTCTACCACAACCGCAGCGGCATCGAGATCGACGCCGAGCTGGTCGGTGAGGAGTACGCGCGGCCGGCCGGGCACGTGAACGTGGCGCCCAACCAGGGCGACGACGGCGTGACCTGCTGGGCGACGACCCCGTGCGACTACACCCTGGACGCGGCCGGCGGCTGGTACGACGCGGGCGACCACGGCAAGTACGTCGTCAACGGCGGCATAGCGACCGCGCAGGTGCTGTCCACCTGGGAACGCACCCTGACCGCGGAGGGCGCGGACGGCGAGGCGCTGGGCGACGGCGCGCTGGCCGTTCCCGAGCAGGGCAACGACGTCCCCGACATCCTCGACGAGGCGCGCTGGGAGCTGGACTTCCTCACCGCCATGCAGGTCCCGGCGGGCGAGGAGCTGGCCGGCATGGCGCACCACAAGCTGCACGACGCGGCGTGGACCGGCCTGCCGCTGCTGCCGCACGAGGACTCGCAGGCGCGCGAGCTGCACCCGCCGTCCACCGCGGCGACGCTCAACGTGGCGGCGGCGGCCGCGCAGGGTGCCCGGCTGTTCGAGCCGTACGACGCGGCGTACGCGGCGGAGCTGCTGACCGCGGCGACCACCGCGTACGAGGCGGCCCTGGCCAACCCGGACATGCTGGCCGACCCGAACGACGGCGTGGGCGGCGGCGCGTACAGCGACAACAATGTGACCGACGAGTTCTACTGGGCCGCGGCCGAGCTGTTCATCACGACCGGTGAGGACACCTACCGCCAGGACGTGCTGTCCTCGGAGCTGCACGGCGACGCCGAGGCGGTCTTCCCGCCCGGCGGCTTCAGCTGGGGCTCGACCGCGGCGCTCGGCGCGCTGAACCTGGCCACCACGGACAACGGCCTGACCGACAGCGAGCGCGACGGCGTCCTCGCCATGGTCACGGAGGCCGCCGACGGCCTGGCCGCCACCGCCCAGGACGCGCTGTACGGGGTGCCGCTGGCCGGCACGGAGAACTACGTGTGGGGTTCGAACAGCCAGGTCATGAACAACATGGTGGTCCTGGCGACCGCGCACGACCTGACCGGCGCGGCGGAGTACCGCGACGCGGTGCTCAGCGGCCTCGACTACCTGCTCGGCCGCAACCCGCTGAACCTGTCGTACGTCACCGGCTACGGCGAGCGGGACGTGCACAACCAGCACCACAGGCACTGGGCCAACCAGCTCGACGCCACCCTGCCCAACCCGCCGGCCGGTTCGGTGGCGGGCGGCCCGAACAGCGCGCTCCAGGACCCGATCGCCGAGGACCTGCTCCAGGGCTGCGCCCCGGCGATGTGCTACGTCGACCACATCGAGTCGTTCGCGACCAACGAGGTCACGATCAACTGGAACGCGCCGCTGGCCTGGCTCGCCTCCTACGCCGACGACCTCGGCGCGGGGGCGGGCGGGGACCCGGGCGAGGAGCCCGCGACTTGTGAGGTGACCTACACCTCGCACCGCTGGTCCGCCGGCTTCACCTCGTCCGTGACGGTGGAGAACACCGGTGCGACGCCGATCAGCCCCTGGGAGCTGACCTGGACGTTCGCCGACGACCAGCGGATCACGAACGCGTGGAACGCCGTCGTCACCCAGTCAGGACAGGACGTGCTCGCCCGCCCGGTCAACTGGAACGGCACGGTGCCGCCCGGGGGTTCGGTGAACTTCGGGTTCCAGGGCACCGCATCGGGCCAGGCGGCCGACCCGCAGGCGTTCACGCTGAACGGCGGCGGCTGCACCACCGGCTGACCACCCCCCACACGGCCGTCCCGCCGCCCGCCCTTCAGGCGGGGCGGCCCCGGGCCCGTCGGCCGCACCGGCCGACGGGCCCGTTCCCGCGGGCCTACGCTTGCCTCATGCCCGTGGCACGGACGAGAAAGACCAAAAACAATAAGAAAAGCAACAAAAGGCGCACCCCGGGTGCCCCCGGCGCCTCAGGGCCGCAGGCCGCCCGGCCGGTCGCGAAGCGCCGCAAGCTCGCCGCCGCCCTGCTGGCCGCGGTCCTCGTGAGCGTGCTGATGGTCGGCGTGCTCTCGGCGATCGGCTCGCCGGGCGGGGACGAGGAGAGCGACGCGCAGGAGCAGGGGGAGATCCAGCCGCTGCCCGAGGGGCATCCCGCGCTCGACCTGGCCCGCCGCGACGCGGACGACCCGCTGGCCGCGGGCCCGGCCGACGCCCCGGTCGTCATGATCGAGTACGTGGACTTCCAGGACGCGTTCGCGGGCATCCACGCCCGCGGGACGCACGGCGAGCTGGTCGAGGAGTACGTCGAGACGGGCGTGCTGCGCATCGAGGTCCGCAACTTCCCCATCAACGGCCCCGAGTCCGACGCCGCGGCGCGCGCCGCCTGGGCCGCGGGGCAGCAGGACCGGTTCTGGGAGTTCCACGACGCGGCGTTCGCGGAGGAGTTCCACCGGGACAGCGGGCGGTTCGACGAGGACGGCGTCCTCGCCCTCGCCGAGGCGGCGGACGTGCCGGACCTGGAGCGCTTCGAGGCCGACATGGCATCCGAGGAGGCGGGGGAGGCCGTGGGCCGCGACGCGCAGGAGGCGTACGACCTGGGCGTCACCTCGACCCCCTCGTTCCTCATCAACGGTCAGGCGCTGCACGGCGCGCGGTCGGTCGACGAGTTCCGCGATGTGATCGACCAGCTGTACGAGGCCGCGGAATAGTCACAGATAGCACAGGAACGATCATTCTAACGCCCGCCCGCGGCGGGTGACATGGTCAGCATCCGCCACTTTCTGCGGGATTGGCACCAATCCCGGTCGGACGGCCATGACCACGGGCGCGCCCGGTTTAGCGTCCTGCTCCATGGCCCAGCATCGAAAGCAGCGGCTCGGGCGGCTCCGGCACCGGCGCGTCCACCGAAAACCCGTGCCCGCCGCCCTCCGCGCCGCCGCCACCCTGACCCTGGCCGGTGCCGCGTCGGCCGCCGCGTTCGACGGTGCCGCACTCGCCGACCCCGAGCCCACCCTCGCCGAAGTCGAGGAGCGCGTCGACACGCTGCACCGCGAGGCCGAGGAGGCGACCGAGGCGTTCAACGCCGCCACCGAGGCCGCCCGCCAGGCCGAACAGGACATGGACCGGCTCCGCGACAGCGCCGCGCTGCGCACCGAGGAGCTGAACACGGCCCGCGACGCCCTCGGCTCGCAGGCGAGCGCCGAATACCGGGCCGCCGGGCTGCCCGCCGCCGTGCAACTCGCCCTGTCCGCCGACCCCGAGGTCTTCCTGCACCGCGCCGGTGTCGCCCACCGCAGCGGCGACCGTCAGGCCCGCGCCGCCCTCGGCATCGAGGAACGGCTGCGCGCCGTCGAACAGTTGCGCGCCGAGGCCGCCGAGCGCGCCGAAGCGCTCGCCGACGCCCAGGACCGCGCACGCCGGCACCGCGCGGTGGTGACCGACCGGCTCGCCGAGGCCGAGGACCTGCTGGCCACCCGCACCGCCCGCGAACGCGAGGCCCTGCTGCGCGAGGAGGGCACGGGCGGGACCACCGCGGCGAGCGGCGAACGCGCCGGCCGCCCCGCCACCGCGCCGAACCGGCGGGCCTCAGCCGCCGTCGCGTTCGCCTGGGGCCAGTTGGGCAAGCCCTATGGCTGGGGTTCGGCAGGGCCCGACGCCTACGACTGCTCCGGCCTGACCCAGGCCGCCTGGCGCGCCGCGGGCGTCTCGCTCCCCCGCACCAGCTACAGCCAGGTCTCGGCCGGCACCCGCGTCGCGCGTGACGAGCTTGCCCCCGGCGACCTTGTGTTCTACTACTCCGGCATCAGCCACGTCGGGATCTACGTCGGGAACGGCCAGATCGTGCACGCCTCCCGCCCCGGCACGCCGGTCCGGCTCGCCCCCGTCGACTCCATGCCCTTCGCCGCCGCCACCCGCCCCGGCTAGGCCCCCCGGGCGCTCCCGGTTCCTTTTCCGCGGCCCGAGTTGACGCGTCGGTGGCGGGCCCGTGGTGGCGGCCTTGCGGTGGCGGCTCACCGTGGCAGACTGGCCGACCCACCGGTCCCCCACCGATGCAGAAAGGCCGGACCCCCCATGTCCGTGACCCAACAGCTGGGCGGCCGCGGAGCCCACGGGCGCCTGCCGGGCGCCGGCGCTCCGGGCGGCGGCCCCCGGGAGGCCGCCGCCCGGTACGCGGTGCTGCCGCTGCGGCTCTTCCTCGGCCTCACCTTCCTCTACGCCGGCATCGACAAGTTCACCGACGCCGGACCGTTCAGCAGCGCGATGAGCACCGACGCGATGGAACAGATGCTCCGCTTCTCCCGCGAGGACGCGGCGGCCGGCTGGCTCGCCGACCTCGCCCTCGACCATCCGGGACCGCTCCTCGGCGGCGCGGCCGTCGCCGAGATCGCGGTGGGCGCGGGCGTGCTGTTCGGGCTGCTGACGCGCTTGGCCGCCGCGGGCGGCGCGCTGCTGTCGTTCTCCTTCTGGCTCACGGTCAGCTGGAACGCCGACCCGTACTACTTCGGACAGGATCTGCCGTACCTGTTCGGCTTCGTGACACTCCTGCTCGCCGGGCCAGGGCCTTTCGCCCTCGGCCGCCTCCTCAGCGCGCGTCAGGCCCAGCGGAACCGGCGCCTGTTCGGCTGACGTCCGGCAGGTCCCGCGGCTCGTCCCGCGGCTCGTCCCGGGGCCGGCCCCGCGCCCGCCGCGCCGCCATGGCCGCGACGGCCACGCCCGCCGTGCACAGCAGCGCGGCGGGCAGCAGCGCGAACAGCACCGGCAGCGGCACGTCGCCCCGCCCGGCGGCGTCCACCAGGTACACGCACGCCACGCCGATCAGCGCCACGCCCAGCACCAGTCGCGCCGGCTCGAACCGGTGCCGCCAGATCCGCCCGTTCCCGCTCATGACCGCTCCACCGCCACGTGTCCGATGCCCATGTCCAGCCACAGCTCCACGTCGCCGCCCGGCTCCGCGCCCGGCTCGGCCGGATAGCTGCGCGTGCGCTCCTGGCCGAGCCCGCCCCAGGAGTCCTCAAGCCCCTCCCACGTGCCGGAGGCCGGCGACTGGTAGGTGAACGCGCCCGCGTCGATCTCCGTGTGCACCGTCACCTCCGCGCCGCGCGGCACCAGCACCCGGATCTGCCCGGCCCCGGCCACCACGGTCGTGCTCAGCGTCTCCCCCTTGTCCAGCTCGAAGCCGGTCAGGTCCAGCTCGCCGTCGCCCGTGCCCAGCTCGTACCGCTCCGTCACCGCCGCCGCGGACTCCGGCCGCCACTGGGTGCCGACCCAGCTGGTCGTGATGTTGTCCGGCAGCACCGAGGCGCCGGCGAGCAACGCGCCGGTGAGGATCACCGCCGCGACCGTGCCGCCGCCGAGGCGGCCCACGAACGCGCTCACCACGAAGCCGACGCCATAAACGATCAGCGCCGCGGACAGGCCGATCACCAGGGTCGTGCCCAGCGGCTGGTGCTCCCACGCCACCGCGGAACCGACCAGGCACGCGCCCGCCGCCAGCAGGAACAGCAGCCCGCCCAGCCGGAGTTCACGCGGCTCCGCCGGCCGCCGCGGCGCCGGCGGCCCGGCGGCCGAGGGCGACGCGGGCGGCACGGTCGGCGGATAGTCGCCCGGCTCCGCGTCCTCGGGACCCCACAGGTAGGGGCGCCGCCACCCCGCGCCCCCGCCCTGCCACCAGGACGGGCCGAGCGGCGCGGGCGGGGCCTGAGCCTCCGGCGGCGCCTCCGCGACCACCTGCGCGGTGGCCGCGTCCCCCGGCTCGCCGCCCTCCCCCGCGCCCTGCGACTCGCTGCGCCGCCGCGACCAGTACGCCGCCGCGGCCAGCGCACCGAGCAGCATGACGGAGAACCAGGTGGAAGGGCCTCGGTTGCCGAGCGACGCGAGCAGCAGTCCGCAGCCCGCGACGATGAACAGCAGCGCCGTCAGCCCCGGGCCTTCCACCCGGCCGGACAGCAGCCGGCGGCCCTCGTTCTCCTCCTCCCGCTCGAACGGGATCAGCAGCCACGCGATCCCGTACGCGACGAGCCCGAGACCGCCGATGACCGACAGCACCGCGAGCGGCACGCGGAAGATCACCGGATCGAGGTTGTAGTACCGGCCGAAGCCGCCGCACACCCCGCCGACCACCTTGTGCCGCCGGCTGCGGGACAGCCGCGTCGCGGCCGCGGTGCCGGGCGGCGGCTCCGTCGTCAGATCGTCGGTCATGCCCACCATGGTGACGCAGGCGCGCCCCGGCGTGACCCGGGTACGTCCCCCATCGGTCCCTGACGTCTCCTCCGGGTCGCCCCTGATGACCCGCCGCGCCCGGTCGTGTGACGATCGGGTCATGACGACCGCGACCCCCACCGGCGCCGCCCTGGACGAGGCGCCGGTGCGCAAGCTCTACCGCAGCGTCGAGGGCCGCTGGCTCGGCGGCGTGGCGCAGGGGCTCGCGGGGCATCTGGCGCTGCCCGTCTCCTGGGTGCGGCTGGTCTTCTTCGCGCTGATGCCGGCGAACGGGCTCGGCGTGCTGCTGTACGGCATCTTCTGGTTCGTCGTGCCGCTGGGCGCACCGCAGGCGGCGCCCGCCGCGCCCGTCCGCAAGAGCCTGCTGCGCCGGCCCGACAAGGGGCAGATCTTCGCGTTCCTCGTGCTCGCCGCCACGCTGGGCGTGCTGGCCGCCAACGTCCAGTTCCCCATCCAGGACGGCTACCTGTGGCCGCTGCTCATCATCGGCGTCGGCGCGGCCGTGGTGTGGCGGCAGGCGGACAACTCGCGCCGCGCGCACTGGGCCGAGGCGACCCGCCGCAGCCGCTGGCTGCCGCTGCTGCGCAGCGCGGCGGGCGCGGTGCTGGTGTGCCTTGGCGTCGGCAGCTTCGTCGTGGGCCGCAGCGCCTCGGAGTCGACACAGAGCCTGAGCCTGGTCTTCCAGGCGTCCGTCGCGCTGCTCGTCGGCATCGCGCTACTCGTCGGGCCCTACCTGGTGCGCATGGTCCAGGACCTGTCCCAGGAGCGCACCATGCGCATCCGCGCGCAGGAGCGGGCCGAGGTCGCCGCGCACATCCACGACTCGGTGCTACACACACTCACGCTGATCCAGCGCAACGCGGAACGTCCGCGCGAGGTCGCCCGCCTGGCCCGCGCGCAGGAACGTGACCTGCGCGCCTGGCTGTACAAGTCGGCGGAGGCGCAGGAGGTGGCCGAGGAGGAGGACGAGCCGCAGACGTTCGCCGCCGCGATCCGCGCGACCGTCGCCGAGGTGGAGGACCACCACGGCGTGCCGATCGAGGTCGTGTGCGTCGGGGACTGCCCGGTGGACGAAGCCCTGGGCGCCCAGTTGCAGGCCGCCCGCGAGGCAATGGTGAACGCCGCCAAGTACGGTGGCGAGGGCGGACCCGTGCGGGTCTTCGCCGAGGTCGAGGGGCGTACTGTCTTCGTGTCGGTGCGCGACCGCGGCCCCGGCTTCGACCCGGACTCGGTGCCGGGGGACCGGATGGGCGTGCGCGAGTCCATCATCGGCCGCATGCAGCGCAACGGCGGCTCGGCGCGGGTGCGTTCCACCCCCGGCGAGGGCACAGAGGTGGAGCTGACGATGGAGCGAGCGGAATGAACCCGACATCCGAGGAGCGCAGGGCCCGCGTGGTCCTGGTGGACGACCACCGCATGTTCCGCGCCGGGGTGCAGGCCGAGATCGGCCGCACCGAGGAGACCGGCGTCGAGGTGGTCGGCGAGGCGGGCGACGTCGACCAGGCGGTCACCGTGATCAAGGCGGCCCGCCCCGACGTCGTTCTCCTGGACGTGCACCTGCCGGGCGGCGGCGGGGTCGAGGTGCTGCGGCGCAGCGCGGAGCTGATGTCCGCGGCCGAGGACCCGGTGCGCTTCCTGGCGCTGTCCGTCTCCGACGCGGCGGAGGACGTGATCGGCGTGATCCGCGGCGGCGCCCGCGGCTACGTCACCAAGACCATCACGGGCGCCGACCTGGTGGACGCCATCTTCCGGGTCGCGGAGGGCGACGCGGTGTTCTCGCCGCGGCTGGCCGGCTTCGTGCTGGACGCGTTCGCGTCCTCGGAGGCGGCCCCGGTGGACGAGGACCTGGACCGCCTGACGCAGCGGGAGCGCGAGGTGCTGCGGCTGATCGCCCGCGGCTACGCGTACAAGGAGGTCGGCAAGGAGCTGTTCATCTCGGTGAAGACGGTGGAGAGCCACGTCTCCGCGGTGCTGCGCAAGCTCCAGTTGTCAAACCGCCACGAGCTGACCCGCTGGGCCACCGCACGCCGCCTGGTGTGACGCCGCCTGGTATGACGGGCGAACCGGCCGCGGGGCCGCTCACTCCCACTCGATGGTGCCCGGCGGCTTGCTGGTGATGTCGAGTGTGACGCGGTTGACGTCGCGCACCTCGTTCGTGATGCGGGTGGAGATCCTCGCCAGCAGGTCGTAGGGCAGGCGGGACCAGTCCGCCGTCATCGCGTCCTCGGACGAGACCGGCCGCAGCACCACCGGGTGGCCGTAGGTGCGGCCGTCGCCCTGGACGCCGACGCTGCGCACGTCGGCGAGGAGCACCACCGGGCACTGCCAGATGTCCCGGTCGAGGCCCGCGGCCGTCAGCTCCTCGCGGGCGATCGCGTCGGCCGCGCGCAGCACGTCGAGGCGCTCCCTGGTGACCTCGCCGATGATGCGGATGCCGAGCCCCGGCCCCGGGAACGGCTGCCGGTGGACGATCTCCTCCGGCAGGCCCAGCTCCTGTCCGACCATCCGCACCTCGTCCTTGAACAGGCGGCGCAGCGGCTCGATCAGCTCGAACTCCAGGTCCTCCGGCAGGCCGCCGACATTGTGGTGCGACTTGATGTTCGCGGCGCCGGTACCGCCGCCCGACTCCACCACGTCCGGGTAGAGGGTGCCCTGTACGAGGAACGCGACGTCCTCGCCCGCCGCGCCCGCCTCGGCGACCAGCTCGGCCTGCGCCTGCTCGAAGACCCGGATGAACTCCCGGCCGATGATCTTCCGCTTCTCCTCGGGGTCGGTGACCCCGGCGAGCGCGCCGAGGAACCGCTCCGAGGCGTCCACGACCCGCAGCCGCACCCCGGTGGAGGCCACGAAGTCCTTCTCCACCTGCTCCGTCTCACCCCGGCGCATCAGCCCGTGGTCCACGTACACGCAGGTGAGCTGGTCGCCGATGGCCCGGTTGACCAGGGCGGCGGCGACCGCGGAGTCCACGCCGCCGGACAGCGCGCAGATCGCGCGCCTGCCGCCGACGCGGGCGCGGATCTCGGCGACCTGCTCCTCCACGATGCTGCCGGTGGTCCAGTCCGGCGCGATACCGGCGCCGCGGTACAGGAAGTGTTCGAGCACCTGCTGCCCGTAGGTGGAGTGCATCACCTCGGGGTGGTGCTGCACGCCGTACAGCCGCCGTTCGTCGTCCTCGAACGCGGCCACCGGAACGGTCGCGGTGGCGGCCGTCACGGCGAAGCCCGCGGGGGCGGCCGAGCAGGCGTCCCCGTGCGACATCCACACCTGCTGCTCGGCGGGCGTGCCCTCGAAGAGGGTCGAGGACGGCCGGGACACGCTCAGCGCGGTGCGCCCGTACTCGCGGGCGCCGGTGTTGTCGACCGTGCCGCCGAGCGCCTGCGCCATCAGCTGGAAGCCGTAGCAGAGGCCGAGCACCGGGACGCCCGCCTCGAACAGCGCGCGGTCGAGGCCGGGTGCGTCCTCGGCGTAGACGGAGGAGGGGCCGCCGGAGAGGATGATCGCGCGCGGCTTCCTGGCCAGGATCTCCGCCACCGGGGTGGTCGAGGGGACGATCTCGCTGTAGACCCGGGCCTCTCGCACCCGGCGCGCGATGAGCTGGGCGTACTGGGCGCCGAAATCGACGACGAGAACGGTGTCGGTGTCCGTGTCTGCCACGAAAAAGCTGCCTTCCTTGCCTTCCCCGGTGCGTAGGGAAAGTCTACGGGCCCGCCGCGGCTTGGCCGCACGCCGCGGAGGCTGGCATACTCGCGGGCATGCGTCACGACGTGCGTTTCCGCTCCTTTACCTATGGCACCGGCCCGGCCGGCTGCCGCAAGGAGCGCTGCGCACCTCACTGACCAGCGACTTTCCCAGCGAACGCCCCGGGCACCGCTCTTTGCGGCCCGGGGCGCATCCGTTCCGCGGGCGGCAGCCGGGCCGGGGCACCCACCACCACCCCACCAGGAGACCCGCATGACCACCAGCGAGAGCACCACCGCCGAGCACGCCACCGCCGAGCACACCATCGCCGACGCGCGCGGCCGGATCGACGCCCTGGACGACAGCATCATCAGCCTGATCAAGGAACGGATCTCGGTCTCGGAGCAGATCCAGGCCACCCGCATCGCGGCGGGCGGCCGCCGTGTCCACCTGGCCCGCGAGATGGAGGTGCTGCGCCGGTACCGGGACGGCCTCGGCGCCCCCGGCACCGGCCTGGCGATGACGCTGCTCGACCTGTGCCGCGGCCGGGTCTGACCGCCCCGCGGCCGGCCCGGCGGCGCGCGTCGCGCACCAGGGCGCACCGGAGCGCGAAGAGTCACCCGTCCGGAGCGTGACCGGCCGCGGAGGGCTTCGTTGAAGGGATTGTCCCCGGGGCGATGAGGCGCCCCGGTCCCCGCGGTGTGGCGGGGGCCGCGCGCCGTGGGACCTCGCCCCGGTGCGGTGGCCGGGCAGCAGGGGACAGCAGGCCGGTCACGTCCTGGCGGGCGGCCGGTTCCCGGGACGCCGGGAGCCGGCCGCCGCGCTCACAGCCCCGACGACCAAGACCAGCCAGACCTGTTGGCGGACCACGGCGCACCCCCTCCAGTGGTCCGGCCAACGGCAGCGGTGCCTACCCCCGGGCACCGCTTCCCAGCACCGGCGCCGCCCTGTCGCCCGTGCTGCGCGGGAGCCCCGGCCTTCGTTGGCCGGGGCTCCTCGCCGCGGAACCCCCGTCGCACCTGCGTGTTTCCGTGGCTGTTTCGTGATCGGGCCGTGCACAACCTCAGGGCCCCGCCGCCTGTCATATCAGGAGTAACCGGTTCTGGCCCGAGGGGCCCGCACAGACCGAAGGGGTCCGCTCCCATTCCCCCGGGGAGCGGACCCCTTCTTCGCCGTGTCCTGCCGCGCCGCGCTACGCGGTGTCCGCGGGGCGCCGCGGCACCTCGGGGACGGGCAGGACGACGGTGGTGCGCAGTTCCCCGAACGCCCCGCCGGGCACGGCGGGCGCGCGGGGCGATACGGGCGGGAGCGTCGTATAGGCGGCGCCCTGTCCTGGCCTCGGGTCGGGCTCGCCCTTGTTGGGCCACAGCGCCATCGCCCGTTCGGCCTGCGCGGTGATGGTGAGCGCCGGGTTGACGCCGAGGTTGGCGGACACCGCGGAGCCGTCGACGACCGAGATCCCGGGGTGCCCGTGCAGCCGGTGGTACGGGTCGACCACGCCGTGCCCGGCGTCGGCGCCGATGGGGCAGCCGCCGAGGAAGTGCGCGGTCAGCGGGGAGCCGATCAGCTCGCCGACGTTCGTGCCCGCGAAGCCGTTGATGTCCTCGGCGAGCCTGCGGGCGGCCTCGGCCCCCTCGGGTATGTGGTCCGGGTTCGGCGCGCCGTGTCCCTGCCTGGCCGACAGGGTGCCCTTCCCGAGCCCGCGCCGCTTCCGGAACGTGGTCAGGGAATTGTCGTGCGTTTGCATGACCAGGCCGATGATGGTCCGTTCCGACCATCTCCGGTTGGACATCGATATCAGGAACAGCAGCGGGTGGCGCAACGACGTCAACGCGTACGACAGCGCCCGCGGCAGGCCGCCCCTGGGGAACTGCTCGATCGACAGGAACCCCATCGCGTTGGAGCCCTTGCCGTAGCGCACCGGCTCGATGTGGGTGTGCTCGTTCGGGTGAACGGACGAGGTGATGGTGACGCCGTGCGTGAAGTCGGGCTCCGCGTCCGGGCCGTGCCTGGCGCGGTAGCGCCGCGGGCTCGTGCGGGCGCCGACCAGCGCCTCGGAGTTGGTGCGGGTCAGCGTGCCGAGCCGGTCGGATATGCGGGGCAGCGCGCCGCTGTCGCGCATGCGGTGCAGCAGCGTCTGCGTGCCGTAGGTGCCCGCCGCGAGCACGACGTGCCGCGCGCGCAGCGTGCGCCCGCGGCGCCGCCGCCCGCGCGCCGAGGCGTCGGTCGGCACGGCGGTGACCAGGTGGCCGTCCCCGCCGGGCAGTTCGGTCACGGCGGTCACGGTGGTCAGCGGGTGGACCTCGGCGCCCGCGCGCTCGGCGAGGTACAGGTAGTTCTCGTTCAGCGTGTTCTTCGCGCCGTGCCGGCAGCCGGTCATGCACTCGCCGCATTCGGTGCAGGCCCGGCGGGCAGGCCCGGCGCCGCCGAAGTAGGGGTCGGGCACCTCGCCGCCGGGGCCGGCCGCGGCGGTGCCGTCACCGTCGTGCTCGTCGCCGAAGAAGACGCCGACCGGCGCCAGGTGGAACGTGTCGCCGCAGCCCATCTTCTCGGCCGCCGCCTTCAGATGCCGGTCCACCGCGGTGACCGTCGGGTTGGTGCGGACCCCGAGCATGCGCGCGGCCTGGTCGTAGTACGGCGCCAGCTCCTGCCGCCAGTCGGTGATGCCGCGCCACTGGCGGTCCTCGAAGAACGCCACGGGCGGCACGTACAGCGTGTTCGCGTAGTTGAGCGAACCGCCGCCGACGCCCGCGCCCGCGAGGATCATCACCTTGCGCAGCAGGTGGATGCGCTGGATGCCGTACAGCCGCAGCCGCGGCGCCCACAGGTAGTTCCGCAGGTCCCAGGAGCTTTTCGGCAGGTCGGCGCGGGTGAAACGACGGCCGGCCTCGAGCACCGCGACCCGGTAGCCCTTCTCGGTCAGCCGCAGCGCGGACACCGCGCCGCCGAACCCCGAGCCGACGATCACCACGTCGTAGTCGAAGTCCTGCGCGTCGCGTCCGTCGTCGCGTGTCATCAGCGGAACCTCAGCGTCTTGAGCGCCCGCAGGGAACGGGTCATCAGCTCGGCGTAGCGGCGGTCGTCGAGGCCGAGCGAAGGCGCCATCGGCAGCAGCCGCTGCTGGGCGACCGTCTGCGACTCGGTGTACTTGAGGATGCCCTCCGCGCCGTGGCGGCGGCCGATCCCGGAGTCGCCCATGCCGCCCATCGGCGCCTGGATGCTGCCGTAGGCCGCGGCGTACGCCTCGTTGATGTTGACGCTGCCGGTCCGCAGCCGCGCCGCGATGCGCCGGGCGCGCCGCGTGTCCCGAGACCACACCGAGGAGTTGAGGCCGTACCTGGTGGCGTTGGCGCGGGCGACCGCCTCCGCCTCGTCGGCGAACCGGTGGACCGAGACGACCGGGCCGAACGTCTCGTTCTCGCACACCAGCATCGACGGCTCGACGCCCGCCAGGACGGTGGGCTCGTAGAAGAACGGGCCCAGGTCCGGGCGCGGCTTCCCGCCGGTGAGCACCTCGGCCCCGCGTGCCACGGCGTCCTCGACGTGCCGCACCACGGTGTCCAGCTGCCGCTGGGAGGCCAGCGAGCCCAGGTCCGTGCCCCAGTCGAGCGGCGCGCCGAGCCGCAGCGCCCCGACCCGTTCGAGGAAGCGCGCCAGGAACGCGTCGGCCACGCGCTCGTGCACGAGCAGCCGCTCCACGGAGATGCACAGCTGCCCCGCGGAGGCGAAGCAGGCCCGGACCGCCCCGGCCGCGGCCTTGTCGAGGTCCGCGTCGTCGAGCACCAGCATGGCGTTCTTGCCGCCGAGTTCGAGACTGGCGCCGATCAGGCGGGCCGCGGCCCGCTCGGCCACCTCGCGCCCGGTTCTGGTGGAGCCGGTGAACGTGACGTAGTCGGCGTGCCGGACGACGTGCGGGCCGACGACCGGGCCCTCGCCCAGCACGATCTGCCACACCTCGGGCGGCAGCCCGGCGTCGATCAGCTGCGCCCGCGCCCACAGCGCGGTCAGCGCCGTCTCGGTGTCCGGTTTCATCACGACGGCGTTGCCCGCGGCGAGCGCGGGCAGGGCGTCGCCGACGGACAGTTCGAGTGGGTAGTTCCACGGCGAGATATGGCCGACGACGCCCCGCGGGTGGCGCAGTTCGCTCACCCGCGTCAGCACGGGGATCGCCCCGGCGTGCCGCCTCGGCCGGAGGTAGGCGGGCGCCCTGCGGCCGTAGTGCCTGGCGGCCATCGCGACCGCCTGCACCTCCTCGTGGGCGTGCAGCCTGGCCTTGCCCGTCTCCAGTTGGATCAGATCGAGGACGAGCTTCTGACGGCGCAGCAGCAGGTCGTGGAAGCGCAGCAGCACGGCGGCCCGCTGCCGCACGGGTCTCGCCGCCCAGGCGGGCTGGGCCGCTCTGGCCCGCTCGAAGGCCAGGGCGACGTCGTCCTCCGTGGCCTCGGGCAGTTCGGCGAGCCGGTCGCCGGTGAGCGGCGAGTGGCAGGCCGTCCTGCCCCGGCCGATGACGCCCCGGGTCAGCTGTTCCACCAGATCCTCGGTGACCACGCGCGGCGGGCGGGCCGGGGAATCGGACTGCACTGTCGTCATAGCCGGAGAGTACGACCGTCCGACCACGGCTGACTACCTATTGGTAACCGGTTTTCGCCAGCGAACACTGGCACGAATCCCCGGGCCGCGGCGCCCCGTTCAGCCGCCGGCACGGTAGCTCTCGGCCACGACGTCGTAGATCTCGCCGAGCCGGTCCCCCTGGTCCGCGGGGCCGCGCACCTGCACGACGTGGTAGGCGCCGTCGATCAGGAACGCCCGGTTGTGCGCCACCCGGTCACCCTGGTCGTTCCGCCAGGCGAAGACGCCCTCCGCCCACAGGATGTCGCCGACCCGCGTCTCGTACAGGTGCTCCGCCGACCTGAACTGGTAGGCGCGGTACTCGGCCAGCTCCGGCTCCTGCCCCATCTGGTAGTCCCTGGGCTCCTCGGCGAACTCGCCGACCCGGTCCCGGCCCGGCACCACCAGGACTTCCAGGCCGTCCCCCGCGTAGATGATCTGGCCTTCCCCGTTCTCGCCCTGCCGCTCCCACCCCTCGGGAACGGTCAGCGCGAACCCGGCCTCGTCCTCCTGCACGACGTAGCCGTCCGGCGGCGGCGCGAGCTGCTGGTCCTCCTCCGCGGGCGAGGGCTGCGTGGCGTCCTCGGTGGGCTCCGGCGCCGGGTCCTCCTCCTCGACCGGCGGCGACTCGTCCGCCGTCGGGTCGCCCCCCGGCTGCGCCTCCGGCGCCCGAGGCGGCGGCGCGGCGCCGCGCGTCGTCCCCTCGTCCGACATGAACGCCAGCACCGAGGCGACCGCCCCGGCCAGGCCGAGCAGCACGAGGACGAGCATCGCCCGGCCGAGGCGGCGCGGGCTGCGGGGGCGCCGCGGGCGCCGGCGCGGGCCGACCAGCTCGCCCCGGCGGCGCAGGATGGGCAGGCGCCGCGGGTCGGCGGGCCGCCCCGGTTCGAGCGCGGGCGGGGCCGTCACCGTATTGCGGCCCACCTCGGGCTCCGGCGCGCTGCGCAGCAGCGACCGCAGCCAGCCCCGCAGATCCTCGGCGCGCGGCCGGTCGGTCGGGTCCTGCCGCAGCAGCGACTCGATGATGGGGCGCAGGGCGCCGCAGTCCTCGGCGAACGCCGGCTGCTCCGCGCAGACCGCCTGCGTCAGCTCCGCCGCGTTCTCCTCCGGATAGGGCGGATGCCCCTGAACGGCTCGGAACAGCAGCGCGCCCAGCGCCCAGAAGTCCGCGGGCGGGCCGACCGGCGGGGCGAGCCGCCAGTTCTCGTACACCGGCCCGGCCTGCTCCGGCGCCCAGCGCTCGGTGACGGCGCCCACGGTCATGATGCGCGCCTGCCGCGCACGCTCGGCGGCCAGCGCCGTGTCCGGGCCGCGGTAACGGGCCCCCGCGCGCCGCACGGCGGCGGCGGGCACCGGCTCACGCGCCGGCTCCGGCTCCGGCCGGGGTGGCGGCGGCTCCTGGCCACGCTCCTGGCGGGGCACCGGCTCCCAGCCGGTGCGCACCGGGTGCGTCGGCCGCCCGGTCCCCGGCACATCCGTCGGCCCGGTGGAAGGACCGTTGCCGCCGCGGCGCGCCGCGCCCGCCTGGGTACCCGCCCGGTAGGCGGCGATGGCGCCGCTGCGGGCGGCCCGGTCCGTGCCGCCCGGCCGCGCCGTGTCGTCCCCGCGGCGGGCACCGCCCTCGAAGTCCCAGGTGGCCGGCAGCTGGTCACCACTGCCCGCGTGCCCCACGTGCCCCACGTGCCCCGCGTCCGGCGGCCGTTCGTGCGGCTGCTGGGGCGCCCCGCCCTGCTCCCGCACCCGCTCCACGAGCCCGGCCGCGCCGCCAGGGCCCGCCGGGCCGCCGTCGTCCTGCTCGTCGACGCGGGGCATGCTCCCGGTGTCCCAGCGCCGGTACGCCTCCGGCCCGAACGGCTGCGCCTCGAAACCAGGCGGCAGCCCGCCCTGCTCCCGCACCCGGGCGGCCAGCTCGCCGTGCTCCGACGCCCGGCCCTGGTCCTGCCAGGGCGCACCCGGCTGCGGGCCCCGCGGAACCTGCGGCGGCAGGGCCGGAGGCGGGGACGGGGACGGGGACGGCGCGGGGGCCGCGGGCAGCGCGGGCTCCCGCGCCGGCGCGAACGTGTCGGGCACGCCCGCGGGCAGCGGGTCGTAGCCGCACAGCGCCTCCTCCGCCGCGCCCGCCGCGAGGCCCGTCAGCACCGCGCGGCCGTCCTCGCAGATCAGCACCGTACGAGCCGTGACGTTCCGGTGGGTCCAGCCGTGCGCGTGCACGATGCGCAGCGCCGCCAGCAGATCGGCCGCCACCTCGGCGGCCCGGAACGGGCCGAGCCGCTCCTCCGCCAGCACCGCGGCGAGCGGCCGGGCCGGTACTAACTCACTGACGATCCACAGGCCGTCGCCCTGCACGAAAACGTCGAAGACCTGGTCGAGACGCGGGTGGTCCGGCACTCCCGCCGCCGCGACCGCGGCCTCCACCGCCCGCCGCACCACCGGATCATCCGGTGTGCGCGTGGCGGTCTCCTCGTGGCCGCGCGCCACCGGCCGCACCCCGCGGCCGTCGTCGTCGAGCGTCTCCGCCTCGACGACCTCGGGCAACGGCACCTGGCGCACCAGGACTTCCTGCCCGCTCGCCGTGTCGAAGGCCCGCGACTCGATCAGCTCGAACTCGTCAGAAGGAGTCCTCGGAAGCCGATAGCGATTGGCCAGCAGCCGTCCCGCGTAACTGTCCACGATGCCTCCCCACCGCGTGCGAACCTCCGCGCCCGATCCGGTGTCTCACCATACGCGCCGCGGACATGACGCGCCTACGGTCCGTCAACTCTCAATCATTCTCAGTTCAACGGCTGGAATGTCGCGAAAGCCGTCTCCCTGAGCGTGCGGCAGGAGGCGTCATCCCACTCCTCCGCCGGGCACGTGATCATCACGGCGTAGCCGCGGTCGTCGTCGACCCGGAAACCCCTGTTGAGCACACGTACCCGTTCCCCGCGCTCGGTACGCTCGAACTGCCAGTCCGCAACGGTCGGATAGTCGCGCCACTCGATCGTCTCCAGGCTGATCAGCTCGTAGTCCGTGCTGTTCTGCCTGACCGCGGGCTCAAGGGAACGCCAGGCGGCCTCCGCGTCCTCCCCCGGACTGCTGTTGAAGTCGACCTGCACCTTGGGCGCCGAGCCGTCCGGAGCGCTGTATATCGCCCCCGAGTTCTGACCCGCTATGCCCGTGCGCTCCCAGCCGCGCGGCAGGGACATGCTGAAGTTGAAGTCCCCGTCGACGACTTCGGCGTACCCGGCCGGGCTGTCCGGCACGGACGCGTCCGGATCGTTCTCCGGCGACGTGCCCGGCGGCCCTTCCTCGGCCGGCGGATCGCCGTCCTCCTCCGACGCGTCCCCCGACGGACCTTCCCCGGCCGGGTCCTCCCCGGCCGGGTCCTCCCCGGCCGGCTCCTCCTCCGACGGCTCGTCATCGGCGGGAGCGGACGGCTCACCGCTGCCGTCCCCGCCCTGCGCGCCGCCGTCGTCGCCCTCGTCGCCGCTCCCGAGCTGCGCGGCGAGCAGTACACCGACCAGCGCGAGCAGCGCCACGACCACACCCGCGGCGATCAGCACGCGCCGACGCCCGTCGTCCTGCCCGGTGCGCGTCGCGGGCATCGGTCCGGTCGAACCCCCGGTCGAACCCCCGGATGCGCCCTTGGGCGACGCGGGGGAAGCGGCGGGCGCCGCCGGCGCGATGGCCGCGGCCGGCTGCGCCGGCGTGGGCGGCGCCTCCGGCACGTCCACCGCGATCGTCGGGTCCTCGACGGCGGCCAGCGCCGCGGTCAGGAGCCGGCGTGCGCCCGGCTCGTCGATCCGCTGCGCCGGCTTCTTCATCAGCAGCCGGGTGATGACCTCGGTCAGCGGCCCCGCGCTGAGCGGCGGCGGAACCGGGTCGTGCATCACGGCCGCCAGCGTGGCGATGGCGCCGCCCTCGTCATAGGGCGGGCGGCCTTCCACGCAGCAGTACAGCAGCGCGCCGAGCGACCACAGGTCGGCGGGCGGCCCGGGCGCCTCGCCGGTGGCCCGCTCAGGCGAGATGTACGACGGGGCTCCGACGAGCATGCCGGTCGAGGTGATGGACGGGTCGCCCTCCACCTTCGCGATGCCGAAGTCGGTGAGCACCACGCGGTTGTCCTCGTCCGCGATGATCACATTGGACGGCTTGACGTCGCGGTGCAGAATCCCGGCGGCGTGCGCGGCGCGCAGCACGTCGAGCACGGCCAGCCCGATCTCGGCGGCGCGGCGCGGCGGCATGGGGCCGTCGTTCCTGATGATGTCGGCCAGCGAACGGCCCTCGATCAGCTCCATCACGATCCACGGCCTGGACCCCTCGTCCACGACGTCGTAGATCGTCACGACGCCGCGGCTGCGGATCGTCGCGATCGCCTTGGCCTCGCGCAGCGTCCTGGTGATCATCCGCTTGCGCTCGCCATCGTCGACACCGGGCGGCAGCCGCAGCTCCTTCACGGCGACAGCCCGCCCCAGCACCTCGTCGGTGGCGTGCCACACCGTTCCCATGCCGCCCCGCCCGACGACGGCCCCGAGCCGGTACCGCCCGTTCAGCAGCCGGACGCCCCGCACCACCTGGGTCGCCTTGTCCTCGCCCGCCCCGGCTGCGGAGGACTCCGAACGGTCCCCCGAACCGTCCTTCCGCTCCCCCGACTTCGCGGCCCCCGCCGCGGCTGCGGGCTCCGGCTCCGGCTCCGCGTCGGACTCCGCGGCGGACTCCGCGCTCACCCGCGGATCGGCAACCCGGCCCGCCCCCGCGGCCCGCGGAGCGGGCTTCTCGGGGGGCGGAGGCGCCGCGTCCCGTGGTGTCTTCGCCGCCTCGGACGGCGGCTCTGCGGCGTCGGGTGTCTTCTTCTCGCGCGGCTCGATGTCCCCATTGTCTTGGCCCATGCGTCCCCTCCGGCTTCCCCGGCCATTGTCACCCATGCCGCCGACTCCCTGGGCCCGGGGAGCCGCGCCGCGTCAGAGCGGGACCGTGTCAGGCGCGCCGAGGCGGGCCGCGTCGGCGGTCTGGTCGTCGGGCTGCAACTGCGACTCGCGCTCCGCCTCGACCCGCTTCTCGTAGTGCTCCACCTCGCGTTCGACCTGCTCCGGCGTCCAGCCCAGCACGCCCGCCATGAGCCGGGCGCACTCCCGCGCACTGCGCGTGCCCCGGTCGAACGTCTCGATCGAGATACGGGTCCTGCGCGTCAGCACGTCCTCCAGGTGCCGGGCACCCTCGTGTGAACAGGCGTACACGATCTCGGCCTTGAGGTAGTCGTCCGCCGCGGGCAGCGGTTCCCCGAGGGCCGGGTCGGCGGCGACCAGATCGAGCAGCTCCTCCGTCAGGGAGCCGTAGCGGTGCAGCAGATGCTCCACCCTGGCCTCGTGCAGCCCGGCCCGCGCCGCCAGCCTGGCCCGCGCGTTCCACAGCGCGTGGAACCCCTCCGCCCCGGCCAGCCGCACCTCTTCCGTGCAGCAGGCGGCGACCCGCTGGTCCAGGCCGTGGACGGCCGCGTCCACCGCGTCCTTCGCCATCACCCGGTACGTCGTGTACTTGCCGCCGGCCACCACCACGAGGCCAGGCACGGGGTGGGCCACCGTGTGTTCGCGGGACAGCTTGCTCGTCGCGTCCGACTCCCCCGCGAGCAGCGGGCGCAGTCCCGCGTACACACCTTCGACGTCGTCCCGCGTCAGGGGAACGGCCAGCACGGAGTTCACATGGTCGAGCAGGTAGTCGATGTCCGCGCTCGACGCGGCCGGGTGGGCCTTGTCCAGGTCCCACGCGGTGTCGGTCGTGCCGACGATCCAGTGCCTGCCCCACGGGATGACGAACAGCACGCTGGTCTCGGTGCGCAGGATGAGGCCGGTCGAGGAGTGGATGCGGTCCTTCGGCACCACCAGGTGGATGCCCTTGGAGGCCTTGACGTGGAACTGTCCGCGCTCGGCGATCATCGACTGCGTGTCGTCCGTCCACACCCCCGTGGCGTTCACGACCTGCTTCGCGCGCACCTCGTAGGTGCCGTCCTGCTCCAGGTCCCTGACCCGCGCGCCGACCACGCGTTCGCCCTCGCGCAGGAACTCGGCCACCCGCGCGCGGTTCGCCACGTGCGCCCCGTAGCCGGCCGCCGTGCGCACCAGCGCGGCCACGTAGCGGGCGTCGTCCACCTGCGCGTCGTAGTACTGCAACGCGCCGACCAGCGCCTCCTTCTTCAGGCAGGGCGCCACCCGCAGCGCCCGGTGCCGTGACAGGTGCCGGTGCCGCGGCAGGCCGCGGCCGTGTCCCGAGGACATCGACATCGCGTCGTACAGCGCCACGCCCGAGCCCGCGTACAGCCGCTCCCAGCCGCGGTGCCGCAGCGGGTACAGGAACGGGACCGGCCGCACGAGGTGCGGGGCGATGCGGCTCAGCAGCAGTCCGCGCTCCTTGAGGGCCTCGCGGACCAGGCCGAAGTCCAGCATCTCCAGGTAGCGCAGCCCGCCGTGGATCAGCTTGCTCGACCGGCTCGACGTGCCCGACGCCCAGTCCCTGGCCTCGACCAGGCCGGTGGCCAGGCCGCGGGTCACGGCGTCGAGGGCGGTGCCCGCGCCGACCACACCGCCGCCGATCACCAGCACGTCCAGCTCACGTTCCGCCATCCGGGCAAGTGCTTCGGCCCGCTGCTCCGGCCCCAATGCGGCTGTCCTCACGCCTCTGCCTCCTTCAAGTCCGGCTGCTGTCGCACCAAACGGTCCCGCCCGGATTCCTACCGCTGTTCCCCCTCCGTGTGCCCTCTCGATGATTCCCCATTTCCTCCGCTTTGGCGCGCCGTCGGTCCGGCCCAGGGGGTCAATCAGCTACATCTGTCATATATGCCCCTAAGCTGACCACCGGGGAGAAGGGAGCGGTACCGCGAATGCCCGCTGATCTCGCCGTGCTCGGCCTGGGGCAGCTGGGGCTGCCCGCCGCCCGCGCCGCCACCGCCGCCGGCATCGGCACCGTCGGCTTCCTCGCGGACCCCGATGCCGCCGCCGGGATCAACGCGGGCCGGCCACCCGCCGGCGGCTCACTGTCCGCGGCCGAGCTGCGCCGCATGCTCGCCGCGGGGTTCCGCGCCAGCAGCGACCCGGCGGACCTCGGCCGGGTGCGCACCGCGCTGATCTGCGCGGCCACCCCGCCCGGCGCGGGGCACGCCCCGGATCTGAGCGCGGTCCGGGAGGCCGCACAGGCGCTGGCCCCGGTGCTGCGCCCGCGCATGCTGGTGGTGCTGGAGTCCACGGTGCACCCCGGCACCACCCGGGACGTGCTGCGCCCGCTGCTCGAACGCGGCTCCGGCCTGCGCGCCGGGCGCGACTTCCACCTGGCGCACGCCCCGGGGCGGCTCGACCCGGGCAGCCGAACGGTCGGCTACGCCGGCATCCCCCGCGTCATCGGCGGCCTCACCCCGGCCTGCACCGAGGCCGCCGCGGCGTTCTACGGGCGGCTGGCCGACAAGGTGGTGCGGGCGCGAGGCGTGCAGGAGGCCGAGGCGGTGAAGCTGCTCGAAACGAACTTCCGGCACGTCAACATCGCGCTCGTCAACGAAATGGCCGTGCTGTGCCACGAGTTGGGCATCGACGTATGGGACGTGGTGCGCTGCGCGGAGTCCAAACCGTTCGGCTTCCTCGCCTTCCGCCCCGGGCCCGGGGTCGGGGGCCGCGCGGCGGCCTGCGATCCGGGCGGGCGGCTGCGCCTGGTCGAACTGGCGCGCGAGGTCAACGAACGGATGCCGCGCTACGTCACCCAGCGCGCCGCCGCGCTGCTCAACGAGCACGGCAAGTCGGCGCGCGGCGCCCACGTCCTGCTGCTCGGCGTCACCTACCGGCCGGACCTGCCCGACCGGCAGGGCGCGCCCGCGGGCGAGATCGCCTCCCGGCTGCTGACGCTCGGCGCGGAGCTGATGTTCCACGACCCGTTCGTCGCCGAGTGGCGCGTGGCGGGCCGACCGGTCGCCAGGGCGGACTCGCTCTACGAGTCCGCCGCCGCCGCCGACCTGACGCTGCTGCTCCAGCACCACAGCACGTACGACCTCCAAGGCCTTGCCGCCAAGGCGCAGTTGCTGCTCGACACGCGCGGCGCCACCCCGGCGGGAGCGGCACACCGGTTGTAACGTCCGGCCCGCGTCGCCTAGCGTTCAGGCGCCATTTCCTCCGCGGCGCCAAGGTGATGCCACATGAGCGCAGACGAACGCACGACCGAAGCAGGCGGAAGGGCGGGGTTCAGCCGCCGGACCTTCATGGGACGTTCCGCCCTCGGCTCGGGGGTGGCGCTGACCGGAAGCGTGGGCGTGCTGGCGAGTGCCCCCGGCGCGCTGGCCTGCGAGGCGGGGCGGCAGACGGGCGGCGCCGGGTACGGGCCGCTGGTGGCCGATCCCGACGGAATCCTGTCGCTGCCCGAGGACTTCTCCTACCGCGTCCTCACCCGCACCGGCCGCACGACGCTGACCACGGGCGAGACGACGCCGGGCAACCACGACGGCACCGGCACCTTCGAGGGCCCGCGCGGCACGGTCCTCCTGGTCGTCAACCACGAGATGGACGGCCCCCGTTCCGAGTGGGACCACCCCGTGCCGCTCACCGAGGGACTGGTGTACGACCCGGCGGCGCCCGGCGGCTGCACGGTCGTGGAGGTCGGCGCGGACGGACGGCAGGTCGCCGAGTGGGTCGGCGTGGCCGGCACCTCGAACAACTGCGCCGGCGGCACCATGCCCTGGGGCACCTGGCTGACCTGCGAGGAGAACTCCGACCTTGCCGGGGAGAACGGCATGACCCGCGACCACGGGTACGTCTTCGAGGTCGTCCCCGAGGACCCGGAGGCCAACCGGAGCCCTCGGCCGATCAAGGCCCTGGGCCGCTTCGACCACGAGGCCGTCGTCGTCGACCCCGAGCGCGGCCACCTCTACCTGACGGAGGACGCGGACGAGCCGAACGGGCTGTTCTACCGCTGGACCCCGCCGTCCGGTTTCCGCCACGGCCGCGGCCGGCTCGGCACGCTGGCGGACGAGGACGGCGCGTTCGAGGCGTTCCGCTGCTTCGACGACCGCGGCCGGTTCGTCGACGACCTCTCCCGGGTGACCGAGCCGGGCACGGTCCTCGGCGTGGACTGGGTGCCCGTGCCCGACCGCGACGCGCGGGACACGCCGGTGCGCGAACAGTTCGAGGACGGCCGTGTCACGCGCGGCCAGAAGCTCGAAGGCATGTGGTGGGGCGACGGCGGCGCGTACTTCGTGTCGTCCTACGCCCGGGAGGAGAGCCCGGGCGAGCCGCACGACGGGCAGGTCTGGTTCTACGACCCGAAACGGCGCGCCGCCACCCTGAAGATCCGCTTCGGGGTGAACCCCGACCCGGACGGCGGCGACCGCCCGGACGGCCCGGACAACATCACCGTCTCCCCGTACGGCGGCCTGGTCATCGCCGAGGACGGCGAGGGGCTTCAGCACCTGTTCGGCACCGACGAGGACGGCGGCACGTACCCGATGGCCCGCAACGAGGTGAACATCGGCACCGAGGATGAGCCCGAGTACAGCGAGTTCGCCGGGGTGACCTTCTCGCCGGACGGCGAAACCCTGTACGCGAGCATTCAGGAGCCCGGCATCCTGCTGGCGATCACCGGCCCCTGGCGCCGCGGCTGAGGCGCCGCGGGCCGGCCGGGTCAGCGGGACCTGGCGACCATGACCTCGACCCGCTGGAACTCCTTCAGCTCCGAGTAGCCCGTCGTCGCCATCGCGCGGCGCAGGGCCCCGAAGAAGTTCATCGAGCCGTCGGGGATATGCGAGGGGCCCATGAGGATCTCCTCCGTCGTCCCGACGGTGCCGAGGTGGACCTTCTTGCCGCGCGGCACGTCCTCGTGCACGGCCTCCATGCCCCAGTGGTGGCCGCGGCCGGGGGCGTCCGCGGCGCGCGCCAGCGGCGAGCCCATCATCACCGCGTCCGCGCCGCAGGCGACCGCCTTCGGCAGGTCGCCCGACCAGCCCACGCCGCCGTCCGCGATGACGTGCACGTAGCGCCCGCCCGACTCGTCCATGTAGTCCCTGCGCGCCGCCGCGACATCGGCCACCGCGGTGGCCATGGGCACCTGGATGCCCAGCACGTTCCGCGTGGTGTGCGCGGCGCCGCCGCCGAAGCCGACGAGCACGCCGGCGGCGCCGGTGCGCATCAGGTGCAGGGCGGCGGTGTAGGTGGCGCAGCCGCCGACGATCACCGGCACGTCCAGCTCGTAGATGAACTGCTTCAGGTTCAGCGGCTCGGCGGCCCCCGACACGTGCTCGGCGGAGACCGTGGTGCCGCGGATGACGAAGATGTCGACGCCCGCGTCCAGCACCGCCTTGGAGAACTGCGCGGTGCGCTGCGGCGAGAGCGCCGCCGCGGTGACCACGCCGGCCTCCCTGACCTCACGAATCCGCCGGAAGATCAGCTCCTCCTGGATCGGCGCGGCGTAGATCTCCTGGAGCCGCCGGTTCGCCGCGGTCTCGTCGAGGCCGGCGATCTCGGCGAGCAGGGGCTCCGGGTCCTCGTAGCGGGTCCACAGACCCTCCAGGTTGAGAACGCCGAGCCCGCCGAACTCGCCGATGCGGATGGCGGTGGCGGGCGAGACCACGGAATCCATCGGCGCGGCGAGGAACGGGAGCTCGAACCGGTAGGCGTCGATCTGCCAGGCGATCGAGACCTCCTTGGGGTCGCGCGTGCGCCGGCTCGGCACCACGGCGATGTCATCGAACGCGTAAGCCTGCCGCCCGCGCTTGCCGCGGCCGATCTCGATTTCAGTCACGGAGGATTCTCCTTGCGTCGCGGCCGGTCAGCGCCGCGAGTAGTTCGGGGCCTCGGTCGTCATCTGGATGTCGTGCGGGTGGCTCTCCTTGAGCCCCGCCGAGGTGATGCGCACGAACCGGCCGCGCTCCTTGATGTCCGGAACGGTCCGGCCGCCGAGGTAGTACATCGACTGGTGCAGACCGCCGACCAGCTGATGCACCACGGACGCGAGCGGCCCGCGGAAGGGCACCTGCCCCTCGATGCCCTCCGGGACCAGCCGGTCGTCGTCGGCCACCTCGTCCTGGAAGTAACGGTCCTTCGAGTACGAACGCTGCTCCCCGCGCGACTGCATGGCCCCGAGGGAGCCCATGCCGCGGTAGGACTTGAACTGCTTGCCGTTGATGAACATCAGCTCGCCGGGCGACTCCTCGCAGCCGGCGAGGAGGCTGCCGAGCATCACCGTGTCGGCGCCCGCGACCAGCGCCTTCGCGATATCGCCGCTGTACTGGAGGCCGCCGTCCCCGATGACCGGGATGCCCGCCTCGCGCGCGGCGAGAGACGCCTCGTGGATCGCGGTGACCTGGGGCACGCCGATCCCGGCGACCACCCGGGTCGTACAGATGGAGCCGGGGCCGACACCGACCTTGATGCCGTCCACACCGGCGTCCACCAGCGCCTGCGCGCCGTCCCTGGTGGCCACGTTCCCCGCGACGACGTCCACCCGGTCGTAGTTCGACTTGATCTTCGCGGCCATATCGGGCACGAGACGGGAGTGCCCATGCGCGATGTCCACCACGACGAAGTCCACCCCGGCCTCGATCAGCGCCTGGGCCCGCTCGTACGCGTCACCGGCCACGCCGACGGCCGCGCCGACGATGAGCCGGCCCTCCCCGTCCTTCGCCGCGTTCGGATACTGCTCGGCCTTGACGAAGTCCTTGACGGTGATCAGGCCCTTGAGCAGACCCTCGCCGTCCACCAGCGGCAGCTTCTCGATCTTGTGCCGCCGCAGCAGCTCCATGGCGTCCGGACCCGAGATCCCGACCCGGCCCGTGACCAGCGGCATCGGCGTCATGACCTCGCGCACCTGACGGCTGCGGTCCGGCTCGAAGGCCATGTCGCGGTTGGTCACGATGCCGAGCAGCCGCCCCGCCGCGTCGGTGACCGGCACGCCGCTGATGCGGAACCGGGCGCACAGCTCGTCGGCCTCCCGCAGCGTCGCGTCCGGGCGGATCGTGATCGGATCGGTGACCATGCCCGCCTCCGACCGCTTCACGCGGTCGACCTGGGCGGCCTGCTCCTCGATCGACAGATTCCGGTGGAGGACGCCGGCGCCGCCCTGCCGGGCCATGGCGATGGCCATGCGCGCCTCGGTCACCCGGTCCATCGCGGCCGAGAGCAGCGGCACGCGCACCCGCACGTTGCGGGAGATGTGCGAGGAGGTGTCGATGTCGCCCGGCGCCATGTCCGCCGCACCAGGCAGCAGCAGCACATCGTCGAAGGTCAGCCCGAGCGCCGCGAACTTCTCCGGCACCTCACCCGCGTAATCAGTCATGACAGCCTTTCCCGCGCAACCCGCATGAAGGTCCATGCTACGGCCATCACCGGGATGGCTCAGCGCCCGGCCAGCGCCCGCAGCCTGCTCAGCGCCCGGTGCTGCGCGACCCGCACCGCGCCCGGCGACATCCCGAGCTTCTGGCCGGTCTCCTCCGCGGTCAGCCCCACCGCGACCCGCAGCAGCACCAGCTCGCGCAGGTGGTCCGGCAGGCTGGCCAGCAGGGTGCGGGCCCACTCGGCGTCGCTGCTCAGCAGGGCGCGCTCCTCCGGGCCGAGCGAGTCGTCCGGCCGCTCGGGCATCTGGTCGGAGGGGACCGCGGTGCTGCCGGGGTGACGCAGGGCGGCGCGCTGGAGATCGGCGACCTTGTGCTGCGCGATGGCGACGACGAACGCGTCGAACGGCCGCCCGGTGTCCCGGTAGCGGGGCAGCGCGCAGAGCACCGCGAGACAGACCTCCTGCGCGAGATCGTCCACGAAGTGCCGCGCCTCGCCCGGCAGCCGGGCCAGGCGCATCCGGCAGTAGCGCAGCGCGAGCGGGTGCACATGGGCCAGCAGATCGTGCGTGGCCTGCGCGTCACCCTCGGCGGCGCGATGCACGAGGGCGCCGATCGCCGTGTGCTCGTCATCGCGCATCGGTCCATGGTGCACCGTCGCCGCAGGGTCCGGACCACCGCGGGCGGAGTTGTGCACCGAAGCGTTATGTGCGGCGGGAGCGTTGTGGGCGGGAGTGCCGAACGACATGTCCCGGGCCCTCCCCTCGCACCTGGCCGACTCGTCCCCAAGGAGCGTCATACTCTCAAGGATGCGGCACCCGCGATCCTTTTGGGTCACCGCTCCTCACCGGACGGGGTGCCGACTCGTGGCCGCGTCCCCGTCCGGTCCCGTCGCTCAGCGCACCAGCCCCCACCGGAACCCCAGGGCAACGGCGTGCGCGCGGTCCGAAGCACCCAGCTTTTTGAACAGCCGGCGGGCGTGCGTCTTGACCGTGTCCTCGGAGAGAAAAAGCTCACGGCCGATCTCGGCGTTGGACCGGCCGTGGCTCATCCCCTCCAGGACCTGGATCTCGCGGGCGGTCAGCGTCGGGGCCGCCCCCATGTCCGAGGAACGCAGCCGGCGCGGTGCCAGCCGCCAGGTCGGATCGGCGAGCGCCTGCGTGACGGTGGCGCGCAGCTCCGCGCGCGAGGCGTCCTTGTGGAGATAGCCACGCGCCCCCGCGGCCACGGCGAGCGCCACGCCGTCCAGGTCCTCGGCGACGGTGAGCATGATGATGCGGGCGCCGGGGTCCGCGGAAAGAAGCCGCCGCACGGTTTCCACTCCGCCGAGGCCGGGCATTCGGACGTCCATCAGAATCAGGTCGGAACGGTCGGCACCCCAGCGGCGCAGGACCTCCTCGCCGTTGGCGGCCGTAGTGACCCGCTCAACGCCGGGCACGGTCGCGACCGCGCGGCGGAGCGCCTCCCGGGCGAGCGGGGAGTCGTCGCAGACAAGGACGGAAGTCATGGTCGCCCTCCGCAGCTGATGCGCACTTGAGCCTCCAGGCAGTCGTGTGTCGTCACCTGTGCGATTGACAAGCCGTGTCAACCGCCTCCGCCCTCTCAACGACGGTCACCCGAAAGAGTTACGGCCTCCAACCTCACAGCAGCAGCACTGTACGTGACCGGCTCGTCACGCGACCGCCGCGCTCAGCCAAACACGCCGAACATTCGTTTTTGCCCTTTTTAGACCTTATTGCCCGACTTGGAGTGCATAGATATATATTCAGCTGGTAGTCATATTTACATCCCCTTCCTCAGCCTCGATGACGATGGGACACCGTCATGGCAGATTTCTCCCGCCTTCCTGGCCCCAACGCCGACCTGTGGGACTGGCAACTGCTGGCCGCATGCCGGGGCGTGGACAGCTCACTGTTCTTCCATCCCGAGGGGGAGCGCGGAGCGGCGCGCAGCTCCCGCGAAGAAGCGGCGAAGGAAGTGTGCATGCGCTGCCCGGTGCGCGCCGAGTGCGCCGCGCACGCGCTGTCGGTGCGCGAGCCGTACGGCGTCTGGGGCGGCCTGACCGAGGACGAGCGCGAGGAGCTGCTCGGCCGCGCACGCCGCGATCTGGTGAACGCGAACGCGCCGCACTCCCGCGGATAGCGCCCACTACGGTCTTCGTATGACAACTGCATTGGTGACCGGAGCGACGTCGGGGATCGGCGCCGCGTTCGCCCGCCGGCTGGCCCGTGACCGGCACGACCTGGTGCTGGTGGCCCGTGACGCACAGGCGCTGGGACACCAGGCCGCCGAACTGCACGACCGGCACGGGATCGAGGCCGCCGTGCTGCGGGCGGACCTGTCGACCGACGAGGGCATCGCCGCTGTCGAAGCGCGGTTGTCCGAACGGGCGCACCCGGTAGACCTGCTGATCAACAATGCCGGCTTCGGGCAGCGGGGCAGCTACCTGGACGTGCCCGTGGCCGACGAACTGCGGATGCTCAAGGTCCACTGCGAGGCGGTGCTGCGGCTGACCTCGGCCGCCGCGGAGCCGATGCGGCGGCGCGGCCGGGGCGGCGTGGTGAACGTGGCGTCGGTGGCCGCGTTCCTGCCGCGCGGTACCTACGGGGCGTCCAAGGCGTGGGTGGTGCAGTTCACGGAGGGCGCGGCCCGGGACCTCGCGGCCGACGGCGTGCGGCTGATGGCGCTCTGCCCCGGATTCGTGCGCACCGGCTTCCACCAGCGGGCGGGGCTCGGGACGGACAACATCCCGGGCTGGATGTGGCTGGACGCGGACCGGGTGGTGGACGCGGCACTGCGGGATCTGGCCAGACGGCGGACGGTGTGCATTCCCGATCCGCGGTACAAGGTGCTGATGGGCGCGGCCCGGCTGGCGCCGCGCGGCGCGCTCGGCGGCCTGTCCTCCCGGGCGGGCCGCAGGTACGGGCCGCGGCACGACGGGCAGTGAACTGGCCGGGGAACGGGGGTAGGGACGGCGGCGGGCCCCCGGCCGCCGCCGGTGCTCCGGGCGGCGGGCCGGGGGCCCGCGGGGTCGTGCGCGACCGCGTCAGTGGGCGTGGCCGTGGCCGTGCCCGGCGGCCTGCTCCGGCTCCTCTTCCTTCTTCTCCACCACCAGGGTCTCGGTGGTGAGCAGCAGGGAGGCGATGGAGGCCGCGTTCTGCAGCGCGGAACGGGTCACCTTCACCGGGTCGATCACGCCGTCGCCGACCAGGTCGCCGTAGGTCCCGGTGGCCGCGTTGAAGCCCTGGCCCTTGTCCAGCTCGGCCACCTTGGCGGTGATCACGTAGCCTTCGAGGCCCGCGTTCTCGGCGATCCAGCGCAGCGGCTCGACCGCGGCACGGCGCACGATGGCCACGCCGGTGGCCTCGTCGCCGGTCTTGCCGAGGCCGCCGTCGAGCACCTTGGCCGAGTGGACGAGCGAGGCGCCACCGCCGGGGACGATGCCCTCCTCGACGGCCGCACGGGTGGCGGAGATGGCGTCCTCGAGGCGGTGCTTCTTCTCCTTCAGCTCCACCTCGGTGGCGGCGCCGACCCGGATGACGCACACGCCGCCGGCCAGCTTGGCCAGCCGCTCCTGGAGCTTCTCCCGGTCCCAGTCGGAGTCGGTGGCCTCGATCTCGGCGCGGATCTGCGCGACCCGGCCCTCGATGTCGGCCGCCTTGCCCGCGCCGTCGACGATGGTGGTGTCGTCCTTGGTGATGGTCACGCGGCGCGCGGTGCCCAGCACGTCGAGACCGGCCTGGTCGAGCTTGAGGCCGACCTCTTCGGAGATCACGGTGCCGCCGGTGAGGGTGGCCATGTCGCCGAGCATCGCCTTGCGGCGGTCGCCGAAGCCGGGGGCCTTGACGGCCACCGAGTTGAACGTGCCGCGGATCTTGTTGACGACGAGGGTGGACAGCGCCTCGCCCTCCACGTCCTCGGCGACGATCAGCAGCGGCCGGGAGCCGCCGGCCTGCATGATCTTCTCCAGCAGCGGGAGCAGGTCCTGGATGGAGCCGATCTTGCCCTGGTGGATCAGGATGTAGGGGTCGTCGAGGACGGCCTCCATGCGCTCCTGGTCGGTCACCATGTAGTGCGAGAGGTAGCCCTTGTCGAAGGCCATGCCCTCGGTGAAGTCGAGGTCGAGGCCGAAGGTCTGGGATTCCTCGACGGTGATGACACCGTCCTTGCCGACCTTGTCCATGGCCTCGGCGATCAGCTCACCGACCTGCTTCTCCTGGGCGGACAGCGCGGCGACGGCGGCGATGTCCTCCTTGGAGTCGATGGGCCGGGCGCTGGCGCGCAGGTCGTCGGCGACGGCCTCCACGGCGGCGTCGATGCCGCGCTTGAGGCCGGAGGGGGAGGCACCGGCGGCCACGTTGCGCAGACCCTCGCGGACGAGCGCCTGCGCCAGCACGGTGGCGGTGGTGGTGCCGTCACCAGCGATGTCGTTGGTCTTGGTCGCCACCTCCTTCACCAGCTGCGCGCCCAGGTTTTCGTACGGGTCCTCGGACTCGACCTCGCGCGCGATGGTGACACCGTCGTTGGTGATGGTCGGCGCGCCGAACTTCTTGTCGATCACGACATTGCGGCCGCGGGGACCGATGGTCACCTTGACCGCGTCGGCAAGCTGGTTCACGCCGCGTTCGAGGGCGCGCCGGGCGTCCTCGTCAAACTTCAGGATCTTCGCCATGGGTGTGGATGTCCCTTGCGTTCTTCGGGGAAAACGAAACCGCGCCCCGGGCCGTGAACGGCTGCGTCAGCCGTGGACCCAGGGGCGCGGTGCGATCACTTCTCGATGATCGCGAGCACGTCGCGAGCGGAGAGGACGAGGTACTCCTCGTTGTTGTACTTCACCTCGGTGCCGCCGTACTTGCTGTACAGAACGATGTCGCCGACCTTGACGTCGAGCGGCAGGCGGTTGCCGTCCTCGAAGCGGCCGGGGCCGACGGCCAGGACGGTGCCCTCCTGGGGCTTCTCCTTGGCCGTGTCGGGAATGACCAGGCCCGAGGCCGTGGTCTGCTCGGCGTCGAGCGGCTGGACCACGATGCGGTCCTCAAGCGGCTTGATGGCAACCTTGGAGCTGGCGGTCGTCACGATCCGACCTCCCCCTTCGGAGATCTCACGGGGTCTTCTATGGCTGGACGGCGACGTGGTGGACCCGTCGTCGCGGGTGCCGGATCAACCTGTCGCGCAGTGTCTGGCACTCCCGCAGTGAGAGTGCCAGCATCGAGACTATGCGTCGGTTAGCACTCAGTCAACTAGAGTGCCAGTTCGCCTGGTGGGCGGTAGCGCGAGGGGGCGCGCGCGCCGGTGAAACGCCCCCCGTCCGGGGCCGGTTGACCGCCGGGACACGTCCCGCGGAACGCGCCGCCCGGCGCGTCCGCGAAAGTTCCTAGAGGTAGTCCTCCAGCCGGGCGAGGGCGAAGCCCTGCTCGGTCGCGGTGTCGAGTACCCGCCGCACCATGTCGGTCATGGTGCCGTCCCACTCCCCCGGGCCGCGGAAGTGGGTGAGGATGATGTCCCCGGGGTGGAACTTCCGGTCGGCGCGCCCCCACTCGATGCGGTCGGGGAACGCCTCCTGGGCCCACAGCGGCACCGCCGTCACCCCGCAGGACGCGGCCGCGCGCAGCGTGTCCCGGTCGTAGGCGCCGTAGGGCGGCCGGAAGAGGACGGGGCGCTCGCCGATCTCCCGTTCCAGGTTGTCCTGCTGGCGGCAGATCTCGGCGCGCTGCTGCCGGTAGGACAGCCGGGGCAGCTCCGGGTGGGTCACGGTGTGGTTGTGCACACCGGAGCCGTTCCGGTGGGCCCTGCGGAAGTAGCCGTAGTCGTCGCGCGCGACGTAGTCGGTGACGAAGCTGCTGTAGGGCACGTCGAGTTCGCGCAGCATGTCCAGCAGCTTCGGGTCCTTGTCCGCGCCGTCGTCAATGGTGAGGAAGACGACCTTGTCCTCGGTGGGGGCCCGGACGATGACCGGCGGCAGCCCGGGCCCCGAGAGGTGGCCGGGTTCGGTGGCGAGCTTCGGCTTGTGTGCCGGTGGCGCGGGAGCGCGCAGCGGCGCGCGGCGCAGTCCCCAGCGTTTTGCGGCGACGACGCGCCGCGCCTCGGCCCGTTCGAGCCGCTTGGCGTAGGCCGCGGTGGCGTCGGCGACGGCCTGTGCCTGGCGGTGCCGCGGCAGGCCGAGGACCGTGCGCGCGCCGAGCGCGCCCGGCGGGTTGGCGTCCACGGTGGACGCGAGGTGCGACGCCGGCTCCTCCGCTCCGGGCAGGAGGTACGGGGGCAGGCCGGCCCCCGAGCAGACAAGGGCGAGCATCGCCGCGCCGCCGAGGGTGCCGTAGCGTCGCACTCCCCGCCCAACCCGACAATCCTTTTGTCCTACTTGTCGGATAATCTTCATGGCTTGGGATGCTGCCACCCCCACCGCCGGACCCGCGCACGCCGTTCCGCGCCGACGGGGAGAATGACCCGTGTGGCCGCAACCGAACTCGACGCATTCCGCGCCCTGCTGACCGCCCCGGGACGGCGCCTGCTCGACGACCTCAGGGGTCTCGCGCCCGGCGACGAGCTGGCCGCCGCCACCCGGCTGCGCCGCACCCACCCGGCCGACCTGGTCTCCGCGGCCATCGGACAGGCCCGCCTGCGGGACCGCGCCGCGGCGAAATTCGGGCCCGAGGCCGCGGCGATGTACTTCACGCCCGACGGCGTCGAGCAGGCCACCCGCGCCCCGGTCGCCGCCTGGCGGGCCCGCCGCTTCGCCGCGCTCGGCGTCCGGCGCGTGGCCGATCTGTGCTGCGGCATCGGCGGCGACGCCATCGCCCTGGCCAGGGCGGGGCTGAGCGTGCTCGCCGTCGACCGCTCCCCGCTGGCCTGCGCCGCCGCGGAGGCCAACGCCGCGGCGCTCGGCCTCGCCGACCGCATCACCGTGCGCTGCGCCGCCGTCGAGGACGTCGACGTCTCCGGCTGCGACGGCGCGTTCGTAGACCCCGCGCGCCGGAGGACAGGCGGCGGCCGGATCTTCGCGCCCGAGGCGTACTCGCCCCCGCTGTCCTGGGCCGTCGGGCTGGCCGGCCGGCTGCCGCACGCCGCGCTGAAGATCGCGCCGGGCGTGCCGCACGAGGCGCTCCCCGGCGACACCGAGGCGGAGTGGGTCTCGTACGGCGGCGACGTGAAGGAGGCCGTGCTGTGGTTCGGCACCGGACCTGCCGCGCCCCGCCGCGCCACGCTGCTGCCCGGCGGCGACAGCCTCACCGGCACTGCGCGCCCCGCGCCGGCCGGGCCGCCGGGCCGCTACCTCTACGAGCCCGACGGCGCGGTCATCAGGGCCGGTCTCGTCGCGGACGTCGCCGAGCACGTCGAAGGCCGCCTGCTCGACCCGCACATCGCCTACGTCACGGCCGACACGCTGCGCCCCACCCCGTTCGCCACGGCCTACGAGATCACCGACGTGCTGCCATTCAACGTGAAACGGCTGCGCGCACTCCTGCGCGAGCGGAACGTCGGCACCCTCACCGTCAAGAAGCGCGGCTTCGCGGTCACCCCCGAGGAGCTGCGCAGCCGCCTGAAGCCCCGCGGCCCGGCCGCGGCCACCGTGTTCCTCACCCGCATCGCGGACGCGCCCACCGTGCTGATCGGCCGCCCCGCGGGGCCGTAGGCCGCCGGAGGGCGCCGTTCAGTCGGGCACCCGCGTGAACCGCCAGCGGTGCACCGGCCGGTGCAGCAGCTCTTGCGGGGGCTCGGGCAACGGGTCCCCCTCGGCTCCGGCGGGCCACCAGGTGATGACCAGCACCCGGTCAGCGGGCGCGGTGAACGTCTCCCGGCGCAGCGGGGCGCGCGCCGGCCGCTGGGTACGCACCCAGGCCAGCAGCTCCGCGCCGCGCCCCTCGGCCGCCCGCGCCTCCCACATCAGCGCCACGGTCACCGGCGGCCGCCCGGCACGTGGGGCTCCGTCACCGGCAGCGACGAGTCGGCGGGCAGGCCGAGCGCGGAGGGCTCCCGGCCGCGGGCGGCCATCTCGGCGCCGAGCGCGGCGACCATCGCGCCGTTGTCCGTGCACAGACCGGGGCGCGGCACCCGCAGCGTGATACCGGCCGCGGCGCACCGTTCCTCGGCCATGGCGCGCAGCCGCGAGTTCGCGGCGACGCCGCCGCCGATCATCAGGTGGTCCACGCCCTCCTCGCGGCAGGCCCGGACGGCCTTGCGCGTCAGCACGTCGGTGACGGCCTCCTGGAACGAGGCGGCCACGTCCGCCACCGGCACGTCCTCGCCCGCGTTCCGCCGCGCCTCGACCCAGCGGGCCACCGCCGTCTTCAGGCCGGAGAACGAGAAGTCGTAGGGCGCGTCCCGCGGCCCGGTCAGCCCGCGGGGGAAACGGACCGCGTCCCGGTAGCCCTCGCGCGCGAGCCGGTCGATGACCGGGCCGCCGGGGAAGCCGAGGCCGAGCACCCGGGCGATCTTGTCGAACGCCTCACCCGCCGCATCGTCGATCGTCGTGCCCAGCGGCCTGACATCCGCCGTGATGTCCGGGGCGAGCAGCAGCGAGGAGTGGCCGCCGGAAACGAGCAGCGCCATGGTCGGCTCGGGCAGCGGCCCGTGTTCGAGCTGGTCCACGCACACGTGCGAGGCCAGGTGGTTGACGCCGTACAGCGGCTTGCCCAGGGCGTAGGCGTACGCCTTGGCCGCCGATACCCCGACCAGCAGCGCGCCCGCGAGCCCTGGCCCCGCGGTGACGGCGACGGCGTCGAGGTCGGACGCGGTGACGCCGGCCTCCTTCAGCGCCCGTTCGATCGTGGGAACCATCGCCTCCAGGTGCGCCCTGCTGGCGATCTCCGGAACGACGCCCCCGTAGCGGGCGTGGTCGTCCACGCTGGAGGCGACGGCGTCGGCGAGCAGCGTGTGGCCGCGGACGATGCCGACCCCCGTCTCGTCGCAGGACGTCTCGATGCCGAGCACGAGCGGTTCGTCAGCCATGCGTTCCCGCTTCCCCTTCCGTTGCTTCGTTCGCCAGGGCGCCGCCCGCGGGCAGCTCGCGCCGCATGACCAGGGCGTCGTGGTTCCCCGGCTGGTAGTAGCCGCGGCGGACGCCGACCCTGGTGAACCCGAACCGCTGGTACAGGCGCCTGGCGGGCCGGTTGTCGACGCGCACCTCCAGCAGCACCTCGCGGCAGGCGAACGGGCCGGCCGCCGCGCCGAGCAGCGCGCCGAGCAGCCGGGCGCCGAGCCCGGCGCCCTGCCGGCCCGCGGTGACCCCGATGGTCATGACCTCGCCGGTGTCCCCCGCGACGCCGAGGCCCGCGTAGCCGACGAGCGTGCCGTCCGACTCCGCGACCAGGTAGAGGCGCCGCCGCCCGGGCCCGCCGGCCTGGGCCAGCTCGGCCCAGTAGGTGGCCTCCGACCAGGCGTCCTGGGGGAACAGCTCCTTCTCCAGCGCCAGCACGCCCGGAATGTCCCACCAGCGCATCTCGCGGAGCGCGGGCCCTTCCGCGTCCGTCATGCCCGCGTGACCGCCTTGTACCCGGCGGGCACCCGCGCGTCCGGGCGGCGCAGGTAGCGCGGGACCGGCTCCTGGAGCGGCTGCCCGGCGGCCATCAGCTCCGCCGCGAGCCCGGCGAGCGCCGCCGCCGAGGCGTGCCGCGGCAGGTCATCCCGCGCGCCGGGGAACGCCTCCCGGTACAGCAGCGCGCCCGCCCCCACGGCCGGCAGCCCCGCCGCCCCGGCCGCGACGTCCGCGGGCCGGCCGACCGCGGGCCCGGCCACGCGGGTGCGGGCGTCGGCGTACCGCGCCCAGTAGACCTCCTTGCGCCGCGCGTCGGTGGCCACCAGGAACGGCTCGGTCAGGCCCGTGGCCCAGGCGATGCCGTCCAGCGTGCACAGGCCGTGCACGGGCAGGCCGCGCGCGGCCCCGAACGCCGCGGCGGTGGCCAGGCCGACGCGCAGTCCGGTGTACGGTCCCGGGCCGGTGCCGACGACGATGGACGTCACCTCGCCGAGGCCGCGGCCGGCCGCGGCGAGCACCCGGTCCACGGCGGGGAGCAGCAGCTCCCCGTGCCTGCGGGCGTCGGTCTCCTCGGCGGCGGCGAGCACCCCGGTCCCGTCGTGGAGCGCAACGGTGACGGCGGGGGTGGCGGTGTCCAGGGCGAGCAGCAGCACGCAGCAAGCCTAAAGCTCCCCGGGAGGCGCGGGCGTCCCTGGTACCGTCGCCCTCTGGACTCTCCGGCGGGTTTCCGTGAAAGGCGGCGGCAGAACAGTGGCGCGGCATACCTCTGGCTCCCATTCCGGCGCCTTCGTCACCCTGCTGACGGCCGCCGCGATCGCCGTCGTCGCCTTCTTCGCCTACCAGGCATCCGCGGCGGACGACCGCCCGGGGAACGGCGGGGCGCCCTCCCAGTCGGCGTCCCCCTCGGGCGAAGGGGGCGGGGAGCAGGCGGACCCGTCCGAAGGGCCGCCGCCGGTGCCCGCCGAGTCCGGCACCGGCAAGCGCGTCGTCTACTCCGTGGAGCAGCGGCGGGTGTGGCTGGTCGATCTGAGCGAGGACGGAACGGGAGAGGTCGTCGCCGACACCTACGAGGTGTTCCCCAGCTCGGTGACCCCGCCGCCCGGCGAGTACGCCGTGGAGTGGCGGACCGCGCAGGGCAGCGGCTCCGACGGGGTCCCGACCGAGCACACCGTCGGCTTCCACCAGGACGCGGACGGTATCGCGTTCGGCTTCTCCGCCGCGCTGGACGGCTCGACGCCCGACCCGGAGTCGAGCCAGCGCACGGGCGCCCTCCGGCAGACGCGGGAGGACGGGGACACGATGTGGCTGTTCGCCACCGCCGGCATCCCGGTGATCGTCGTCCCGTAGGCCACCCCGGCCGCGGCGAGGCGGACGCGGCGTCGGCGGCGTCGGCGGCTGCCGGGAACGCGTCATATGCCGCTGACAGGTTCGAAGTTGCGTCCGGCGGGTGATGTCGACGCGAAGCCGTCCGCATCACCGCCGTCCTTCGTATTCTGAACCCCCGCTCGGCAGTCGGCAGTTGGTGACCCACCTGGGCCGGCCCACCGGGCGGACGACGAGACCCGCGGTGCGCGGCAGGCAGGGAAGAGGACGAGGATGGACCCGGTGGTACTGGCGGCGGGCACGGCGCTCGTCGGCGCGATGGTCACCGACACGTGGCAGCAGGCCAGAATCGCGGCGATGGCCTGGTGGCGGCGGACGCGTCCCGCACAGGCCGACGCGGTGGAGACCGCCCTCGACGCCGACCGCGCCGCGCTGCTGGCGGCCCGGGAGCAGGGCGACCAGGACACCGAACAGGCCCTGATCGGGGCCTGGCGGTTGCGCCTGCAGGGCCTCCTCGCCGAGGACCCGGCGCTGCTGGAGGAGCTGCGCCTGCTGGAGAGCCGTATCCGGGCCCTCCTCCCCGCCGCCGGTCAGGGGTCCGTCCACATCGTCGGGCACGCCCGGGACAACGCCCAGGTGTTCATCGCCAACGGCCCCCTGCGGGTCGACCGTTCATGACCACGCGGCCGGACGACGAGACCCGGCCACCCCGCCGGACATCCATCGAGGTCACCGCCCAAGACAACGCGCAGGTCCATGTGGCCGCCGGGGACATGACCGTCGTCAACGGAGCGCCGCCCGCGCCGGTGACCGCGCTGCGGACCCTGCTGCGCGACACGCCGGCCTTCACCGGCCGCGGTGCCGAGCTGGAACGGCTCCTCACCGGTACCGAGCAGGGCGGTGCCCCGGTCATCCACACCATCGACGGCATGCCCGGCGTCGGGAAGACCACCCTTGCCCTTCACGCGGCCCACCTCCTGGCCGACCGCTTCCCCGACGGGCAGATCCTGCTCGAACTACATGCCCACAGCCCAGGGCAGCATCCGGTCGGTCCCGCCGATGCCCTCGGCGCTCTTCTGCTCTGCACCGGCATCGCCCCCGAGAACATCCCCCGGGGTCAGGACGACCGCGCCCGTCTGTGGCGCGACCGGCTGGCCGGCAAACGCGTGCTCCTGCTGCTGGACGACGCCGCCGACCAGGCCCAGGTCGAACCGCTCCTGCCCGGCACGGGAGACGTTCTGGTACTGATCACCAGCCGCCGCCGTCTCGTCGCGCTCGACGGTGCCGCCCCGCTGACGGTGGGTCCGCTGCCGCCGGGGGACGCCGCGGAACTGTTCGTCCGCCTCGCCCGCCGGACGCCCGCCACCGCCGAGGACGCGGCCGCGGTGACCCTGACCGTGGACCTGTGCGGTCACCTGCCGCTGGCGGTGGCCCTGGCCGCCGGACACTTCGCCGCCCACCGGGAGTGGAGCTTCGCCACGGTGCCGGAAAAGCTCTCCGGCGCGCGGGACCGGCTCGAACAACTCGCCACCGGCCACAAGGGGGTGGCCGCCGCCTTCGACATGTCCTACCGCGCGCTCACTCCGGAACGGCAGCGTCTCCTCCGTTACCTGGGCCTGCACCCGGGCACCGACATCGATGCCGACGCCACGGCCGCCCTCGCCGGTACTCCCGTGGGCCTGGCCCGCCGGGAGCTCGAAGCCCTGTACACCAGCCACCTCGTCGACTCGGCCACGGCCGACCGCTTCCGCCTGCACGACCTGATCCGCAGCTACGCCCGCATGCTCGCGGACCAGGAGTCGGACCGGGACCGCGACCGGGGAATCGGCCGGCTGCTCGATCATTACCAGCACACGGCGGAAGCCGCCGACCGCCTCCTCGCCCAGGCTCCGCTCTCCCGCACCGGTGCCGCTCCCCCGGCACACGTGCGCGCTCCGGCCACCTACGAGGCGGCGCTGGCCTGGATGCTGGCCGAACGGTCCAACCTCATCGCCTGCACGCGCTACGCCAACGCGACGGCGCGGCACGCACGCACCCTGCGGCTCACGGCCGCCCTGGCCTCCTTCCTGCATCTGCAGGGCCCCTGGGACGAGGCCGTCGCCCTTCACCGCGCCGCGGCCGACGCGGCCGTCAGCGCCGGGGACGAGCACGGCGAGGCCCTTGCCCTGCGCGAGCTGAGCCGGATGCGCGCCGTGGCCGGGGACTACCAGGAGGCGGCCGGCCTGGCCGGGCGGGCACGGGACCTGTTCCGCGCCCTCGGCGACCGCCGCGGCGAGGCCGCCGCCCTCGGGGAGCTGGGGCGCACGCGGGCCATGACCGGGGATCTCACGGCCGCGGCCGGCCTGTTCCAGCAGGCGGGGGACCTGTACCGCGCGGTCGGCGACCGGCACGGCGAGGGCACCGCCCTGCGCGAGCTGGGGCAGGTGCGGGCGGTTACCGGGGCGTTCCCCGAGGCACTCGAACTGCTGCCCAGGGCGCTGGACCTGTACCGGTCCCTGGGCGACCGTCTCGGCGAGGCCCACGCCCTGCGCGATCTGGGCCGCACCCGGGCCGCGACCGCGGACTACCGCGAGGCGGCCGAGCTGCTGCCCCGTGCGCTGGAGCTGTACCGCGCCCTCGGCAGCCGCCACGGCGAAGCCGCCACCCTGGGGGAGCTGGGCCGGGTGCGTTACGTGACCGGGGACTACCGCGAGGCGGCGGATCTGGCCGGGCAGGCGCTCGACCTCTGCCGTGCCCTCGGCAGCCGCCACGGCGAGGCCACCGCCACGTGGGAGCTCGGGCGCGTGCGGTCGGTGACCGGGGACCACCGGGAGGCGGCCGGCCTGTTCGAGCGGGCAGGTGACCTGTTCCGCGCCATCGGGAATCTCCACGGCGAGGCCCACACCCTCCAGGACCTGGGGCGCGTCCGGACGCAGACGGGGCACCATACGGCGGCGGCCGGCCTGCTGGAACGGTCCCTGGGGCTGTTCCGGAAGGTCGGGGACCGCCTCGGGGAGGCCGAGGTCCTGAACAGTCAGGGCGCTCTCCTGACCGCGTCCGCCGGCCCGGAGGAGGCGCTTGCCGCGTACCGGGGGGCCCTGGACCTGGCCCGTGAGGTCACGAGCCCGCTGGACGAGGCGCACGCCCTCGAAGGGAGCGCCCACTGCCACGAACGCACCGGCGCCACGGAGGCCGCGGTCGCCGCGCTCCGCCGAGCGGTCGGCATCTACCAGCGCATCGGCGCCGCCGAGGCCCCCGGGGCCGCCGCCCGCCTGGCGCGGCTGTCCGCCTGACGGCTCAGTCCAGCAGCCGCAGGCCGATGCCCTGCCAGCGGGCGCCGACGCCGGTCAGCGTGACCTTCCGCTCCTCGTCACCGGCGTCCGTGGCGTCCCCGGCGTCCGTGGCGTCCCCTGCGTCGGTGCCCTCCGCCCGCTGGATCACCACGTGCAGCCGGTCCTCCGACAGCTCCTCGACGCGGCCCTCGCCCCACTCCACGACCACCACGGACTCCGGCAGCGCCACGTCGAGGTCCAGGTCCTCCATCTCGTCGAGGCCGCCCGCGAGCCGGTAGGCGTCCACGTGCACCAGGGGCGGGCCGCCGCCGAGCGGCGGGTGCACCCGCGCGATCACGAACGTCGGCGACGTCACCGCGCCGCGCACGCCGAGCCCCTCGCCGATGCCGCGGGTCAGCGTCGTCTTGCCCGCGCCGAGCGGCCCGGTGAGCAGCACCAGGTCCCCCGGCCGCAGCAGCGCCGCCAGGCGCCGCCCGGCCTCCCGCATCCGCTCCGCCCCGCCGACGGTGAACGACGCCGTGGACACCGGCGCCTCAGACAGCTGGCTCATGGAACGGGATGCTACGCGCAAGCAGCCGCGTCAGCTGCTCGTTGACCTGCCGTGGACGTTCGAGCAGCAGCAGGTGCCCGGCGCCCGGCAGCACCGCGCGCTCCGCGCCCGGCAGCGCGGCGGCGATGCGTTCGCTGTGCGAGGCGGGCGTCACCTCGTCCCGCTCGGCGGCGAGCACGAGCACCGGCAGGTCGTCGGCGAGCCCGTTGAGCACGGCGAGCGCCCGCTGCTTGTCGTGCTCGGCGAACGCCGGGTAGAACGCGGCGACCACCTCCACCGGCACCGAGTCGATCAGCCGCTCCGCGAACCGCGCCACCCCGGCGTCGACCTCGTCCGGCGTGCCGAACGCGTACCGGCGCACGAGCCCGGCGTACAGGTCGCCCGCGAGGCGCCGGGCGCGGTCCACCAGCTCCTGCTGCGAGCCGAGCGCCCGCAGCACGCCGGGCACCACCCTGCGCACCGCGCGCACCGCCGAGGCCGGGAAGCCGTACGTCACCTCCGCCAGGTCCCCCGCCGAGGTCGCCAGCAGCGCGATGCCCGCGACCCGGCGCGCCACGTAGTCCGGGTACTGCTCGGCCAGCGCCATGATCGTCATACCGCCCATCGAGTGCCCCACCAGCACCACCGGGCCCTCCGGCGCCACCGCGTCGAGCACCGCCTTCAGATCGCGGCCGAGCAGGTCGATGCTGACCGGGTCACCGCCCTCCCGCAGCGCCCGGCCGCGCCCCGAACGGCCGTGCCCGCGCTGGTCCCAGTACACCGCCCGCACCGAGCCGCGCAGCGCGGCCCGCTGGAAGTGCCACACGTCCTGGTGCAGGCAGTACCCGTGGCTGAACACCACGGTGGGCGGCGGCTGCCGCCGCCGCGCCCGGCGCCGCGCCCGGCCGGCCGGGGCCGCGGGGCCGGGGCCGGGGGCCGGGCCGCCCGGCCGATCGGCCGCCGGGCGCGCGTACTCCCCGACGTCCTCCACCTCGAAGTACAGCTCGGTCCCGTCCTCGGCGACCGCCGCGCCAGGCGTGCCGCGCAGCGTCCCGTACGGGCCCGCCGCGTCCAGCGCCAGCTGCGCCTCGCGCCGCACGGAACGCCCCACCGATATCCGTTCCACGGCGACCGTCGTGGCCACCGCCCCGAGTGCGAGGCCCGCTATCCCCGCCCGCCGCGCCCAGCTCACGACGCCCGCTCCCCCCGGTACACGCGCGGCACGCGGTGCCCCACCCGGGTCACGATCTCGTACCCGATGGTGCCCGCGGCCCGCGCCCAGTCCTCCGCCGTCGGCTCCCCCGCGTCGCCGGGGCCGAACAGCACCGCCTCGTCCCCCGCGGCCGCCGCGTCGCCGCCCAGGTCCACCACGAACTGGTCCATCGCCACCCGGCCCGCGACCGTCCGCCACTTCCCCGCGACCAGCACCGGGCCGGTGTTCGAGGCGTGCCGCGGAACACCGTCCGCGTAACCCGCGGGTACCAGCGCCAGCGTCGTCGCGCCCGACGTCGTGTAGCTGTGCCCATAGCCGACCCCGTGCCCGCCCGGCACCCGCTTCACCGAGGCGAGCCGCGCCCGCAGCGTCATCACCGGCCGCAGCCCGAAGTCCTGCGGCGTGCCCACCTCCGCGGACGGCGAGAGCCCGTACACGGCGACGCCCGGCCGGATCAGGTCGTAGTGCGCGTCGGGCAGCGTCAGCGTCGCCGGCGAGTTGGCCAGGTGCCGCACCTCGGGGTCGAGGCCGGCCCGCGCCGCCGCGCCGAGGGCGTCGGCGAACGCGGCCTGCTGGAGCGCGATCGAGGGATGCCCCGGCTCGTCCGCGCACGCGAAGTGCGACCACACGCCGGTCACCCGCACGGTGCCCGCCACTTCGGCGGCCCGCGCCGCGGCCACCAGGTCGGGCCAGTCCGCGGGCTGGCACCCGTTCCTGCCGAGGCCCGTGTCCGCCTTCAGCTGCACCCGCGCGACGCGGCCCGCGGACCGCGCCGCGTCCGCCGCCTCCGCCAGCGCCCACCGGCCGCTGACCGAGACGTCGATGCCCGCCTCGACGGCCTGCCGCCACGGGTCGCCCGGCGTCCACAGCCAGCACAGCAACGGCCCCGTATCGCCCGCCGCGCGCAGCGCGAGCGCCTCCTGCGGGGTGGCGGTGCCCAGCCACGCCGCCCCGGCCTCCCGCGCCGCGGCGGCGCTCGGCAGCAGCCCGTGCCCGTATCCGTCGGCCTTCACCACGGCCATCAACTGGGCGCCACCGACGGCACGTTCGCGCAGCGTGCGCACATTGGCGCGCAACGCGTCGAGATCGATGTCGGCCCACAGCCGCCGGCCGCCGGCCGGTGAGTGATCGTTCATCACCCTCCAGTGTCGCAGGAATCGCGCGGGCGTACGGGTCAGACTGGGACCATGAGGACCGCATACCGAGTGGAGACCGTACGCGCCGCGGAACGGGCCCTGATGGCGCGGCTGCCCGCGGGCACGCTGATGGCCAGGGCCGCCGCGGGGCTCGCCGCCGCCTGCGCGGAGCTGCTGAGGCCGCGCCTGTACGGCGCCCGGGTCGTGCTGCTCGTCGGCAGCGGCGACAACGGCGGCGACGCCCTGTACGCCGGGGCGCGGCTCGCCCGGCGCGGCGCCGCGGTGACGGCCGTGCTGCTGAACGAGGAACGCGCCCACCCCGGCGGCCTCGCGGCGCTGCGCGCCGCCGGCGGCCGGGCCGCGGGCGCGGCGGGCGCGGAGCGGCTGATCGCCCGCGCCCGGCTCGTCGTCGACGGCATCACCGGCATCGGCGGGCGCGGCGGCCTGCGCCAGGACGCCGCCGGTCCGGCCGCCGCCGCGGCGGAGCACGGCGTTCCCGTGGTCGCCGTGGACCTGCCCAGTGGCGTCGACGCGGACACCGGTGAGGTGCACGGCGCGGCCGTGCGGGCGGCGCTGACCGTCACGTTCGGCGCCTGGAAGCCGGGCCTGCTCGTGGACCCGGCGCGCGCCCTCGCGGGCGAGGTGCGACTGGTCGACATCGGCCTCGGCCCCGAACTGCCGCCGGAGCCCGACCTCGTGGCGTTCGACGACGCCGACGCCGCCGCGCTCCTGCCACGTCCCGAGGCCGAGTCCGACAAGTACCGGCGCGGCGTGATCGGCATCGCGGCCGGCTCGGCCCGCTACCCGGGCGCCGCCGTGCTCACCGTCGGCGGCGCGCTGCGCGGCGGCGCCGGCGCCGTCCGGTACGCGGGCCCGGCCGGCGGCGGCGTCATCGGCCGCTATCCCGAGACGCTGGTGTCCGAGGGCCGGCCGAGCGAAGCCGGGCGGGTGCAGGCGTGGGTGGTCGGCCCGGGACTCGGCGGCGGCCCGGAGGCCGCGGCGACCGTCGCCGACGTGCTGGCCGCCGACGTGCCGGTCCTGGTGGACGCGGACGGCCTGCACAGCATCGACCCGGAACGGCTGCGCGCCCGTTCCGCGCCCACGGTGCTCACCCCGCACGCCGGGGAGGCCGCGGCGCTGCTCGGCACGTCCCGCGACCGCGTGGAGTCCGCGCGGCTCGCGTCCGTGTCCGAACTCGCCGTCCGCTACGGCGCGGTGGCGCTGCTGAAGGGGTCCACGACGCTGATCGCCGAGCCGGGCCCCGGGGGCCCCGAGGGGCGCGGGCGCGTGCTGGCCAACACCACCGGCACCCCGTGGCTCGCGACCGCGGGCAGCGGCGACGTGCTCTCCGGCCTGATCGGCGCGCTCCTCGCGGCCGGCCTTGCCCCGCTGGACGCCGCCGCGCTCGGCGCGCACCTGCACGGCCTGGCCGGGCGGGCCGCACCCGTGCCGCCGATGGCCTCCACGGTCACCGAGGCGCTGCCCGGGGTGTGGGCCGCGCTCAGCCCTCGGCGATGACCACCGCGGACGCGACACCCGCGTCGTGGCTCAGCGAGACGTGCCAGGCGCGCACGCCCAGCTCCGCCGCCCGCGCGGCCACCGAGCCGCGCACGGCGAGCCGCGGGCGCCCGTCGGCGTCCGTGACGACCTCGGCGTCCGTCCAGCTCAGCCCGGCCGGCGCGCCCAGCGCCTTGGCCAGTGCCTCCTTCGCCGCGAACCTGGCCGCGAGGGAGGCCACGCCGCGCCGCTCCCCGCCGGGCAGCAGCAACTCCCGTGTGACGAACAGCCGCCGCGCCAGCTGCGGCGTGCGCTCCAGCGCCTCGGCGAACCGGTCGATCCCCGCCACGTCGATGCCCACACCGACGATCACGCCTGCACCACGCTCCCGTGCGCGTCGGTGACTTCGCACCGCACCTCGTCGAACTCCCGCCGCAGCAGCACCACATGATCCTCCGGCAGGCCGCGCACCTCGTGCGCGTGCCCGTCGAAGGCCGCCGCGTCCGAGGCCAGGAACGATTCGCCGTCCCCGACCCCCGCCACCAGCGGCAGCCCGCGCCGCACGCCCGCCACGGTGTCCGGCTCGTCGGCGTGCACGGCGATCAGCGCGAACGAGCCGCGCAGCGAACGGCACACCTGCCGCAGCGCCTCGCCGAGGTCGACGCAGGACGAGAACTGCTCGGCCAGCAGGTGCGCCGCCACCTCGCCCTCGGTGCCGGACGGCAGCAGATGGCCGCGCCCGGCCAGCGCGTCGCGCAACTCGGCACGGTTGCCGAAGGACCCGTCGTGCACCACCGCGACCCGCCCCGCGGCGTCGAGACACGGCTGCGCGCAGGCCGTCGCCCCGTTCCCCGCCCCGCCTTTCGCACGCAGCTGCCCGACGCCGATGCCGCCCGTGGGCAGCGGCCGGCGCGCCAGCACGCCGCGCAGCTGCGCCAGCGGCCCCGCGGCGCCCGCCGCCGCGAGGCCGCCGTCGGACAGCACCGCCACCCCGGACGCGTCGTGCTCCGCCCGCTCCAGCCGCCCCAGGCCCGCGAGTACGGCCTCCAGGGCCGACTGCGCCTGTGCTCCCGCGTACCCGACCATCCCGCACATGCGGGCAGACTAACGGGGCCGACACAATGTGCGCGTGGCAACCTCGCTCCAGCACCCGACGCCGTACGTGGATCTCAGCCGCACGGAGTGGAGCGCGCTGCGCGCGCGCACGCCGCTGCCCCTCACCGCGGAGGAGGTGGAAGAGCTGCGCGGCCTCGGCGACGTGATCGACCTGACCGAGGTCGCGGAGGTCTACCTGCCGCTGTCCCGCCTGCTCAACCTGTACGTCGGCGCCACCGGCCGGCTGCGCGACGCGGTCAGCACGTTCCTCGGCGGCCCGCAGCCGGCGACCCCGTTCGTCATAGCGGTGGCGGGCAGCGTCGCGGTCGGCAAGTCGACCGTCTCGCGCCTGCTGCGCGTGCTCCTCGCCCGCTGGCCCGAGCACCCGCGGGTGGAACTCGTCACCACCGACGGCTTCCTGCTGCCCAACGCCGAGCTGCACCGCCGCGGGCTGATGGCGCGGAAAGGTTTCCCCGAGTCGTACGACAGGCGCGCGCTGACCCGGTTCGTGGCCCGGGTCAAATCGGGCAGCGACGAGGTCGGGGCGCCGGTCTACTCCCACCTCACGTACGACATCGTGCCGGGCGAGCGCCAGGTGGTCCGCCGCCCCGACATCCTGATCCTGGAGGGCCTGAACGTCCTCCAGCCCGCCCAGCACGGCCAGGTCGGCCTGGCCGACTACTTCGACTTCTCCGTCTACGTCGACGCGCGCCCGGCGGATATCCGCCACTGGTACCTCGACCGCTTCAGAAAACTCCGCGCGACGGCATTCCAGAACCCGGACTCCTACTTCAGGAAATACGCCTCGGTTCCGGAAGCCGCCGCCATGGAATACGCCGAACGGAATTGGCGGACCATCAACGAGCCCAACCTGCTGACCAACATCGCCCCCACCCGGGCGAGGGCCACCCTGATCCTCCAGAAGGACGCCGGCCACGCCGTCCGCCGCCTGCGCTTGCGCAAGCTGTGACGCCCGCGGGGCCGCCCGACCCCGCCGCCGCAGCGCCCCGCCGCCCCCGCCGGGTCAGCCGAGTGCCGACTTCACGACGTCCGCGAGCCCCGACGCCACCGCGCGGGCCTGCGCGGCGTCGGCCGCCTCGACCATCACGCGCACCAGCGGCTCGGTGCCCGAGGGCCGCAGCAGCACGCGCCCGGTGTCGCCGAGCTGCCGTTCCGCCTCGGCCACCGCCTCGGCCACCTCGCGGCTGTCCGCGGCGCGCGAACGGTCGACGTCCCGCACGTTGATCAGCACCTGCGGGAGCCGTTCCATCACGCGGGCCAGCTCCGCCAGCGGGCGGCGCGTCGCCGCGACCCGCGCCGCCAGCATCAGCCCGGTCAGCGTGCCGTCGCCGGTCGTCGCGTGGTCCAGCACGATGACGTGCCCGGACTGCTCACCGCCCAGCGAGTAGCCGCCGCGCTTCATCTCCTCCAGCACGTAGCGGTCGCCCACCGCCGTCTGCCGCAGGCGCAGCCCCTCGCGCTGCATGGCCAGGGTGAAGCCGAGGTTCGACATGACGGTCGCCACCACCGTGCCGTGCCGCAGCGTGCCCGCGTCCCGCATCGCCACGCCCAGCACGGCGAGGATCTGGTCGCCGTCGATGTCGGCGCCCGTGCCGTCCGCCGCCAGGCAGCGGTCCGCGTCGCCGTCCACGGCGATGCCCAGGTCCGCGCCGTGGGCGGGCACGGCGGCGCGCAGCGCACCGAGGTGCGTCGAGCCGTAGCCGTCGTTGATGTTGAGGCCGTCGGGCTCCGCGCCGATCGTGACGACGTCCGCGCCCGCCCGCGCGAACGCCTCGGGCGCCACCCGGGAGGCCGCGCCGTGTGCCGCGTCGATGACGACCTTCAGCCCGTCGAGGCGGTGCGGCAGCACGCCGACCAGATGGGACACGTAACGGTCGAAGCCCTCGCCGAAGTCCGTGACGCGGCCGACGCCCGCGCCGACCGGACGGTCCCACGGCAGGCCCGCCGCATGGTCCCAGTAGGCCGCTTCGATGCGGTCCTCCAGCTCGTCGGCGAGCTTGTGGCCGCCCCTGGCGAAGAACTTGACGCCGTTGTCCGGCATCGGATTGTGGCTGGCGGACAGCATCACGCCGAAGTCCGCGCCGAGCGAACCCGTCAGGTAGGCGACGGCCGGGGTCGGCAGCACCCCCACCCGCAGGACGTCGACGCCCGCGCTGGCGAGGCCGGCGACGACGGCCGCCTCAAGGAACTCGCCGGACGCCCGCGGGTCGCGCCCCACGACGGCCAGCGGCCGGCGCCCCGGCTCCCCGCCCGCACCGGCGAGTACGCCCGCCGCCGCCACAGAAAGGCCGAGGGCCATCTCTGCCGTGAGATCCGCGTTGGCGACACCGCGCACGCCGTCCGTGCCGAAGAGTCGTCCCACAGTAATTCCTCCGAGTTCACCAGAGCGGCCCGACGCGTTAACCCTATAAAAGGAGCGCCCCGACAGCACGGAGGTGCTGTCGGGGCGTCAGCAGAAATGATCCAGCCGAGGGTCAGCGCTTGCTGTACTGCGTCCCCTTACGGGCCTTCTTCAGACCCGCCTTCTTCCGCTCGACCGCACGGGCGTCACGGGTGAGGAAGCCGGCCTTCTTCAGAGGGCCGCGGTTGTTGTCGATGTCCGCCTCGTTCAGCGCGCGGGCCACGCCGAGGCGCAGCGCACCGGCCTGACCCGAGATGCCGCCACCGGAGATGCGGGCGACGACGTCGTAGCGCTCGTCGAGCTCGAGCACCTTGAAGGGCTCGTTCACGGACTGCTGGTGCACCTTGTTGGGGAAGTAGCCCTCCAGGGTGCGGCCATTGATCTTCCACTTGCCGCTGCCCGGGACGATCCGGACGCGGGCGATGGCGTTCTTGCGCCGCCCGGTGCCGGCGCCCGGCAGCGGGTCGCCGAACTGCGCCGCCGCGGGCTCGCCGTCGACGGCGAACTCCTCGGGCGTGCTCTCGGTCGTGTACTCCTCGACCTCGGGGACCTCGGTGTCAAGCGTTTCAGGGGTGGTCTCGGCCACGATTCTCCTCAGATTCTCTTCCGTGTCGGGGGTGGCCGGGACTACTGCGCGACCTGGATGATCTCGAACGGCACGGGCCGCTGGGCGGCGTGCGGGTGCTCGGGGCCCGCGTACACCTTCAGCTTGGAGAACATCTGGCGGCCCAGCGTGTTCTTCGGGAGCATGCCCTTGACCGCCTTCTCCACCGCCTTCTCCGGGTTGTTCTTCAGCAGGTCCTCGTAACGGACCGACCGCAGACCGCCCGGGTAGCCCGAGTGGCGGTAGGCAAGCTTCTGCGTGGCCTTGTTGCCGGAGAGGTGCACCTTGTCGGCGTTGATGATGACGACGAAGTCACCGGTGTCGACGTGCGGCGCGTAGATCGGCTTGTGCTTGCCCCGCAGAAGGGTGGCGGCCTGGGAGGCCAGGCGGCCCAGTACGACATCGGCGGCGTCGATGACGTGCCACTGACGCTGGATGTCGGCGGGCTTGGGGCTGTACGTACGCACGGGTCGTAGCCTTCGCTTCTTCAGTGTTGGGTTCCTGACAAGGCCATCCGGGGGAGAAACCGGCACTGGCCGCACTCCGGTGACGCAAACCGGGTGCCGGCCGCCAGCAGCCATCCTGGTGGACCGGCGCAGGCCCCTCACGTGAGATCGAGCAAGCCATACGCATTATTTTTCTTTGTTCGACGTTGCAGCGTACTGCCCGTGCCGTTGGGCAGTCAAAACGGCGGGAGCCGCTACCGGGCCGCCCGTTCCTCGTCCCACACCGGCTCCGGCGCCTGGCGCACCCGGCCGTCCGCGCCGAAGACCAGAAACCGGTCGAAAGAGCGCGCGAACCAGCGGTCGTGGGTCACCGCGAGCACCGTTCCCGCAAAGCTCGCGAGCCCCTCCTGCAACGCCTCCGCGCTCTCCAGGTCCAGGTTGTCCGTCGGCTCGTCGAGCAGCAGCGCGGTCGTCCCGGCCAGCTCAAGCAGCAGGATCTGGAAGCGGGCCTGCTGACCGCCGGAGAGCCGGTCGAACGGCTGGAGCGCCTGCCGGTCCATCTCGTACCTGCGCAGCGCCGACGTCGCCGCGCCCCGGTCGAGCGCGTGCTCGGTCCACAGGATGTCGAGCAGCGTCCTGCCGAACAGCTCGGGGTGCGCGTGCGTCTGCGCGAAATGCCCGGGAACGACGCGCGCGCCGGCGCGCCAGGTGCCGGTGTGCGCCACGTCCTCACCGGCCAGCAGCCGCAGGAAGTGCGACTTGCCCGAACCGTTCGCCCCCAGCACCGCGACCCGCTCCCCGTAGAAGACCTCCAGGTCGAACGGCTTCATCAGGCCGGTCAGCTCCAGGCGCTCGCAGGTGAACGCCCGCACCCCCGTCCGGCCGCCGCCGAGACGCATCCGGATGTTCTGCCGGCGCGGCGGCTCCTGCGGCGGGCCCGCCTCCTCGAACTTCCGCAGCCTCGTCACCGCCGCCCGGTACCGCGAGGCCATCTCGTCGCTGCGCGCCGCGTACTGCCGCAGCTCCACGACCAGCCGCTTCAGCTGCGCGCGCCGCTCGTCCCAGCGCCGCTTCAGCTCCTCGAAGCGCTCGAAGCGCTGCTGCCGCGCCTCGTGGTACGTCGCGAAGCCGCCGCCGTGCGTCCACACGTCGGAGCCCGCGGGGCCCGGCTCCACGCTGATGATCTTGCGCGCGGCGCGCGCCAGCAGCTCCCGGTCGTGGGAGACGAACAGCACCGTCTTGCGCGTCTGGAGCAGCCGCTCCTCCAGCCACCGCTTGCCCGGCACGTCCAGGTAGTTGTCCGGCTCGTCCAGTAGCAGCACCCCGTCGGGGCCGCGCAGCAGCGCCTCCAGCACCAGCCGCTTCTGCTCGCCGCCGGACAGCGTGCGCACCTCGCGCCACCTCGCCCGTTCATACGGGGTCTTCAGCGCGGCCATGGTGCACATGTCCCACATCGTCTCGGCCTCGTAGCCGCCCGCCTCGCCCCAGTCGGCCAGCGCTTGCGCGTACGCCATCTGCGCGGCCTCGTCGTCGTCCGTCATCACGGCCAGCTCGGCCGTCTCCACGGCCCGCGCGGCCTCCCGCAGCCGCGGAGCGGCGACCGAGACCAGCAGGTCGTGCACCGTCCGGTCGTCGCGCACGCTCCCCACGAACTGCGGCATCACACCGAGCCCGCCGCTGACCGTGACCGTTCCGGCGCGCGGCTTCAGCTCCCCCGTCACGAGCCGGAGCAGCGTCGTCTTGCCCGCACCGTTCGCCCCGACCAGCGCCGCCGCGTCGCCGTCGCCGACGCGGAACGACACGTCGTCGAGCAGGACCCGCCCGTCGGGCAGGTCATATTCCAGATGCGCGGCCTCCACATGTCCCACCCGCGCATTGTGCCGCCCCGGCAGCGTCCCGTCCCAGCCGTTTTTGCGGCGCCGCCGGGCGGATAAGCTTCGGCCATGAGTTACGGGCAGGGGGGCTCCAACTGGGTCCCCGGGGGATCGAACACACCGGACTGGAACGCGCTCGCCGCCGACGCCGACCGGCGCAGGCGCCGCAAGCGCACCACCACGATCATCGCCTCCGCCGCCGCGGCGGCCGTGATCGGCACCGTGGTGGCGTTCGCCGTGGTGAGCCAGAGCGACGACGGCGGCAGTGCGTCCGACGAGGCGTCCGCCACGCTGCCCGAGCCCACCGACGTGCCGTCGGGCAGCGCCGGGTCCGAGCCCTCGTGGGACGAGGTGTCGCTGCCGCCGCTGCCGCAGCCGCGCGAGTTCATATCGGACGCCGAGAAGGACACCGCGCCCTTCGACGTCGAGGGCTTCTGGGCCGGCGACGCCATGGAGATCGACGGCAGGAGCTACCAGAAGGCCGCGACCGGCTCCGCGGCGGACTGTGCGGAGGCCGCGAGCGCCGCGCTGGGCACGATCCTCACCGACCACGGCTGCACGGCGCTGCTGCGCGCCACCTACACCGGCGGCGGCGTCGCGGTGACGGTGGGCGTCGCCCAGTTCGGCAGCGAGGCGGACGCCCAGGCCGCCCGCGAGGCACAGGAAGGGGCCGACGGCGCGAGCCTCCAGGCCCTGACCGGCGACGGAGCCCCCGAGTTCTGCCAGCAGGGCGGCTGCCGCACCACCGCCAACCAGGTCGGCCGCTACGCCTACTACACCATCGCGGGCAACAGCGACGGCTCCCCCGACAGCGGCGACGGCACCCCGGCCCAGCAGGGCGCCCGCGACGGGAACGACCACGCGTTCAACCGCATCATCCAGCGCGGCGAGGCCCAGGCATCGGCCTCCGCGAGCGCCCTCGTCGAGGAGCGGCAGGGCGGCGGCTGAGGCTCAGCCCGCCGCGCCCTCCGCACCGGCGAGCGTCCGGCGGCGGCGGGCCTGCGCGTTGCGCGCCGCCAGCTCGCCGTCCGGCGGGTACGCCACCTCCTCCAGCGTGAGGCCGTGCGGGCGCACCACGTGCACCGCCGAGTCCCGCACCCGGGCCGCGAGCACCCGCGCGGGCCAGTCCGGCGGCCGGTGCCCGTCGCCGACGAACAGCAGCGCGCCCACCAGCGCACGCACCATGTTGTGGCAGAACGCGTCGGCCCGCACCGTGCCCTCCACGACGCCGTCCGCGCGCCGTTCCCACCGCAGATCCCGCAGCGCGCGGATGGTCGTCGCGCCCTCGCGCCTGCGGCAGAACGCGGCGAAGTCGTGCTCGCCCAGCAGCCGCCGGGACGCCTCGTTCATCGCGGCCACGTCCAGCGGCCAGTTGTGCCACAGCACGTGGCCCCGCAGCAGCGGGTCGACACCGCCCGGATGGTCGGCGACGCGGTAGGCGTAGCGCCGCCACACTGCGGAGAACCGCGCGTTGAAGTACGGCGGCGCCTCCTCGGCCCGCCACACCCGCACATCGTGCGGCAGCCGCCCCGCGAGCCTGCGCAGCAGGCGCCCCTCCCCCTGCCCGGCCCAGACCTCGTCCGGCAGGTCCACGTGCGCGACCTGCCCGCGCGCGTGCACCCCCGCGTCCGTCCGCCCCGCCACGGTCAGCTCGTAACGCCCCGGCGAACGCGTCACCACCCGCAGCGCCTCCTCGATCTCCTCCTGAACGGTGCGCCGCCCCACCTGCCGAGCCCACCCGGAGAACCCACCCCCGTCATAGGCCAGATCCAGGCGCACCCGCGTGAACCCGGTCGGTGCTTCATCAGTCACACGACCGATCCTTTCAGACGACCGTGGCCGGCCCGGGGCACACTGCAACTCCCGGCGGAGCCGCCGCCTTCGCACCCTGTACACGGACAACCACCCAACCGATGCATCGACGCTTGAACTGTGGCGGGCACGGAGGCAACGAGCGCTGGGGGCGGACATGGACGAGACAGAACGCAGGGCTGCGACAGCTCCCATCCGCATCCACCAGATCCGCACGGCGCTTCTGCAGCAGTACCAGGGGCTCATCTACGACGAAGACCTCACAGGCTACGACCAGAAGGGCTACGACCAGCGTTTCCTCTCCCGCGCACTGACGGCGGCCGCCGTGCGCGAAGTGACGGGCTGCGACCACGGCCCGGGACAGCCCCGACATGCCGCACCAATTGACCAGGTTCGAGCTGCCGCTCGCGAAGGTCGAAGAGGTCCGGCGGGGCACCACAACGCTGGCCGAGGCCGTCTCGGAGCATGTCAGGACCAAGTGGGGCAACGCATCGCTGCAGAACCCGCGCAAGATCAGCGAGGCGCTGAAGCTGGTCACGGAGGACGATGTCTGGGGCAAGGCCGCCGTCGAGATCAACGCCTGGAGCCATAACCGGACATCGTTCACCGGGCAGAAACTCAAGCAGCGGTATGTCGAGATCACCGACCGCCGCAACAAGATCGCGCACGACGCCGACTTGCTGGACGGCGACCTCAAGCGCCGGCGTCCCATCACCGAGGCCGAGGTGACGGACGCGATCAACTGGATCGAACGCATCGCACTCGCCATCGCCACGGCCCTGGGCTGACGCCGGTCCGCAACGGATGCCGTCGCGGACCGGCCTCAGCGATCAACCGTCAAACGCCCCGCCCCGCACCGCGGCGACGAATCCGGACCAGCCACCCGCCGGGAGGACAAGCACAGCACCACTGCGGTTCTTGCTGTCCCGCACCGGAACGAAGCCGGAAGGGGCATCGGCGACCTCCAGGCAATCACCGCCGTCGCCACCGCTGTAGCTGGACTTGCGCCAGGCCGAGAGCTGGGACACGTCAGGGATGCTCTTGCTCCGCATGCTCGTACTCCTCCGCCACCGACTCGATCAACTGAAGGGACGCCTCAAGGGACAGCGCGGCGGCCCTTGCCAGATCATATGCGTCCCGATAGCGCCTCACCGTCGCCGGATCGTCGTTCAGCGAGCCCGTGTAAAGCACTTCGAAGTACACCTCGTCAGGCCCGTCCGAAAAGCGCATCAGCTTCAACTTGCCGTCGAGGAACGGATGAGCGCCCGCCGAGAACGGCAGTACCTGCACCTGCACGCGCCCGGATCGGACCAACGCGGCAATGTGCCGCAGCTGTGCCGTCATGACGTCCGGTCCGCCAACGACCGTCCGCAGCACGCTCTCACCGAGAATCGCCCACATCCGAGGCTTCAACGGATCTTCCAGGATGCGGGCACGGCCCGTTCTGTTGACAATGCGTTCGTCAAGCTCCTTCGCGGGAACGTTCGGCTCGGTCCCGAGAGCCAGGGAACGTGCGTAGGCCGCGGTTTGCAGCAGGCCGGGCACGGAGCCGACCGCGTACTCCTCAATGACGTCGGCCCGCCGTTCCGACTCCGCCGCATCCCTGAAGTGCGGCGGAAACTGGCCCTCGTCGAGCGTGGGCAGCCATCGTTCGAAAAACTTCCCGCTGCCCAGTTCCTTGTCGATCCGTCGCGCGTCCTCAAGGCGTGGCCGTCGCCGCCCCGCCTCGATGTGGGCGATCATCGACGGGGACATGATCACCGCGTCCCCCAGGGACTGCTGGGTGTGCCCCGCCTCCTGCCGTCGCAGGAACAACTCCTCGCCGTACTTCCGCCGCGTCATTGCCGGCTCCTGGCCACCACGGCGCGTCGAATCGTTGGTCACAGCTCAACTCCCGTCTTGTCCGCGGCCGTGGAGAGGTGCCGCATCTTCCACCGTAGCCACGCCACCGGCAGTCTGTATCCAAATCAGCACACACAGCAACGATCGAGTGGTGATCCGATGAACTACGACCGCGAGCGCGGCCAGGCCGCTCCGGAGCCGGGGCTCCGGCTGCTCCCCTGGGAGACTCCGGAGGGTAAGCCGTGCTTTCTGCGCACGGACAACAGCGAGAGTCTGCTCTCGCGCGTCGCCGACGACCTGGAGGAGGCGCAACTCCGGACGGGCGCCGAGGTGCTGGCCGACGCGGAAACCGTTCTGGCCGACCGGGCCGCAGGACCGCTGACCCTCCGGATCGCGCTGGGCCGAACCAGCACCGCGCTCGGCAACGCGATCCGCGTCGCCGACAGCCGTGCCACCCGCCCGACCCCGAACGGGTGAAGGGTCCCCTCAGCCGCCGCACGCGCCCCGCCCGGGGCTCTACGGTGCCGCGGGCGGCCGCCGCGGCGTGGCCTGGGGGTGACGAGGGCCGTTGCGGACGGTGTGAGGAGAGATCGCGATGAGCGTCCATCCCGTTACTCAGCCAGGGGGACCCCAGCGGCCCGACCCCACCGACCTGCTGATCGCGATCGAAGAGGCGTCCCAGGAGCCGATCCAGCCCGAGTACGTCGAGGGGTTGATCCTCGTGCCACCGCAACCCGACCACGAGCTCAAGCACAATGCAGCGGCCTTCGAGCTGAGCAGCCGGCTGCGCTCCGCCGGGTTCGCTCTCGCGGGCCTCGGCAACGGCTACCGGGTGGGGCTCGGTGACGGCCGGACCGTTGCCCTGCTCATCCCGGACTTCTATGTGCTCCGCCGCGAGCCGACCGATCTCGACGAGGCATACCGGGCGGCACGCAAGGGCTGGTATCCCATCGACATGCTCGCCCTCGCGGGCGAGGTGACGTCGGGCAACCACGAGACCGACACGGGGCCCAAGCTCCGTGCCTACGCGACAGCGGGGGTCCCGTGTGCGTTCTCGTGCACCGCCAGGAGGGCCGTGCCTACGTCCACTCGGACCCCGTGCCCGTTCCGGACGCACCCGCCGACAGCCACCACCGGGCCGTCGCCTCCGTCGAATTGAGCGGCAAGCTTCAACTGCCGGCGCCCTACCCGGCGCTCGACACCGGATTCCTCGCCCGCCGGACATGACGCCGCATCTCGCGGAAGAGACCTGACCCCGGGCGAGACACCGCGTCGATAGGATCAGCCGCATGGAGAAGGCGGAGGCACAAGGAACACCCGACGTGGTCGAGGACGTTTTCGACGGTCGGGCGACCGGCGTCGAGGTGGAGCAGGATGACCGAACGGCTCCGGAGCCGGATTCCGCAATCGTGAAGCCGTGGGACCCGGCGCAGATCCGCGTCACCACCAGTACGTTCTCGCTACGGAACATCCTGGACATGATCGACGAAGGGTCGCTGGAGCTGGCCCCGGACTTCCAGCGCGGCCAGGTGTGGAAGGTCGAACAGAAGTCACGCCTCGTCGAATCCCTGCTGCTCCAGATCCCGCTGCCCGCGTTCTACTTCGCCGAGGACAGCGATGGGGCCTTCAGGGTCGTGGACGGTCTGCAGCGGCTCTCCACCCTCCATGCCTTCGTCCGGGGTGGTGACCAAGGGTTCCGCCTCAAGGGGCTGGATTACCTGGAGGAAAACAGCAGCAGCTTCTCGGACTTGCCCGTGCAGTGGCAGCGCCGCGTTAACAATACCCAGCTCGTGGTGAACGTCATCGACCCAACGACGCCGTCCGACGTCATGTACGACATCTTCAAGCGCATCAACACCGGCGGTACTCCGCTGAACGCGCAGGAGATCCGGCACTGCATGAGCAAGGACCGCAGCCGGAACATTCTCAAGCACATGACAGCCATGCCCGAGTTCAACACCGCGACCAACTACCTGGGCGGCCACATCCGCATGAACGACCGCGAGATGGCCCTGCGATTCGCGGCCTTCTGGTTGATGGGCATGGACGCGTACCAACGAAATCCGGTGATGGACAAGTTCCTGGAGCATGCCACGGCACAGCTCGATGATCCGAAAGAAGTGCCCGACAGCAAGGTCGACGAGCTGTACGAGGCGTTCCGCACAGCCATGGCCAACGCGCATCTCCTCTTCGGCGAGCACACGTTCCGCAAGTGGCCGGCAGGCGGCCCGCCGGGACGCAATCCGATCAACCGGGCCCTTTTCGAGAGCTGGTCCGTCGCCCTGGCCCGTTACGACGCGGAAGACCTCAAGCGCAGGCAGGCGGCCATCGTGGGCGCGGCACGTACCCGCATGGCCGAAGACATCGCCTACCTTGACGCCATTACCTCCTCCACCAGCGACCGGCGCCGTGTGGCGTACCGCTTCAGCTCCGCCGAGCAGGACGCGAAGGCCGGTCTGTGATCACCTCGCTGAGGATCAAGAACTTCAAGTGCTTCGCGAACGCTGCTTTCACGCTGCGCCCGTTGACAGTGCTGACCGGCCTCAACGGTGCCGGCAAGAGCACCGTCCTTCAATCCCTCCTGCTCGCCCGCCAGGCCGCTTCGCCCGTCGACCGGACCGTCAGACTCAACGGGCCGTACGGCTTGGCCCTGGGAGAGGCCCAGGAACTGCTGCATCCCGCGGCCGAGCATCAGGAATTCGACTTCCGGCTCCACGGCGACGGTGAACGCCCGGACGCTATCTGGGAGTACCGGTTCGGCATCCCCCACGAACGCGCCCTGCACCTCTCGGTCGACGATGCGCCCGACCAGCCGCCGCCCGGCCTCGACCGCCCGGGCAGTGGGTTCACCTACCTGCGCCGAACGCCTCGGCCCCCGCGACCTGCTGAACGTCTCGGCCGAGCCGCCCGATGAGCTGGGGGTCGGCGTCCGGGGCGAGCACACCGCGCAGGTCCTCGCTCTGCGCCAGGAACGACTGACGACGCGGCGGCTGACCGTACGGGACCCGCTCCAGCACCCGGACTCCGACGTGCCGCTGCTGCGTTCCCAAGCCGAACACTGGGCCTCGCACATCATCCGCCCGATCCGGATCACCGCCCAGTGGGCCCCGGGACTCGCCGCGAGCACCATCCGCTTCCAGGAGGCGGGCCCGTACGGCGAAGTGATCCGGCCCGCCAATACCGGGTTCGGGGTCTCCTACGGCCTGCCCGTCATCGTCGCCGGACTGATGACCGAGCCCGGCGACATCCTCATCGTGGAAAATCCCGAGGCCCATCTCCACCCGGGCGGCCAGTCCCGGCTCGGCCGGTTCCTGGCCCGCGTCGCGGGCAGCGGCGTCCAGGTCATGGTGGAGACGCACAGCGACCACGTACTGAACGGGGCGCGCCTCGCCGTGGCGGAGGACCGGACTCTACGCGCGCAGGACGCAATCGTGCACTACTTCGGGCGGGAGGAGACAGTGCCCATCGAGCTGACCGACCGCGGCGAGCTGACGCAGTGGCCCGGCGGCTTCTTCGACCAGATCGAGAGTGACCTGGGGAGGCTCGCCCGTGCCCGACGCCGCAGCCGATGAGCCGTACCGGGTACTCGTCGACGAGACCAGCTTTGATTTCCGGGGTCTCGCGTCCGAGCCACTGACCCATCTGCTCGACGAGTTCAACGACGTTCTTGAGGACATCCTTCACGAACGGGTTGTGGCAGCGGCCCGAGTGGTGGCACGAGCACGAATGCCTGGACGACTGCGAGCTGTGGCGGTTCATGTACGAGTCCGACGGCCCGGGGCGGGCGGTGTCCCCGGACGTCCGCCGTCGCATGGCCCTGCTGATGGACCGCTGCCGCACCTGGGACACCGAGCAGGCCACGCATGTCCCCGACGAGGTCACGGTGGCCGGCCGGACACGGCAGTTGGCCTGGTCACTCGGTCACGCCCTGCGCAGCGCCCTGGAAGGCCACCACATCGCTTGCCTGGTCTTCCCCGTCGATGAAGCCCCAGGAGGGTGGCAGGCGGTCGCCTCCGCGGCGGGCGGCACCGAGGTGTTCTTCGTGCGCGGCGACGCCGACCTCACCACGTTCTGGCGTGGACTCTACAAGCGGGAAAACGTTCCCGAACGTGCCTTCCACGCGCTCGCGGTCGATGCCTTCCCGGCTCTGGTCCTCGCCCCGGCCCTGTCGTTCGGGAAGTCCGACGGCGACTACCGGACCCTGCGTTCCTGGGTCACGCAGGTACTCGCTGTCGTCAACGACCACTTCACGGACGCCCTGCAACGGCATGCAGGGCTCCCCGCCAAGGTCCAGGCCGAACTGGGCCACCACGGCATCGACCTGTCGCCGGAGAGCCCGAACACCCGGGCGAAGCCCGCGGTCATCCGGCAGCGCCAAGTGGAACACGAGGGCGAGACGTACGACTGCCAGTGGCACGCCAAGCAGCACCGGGCCCGCAACCGCGTGCATTTCAGCCTGCCGGAGCCCCGGCTGGGCGGGCGCATCCTGATCGGCATTTTCGTCGGCCACCTCGACACCTGAGGGCCCGCCCCCCTTAGGGGAAACGGGCCCTCGGGCACAAGGAGTTGCCGGACGGCTCAGGCGTTCTTCTCGTCCTTCTTCTCGTCCCCGGCGTCCCCGGCGTCCGCGGACTCCGCGGTCTCCTGGGACTCGTCGGCCGCGGTGTCCTGCTTCGCCAGGTCCGCGGTCGGTGCCTGCTCCTGCTCCTTCACGGAGCGCCGCGTCGCGGCCTCGGCCTCGCCGACCGCCTCCTGCTGCACGGTCAGCGCCTCGACCAGCTCGATGACGGCCATGGGCGCGTTGTCGCCACGCCGCGGGCCGATCTTCGTGATGCGGGTGTAGCCGCCGGGCCGGTTGGCGAACTTGGGCCCGATCTCCGTGAACAGCGTGTGCACGACGCTCTTGTCGCGGATGGTCTGCATCACCTGGCGGCGGTTGTGCAGGTCGCCCTTCTTCGCCTTGGTGATCAGGCGCTCGGCCACCGGGCGCAGCCGCCGGGCCTTCGCGACGGTCGTGGTGATGCGGCCGTGCTCGAACAGCGCGGTCGCGAGGTTCGCCACGAGCATCCGCTCGTGGGCGGGGCTGCCGCCCAGCCTGCGGCCCTTGGTAGGCGTCGGCATGTCTCTCTCCTGTCGGGTCTGCACCGGCCGTACCAGGTACCGGTGTCAGCGGACGCCCCCGGGTGGTCCCGGGAACGTGCGCCCCCGGCGCGCGGGGCGCCGGAGGCGGGCCGCACCGGCCGTGCCAGGTACCGGTGTCGGCATGGCGCCGAAGGCGCGGGTCAGTACTGCTCGGTCTCCACGAAGCCCGTGTCGCCGTCGTCCTCCGCGCCGAAGGCGTCGGCCGCGGTGGTCGGGTCGAATCCGGGCGGGCTGTCCTTGAGGGCCAGGCCCATGCCGGCCAGCTTCGCCTTGACCTCGTCGATCGACTTGGCACCGAAGTTGCGGATGTCCAGCAGGTCCGCCTCGGAACGGGCCACCAGCTCGCCCACCGAGTGGATGCCCTCGCGCTTGAGGCAGTTGTAGGAGCGGACCGTCAGCTCCAGCTCCTCGATCGGCAGCGCAAGGTCGGCGGCGAGCGCGGCGTCCGTCGGGGACGGGCCCATGTCGATGCCCTCGGCGTCGACATTCAGCTCGCGCGCCAGGCCGAACAGCTCGACGAGGGTCTTGCCCGCGGATGCCATGGCGTCGCGCGGACGCATGGCCTCCTTGGTCTCCACGTCGACGATCAGCTTGTCGAAGTCGGTGCGCTGCTCGACACGGGTGGCCTCCACCTTGTAGGTGACCTTCAGCACGGGGCTGTAGATGGAGTCCACCGGGATGCGGCCGATCTCCTGGCCGACCTGCTTGTTCTGCACGGCGGAGACGTAGCCGCGACCGCGCTCGACGGTCAGCTCCATCTCCAGCTTGCCCTTGTTGTTCAGCGTGGCCAGGACCAGGTCGGGGTTGTGCACCTCGACGCCGGCCGGCGGCGCGATGTCCGCGGCGGTCACCAGGCCGGGGCCCTGCTTGCGCAGGTACATCACGACCGGCTCGTCGTGCTCGGAGGAGACGACGAGCTGCTTGATGTTGAGGATGAGGTCGGTCACGTCCTCCTTGACGCCCGGCACGGTGGTGAACTCGTGCAGCACGCCATCGATGCGGATGCTGGTGACAGCCGCACCGGGAATGGAGGACAGCAGCGTACGCCGCAGGGAATTGCCGAGGGTGTAGCCGAAGCCCGGCTCCAGCGGCTCGATCACGAACCGGGAACGGAACTCGTCGACGACCTCTTCGGTCAGGGAAGGACGCTGAGCGATCAGCATGTTACGACTCCAGTCTTCGGCACCCGCTATTTGATGCCGAGCCAGACGATGTGTACTTCAAGGGTACGGGCGGAGCCGCGTTCCTCACGCGACCCCGCCCGCGCCCCTGGCCGGGCTTACTTCGAGTAGAGCTCGACGATGAGCTGCTCCTGCACCTGGGTGTCGATCACCTGGCGCTCGGGCAGCGAGTGGACGAGGATGCGCAGCCGCGACGGGATGGACTCCAGCCACGCCGGCACCGTCTTGTCCCCGGCCTCCGCGACGGCGACCTGGAAGGGGGTCAGCGCACGGGAGGACTCACGGACCTCGACGATGTCGTTCGGCGACACCCGCGCCGAGGGAATGTCGTTCTTCCGGCCGTTGAGCAGGATGTGCCCGTGCCGGACGAGCTGACGGGCGTGGTCGCGGGACTTGGCGAAGCCGGCCCGGTAGACCACGTTGTCCAGGCGGGACTCGAGGATGCGCAGCAGGTTTTCACCAGTCTTGCCCTGCTGGCGGTTCGCCTCGTTGTAGTACCCGCGGAACTGCTTCTCCAGAACACCGTAGATACGCGCGCACTTCTGCTTCTCACGCTTCTGAAGCAGGTACTCGCTGTCCTTGGTGCGCCCGCGCCCGTGCTCACCCGGGGGGTAAGGACGGATCTCGATCGGGCACTTAGCGCTCTCGCACTTGGCTCCCTTGAGGAAGAGCTTCTGCTTCTCCCGACGGCAACGCTTGCAGTCGGCCCCGGTGTAACGCGCCATGATTTTTCTCGTCTCCTACTTCACCTGGTCAGACACGGCGGCGCTTGGGCGGGCGGCAGCCGTTGTGCGGGGTCGGGGTCACGTCCTGGATCGAGCCGACCTCGAGACCGGTCGCCTGGAGGGACCGGATCGCGGTCTCACGGCCGGAGCCGGGACCCTTGACGAAGACGTCGACCTTGCGCATCCCGTGCTCCTGGGCCCGGCGAGCGGCATTCTCCGCGGCCATCTGCGCGGCGAACGGAGTCGACTTGCGCGACCCCTTGAAGCCGACGTGGCCGGCGGAGGCCCAGGAGATCACGTTCCCGGTGGGGTCGGTGATCGAGACGATCGTGTTGTTGAACGTGCTCTTGATGTGGGCGTGCCCATGAGCAACGTTCTTCTTTTCCTTGCGGCGCACCTTCTTGGCGCCGGCTGTACGGCCCTTCGGAGGCATGTGCTTGGTCTCTCCCGTGGAGGTGGTCGGTCCTTGTGCACGGACCGGTGTCGGCGTCCGTGCGGACTACTTCTTGCCCGGCTTCTTCTTGCCGGCGATCGCGCGACGCGGACCCTTGCGGGTGCGGGCGTTGGTCTTGGTGCGCTGGCCGTGGACGGGCAGGCCGCGGCGGTGGCGCAGCCCCTCGTAGCACTGGATCTCGACCTTGCGACGGATGTCGGCCTGGATCTCGCGACGGAGGTCACCCTCGGTCCTGAAGTTGTTGTCCACGTACTCGCGGATCTTGACGAGGTCCTCCTCGGCCAGATCACGCACGCGGGTGTCCGGGTGCACCCCGGTCTGGGTGAGCGTCTCCTTGGCAAGGGTGCGACCGATGCCGAAGACGTAGGTGAGAGCGACCTCGACGCGCTTTTCGCGCGGGAGATCGACGCCTGCGAGGCGTGCCATGCGTGTGGCTCCTGATGTTCGGGAGGTCTGCCGCAGCGCCGTTCCCGACTGCCACGTCGGGTCCCCGGCCTCCGACCGGGGGTATCGTCCCCGCGCTGCGCGAGGGGTCGGGCGTCTGCGTTATTCATATGTCGCGCGAAAAAGAACTACGAAAGTGCGGTCAGCCCTGACGCTGCTTGTGGCGCAGGTTCTCGCAGATGACCATGACGCGCCCGTGGCGGCGGATCACCTTGCACTTGTCGCAGATCTTCTTGACGCTCGGCCTGACCTTCATGGGGTGAAGCTCTCCGGGTCGTGTGAGAAACGATCTGCTTGATCTACTTGTAGCGGTAGACGATCCGCCCGCGGGTCAGGTCGTAGGGAGACAGCTCCACCACGACCCGGTCGTCGGGAAGAATACGGATGTAGTGCATCCGCATCTTGCCGCTGATGTGCGCGAGGACCTGGTGTCCGTTCTGGAGCTCTACCTTGAACATCGCGTTCGGCAGGGACTCGACAACGGTGCCCTCGATCTCGATGGCCCCTTGTTTTTTGGCCATGCTTGAGCGCTTCACCTTCCGGGATCGGCTACCTGGATGGCCCTGGGCAGACGGGTACACCAGGACCGACAAGCCAGTCTACGACACCCTACTCAAAAAGACGAATCCATGATCTTTCCCCAAAGAGAAGATCATTAAGCCAGCGGATCAGGAGCAGCCGTCACGCCCAGCTCGGCCAGCTTCGCCCGGCCGCCATCCTGCGCGGTCAGCACCAGCGGGCCCTCCTCGGTCAGCGCGACCGAGTGCTCCCAGTGGGAGGCCCAGGTGCCGTCGTTCGTCTTCACGGTCCACTCGTCCGCCAGCACGTGGGTCTTGGCGGTGCCCAGCGAGACCATCGGCTCGATCGCCAGGCAGAACCCGGGGATCAGCCGCGGCCCGCGGCCCCGCCTGCGGTCCACGTAGTTCAGCAGGTGCGGGTCCATGTGCATCTCGGTCCCGATGCCGTGCCCGCCGTAGCTCTCGATGATCCCGTACTTGCCCGACGCCGGCAGCGGCTGCCGCCTGATGTAGCCCTCGATGGCCTTCGAGATGTCGACCAGCCGGTTCCCCTTGCGCATGGCCGCGATCCCGGCCCACAGGGACTCCTCGGTCACCCGGCTCAGCTCGTGCAGCTGCTCGGGGTGCCCGTCGCCGACGAAGACGGTGAGCGCCGCGTCGGCGTGCCAGCCGTCGACGATCGCGCCGGCGTCGATGGAGATGAGGTCTCCGGCCTTCAGCACGGTCTCCCGGCCCGGGATGCCGTGCACCACCACATCGTTCACCGAGGTGCAGATCGTCGCGGGGAAGCCGCCGTAGCCCAGGAAGTTGGGCTTGGCGTCGCGCTCGGCGAGCACGGTGGCGGCCACGTCGTCCAGGTCCTTGGTGCTGGCTCCCGGCACCGCGGCCTCGGCGCACCTGCGGTGTATCTCGGCGACGACGAGGCCCGCCGCGCGCATCTTCGCGATCTGCTCAGGGCTCTTGATCTCCACCATCCGCGGACTCCTCGCTACTCGCCGCGTCCGGGCAGCGCGTCCAGCGCGCGCCGCGTCACCTCGGGCACCGGGGCAAGCGCCGAGATCGTCGAGACCAGGCCCTGCTCGCGGTAGTACCCGATGATCGGCTCCGTCTCCTCGTGGTACACCGCGAGTCGCTTCCTGACGGTCTCCTCGCGGTCGTCCTCCCGCTGGTACAGCTCCCCGCCGCACACGTCGCAGACGCCCTCCGCGCGCGGCGGCTTGTTCTGCACGTGGAACGTGTGACTGCTGTCGTTCCGGCAGGTGCGGCGGCCGGCGATGCGCCGGACCACCTCGTCCTCGGGGACCTCCAGGTCCAGCACCGCGTCCAGCTTCTCCCCCGACTCGGCGAGGAGGGAGTCCAGCGCCTTCGCCTGGGCGATGTTGCGCGGGAAACCGTCCAGCAGGAAGCCGCTCACGGCATCCTGCTGCGCCATCCGGTCGGCGGCCATCGCCACCGTGACCTCGTCCGGGACCAGCCCGCCCTCACGGAGGATCTCGTCCACCTGCCGGCCAAGATCCGTGCCCTGGCGGATGTTGGCGCGGAAGAGGTCGCCGGTCGAAATGTGCGGGATGGCAAGGCGCTCGGCAAGCAGCGTGGCCTGCGTGCCCTTGCCGGCGCCTGGTGGTCCGACGAGGACAATTCGCATCAGCGGAGGAACCCTTCGTAATTGCGCTGGTGAAGCTGACTCTCGATCTGCCGCACCGTTTCGAGACCGACACCCACGATGATCAGGATGGATGTCCCACCGAACGGGAAGTCCTGCTGCGCGTTGAACATCACCAGCGCCACCGTGGGCACCAGAGCGATGAGACCCAGGTAGAGCGATCCGGGCCACGTGATGCGGTTGAGCACGTAGCTCAGGTACTCGACCGTGGGACGGCCTGCCCGGATTCCCGGGATGAATCCACCATACTTCTTCATATTCTCGGCCACGTCTTCGGGGTTGAACGTGATGGCCACGTAGAAGAAGGCGAAGAAGACGATGAGCAGGAAGTACGTGATGATGTAGTACGGGTGGTCGCCACCGGTGAAGTACCGCTGGACCCAGTCGGTCCAGCCGCCCGAGTCCGTACCGGCGAACTGCACCAGCAGCTGCGGGATGTACAGCAGCGAGGAAGCGAAGATGACGGGAATCACACCGGCCTGGTTGACCTTGAGCGGGATGTATGTCGACGTACCGCCGTAGGACCGGCGGCCGATCATCCGTTTCGCGTACTGCACCGGGATGCGGCGCTGCGCCAGCTCCACGAAGACCACGAGGCCGACCATCGCCAGACCGCAGGCCACCACGACGCCGAACTCGATCCAGCCGTCCGCGAGGCTGCCCTGCTGCTTGATCTGCCAGAGCGAGCCGGGGAAGCCGGCGGCGATCGACACGAACATCAGCATCGACATGCCGTTGCCGATGCCGCGGTCGGTGATCAGCTCACCCATCCACATGATCAGCGCGGTCGCGGAGGTCAACGCGACGACCATCAGCACCGTGGCGAAGATGGAGTCGTCGGGAATGATGTCGTTCCTGACGGTGCACTGGGGGAAGAGGGTGCCGCTGCGGGCCGTCGCCACCAGCCCCGTCGCCTGGAGGACCGCCAGCGCCATCGTCAGATAACGCGTGTACTGTGTGATCTTCGCCTGGCCGGACTGCCCCTCCTTCTTCAGCGCCTCCAGCCTCGGAATCACCACGACGAGCAGCTGGAGAATAATGCTCGCGGTGATGTAGGGCATGATGCCCAGTGCGAAGATGGTCAGTTGCAGCAGCGCCCCGCCGCTGAACATGTTGACCAGACCGAACAGGCCGGAGCCGGCCCCGGCGGCATCGGCCTCCTCCACACACTGTTCGACGTTCTGGAAGCTGACACCCGGCACCGGCACATGCTGGCCGAAACGGAACACCACGACGATGCCGAGGGTGAAGAGCAGCTTCTTACGCAGGTCGGGCGTCTGAAACGCCCGGGCGAACGCGGTGAGCACGGCTCCTCCTGCGCCCCCCGCGGTGAGCGCGAGAGGTGACGGTCTTGAACTCCAACGGACATGACAGAACTGGTGACGACAACGGACGCCACCTTACCGGCGTAAGTGTCAGGCCGGAACGACTGACCGGGGATGCCTATGCCTCAGGCACCCCCGGTCACTCACAGATCCGGCCAATCGCCCGCCGATTCAGGAACGCTCGGTGACGGTGCCACCCGCCGCGGTGATCTTTTCCTTGGCGGAGGCCGAGACGGCATCCACCGTCACGGTCAGCGCCACGGAGATGTCCCCGCTGCCAAGCACCTTGACCAGCTCGTTCTTGCGCACCGCGCCCTTGGCCACCAGGTCGGCGACCGTCACGTCGCCGCCTTCGGGGTAGAGCGCGGCGAGCCGCTCCACGTTGACGACCTGATAGTTCTTGTGGGCCGGGTTCTTGAAGCCCTTGAGCTTCGGAAGCCGCTGGATCAGCGGCAATTGCCCGCCCTCGAAGCCCGCCCTGACCTGGTACCTGGCCTTGGTGCCCTTGGTGCCACGGCCGGCGGTCTTGCCCTTGGACGCCTCACCACGGCCCACGCGGACCTTGGCCTTCTTGGCGCCGGGGGCAGGCCTGAGGTCATGGAGCTTGAGCGGAGCGCCGCCCGAGCCCTCCGTGCTCTCCTTCTTGGAAAGCTCGGCCATCTCAGTCCACCTCCTCGACCGTCACCAGATGCCGCACGGTGTTGGCCATGCCGCGGATCTCCGGGCGGTCCTCCTTGACGACCACGTCGTTGATACGCCGCAGCCCGAGCGAGCGCAGCGTGTCCCGGTGGTTCTGCTTGCTCCCGATACGGGACTTCACCTGGGTGATCTTCAGCTGTGCCATCACGCACCCACTCCGGCGCGGGCCCGCAGCAGCGCCGCGGGGGCCACGTCCTCAAGCGGCAGCCCACGGCGGGCGGCGATCTCCTCCGGGCGCTGAAGACCCTTAAGAGCGGCCACCGTGGCGTGCACGATGTTGATCGGGTTCGCCGATCCGAGTGACTTGCTCAGCACGTCGTGGATGCCCGCGCACTCCAGCACGGCACGCACCGGGCCACCCGCGATCACACCGGTACCGGGCGAGGCCGGCTTCAGCAGAACGACGCCCGCGGCCTCCTCACCCTGGAACGGGTGCGGGATGGTGCCCTGAATCCGGGGGACCTTGAAGAAGTGCTTCTTGGCCTCCTCCACACCCTTGGCGATGGCGGCCGGCACCTCCTTGGCCTTGCCGTAACCGACACCCACGGTGCCGTCACCGTCGCCCACCACGACCAGCGCGGTAAAGCTGAAGCGACGACCACCCTTCACAACCTTGGCGACGCGGTTGATCGCGACGACGCGTTCGACGTACGCGGTCTTCTCGGCGGCAGCGCCGCCGTCCCGGCCCTTACGGTCCCGCCGCTCGCCACCGGCGCCGCCACCGCGGCGCTGGGGTCCAGCCATTGGAATTACCTCTCTCGATTCTGTCGACGGGACCGGCTCAGAACTTGAGTCCAGCCTCGCGTGCGGCGTCGGCCAGCGCGGCGACGCGGCCGGCGTACCGGCTGCCGCCACGGTCGAACACGACGGCCTCGACGCCCGCGGCCTTGGCGCGCTCGGCAACGAGGGCACCGACCTGCTTGGCCTTGTTGCTCTTGTCGCCCTCGTTACCCCGGATGGACACGTCCAGCGAGGAGGCGGAGGCGACCGTGTGCCCGACCGTGTCGTCCACGACCTGCGCCACCATGTGGCGGTTGGACCGCGTCACGACCAGGCGCGGGCGCTCGGCGGTACCCGAGATCTTCTTGCGGATACGAACGTGCCGACGCTTGGCCGCCGCCCGCTTCCGGGCGTCACCCTTGGCGATCTTGACACCGTATGCCATGGCTACTTACCAGCCTTTCCGACCTTGCGGCGGATGACTTCGCCCTCGTACTTCACGCCCTTGGCCTTGTACGGGTCGGGCTTCCGCAGCTTGCGGATGTTCGCCGCGACCTCGCCGACCTTCTGCTTGTCGATGCCCTCGACGCTGAAGCGGGTCGGGGTCTCGACCTTGAACGCGATGCCTTCCGGCGGCTCGACCAGGATCGGGTGGCTGTACCCGAGCGAGAACTCCAGATTGGAGCCCTTGGCCTGGACACGGTAACCGACGCCGCTGATCTCCAGCTTCTTCACGTATCCCTGCGTCACACCGGTGATCATGTTGGCCACCAGCGTGCGGGACAGGCCGTGCAGGGCGCGATTCCGGGTCTCGTCGTTCGGACGGGACACCAGGATGGCCCCGTCCTCGCCACGGGCCACCTCGATGGGTGACGCGATGGTGTGGGACAGGGCACCCTTGGGGCCCTTCACCGCGACCGTGCGGCCGTCGATGTTGATGTCCACGCCGGCGGGAACCGGGATCGGCTGCTTGCCAATTCGCGACATGGCTTTTCCTCCGTTCCCTTCGTCACCAGACGTAGGCGAGGACTTCCCCGCCCACGCCCTTCTTCTGCGCCTGCTTGTCGGTGAGCAGTCCGTTGGACGTGGAGATGATCGCCACGCCCAGGCCGCCGAGCACCTTCGGCAGGCTGGTGGACTTCGCGTAGACCCGAAGGCCCGGCTTCGAGATCCGCTTGATGCCGGCGATCGAGCGCTCGCGGTTCGGACCGTACTTGAGCTCAAGGACCAGGTGCTTGCCCACCTGGGCGTCCTCGGTCTTCCAGCCGGTGATGTAGCCCTCCTGCTGGAGGATCTCCGCGATGTGCGACTTGATCTTGCTGTGCGGCATCACGACGGAGTCGTGGTACGCCGAGTTCGCGTTCCGCAGACGGGTCAGCATGTCTGCGATCGGATCGGTCATGGTCATAAAACGGCCTTCGGCCTCTCTCGCCGGGGTTTCCTCGTCCGTGTACATCCACACACGCGGGACCTACGGCGTAGTCGGTTTTACCAGGAGCTCTTGGTGACGCCCGGCAGTTCGCCACGGTGCGCCATCTCGCGGAGGCACACACGGCACAGGCCGAACTTGCGGTACACGGAATGGGGCCGGCCGCAGCGCTGGCAGCGCGTGTAGCCACGCACGGCGAACTTCGGCTTGCGGGCGGCCTTGGCGATCAGAGCCTTCTTCGCCACAGCTCACGCCTCCTTGAAGGGGAAACCGAGGAGACGCAGCAGGCTACGGCCCTCCTCGTCGGTGTTCGCCGTGGTGACGACGGTGATGTCCATACCGCGAACGCGGTCGATGCGGTCGGGGTCGATCTCGTGGAACATGACCTGCTCGGTGAGACCGAACGTGTAGTTGCCCCGGCCGTCGAACTGCTTCGGCGACAGACCGCGGAAGTCACGAATCCGCGGCAGCGCCAGGGACAGCAGCCGGTCCAGGAACTCCCACATGCGGTCGCCGCGCAGCGTCACGTGCGCGCCGATCGGCTGGCCCTCGCGCAGCTTGAACTGCGCGATGGACCGGCGGGCCTTGGTCACCGTGGCCTTCTGGCCGGTGATCGTGGCGAGGTCGCGCACGGCGCCCTCGATCAGCTTGGAGTCGCGGGCGGCTTCGCCCACGCCCATGTTGACCACGATCTTGGTCAGACCGGGCACCTGCATGACGTTCGCGTACTTGAACTCGTCACGCAGCTTGCCCGCGATCTCTTCGCGGTAGCGCGTCTTCAGACGCGGCGCGGTGGGGGTGGTGGTGGCAGTGGTCATCAGATGTCCTCACCGGTCCGGCGGGCGACGCGGATCTTGTTGCCGTCGTCGTCGAAGCGGAAACCGACCTTGGTGGTGACCTTCTTGCCGTCCTTCTCCACCACGAGCGCAACGTTGCTCACATGGATCGGGGCCTCGGTCGTGATGATGCCACCGGTCTTGGAACCGCGCTGGGTCGTGCCGGCCTTGACGTGCTTCTTGACCCGGTTGACACCCTCGACCAGGACGCGGTCCTCGCGCGGGTAGGCAACGATGACCTTGCCCTGCTTGCCCCTGTCCTTGCCGGTGATGACCTGGACCAGGTCACCCTTCTTGATCTTCATGCTTACAGCACCTCCGGCGCGAGGGAGATGATCTTCATGAACTTCTTCTCGCGCAGCTCACGGCCCACCGGGCCGAAGATACGGGTGCCACGGGGGTCGCCGTCGTTCCGCAGAATGACTGCGGCGTTCTCGTCGAAACGAATGTACGAACCGTCCGGCCGCCTGCGCTCCTTCACGGCGCGCACGACGACGGCCTTGACGACGTCGCCCTTCTTCACGTTGCCACCGGGGATCGCGTCCTTGACGGTGGCGACGATGACGTCACCGATGCCCGCGTAGCGGCGCCCTGATCCGCCGAGCACGCGGATGCAGAGAATCTCCTTCGCACCCGTGTTGTCGGCGACGCGCAGTCGCGACTCCTGCTGGATCATTGGTTACTTCGCCTTCTCCAGAATCTCCACGACGCGCCAGCGCTTGGTCGCGGACAGCGGACGGGTCTCCATCAGAAGAACGCGGTCACCGACGCCGGCGGCATTCTGCTCGTCGTGCGCCTTGAGCTTGCTCGTGCGGCGGATGATCTTGCCGTACAGGGCGTGCTTGACCCGGTCCTCGACAGCGACAACGACGGTCTTGTCCATCTTGTCGCTGACGACCAGACCCTCGCGGGTCTTCCGCCGGCCGCGCTCAGTCGTCGTCTCAGTCACAGTCTTCTCACTCATCAGGCGTTCTCCACCGCCTCGGCGACGGGCTCCACCGTCTCAATGCCGAGCGCACGCTCCTGCATGACGGTGTAGATCCGGGCGATGTCCTTACGGACGGCCTTCAGCCGGCTGTTGTTCTCCAGCTGGCCGGTCGCCGCCTGGAACCGGAGCCTGAACAGCTCCTCCTTCGCCTCGCGCAGCTTCACAACGATCTCCTCGTTGTTCAGCTCCCGCAGCTCGGCGGGCTTGGTACCGGCAGCCATCACGCCTCACCTGCCTCGCGCCGGACGATCCGGCACTTCATCGGGAGCTTGTGCGCGGCGCGGATCAGCGCCTCACGAGCGATCTTCTCGTTCGGGTAGGACAGCTCGAACATCACGCGCCCCGGCTTGACGTTCGCCACCCACCACTCGGGCGAGCCCTTACCGGAACCCATGCGGGTCTCGGCGGGCTTCTTGGTCAGCGGACGGTCCGGGTAAATGTTGATCCACACCTTGCCGCCACGCTTGATGTGCCGGGTCATCGAGATACGTGCGGCCTCGATCTGCCGGTTCGTCACGTAGGCGCCGGTGACGGCCTGGATGCCGTACTCACCGAAGGCGACCTCGGTGCCGCCCTTGGCAGCACCCTTGCGCTTGGGGTGGTGCTGCTTGCGGTACTTGACCTTGCGAGGGATCAGCATGGTCTCAGCTCTCCGTTCCCGACGTGCTCTCGGCGGCCGGAGCGGCAGCGGCGGGAGCCTCGGCCTTCTGAGCCTCGGCGGGCTGTCCGCCGCCCTGCTGCGGCCTGCGTCCGCGGCCGCCGCGCTCGCCACGGCCACCACGGGCCGGGCGGTCGCCGCCGGCGCCACCACCGCGCGCGGGGCGGTTGCCCGCACGGGCCGCGGCGTTCTCGGCACGGACCTCGGCGATGTTCTTGACGTCGCCCTTGTAGATCCAGACCTTGACACCGATGCGGCCGAAGGTGGTGCGGGCCTCGAAGAACCCGTAGTCCACGTTGGCGCGCAGCGTGTGCAGCGGCACCCGGCCCTCGCGGTAAAACTCGGAACGGGACATCTCGGCGCCGCCGAGACGGCCGCCGCACTGGATCTTGATGCCCTTGGCGCCCGCCTTCATCGTGCTCTGCATCGACTTGCGCATGGCACGCCGGAACGAGACGCGGGAGGACAGCTGCTCGGCGACCGCCTGGGCCACCAGCTGGGCGTCCAGCTCGGGGTTCTTGACCTCGAGGATGTTGAACTGGATCTGCTTGCCGGTCAGCTTCTCCAGGTTGCCGCGCAGCCGGTCGGCCTCCGCGCCGCGGCGGCCGATGACGATGCCCGGCCGGGCGGTGTGGACGTCGACGCGGACGCGGTCGCGGGTGCGCTCGATCTCCACCTTGGAGATACCGGCGCGCTCCATGCCCTGGGTGAGCATGCGGCGGATCGCGACGTCTTCCTTGACGTAATCCTTGTACAGCTTGTCGGCGTACCAGCGCGACTTGAAGTCGGTCGTGACGCCGAGACGGAACCCGTGCGGGTTTACCTTCTGGCCCATTACCGGGTCCCTTCCTTGCTGCTGACGACCACCGTGATATGGCTGGTCCGCTTACGGATCCGGTAGGCGCGGCCCTGGGCACGCGGCCGGAACCGCTTCAGGGTCGGGCCCTCGTCGACGTACGCCTCCTTGATGTAGAGGTCGTCGACGTCCGTGTGGTTGTAGTTGTGCGCCGCGTTGGCGATGGCGCTGTCCAGCACCTTGCCCACCGGAACACTGGCGGCCTGCGGGGCGAAACGCAGGACCGCCTGAGCCTCCGTGGCGTTCATGCCACGGATGAGGTCCACCACACGGCGGGCCTTCATGGGCGTGACGCGGATGTACCGCGCGATAGCCCTGGCTTCCATGGTTGTCCCTTCAGTGTCGGTCATGATCTGCACACCCCGCTCAGCGCCGCCGCGACTTGCGGTCGTCCTTCACGTGGCCGCGGAAGGTGCGGGTCGGCGCGAACTCGCCGAGCTTGTGGCCGACCATCGACTCGTTGATGAACACCGGGACGTGCTTGCGGCCGTCGTGCACCGCGATGGTGTGGCCCAGCATCGCCGGGACGATCATCGAGCGGCGCGACCAGGTCTTGATGACGTTTTTGGTACCGGCTTCGTTCTGCGTGTCCACCTTCTTGATCAGGTGGTCGTCGACGAAGGGTCCCTTCTTGAGACTGCGCGGCATCCGGGCCTGCTCCTAGCGCTTCTTGTTCGTCTTGCGGCGGCGGACGATGTACTTGTTGCTTGCCTTCTTGGGCGAGCGCGTACGGCCTTCCTTCTTGCCCCAGGGCGAGACCGGGTGGCGGCCACCCGAGGTCCTGCCCTCGCCACCACCGTGCGGGTGGTCGACAGGGTTCATCACGACGCCGCGGACGCTGGGCCGGACGCCCTTCCAGCGCATCCGGCCGGCCTTGCCCCAGTTGATGTTCGACTGCTCGGCGTTGCCGACCTCGCCGACCGTGGCGCGGCAGCGCACGTCGACCAGCCGGATCTCACCGGAGGGCATGCGCAGGTGGGCCATGCGGCCCTCCTTGGCGAGCAGCTGCACCGAGGCACCGGCGGAACGGGCGAACTTCGCGCCGCCGCCGGGCTGGAGCTCGATCGCGTGGATGACGGTACCCACCGGAATGTTGCGCAGCGGCAGGTTGTTGCCGGGCTTGATGTCGGCGCCGGCACCGTTCTCCACGCGGTCGCCCTGCTTCAGGTGCGCCGGCGCGATGATGTAGCGCTTCTCGCCGTCCGCGTAGTGCAGCAGCGCGATGCGGGCCGTGCGGTTCGGGTCGTACTCGATGTGCGCGACCTTGGCGGGCACACCGTCCTTGTCATGCCGACGGAAGTCGATCACACGGTAGGCGCGCTTGTGGCCACCGCCCTGGTGGCGGACGGCTACGCGACCGGCGTTGTCCCGGCCACCCTTGCTGTGCAGGGGGCGGACCAGCGACTTCTCCGGCGTGGACCGCGTGACCTCGACGAAGTCGGCGACGCTGGCGCCTCGACGGCCCGGAGTCGTCGGCTTGTACTTGCGGATTCCCATTTCTTAGTCCTCGTCCGGTATCGGACGGACCGGTGCTCCCGTCAGGAGGCGACCGGCCCGCCGAAGATGTCGATGCTTTCGCCCTCGGCGAGGGTCACGATGGCGCGCTTGGTGCTCGCACGCCTGCCGAAGCCGGTCCGGGTGCGCTTGCGCTTGCCCTGCCGGTTGATGGTGTGGACCGAGGTGACCTTGACCGAGAAGACCGCCTGGACGGCCTGCTTGATCTGGGTCTTGTTGGCGCGCGGGTCGACGATGAACGTGTACTTGTTCTCGTCGAGGAGCGCGTAGCTCTTCTCGGACACCACGGGCTTGATCAGGATGTCGTGCGGGTCCGGGAAGTGCTTGCTCGAGATGTCGGTGACGGTGGCGTCAGTCATCAGGCGTCACTCCCTTCGGGCTGCTTGTCGAACGCGACCTTGTCGGCACTGCGGCCGGCCACGAAGCGCTCGAAGGCGGCCTTGGTGAACACGACGTCGTCTGAGTCCAGCACGTCGTAGGTGTTGAGCTGGCCCGGGTCGAGCAGGTGGACCCGGGGCAGGTTGCGGGCCGAGAGCCACGCGGTCTCGTCGGAACGCTCCGCGACGAGCAGCACCTTCTTGCGGTCGCTGATCTTGCCCAGCAGGGACTTGGCGGCCTTGGTGGAGATGTCCCCGTCCACGACGCCGGTGACGACGTGGATGCGGTTGTGCCTGGCCCGGTCGGTGAGGGCACCGCGCAGCGCGGCGGCCTTCATCTTCTTCGGGGTCCGCTGCGAGTAGTCGCGCGGCACGGGGCCGTGCACGACGCCACCGCCGGCGAACTGCGGTGCGCGGACGGAGCCCTGGCGGGCGCGGCCGGTGCCCTTCTGGCGGTACGGCTTCTTGCCGCCGCCGCGGACCTCGCCACGGGTCTTGGTCTTGTGCGTGCCCTGGCGGGCGGCCGCCAGCTGGGCGACGACGACCTGGTGGATCAGCGGGATGCTGACCCGGGCGTCGAAGATCTCCGCGGGGAGCTCGACGGTCCCGGTCTTCTCGCCGGCCGGCGAAAGGATGTCAACGGTGCTCATGATGGGATCAGGCCCCCTTGGCCGCGGTGCGGACCAGGACGAGGCCGCCGTTGGGGCCGGGCACCGCGCCCTTGATGAGCAGCAGGCCCTTCTCCGCGTCAACGGCGTGGACGGTCAGGTTCTGGGTGGTGACGCGCTCGTTGCCCATGCGGCCGGCCATGCGCACGCCCTTGAACACGCGGCCCGGGGTGGCGCAGCCGCCGATGGAGCCGGGCGAACGGTGCTTGCGCTGGGTGCCGTGCGAGGCGCCGAGGCCGTGGAAGCCGTGGCGCTTCATGACACCGGCGGTGCCCTTGCCCTTGCTGGTGCCGGTCACGTCGACCCGGACGCCGGACTCGAACACCTCGGCGGTGACTTCCTGGCCGAGGGTGTATTCGGCGGCGTCCCCGGTGCGGATCTCCACCAGGTGACGGCGGGGAGTGACGTCGGCCTTGGCGAAGTGGCCCTTGAGGGGCTTGTTCACCTTGCGCGGGTCGATCTCGCCGAACGCGATCTGGACGGACTCGTAGCCGTCCCTGTCGTTGGTGCGGACCTGGGTGACGACACAGGGCCCGGCCTTGACCACGGTCACGGGAACGATGCGGTTGCTGTCGTCCCAGACCTGGGTCATGCCGAGCTTTTCGCCCAGGACGCCCTTGATCTGCTTGGTCATCTCTCTTCCGCGCCTCTCAGAGCTTGATCTCGATGTCGACGCCGGCCGGCAGGTCCAGGCGCATCAGCGAGTCAACGGTCTTGGGGGTCGGGTCGAGAATGTCGATCAGCCGCTTGTGCGTGCGCATCTCGAAGTGCTCGCGCGAGTCCTTGTACTTGTGCGGCGACTTGATGACGCAGTACACATTCTTCTCAGTGGGCAGCGGCACCGGGCCCGCGACCGACGCACCCGTGCGGGTCACCGTCTCGACGATCTTCTTCGCCGAGTTGTCGATGACCTCGTGGTCGTAGGCCTTGAGCCGAATGCGGATCTTCTGTCCCGCCATGGCTACTTCGTAGTCCTGTCTCTCGTCAACGCTCTGGAACCCGGGGCCGCACCTCCCCTCGCTCCGACCCACGCGGTCGGGTGTGTCGCACTCGTTCCCAGAGTTCGCCGCTGGGGCACCTCCCAGCCAACAGGCTGGAGGAGGTTTCCTCTGCGAGGAGTGGGGGGAGAACTTCCACCGGGCGCCTGGTCGATACCCCGCCAACGCTTCCCGGAAGATCCCGGTATTTCCACCTCTGCCGCTGTGACCAGGGCATATATGGGGTGACGAATACAGTGGGACTCGCTTCCGGTCCTCCCGGCGGGAGGCGCGCGGCATCGGCTCTCAACCGAGCAACCTGGTCAGTGTGCCATATGGGCCGCCACCCATGCCAATCGGACGCCGGGGCCCGGCCGGGGCCGACGGCCTTGCGGCTACTCGGCCGCGGCGGGCCCGGGGGCGTGCAGCCGCAGCACCGCGCGCTCCGCCCACTCCGGTGGACGGCCGAGCAGCGATACCACGATCATCACCATGAACGCAAGGGGCACCGTCCAGGCCGCGGGCTGCGCGAGCAGCACCACCAGCCAGCCGGGCCCCGGATCGGTCAGCACCGAGGCGAGCGCCGCACCCGTTGCCGAGAGGACGCCGGCGGCGAGGCCGGCCGCCGCACCGGCCCGCGTCAGCCCGCGCCACCAGATGCCGAGCACGAGCAGCGGGCAGAACGTCGAGGCGGCCACCGCGAACGCCCAGCCCACCGCCACGTTGATGTCCACGCTGCGCGCGGGCAGCGAGAGCAGCACCGCGACCAGCGCGCCCGCCGCCACCGCGAGCCGCAGCCGCGGCACGCTCGCCCGCGACAGGTCGTGCGAAAGGCCCCCGGCCAGCGCCATCAGCAGCCCGGACGAGGTGGAGAGGAACGCGGCGAACGCCCCCGCGGCCACGATCGCGGTCAGCACCGACCCCCAGCCGCCCGGCACGATCTCGCCCGGCAGCACCACCGTCACGGTGTCCGTGTCACCGCCCCGCACCAGGCCGGGCGTGAACACCCGGCCAAGCAGCCCGTAGACCGCGGGGAAGAGGTAGAAGACGCCGAGCAGCACGATCACGCCGACCGCGACCCGGCGCGCCACCGCGGCCGTCGCGCTGGTGTGGAAGCGCATGATGACGTGCGGCAGGCCCACCGCGCCCAGCGTCGTCGCCAGCAGCACGGACCAGGTCGCGAGCAGCGGCTGGCCCGAGCCCTCCAGGTCGAGCAGCGGGCGGCTCCACTCCGACACGTCCATCCGCAGGGCCTCCTGGCGCGCGTCGTCACCGGCGTGCACGATCAGGAAGATCGCGGGCACCGCGATGAACAGCAGCTTCACCACGTAGTGGAAACCCTGCACGTAGGTGGCCGAACGCATGCCGCCCGCCGCGATCGACGCGGTCACCACCAGACCCGCCAGGACGACTCCGACCCAGTACGGCGTGCCGCTGACGAGGTGCAGCACCACGCCCGCGCCCTTGAACTGCGGTACCAGGTACAGCCACATGATCACCAGCACGATGACCGCGCAGAGCTTGCGTATGGTCTGCGAGCCCAGCCGGTAGTCGGCGAAGTCCGGCACGGTGTACGCGCCGGAGCGCCGCATCGGCCCGGCGACCAGGGCGGCGACGGCGACGTAGCCCGCGGTGAACCCTACGGCGTACCACAGCGAGCCGATGCCGTTCTTCAGCATCAGCCCGGCGAGGCCGAGCACCGAGGCCGCGGACACGTACTCGCCCGCGATGGCCATGGCGTTCCAGCCGGGCGCGACGCGGCGGGAGGCGACGAGGAAGTCCGGTGTGGTCAGCCGGGTGGCCCGCACGCCGTAGACGCCGATCGCCATGCTCGCGGCGAACAGCAGCCCGATCGCCATGAGTCCGGTCATTCGCGCTCGATCCGTTCCGCGGCGCGCACGTGCAGCACGGCGATGACGAGCAGCAGCGGGTAGCTGGCGCCCATCAGCAGCAGCCAGGACACGGGGAAGCCCCAGGCCGTGACCCGGCCGAGCACCGTGAGGCCGCCCAGCAGGCCGCTGAGCCCGAACAGCAGCAGTCCGAGCGCGCCCAGCGTCCTGGCGGCGAGCCGCCGCTGCCGGTGGAAGAGGGCGCGGGCCGCGGCCAGTTCCTCGTCGCCTTCGGAGCCGGGCACGGGCAGCGGCAGCAGGTGCTGCGCGGGCCGGTGCCTGCGCGACAGCGCGATCCGCGTCTGCGGGCTGGTCACCCGCACCCGGCGCGGGGCCCCGCTCATCTTCGGCTCGTCTCGTCCTTGACGGCCGCGAGCAACCGTTCCTTCAGGGCTCGGGAGTGGCGGCGGCTGACCGGGACGTCGCCCGCGGGGGTACAGGCCAGCAGCCCCGAGGAGCTGCTGACCCGCAGGTCCCTGACCCAGCGGACGGCGACCAGGTAGCCGCGGTGGGCCCGGACGAACCCGGCCGCGGTCCAGACCTCCTCCAGGTAGGTCAGCGACAGGCGGATCAGGTGCGAGCCCTCCGCGGTGTGCAGCCGCACGTAGTCGCCGTGCGCCTCGGCGAACTGGATGTCGTCGCGGTGCACGAAGACGGTGTGCCGCCCGGTCTCGATCTGCACCACCGACAGTTCGTCCGCGGGCTCGTCCCGCGCCGCGGTCGGCGCGGGCCGGCGCAGGACTCCGACGCGGCCGACCGCCTCGGCCAGCCGTTCCGGCCTGACCGGCTTGAGCAGGTAGTCGGCCGCGCCGATGCCGAACGCCTCGACCGCGTGGTGTTCGGAGGCGGTGACGAAGACGATGGCGGGCGGCGCCGAGAGCATGCTGAGAACGCGGGCGACCTCCATGCCGTCGAGTCCCGGCATGGAGATGTCGAGGAAGACCGCGTCGTAGGTCTCCGTTCCCAGCAGCCGGACGGCGGCCTCGCCGCCGTCCGCCTCGCCGACCGCGCCGATCTCCGGCAGGGCGCCGAGCATCGCGACCAGTTCGTGGCGGGTGGATGCCTCGTCCTCGACGACGAGGGCCCGCAGCTGACTCTTCAATTCGCGACCACTCCTCGCATGAAACGCGGCACCCGCACGACGACCTTCGTGCCGCTGCCCGGCGCGGTCTCGATCACCAGACCGTATTCGGAGCCGTACACGGTGCGCAGCCGCTGGTCGACGTTGGCGATCCCCACGCCGTTCCGCCCGCCGTCGGGGGCGGCGCCGGCCTTCCGCGGGCGTTCGCCGGCGAGCACGGCCCGGGCGAGGGCGGGGTCCATGCCGACGCCGTCGTCCTCCACCTCGATCACGCACAGCGGCCCCTCCCCGAAGCCGGAGACGCTGATGGAGCCAGGCCCCGGCTTGGGTTCGAGGCCGTGCCGTACGGCATTCTCCACGATCGGCTGGATGACCAGGAAGGGGATGGCGACGGGCAGCACCTCGGGCGCCATCCGCACGGTCAGCTCCATCCGGTCGTCGAACCGGGCCCGCTGGAGCTCCAGGTAGGTCTGCACGGCCTGGAGCTCGTCGGCGACGGTGGCGTAGTCCCCCTGGGTGGAGAAGCTGTAGCGCAGATAGTCGGCGAAGTCGTTCAGCAAGGTACGGGCCCGGTCGGGATCGGTCCTGATGCGGGCGCCGATGACGGCCAGCGCGTTGTGCAGGAAGTGCGGGGAGATCTGCGCCCTGAGCGTGCGGAGATCGGCCTGGGCGATGCGGCTCCTGGCCCGGCGCAGCGCCGCGTGGTCCAGGGAACGGGCGACCAGCGCCGCGACCGCGCTCAGCTCCGCGTCCGCGCCCCCGCGCACCGCGAGCGCGCCGGACAGCTCGCCCGCGACGATCAGCGGCACGGCCGTCCACGGCGGCCGGTGCGCGGTCGTGGCCTGCTCGTAGGCCTGGGCCAGCAGCCCGGCCAGCTCCTCCTCCTGTGGCCCGGGGCCCGCCACGGCCACCGGCGGCCCGTCGAGACCGGCGAGCACCACGGTCTCCGCCCCGAGCAGGCGCCGCAGCCGCCGGGCGGCAGAGGCGGCGCCGCGGCCGCCGAGCCCGTCCTGGAGATCGGCATCGATCTTCTGCACGACGGTCAGCACCCTCGCGGTATTGGCCTCGTCCGGCCGCTCCCGACGCATCCGGTCCAGCATGGCCCGAACCTAGCCGAGCGAGGCCTGACCGAGTAAGCCCCGGGCGACGGCGGCCGGCTCCGGGTCAGGGCGCGGCGCGGGTCAGGGCGCGGCGCGGGTCAGGGCGCGGCGCGGCCCGCCTCGTGCCCGCGCCACCGCTCCCGCTCCCGTTCGCGCTCCTCCACCTCCGCGAGCGGCGGGTGCAGCTGCATCGGGCCATAGGGGTCCTCGTCGCTCGGACGCGGCGGCTCCGGCCCGTCCGGGCCGATCCGCATGAGCCGTTCGACGCGGATGATGCGGAAGCGCCGCCCGAGCACGTGCAACTCGTCGGCGGGCGGCCCGCAGCGGTACCGCTCCGCGGCGCGGACGTAGCGCCCGGCCTCCTCCGCGGAGATGCCCTGCTCCAGCTTGGGCAGGAACTCGGCCAGATAGTTGTACAGCGTGGCGCGCGCCTCCTGCGGGGTGGACTGGAGCGTCGCCATCGGCTCCCACGACCGCGTCTTCCGCTCGGCGAACGTGAACGTCGCGGGCAGCAGCACCAGTCCCGGATGCGTGGTCAGCGCCCGGCGCGAGTCGTCGCGCACGTCCTTGGGAATCCGCTTCGCCTCGTAGTGCAGCGGCAGCAGCTCCATGCGCTGGATGCTCTCCATGACGCCGGTCGGGCTCGCGTGGTCGATGACGAAACCCTCGGTGCGGCTGACCGCGCCCCGGCGGTGGCGCTCGGCGAGGTCGCGGCCGGGCTCGTCCGGGTCGGTGGGCCGCGGGCCCTCGATGCCGTCCGGCCCGATGCGGGCGAACTCGTCACCTCGCACGATCCGGTACCTGGTGTCGCCCACCCGCACCTCGTCCACCGCCTCGGTCTCCAGCACGGCGACGGCGTCGAGCAGTTGCTCGCGCAGCGGATCGCCGGGCCGGGTCTTGTCCTTGGCCTTGAACCACAGATGGGAATTCAGCCCGTCGCGCGAGTGCTGCGCGAATCCGTCCGCCACGTCGTTCAGCAGCCGCCAGACGGGTCCGTCCTCGCGGCGCTGCTCGGCGAACCCGAAGACCGGGCCCCTGATGACGATGTGCGGATACCGCTCGGCGGCCTCGATGGTGTCCTGCTCGGTGACCTCCGAGACCGGATCGTCCCGACGGGTCACCCGGAACGTCAGATGGCGCGGTGGGCTGTTCCGGTGATCCTTCATGTGCTCAGTGTGACCTCACCACCGGTGCGCGGTCAGTCGATTACACAAAGTCCCCTCTTTGGAGGGGCTAACTTGCCCCCGCGTTCACGGTTTCACGCGCCTTTTCACCACCGGAACGAGTGAACGGCCGCGGAGCGGTCCTGGCAGCCCGTGGCCCACCCGGCGTCAACTCCGCTCATAGCCGACCGTGAAGCGCTCGCCGATATGGCGGGCGTCCTCCACCTCGTCGACGAGCGCCGCCGCGTAGTCCTCCGTGGAGATCCGGCTGACGCCCTCGGCGTCGGTGACCAGCTCGTCCAGGCCCGTGCGGTAGGCACCGGTGCGCCGACCGGGCTCGATCACGGCCGCGGGGCTGAGGCTCGTCCAGCGCAACTCCCCGGCTTCGCACCGCAGATACTCCAGCGCGTCGCTGTGCGCGTGCATGATCTGGCGGACCTCGTCCGGCAGTCCCGGCGCGTCCAGGACCCGGCTGCCGTCCGGGGTGCGCAACGAGCCCGCGCCGCCGACCATGATCAGCCGCGGCGCCGCCGCGCCGAGCGCGTGCAGCCCGGCCACCAGCGACCGGGCGGAAGGACCGATCAGCGCCTCGTGCCCCGGCCCGTCGCCGCCACCGACCGCGCTGATCAGCACATCGCGGCCGCCGGCCACCGCGCTGACCGAGGCCGGGTCGAGCACGTCGCCGGTGAGCACGGTCAGCCCGCGATGCGTTCTGGTGATCGATCCCGGGTCCCTGACCACGGCGGCCACGTCGTGCCCGCGGTCGAGCGCCTCGCTGACGATGCGGTGGCCGATGGCGCCGTTCGCCCCGAAAATCGCGATCCTGGCCATGTGGTGCTCCCCTGTGCGCTGCGGTACCGGCTGACCAACGCCAGGGTGCCACCGGCGCATCGCCTTCGCGGCGGCGCCGCGCGGGGCGGGGAGCGATGTGGCCGGGGCACGGCAGTGCCCGGGGCCCCGAGAGGGGAAGCTCGGGGCCCCGGGCGGGAGCCGGGCGGGGATTCCCGGCGGACGGCGGCCCCACGGGAAGCCGCCTCAGTGGCTGGAGGCGCGCTCCGCGCCGGCGCCGGTGAGCGCGCGGACCTGGAGCCTGGCGAACCGCTCGTCGTCGCTCTCCTTCGACATCAGCGTGCCGATGATCGCGCAGAGCAGGCCGACCGGGATGGACACGAGCCCGGGGTTCTCCAGCGGGAACCACTGGAAGTCGACGCTCTCGGGGAACAGCGACAGGTTGTTCCCCTCGGCGTCCACTCCCTTGCCGGAGACGACGGGCGAGAAGAACACCAGGCCCACCGAGGTGATCAGCCCGCCGTAGATGCCGGCCACCGCACCCGTGGTGTTGAACCGCCGCCAGAACAGGCTGAGCAGGATCGTCGGCAGGTTCGCGGAGGCGGCGATCGCGAAGGCCAGCGCGACCAGGAAGGCCACGTTCAGGTCCTGGGCGAAGACGGCCAGGACGATCGACACCGCGCCGACGCCGATCGCGGCGAACCGCGCCACCCGCACTTCCTCGCGTTCGCTCGCCTTCCCCTTGCGCAGCACGCTGTTGTAGAAGTCGTGCGCGAGCGAGGACGAGGAGGCGATCGTCAGCCCGGCCACCGTGGACAGGATCGTGGCGAACGCGACGGCGGCGATGAAGGCGAGCATCACCGCGCCCCAGAAGTCGCCGCCGAAGTGGTCGCCGACGGCCTCCGCGAGTTGCGGGGCCGCGGTGTTGCCCGCGGAGTTCTGTTCCGTGATGGCCTCGTGCCCGACCAGGGCGGCGGCACCGAAGCCCAGCACCAGGGTCAGCAGGTAGAAGGTGCCGATGATGCCGATGGCCCAGTTCACGGACTTCCGCGCGGTCTTGGAGTCCGGCACGGTGTAGAAGCGGATCAGGATGTGCGGCAGGCCGGCCGTGCCGAGCACCAGCGCCAGGCCGAGGCTGATCAGATCCAGCTTGTTGACCATGGTCTGCCAGGCGTCGCCCGCGACTTCGACGCCGTAACGCTGTCCTGGTTCGAGGAACGCGTCGCCGCGGCCGCTCGCCGCCGCCGCGTCGTTCATCAGCGAGCCGAAGTTGAAGTCGTACATCGACAGCACCAGCAGCGTGACGAGCAGGGCGCCGCCCATGAGCATCACGGCCTTGATGATCTGCACCCACGTGGTGCCGGTCATGCCGCCGAACGACACGTACGTCACCATCAGGATGCCGACCACCACGATGCCGACGATCTTCGCGGTGTCGGCGCTCATCCCGAGGTAGGTCTGGCCCTCCTCGATGCCCAGCAGCAGCGCCACCAGCGCGCCCGCGCCCACCATCTGCGCCAGCAGGTAGAAGACGGACACCGTCAGCGTCGAGACCGAGGCCGCGGTACGCACCGGGCGCTGCCGCATCCGGTAGGACACGACGTCGGCCATGGTGAAGCGGCCGGAGTTCCGCAGCAGCTCCGCGACCAGCAGCAGCGCCACCAGCCAGGCCACCAGGAAGCCGATCGAGTACAGGAAGCCGTCGTAGCCGAACAGGGCGATCGTTCCCGCGATGCCGAGGAACGAGGCGGCCGACATGTAGTCGCCGCCGATCGCGAACCCGTTCTGGATGCCGGTGAAGCCGCGGCCGCCGGAGTGGAAGTCCGTGGCCGACTTGGTCTGGCGGCTCGCCCAGACCGTGACGCCCAGCGTCAGCGCGATGAGCGCGGCGAACAGGATGACGGTGATCAGCCGTTCCTGGTTGGTGCTTTCCTCGGCCAGCGTGATCATGAGTCCTCACCCTTCCGCGCGCCGGGAACGGTCGGGCCGCCCTCCAGTTCGTCACGCAGCTCGTCGGCGAGCGGGTCGAAACGGCGGTTGGCGTACCGCGAGTACAGGACGGCGATGCCGAAGGTCGTCACGAACTGCATGAGGCCGAAGAACAGCGCCACGTTCGCGCTGCCCACGACCTTCGTGGACATCACGCCGTCGGCGTAGGCGGACATCAGCACGTACAGCAGGTACCAGGCGAGGAAGGTGAGGCTGGCCGGCACCACGAACCGCAGCAGCCGCCTCCGCAGCTCGGCGAAGCGCGGATCGTCGTGCATGGTGACCGAACGGCTCTCCAAGTCGCCGTCGGGCGGGGGCCCTTCGGGCCCGGGGCGGGAATGCGTCGTCGACATCACCGGCTCCTGTCTGGTTGCTGTGCTCCGGGAAATGTAAGGAGGGTCACAGACCCCGGTCACCACGCAGACGGGTTCACTCGCCGAACGGTCGATATCCGCGCCGAGCGGACGGCCAGCAGCACCGGCACGGCAACGGGCCCCGGCACGCGGAAGAATCCGCGGACCGGGGCCCGTGTGCGTTCCTGCTGGTCAGCTCACTTGACGATCTTGGTGACCTGGCCGGCGCCCACCGTACGGCCACCCTCGCGGATGGCGAACTTCAGGCCTTCCTCCATGGCGACGGGCTGGATCAGCTCGACGCGCATGTCGGTGTTGTCGCCGGGCATGACCATCTCGGTGCCCTCGGGGAGGTGCACCACGCCGGTCACGTCCGTCGTCCTGAAGTAGAACTGCGGGCGGTAGTTGTTGAAGAAGGGGGTGTGACGGCCACCCTCGTCCTTCGACAGGATGTACGCGGTCGCCTCGAACTCGGTGTGCGGAGTGACCGAACCGGGCTTGATGATGACCTGGCCGCGCTCGACGTCCTCGCGCTTGATGCCGCGGAGCAGCAGACCGACGTTCTCACCGGCGCGGCCCTCGTCCAGCAGCTTGCGGAACATCTCGATGCCCGTGACGGTCGTCGTGGACTTCTCTTCCTTGATGCCGATGATGTCGACGGTCTCGTTGACCTTGAGGACACCACGCTCGATACGGCCGGTCACCACGGTGCCGCGGCCGGTGATCGTGAAAACGTCCTCGATCGGCATCAGGAAGGGCTTGTCGATGTCGCGCTCCGGCTGCGGGATCGCCTCGTCGACGGCCTTCATCAGCTCAAGCACGGTCTTGGCCCACTCCGGGTCGCCCTCCAGCGCCTTCAGCGCGGAGACCTTCACGACCGGAACGTCATCGCCCGGGAACTCGTACTCGGTGAGCAGCTCACGGACCTCGAGCTCGACGAGCTCCATGATCTCCTCGTCGTCCACCATGTCGGCCTTGTTGAGGGCGACAACGATGTACGGCACACCCACCTGGCGGGCCAGGAGCACGTGCTCCTTGGTCTGCGGCATCGGGCCGTCGGTGGCGGCGACCACCAGGATGGCGCCGTCCATCTGGGCGGCACCGGTGATCATGTTCTTGATGTAGTCCGCGTGGCCCGGGCAGTCGACGTGAGCGTAGTGCCGGTTCTCCGTCTGGTACTCGACATGCGCGATGGAGATGGTGATACCGCGCTGTCGCTCTTCGGGAGCCTTGTCGATGTTCTCGAACGCGAACGTCTCGTTCAGGTCCGGGTATGCGTCGTGCAGCACCTTGGTGATCGCCGCGGTAAGCGTCGTCTTGCCGTGGTCGATATGACCGATGGTGCCAATGTTGACGTGCGGCTTAGTCCGCTCGAACTTCGCCTTCGCCACTGGGGTCCTCCTGTGGACTGGTGCTGTACGCCCCCCGCAACTTGCGGGAGGTTTTCAGATGGTCGACCGAACCGGTCAGGACCCCGAGGGGACGCCCTTGACCGCTTCGCTAAAGGGCTGGGCATCGGGGGCGCAATGCCCCCGAATGCCCGTTGCTCCAGCTTAGGGGTTACTCGCCCTTGGCCTTCGCGATGATCTCCTCGGCGACGTTCTTCGGAACCTCGCCGTAGGAATCGAACTGCATGCTGTAACTCGCGCGACCGGAAGTCTTGCTGCGCAGGTCACCGACGTAACCGAACATCTCCGACAGCGGCACGAGCGCCTTGACGACCTTGGCGCCGCTGCGGTCCTCCATGGCCTGGATCTGGCCACGGCGGGAGTTGATGTCACCGATCACGTCCCCCATGTACTCCTCGGGCGTGGTGACCTCGACGGCCATCAGCGGCTCGAGAAGCGCGGGACTGGCCTTCCGCGCCGCCTCCTTGAACGCCATCGAACCGGCGATCTTGAAGGCCATCTCGGAAGAGTCCACGTCGTGGTACGCGCCGTCGAGCAGGGTCACCTTCACGCCGGTCAGCGGGTAGCCGGCGAGCACGCCGAACTCCATCGCCTCCTGGCAGCCCGCGTCCACCGAGGGGATGTACTCCCTGGGGATGCGGCCACCGGTGATCTTGTTCTCGAACTCGTACCCGTCGCCTTCCAGCGGCTCCAGACGGATCTGCACCTTCGCGAACTGACCGGAGCCACCGGTCTGCTTCTTGTGGGTGTAGTCGACCTTGTCGACGGCCCGGCGCAGGGTCTCCCGGTAGGCGACCTGCGGCTTGCCGACGTTGGCCTCGACCTTGAACTCGCGCTTCATCCGGTCGACCAGCACGTCCAGGTGCAGCTCGCCCATGCCCGAGATGATCGTCTGACCGGTCTCCTGGTCGGCCTTGACCTGGAAGGACGGGTCCTCCTCGGCCAGCCGCTGGATCGCGATGCCCAGCTTCTCCTGGTCACCCTTCGACCTGGGCTCGATCGCGACCTCGATGACCGGCGCCGGGAAGTCCATCGACTCCAGGATCACCGGCTTCGCCGGGTCGCACAGCGTCTCACCGGTGGTGGTCTGCTTCAGGCCCATGACGGCGACGATGTCGCCGGCGCCGACGCGGTCGATCTCCTCACGCTTGTTGGCGTGCATGCGGTAGATCTTCCCGATCCGCTCCTTCTTCTCCTTCACGGAGTTCTGCACCTGCATGCCCGTGTTGAGCACGCCGGAGTAGACGCGGATGAAGGTGAGCTTGCCCAGGTGCGGGTCACTCGCGATCTTGAACGCGAGAGCGGCCAGCGGCTCCTCCTCCGACGGCTTCCGGAGGAGGACCTCCTCCGGGTTCCGCGGGGAGTGGCCCTCGACGGCCTCGACGTCCAGCGGCGACGGCAGGTACCGCACGACCGCGTCGAGCAGGGGCTGCACGCCCTTGTTCTTGAACGCGGTGCCGCAGAACACCGGGGTGACGGTGGCGGAGCCCTCGGCGCCCGTGGAGGCGAGGGTGACGCGGCGGATCGCCGCGTAGAGCTGCTCCTCGGAGGGCTCCTCGCCCTCCAGGTACAGCTCCATCATCTCCTCGTCGTTCTCCGAGACGGCCTCGACCAGCTTGCCGTGCCACTCCTCGGCCTGGCCCTGCAGGTCCGCGGGGATGTCGACGACGTCGTACATCTCACCGAGCTTGGTCTCCTCGGACCACACCAGGGCCTTCATGCGGACGAGATCGATCACGCCCTTGAAGCCGGCCTCGGCGCCGATCGGCAGCTGCATGACCAGCGGGGTGGCACTCAGCCGGTCGACGATCATGTCGACGCAGCGGAAGAAGTCCGCCCCGGTCCGGTCCAGCTTGTTCACGAAGCAAATACGCGGCACACCGTAGCGGTCCGCCTGGCGCCAGACGGTCTCGGACTGCGGCTCGACACCGGCGACGCCGTCGAACACCGTCACGGCACCGTCCAGGACGCGCAGCGAGCGCTCCACCTCGACCGTGAAGTCGACGTGCCCGGGGGTGTCGATGATGTTGATGGTGTGGTCGACCTCGTCGAGCGGCCAGTGACAGGTGGTCGCGGCGGACGTGATCGTGATGCCGCGTTCCTGCTCCTGCGCCATCCAGTCCATGGTGGCGGCGCCGTCGTGAACCTCACCGATTTTGTAGCTCACGCCGGTGTAGTACAGAATCCGCTCGGTGGTCGTCGTCTTGCCCGCGTCGATGTGGGCCATGATCCCGATATTGCGGACCCTGGCCAGGTCAAGTGAAGTGGTAGCCATCTGGCTTCATTCTTCTCTCGGTCTCGATGGGGTTTGCGACTACCAGCGGTAGTGCGCGAAGGCCTTGTTGGACTCGGCCATCTTGTGGGTGTCCTCGCGCTTCTTCACGGAGGCACCGAGCCCGTTGGAGGCATCGAGCAGCTCGTTCATCAGCCGCTCGGTCATGGTCTTCTCGCGGCGCGCGCGGGAGTAGCCGACCAGCCAGCGCAGCGCGAGCGTGGAGGAACGCCCGGGGCGCACCTCGACCGGCACCTGGTACGTGGCGCCACCGACGCGGCGGGAACGGACCTCAAGGGTCGGCTTCACGTTCTCCAGCGCGCGCTTGAGGGTGATGACCGGGTCGTTGCCGGACTTCTCCCGCAGCCCCTCCATGGCGCCGTAGACGATGCGCTCGGCGGTGGAGCGCTTGCCGTTCAGCAGCACCTTGTTGATGAGAGAGGTCACCAGAGGAGAGCCGTACACCGGGTCGATGTGAACCGGCCGCTTCGGGGCGGGGCCCTTACGAGGCATGCTTACTTCTCCTTCTTGGCGCCGTAGCGGCTGCGGGCCTGCTTGCGGTTCTTGACGCCCTGGGTGTCCAGGGAGCCACGGATGATCTTGTAACGAACACCCGGCAGGTCCTTCACACGGCCACCGCGCACCAGCACGATGGAGTGCTCCTGAAGGTTGTGGTTCTCACCCGGAATGTAGGCCGTGACCTCGATCCCATTGCTGAGCCTCACACGGGCGACCTTGCGGAGCGCCGAGTTCGGCTTCTTCGGCGTGGTGGTGAACACACGCGTGCAGACGCCGCGCCGCTGAGGGGAGCCCTCGAGCGCCGGCGTCTTGTTCTTCTCGACCTTGTCCTGCCGGCCCTTACGGACCAGCTGCTGGATCGTTGGCACGGTTTCTCCGGTTTCTCTGTGCCGATCTCAATGAAGCTAACCTGGGCCACATCACCGACCCACGCGGTCGGGTGTGTCGAAGACTGCAGAATCCAGCTCCTCGCTGGGCGGGGAAGCGGATGCAGAATCCCGGAGTTCCTGATGCAGCTGAAAAAGCGCAGGGAACACCCCAGGCACAAGGTCAGAGCCTACCTACCCCGCGCGCTGCGGTCAAAACAAGCAAGCACGCCCGACCTGCCCCCCACAGCAGAGCGGGGTGGCGGGCGCGTGTGCGCCCGCCACCCCGCTCATCAGGCGGAGACTCAGCCCTGGTACGGGCCGTAGTCGTAGTCCTCCAGCGGAACGGCCTGGCCGGAGCCGCTGCCGAAGGGGGAGTAGTCGATGTCGTCGTAGCCGACAGCCGAGTACATCGCCGCCTTCGCCTCCTCGGTGGGCTCCACCCGGATGTTCCGGTAGCGGGACAGGCCCGTGCCGGCCGGGATCAGCTTACCGATGATCACGTTCTCCTTGAGGCCGATCAGGGAGTCCGACTTGGCGTTGATCGCCGCGTCGGTCAGCACCCGGGTCGTCTCCTGGAAGGAGGCCGCCGACAGCCACGACTCGGTGGCCAGCGACGCCTTGGTGATGCCCATGAGCTGCGGACGGCCGGAGGCCGGGTGGCCGCCTTCCGCCACGACGCGCCGGTTCTCGGACTCGAACTTCGAGCGCTCGACCAGCTCGCCCGGCAGCAACTCCGCGTCACCGGACTCGATGATCGTCACCCGGCGCAGCATCTGCCGGACGATGATCTCGATGTGCTTGTCGTGGATGGCCACACCCTGCGAGTTGTAGACCTTCTGGACCTCGCCCACCAGGTAGACCTGCACGGCCCGCTGCCCGAGGATGCGCAGCACGTCGTGCGGGTTGGCCGCGCCGACCGTCAGCGGCTGGCCGACGGTGACGTGGTCGCCCTCGCCCACCAGGAGCCTGGCGCGCTTCGAGACCGCGTAGGAGGTCTCGTCCGAGCCGTCGTCCGGAGTGACGATGACCTTCTTGGTCTTCTCGGTCTCCTCGATCCGCACCCGGCCGGCCGACTCGGAGATCGGCGCGACGCCCTTCGGGGTGCGGGCCTCGAACAGCTCGACCACACGCGGCAGACCCTGCGTGATGTCCTCACCCGCGACACCGCCGGTGTGGAACGTCCGCATGGTCAGCTGGGTGCCGGGCTCACCGATCGACTGGGCGGCGATGATGCCGACCGCCTCGCCGATGTCCACCAGCTTGCCGGTCGCCAGCGAACGCCCGTAGCACATGGCGCAGGTGCCGACGGCGGACTCGCAGGTGAGGACCGAACGGGTCTTGACCGTCCCCACGCCGTACCGGACCAGCTCGTCGATGAGCACGTCGCCCAGGTCGGTACCGGCCGGGGCCAGCACCTTGCCCTCGGCGACGATGTCCTCGGCGAGGCAGCGCGCGTACACGCTGGACTCGACGTTCTCCGCCTTGCGCAGCACGCCGTCCGCGCCCTTGGCGGCGATCTCCAGCTTGAGGCCGCGGTCGGTGCCGCAGTCCTCCTCGCGGATGATCACGTCCTGCGAGACGTCCACCAGACGCCGGGTGAGGTACCCGGAGTCGGCGGTCCGCAGGGCGGTGTCGGCCAGACCCTTGCGGGCGCCGTGCGTGGAGATGAAGTACTCCAGCACGGACAGGCCCTCGCGGAACGACGCCTTGATCGGCCGCGGGATCGTCTCGTTCTTCGCGTTGGACACCAGGCCGCGCATACCCGCGATCTGACGCATCTGCATCATGTTTCCGCGGGCACCCGAGTCGACCATCATGAAGATCGGGTTGGTCTTCGGGAAGTTGTCGCTCATGGCCTCGGCGACCTCGGTGGTCGCCTTCGTCCAGATCGCGATGAGCTCCTGGGTCCGCTCGTCCTTGGTGATCAGGCCGCGCTCGTACTGCTTCTGGACCTTCTCGTCCTGCGCCTCGTAGTTGGCGAGGATGTCCTTCTTCGCGTCGGGGACGACGATGTCGGACACGGCGACGGTGACGCCGGACCTGGTGGCCCAGTAGTAACCGGCGGCCTTGAGGTTGTCCAGGGCGGCGGCGACGACGACCTTGGGGTAGCGCTCCGCCAGGTCGTTCACGATGCCGGAGAGCTGCTTCTTGCCCACCGACTGGTCGACGAACGGATAGTCCTCGGGCAGCAGCTCGTTGAACAGCGCCCGGCCCAGCGTCGTGCGCAGGCGGAAGCTGTCGCCCGGCTGCCACTCGGGCTCGCCCTCGACCGGCTCCGGCGGAGTCCAGCCGCGGGGCGGCACCGAGCCGACGGGGAAGCGGATGTCGATCTTCGCCTGGAGCGACAGCTCACCGGCGTCGAACGCCATGAGGCCCTCGGCGCTCGACGCGAACGACCGGCCCTCGCCCCTGACCTCGCGCTCCTCCTCGTCGGTGGTGAGGAAGAACAGGCCGAGCACCATGTCCTGGGTGGGCATGGTGACCGGGCGGCCGTCCGCCGGCTTCAGGATGTTGTTCGAGGACAGCATCAGGATGCGGGCCTCGGCCTGGGCCTCCGCGGAAAGCGGCAGGTGAACGGCCATCTGGTCGCCGTCGAAGTCCGCGTTGAACGCGGTGCACACCAGCGGGTGGATCTGGATGGCCTTGCCCTCGACGAGCTGCGGCTCGAACGCCTGGATGCCGAGCCGGTGCAGCGTGGGCGCGCGGTTCAGCAGGACCGGGTGCTCGGCGATGACCTCTTCGAGGACGTCGTACACCACGGTGCGCTGGCGCTCGACCATGCGCTTGGCCGACTTGATGTTCTGCGCGTGATTCAGGTCGACCAGGCGCTTCATCACAAACGGCTTGAACAGTTCGAGCGCCATCGCCTTCGGCAGACCGCACTGGTGGAGCTTCAGCTGCGGGCCGACGACGATCACGGAACGGGCCGAGTAGTCGACGCGCTTGCCCAGCAGGTTCTGCCGGAAGCGGCCCTGCTTGCCCTTGAGCATGTCGGACAGCGACTTCAGCGGCCGGTTGCCGGGCCCGGTCACCGGGCGGCCCCGGCGGCCGTTGTCGAACAGCGCGTCCACGGCCTCCTGGAGCATGCGCTTCTCGTTGTTCACGATGATCTCGGGCGCGCCGAGGTCGAGAAGCCGCTTCAGGCGGTTGTTGCGGTTGATGACGCGGCGGTACAGGTCGTTCAGGTCGGAGGTCGCGAAGCGGCCACCGTCCAGCTGCACCATCGGGCGCAGGTCCGGCGGGATCACCGGGACGCAGTCGAGCACCATGCCCTTGGGGCTGTTGGACGTCTGGAGGAACGCGGAGACGACCTTCAGCCGCTTCAGGGCGCGGGTCTTCTTCTGGCCCTTGCCGGTGCGGATGATCTCCCGCAGCCGCTCGGCCTCTTCGTTCAGGTCGAAGGTCTCCAGGCGCTTCTGCAGCGCCGCGGCCCCCATCGAACCGTCGAAGTACGTGCCGAAGCGGTCGCGCAACTCGCGGTAGAGCAACTCGTCGCCCTCCAGGTCCTGGACCTTGAGGTTCTTGAAGCGGTTCCACACCTCGTCCAGGCGGTCCAGCTCGCGCTGGGCCCGGTCGCGGAGCTGCTTCATCTCCCGCTCGGCGCCCTCGCGGACCTTGCGGCGCGCGTCGGCCTTGGCGCCCTCGGCCTCCAGCTCGGCCAGGTCGGACTCCTGCTTCTTGGCCCTGGCCTCCAGGTCGGCGTCGCGGCGCTGCTCGATCTGCTGGCGCTCGACGGAGATGTGCGCCTCCAGCGAGGGCAGGTCGCGCGTGCGGCGCTCCTCGTCCACGAACGTGATCATGTACGCGGCGAAGTAGATGACCTTTTCCAGGTCCTTCGGGGCCAGGTCGAGCAGGTAGCCCAGACGTGAGGGCACGCCCTTGAAGTACCAGATGTGGGTCACGGGCGCGGCCAGCTCGATGTGGCCCATCCGCTCGCGGCGCACCTTGGCGCGGGTCACCTCGACACCGCAGCGCTCACAGATGATGCCCTTGAAGCGGACGCGCTTGTACTTGCCGCAGTAGCACTCCCAGTCCCGGGTCGGACCGAAGATCTTCTCGCAGAAGAGTCCGTCCTTCTCGGGCTTGAGGGTGCGGTAGTTGATGGTCTCCGGCTTCTTGACCTCGCCGTGTGACCACTGACGGATGTCGTCAGCGGTGGCGAGGCCGATCCGCAGCTCGTCGAAGAAGTTGACGTCGAGCACTCTCGTCAATCCCTCTCAGGGTCGTGAGTCAATGGTCTGTCGGGGTCCGGGTGGGGAGGCCCGGCGGGACGCGCGCCCCGCCGGGCCCGGCCCGTCAGACCTCTTCGACGCTGCTCGGCTCGCGCCGGGACAGGTCGATGCCGAGCTCCTCCGCGGCGCGGAAGACGTCCTCGTCGGTGTCACGCATCTCGATGGACATGCCGTCGGACGACAGCACCTCCACGTTGAGGCAGAGCGATTGCATCTCCTTGATGAGCACCTTGAAGGACTCCGGAATACCGGGCTCCGGGATGTTCTCGCCCTTGACGATCGCCTCGTAGACCTTCACCCGGCCGGTGACGTCGTCGGACTTGATCGTCAGCAGCTCCTGGAGGGCGTAGGCGGCGCCGTACGCCTCCAGCGCCCACACCTCCATCTCGCCGAAACGCTGACCGCCGAACTGCGCCTTACCACCGAGCGGCTGCTGAGTGATCATCGAGTACGGGCCGGTCGAACGGGCGTGCAGCTTGTCGTCGACCAGGTGGTGGAGCTTGAGGATGTACATGTACCCGATGGAGATCGGGTCGGGGAACGGCTCACCGGACCGGCCGTCGTACAGCCGGGCCTTGCCGGAGGACTGCACGAGCCGGTCGCCGTCGCGGTTGGGGATGGTGGACTCGAAGAGGCCGGCCATCTCGTCCTCGCGAGCGCCGTCGAAGACGGGGGTGGCGACATTGGTGCCGGGGGCGACCTCGTCGGCGCCGATGGACGCCAGCCGCTCCTTCCACTCCGCGTCGACGCCCTCGACGTGCCAGCCCTGGGAGGCCAGCCAGCCGAGGTGGATCTCCAGCACCTGCCCCGGGTTCATCCGGGAGGGGACGCCCAGGGGGTTGAGGATGATGTCGACCGGGGTGCCGTCCTCCATGAACGGCATGTCCTCGACCGGCAGGATCTTCGAGATCACGCCCTTGTTGCCGTGCCGGCCGGCGAGCTTGTCGCCGTCGGTGATCTTGCGCTTCTGGGCCACGTACACGCGGACCAGCTGGTTGACGCCGGGGGGCAGCTCGTCGCCCTCCTCGCGGTCGAAGACCCGCACGCCGATGACCTTGCCGGTCTCGCCGTGCGGCACCTTCAGCGAGGTGTCGCGGACCTCGCGCGCCTTCTCGCCGAAGATCGCGCGCAGCAGCCGCTCCTCCGGGGTCAGCTCGGTCTCACCCTTCGGGGTGACCTTGCCGACCAGGATGTCCCCGGCCTCGACCTCGGCGCCGATGCGGATGATGCCGCGGTCGTCGAGGTCGGCGAGGACCTCCTCCGACACGTTCGGAATGTCCCGGGTGATCTCCTCGGGCCCGAGCTTGGTGTCGCGGGCGTCGACCTCGTGCTCCTCGATGTGGATCGAGGAGAGGACGTCGTCCTGCACCAGGCGCTGGGAGAGGATGATCGCGTCCTCGTAGTTGTAGCCCTCCCAGGGCATGAACGCGACCAGCAGGTTTTTCCCGAGGGCCATCTCACCGCGCTGGGTGGAGGGCCCGTCGGCGATGACCTGCCCCGCGACCACCCGGTCGCCCTCCTCGACCATGACCTTCTGGTTGTAGGAGGTGCCCTGGTTGGAGCGGTGGAACTTGGCCAGCCGGTGGGTGACGTGCGTGCCGTCGTCGTTGGCGATGGAGACGTAGTCGGCGGAGACGTCGGTGATCGCGCCGTCCTGCTCGGCCTTGATCACGTCGCCCGCGTCGACCGCGGAACGGTACTCCATGCCGGTGCCGACCAGCGGCGACTCGGCCTGGATCAGGGGCACGGCCTGCCGCATCATGTTGGAACCCATGAGGGCGCGGTTGGCGTCGTCGTGCTCCAGGAACGGGATCATGGCGGTCGCGACCGACACCATCTGGCGCGGCGAGACGTCCATGTAGTGGACCTCGGTGCCGGTCACGTAGTCGATCTCACCGCCGCGGCGGCGGACCAGCACCCGGGTCTCGGCGAAGTGGTAGTCGTCGGTCAGGCGCGCGTTGGCCTGCGCGATGACGTACCGGTCCTCCTCGTCGGCGGTCAGGTAGTGCACCTCGTCCGTCACGACGCCGTCGGTGACCTTGCGGTACGGGGTCTCGACGAAGCCGAACGCGTTGACCCGGCCGAACGCCGCGAGCGAGCCGATGAGGCCGATGTTCGGCCCTTCCGGGGTCTCGATCGGGCACATCCGGCCGTAGTGCGAGGGGTGCACGTCCCGGACTTCGAGGCCGGCCCGCTCACGGCTCAGACCGCCGGGGCCGAGCGCGGAGAGCCGGCGCTTGTGGGTCAGACCGGACAGCGGGTTGGTCTGGTCCATGAACTGCGACAGCTGGCTGGTGCCGAAGAACTCCTTGATGGAGGCGACGACCGGCCGGATGTTGATGAGCGTCTGCGGCGTGATCGCCTCGACGTCCTGCGTGGTCATGCGCTCGCGGACGACGCGCTCCATGCGGGCGAGCCCGGTGCGCACCTGATTCTGGATCAGCTCGCCGACGTTGCGCAGGCGGCGGTTGCCGAAGTGGTCGATGTCGTCGGTCTCGACGACGATCGTCCGCCCGCCCTCGACGGCGCTCTCGGTCTCGCCGGCGTGCAGCCTGACCAGGTACTTGATCGTGGCGACGATGTCCTCGACGGTCAGCACGCCCGCGTCGAGCGGCTCGTCCCCGCCGAGCTTCTTGTTGATCTTGTAGCGGCCGACCTTGGCCAGGTCGTAGCGCTTGGAGTTGAAGTACAGGTTCTCCAGCAGGGTCTGCGCGGCCTCGCGGGTCGGCGGCTCGCCCGGGCGGAGCTTGCGGTAGATGTCGAGCAGCGCGTCGTCCTGCCCCTGGGTGTGGTCCTTCTCCAGGGTGGCGCGCATGGACTCGTAGTCGCCGAACTCCTCCAGGATCTGCTCGGAGGACCAGCCCAGCGCCTTCAGCAGCACGGTGACCGACTGCTTGCGCTTGCGGTCGATGCGCACACCGACCATGTCGCGCTTGTCGATCTCCATTTCCAGCCAGGCACCCCGGGACGGGATGATCTTGGCGGAGAACAGGTCCTTGTCGGAGGTCTTGTCGATGCTGCTGTCGAAGTAGACGCCCGGCGAGCGGACCAGCTGCGAGACCACGACACGCTCGGTGCCGTTGATCACGAAGGTGCCCTTGTTGGTCATCAGGGGGAAGTCGCCCATGAAGACCGTCTGGGACTTGATCTCGCCGGTCTCGTTGTTGGTGAACTCCGCGGTGACGAAGAGCGGGGCGGCGTACGTGAAGTCGCGCTCCTTGCACTCGTCGATCGAGTTCTTGGGGGGCTCGAAGCGGTGATCGCGGAAGGTCAGCGACATGGAGCCGGAGAAGTCCTCGATCGGGGAGATCTCCTCGAAGATCTCCTCCAGACCCGACTTCCTCGGGACGTCCTGTCCACTCTCCAACGCGGCCTCGACGCGGGCTTTCCAGGCGTCATTACCGAGGAGCCAGTCGAAGCTCTCGGTCTGCAGCGCAAGGAGATTCGGAACCTCCAGCGGCTCCTTGATCTTCGCAAAAGAGACACGCAGCGGTGCAGTGCTGGTGCCGTTATTCGTACTGACGGTCGAGGCGTTGCGCGAGGCGGCCAAGAGGGGGTCCTTCCGAGGGCTCGGACTCTCTGCGCGCGTACCGGCCCTCCAGGTGACGGGCAGGGAGCAGCCAGGCAGCGCAAAGGGTCAGTGTAGCCACAAGACCCACTGATGTCCAATGTGTGGACCACCCCCGCGTACCCGCGGGGACAGCGCTTCGTCACGCAACGAGGAGCCACCCTCGGTGTTCTTCACGTACTGCCCATCCAACGCCCTCCGGACCTGCTCCCGACCGCCTCGAATGCCGGGTGCGGACCCGTCTGCCGCATCACTTCCCGCCCCGCCGTGGGTTCATGCCTCGAATCGTGGATCGATCTGGCGGCGCGAGAAGGAGAATCGCGCGCCCGGTGCGGTTCGTCAAGGCCCCTGCTCCCTCGCCGCCCGCCCGGAGCGGGGCCGGTGGGCAACCGATGATCACCATACCCCGCCCCGTGACGGAGGCAAGGAGACAGCCGCCACAACGCCCGGGGGCGACCACCCGACTGGGTGATCGCCCCTGGTAGGAGTCATGCGCGACCGCTTGGGGTCACTTGACCTCGACGCCGGCGCCGGCCGCCTCGAGGGACTCGCGCGCCTTGTCGGCGGCCTCCTTGTTGACCTTCTCGAGAACCGCCTTCGGCGTGTTGTCGACCAGCTCCTTGGCCTCCTTCAGGCCGAGGGAGGTCAGCTCACGCACGACCTTGATCACCTGGATCTTCTTCTCGCCGGCACCGGTCAGGACGACGTCGAACTCGTCCTTCTCCGGCTCGGCCTCGGCGGCGGCGGCACCCGCGCCACCCGCGGCGGCGATGGCGACCGGGGCGGCGGCCTCGACGTCGAACTTCTCCTCGAACTTCTTCAGGAAGTCCGACAGCTCCATGAGGGTCATTTCAGCGAACTGCTCGAGCAGCTCGTCCTGGCTCAGCTTCGCCATGATGGCGTCCTTCCACTTCAGTCGGCTGGTGCCGGTTGGGTATGTCGGGCGGGCGATTGCCTACTCGGCCGGAGCCGGCTCGCCGGCACCGCCCTGCTCCACCTTGCTGCGCAGCGCGTCCGCGGTGCGGGCGAACTTCACCAGCGGCGCCTGGAAGGTCGCCGCGGCCTTCGCCATGGACGCCTTCATGCCGCCGGCCAGCTTGGCGAGCAGTACCTCGCGGGACTCAAGGTCCGCAAGCTTGTTGATCTCGTCGGCGCTGAGCGCCTTGCCGTCAAGGACGCCGCCCTTGATGACGAGCGCGGGGTTGTCCTTCGCGAAGTCGCGCAGACCCTTCGCCGCCTCGACCGGGTCACCGGTCACGAAGGCGACGGCCGTCGAGCCCTTGAAGAACTCGTCGAGCCCGGTGACTCCGGCCTCGTTGGCCGCGATCTTGGTCAGCGTGTTCTTCGCCACGCGGTACTGGGCGCTCCCACCGAGCGAGCGGCGCAGCTCCTTCAGCTGCGCCACGGTGAGACCGGTGTACGCGGTGACGACTGCCGCGTGGGAGTTCTCGAACTTCTCCTTGATCTCCGCGACAGCCTCGCCCTTGTCGTGACTCGCCATAACCTCGGCCCTCCTTCCGGGTCAATCGGGACCGCACGGAAGGGGCCGGACATAATGAAACGCCCCGGCACAGGTGCTCAGGGCGCGGACGAATACGTCACTCACCGATCACCTGCGCGGGCCGTCCGCATCAGCGGAACCTTCGGCCTCCCCGGGCTCCTCACAGAGCCCGAGGCGACAACCAGCGGTCTTTGGCTACCGGTCGAGATTACGCGAGCGACGCCGGGACAGGCAAATCAGCCCAGGTCCATACCCGCCTGCAATTCGTCGAGCAGCTCCATGAAGTCGACGGTGGCGTCGGCGGCCGGCGTCTCGACGGTCACGTCGGTGCCGAAGTCGCTGTACCGCACCTCGTACTCCACCGGCCCGGCCCCGGTGTCGTAGGACTGGTGGATCTGCACCGGCAGGTCGTCCTCGCCGACCCAGACGTCCAGGTGGTAGCTGTCGATGCCCTGCTCCCCCATGGCGTCGACCAGCTGCCCGCGCTCCTCCTCGGTGAGGAAGTCGGCGCCGCCGTTGCTCTCCAGGGCGTCCTCGGTGGAGATCGTCCCCCGGTAGTGGTTCACCTCGGCCCCGTCCAGGGTCTCCTCGCCGACCAGCTCGATCTCCGGCGATTCCAGGAGCAGCGCGAGCTGCTGGGCGGGGTCCTGGTTGGCCGAGTCGAGGCCGAACGACATGGTGTCGGCGATCGTCTCGTCCCCGGTCTCCTCGGCCAGGGCCATCAGGTCCATCGCCATCCACGACCGGCCGTCGAACTCGGCCGCGAACTCCTCGCCCAGCTCTATGTACATCACGTCGTCGGCCCACACCACGGGCATCTCCTCGGGGGCGGCCGGCTCCGCCGCCAGCGCCGGTCCACTGACCGTGAGGTCCATGGCCAGCTCGGACTCCCAGGTCATGGCACCCGTCATCGCGACGTCCCCGCCCATGGCCTCCGGGGAGCGCATCTCGGCCGTGAACCGGGCCGAGGTCACCTCGCGGGTGGTCTCGGCCGCCGCGGCGACCGCGTCGAACGCGGCTTCCCCGGAGTCGTCGCCGCGGCCGTCCGCCGGTCCCCCGGAACCGGAGCTGCCGCATGCGGCCGTGCCGGCGAGCAGCGCGGCAGCCGCCACACCCAGCGCAACCTTGCCTGTGGAAGGCATGTTCCCTCCATGTTCTCCGTGAGGTACCGACGTTTTCTTCCTACCAGCGTCACGCTAACTCAGGCCCCGGGCAACAAAAATGCCCGTCCCCGCTCTGTGACGAAACGGGGACGGGCCTGAACCACAGGTCAGACGGCTGCTTCCTCCGCCAGGAGGTCGCGGGTGCGGTTGGTGTCCACCGGCACGCCCGGACCCATCGTGGTGGTGATGACCGCCTTCTTGAGGTAACGGCCCTTGGCCGCGGACGGCTTGAGCCGGAGGATCTCCTCAAGCGCGGCGGCGTAGTTCTCCACGAGCTGCCCCTCGGCGAACGACACCTTGCCGATCACGAAGTGCAGGTTCGCGTGCTTGTCCACGCGGAACTCGATCTTGCCGCCCTTGATGTCGGTGACGGCCTTGGCGACATCCGGGGTGACGGTGCCGGTCTTGGGGTTCGGCATGAGACCGCGCGGGCCGAGGACCCGGCCCAGGCGGCCGACCTTGCCCATGAGGTCGGGCGTGGCCACGACGGCGTCGAAGTCGAGACGGCCGCCGGCCACCTCCTCGATCAGCTCGTCGGAGCCGACGATGTCGGCCCCCGCGGCCTCCGCGGCCGCCGCACGTTCACCGGTGGCGAAGACCAGGACCCGGGCGGTCTTGCCGGTGCCGTGCGGCAGGTTGACGGTGCCGCGGACCATCTGGTCGGCCTTGCGCGGGTCGACGCCCAGGCGCATGGCGACCTCGACGGTCGCGTCGAACTTGGCGGTCGAGGTGTCCTTGGCGAGCCGGACGGCCTCGAGCGGCGCGTAGACGCGAGTCCTGTCGAACTTGGCGTCCGCGCCGCGGAGGTTCTTGCTGCGCTTCACTGCTGCTCCTGCAAGCTGTCTGTCGTTGACGGGGAGTCGTGGTGCGGGCCAGCGCGTGGCCCTGCCACGGGGCGGAACGGCGAGGGCTCAGCCCTCGACGGTCACGCCCATGGAACGGGCGGTGCCGGCGATGATCTTCTCGGCGGCGTCCAGGTCGTTGGCGTTGAGGTCGGGCATCTTGGTGGTGGCGATCTCCCGGACCTGGTCCCGCGTGATCTTCGCGACCTTGGTCTTGTGGGGCTCGCCCGAGCCCTTCTCCACGCCCGCGGCCTTGAGGATCATCTTCGCGGCCGGCGGGGTCTTGGTGATGAAGGTGAAGGAACGGTCCTCGTAGACCGTGATCTCCACCGGGATGACCCAGCCCCGCTGCGACTCGGTCGCGGCGTTGTAGGCCTTGCAGAACTCCATGATGTTGACACCGTGCTGACCCAGCGCCGGACCCACGGGCGGGGCCGGGTTGGCCGCACCGGCCTGGATCTGGAGCTTGATCAGCCCTGTGACTTTCTTCCTCGGCGGCATGCGCTCGCCCTCCGGGTCTTGAGGTTTGTCGGGTGCCCTCGCGGACCGGACTTCCCCACGGCCGCACGGAGGCATACCGCACCACGGTAGCCGCTGGCGCCACCCGGCCAAAATCGGCGCCTGGGCCGGACGGCATCCGGTGGCCCCGGTTCCGGAAGCGACGGCGGCTCCACACCTGTCGACGGGACGTCCGCACGAGGCGACGACACCTTCACAAAAATGTGCCCCAGGCACCTCCAATTTCCCACAGCGTAAAGATGCGGACGCCCGCCAATCTCCTTTTGGGCACCCGAAAGTACATGCCTTGACAGGAACCGACGCCTTTTGCCTATGCTCCGTCCGTGAGCGACAGCGGGAATGTTTCCGTGCTGCTAAATGCCACATTTCCTGTCCGGCCGCATGGCCATATGACGGACACCGCGGTCCGCACCCTGCCCACGAAAAATTCAGAGCAAGCTGAAAACAGGCACGTGAAGTTCACCGACATACACGACCTCGACGTCCGCCCCGGGTGGCTCACCGTGTGGCGGCCGGCCCCGAGAACGCCGGGCGCGACCGCGCCCTGGAGCCCCGACACCCGACCGCCGTCCTACGTCCAGGAGGCCCACCTCGCCGGCGCGCTCGCCTCCCGCTCAGGCCCGGGCGGCTCCCCGGCCTGGCTCGCCGCCGTCTTCGAACTCCCGGGCAGACTCGATCCGGTGGCCCTGGAGGCGGCCCTGCTCGGCTGGATCGACCGGCACGAGTCACTGCGCAGCCGCCTCGCCCCCCTCCTGCCCGACGGGCCGGAGGAGCCGAGCGAGGCGCCAGGGGCCGGAAAAGCCGCGAATGCGGAGAAGGAGCCAGAAAAAGCGAAGGAGTGCGCTCTTCCCGTCAGACGGGCCACGCTCCGCGCGGGCGCGGTGTCCTTCGCGCGGAACGTCGTCGGCCATTTCCTCGACGGCAATGAGCTGACCCACCGAATAGAGCGACTGTTCGATACGGAAACCGATCCGCTCGCCTGGCCCTCCTACGTCTTCGCCACGGTCGGGCACACCGATTCCACCACGCTGTATCTCGGCTTCGACCACTCGAATGTGGACGGCTATTCCATACTCCTGGCCGCGCACGAAATACACGAGCTGTACGCCGCCGCGCGCGACGGGGTCCCGGCACGGCTCGACGAGGCCGGCAGCTATCTGGACTTCGCCGCCCTCGAACGCCGGGCCGCCGCCTCGGTCGACGTCCAGCACGCCACCGTGGCCAGGTGGCGCGAGTACCTCACCGAGTGCGGCGGGCAACTCCCCGCCTTCCCCTCGCCCGTGGGCCCGGCCGACGAGGCCGAGGCCCGCCGCGTCGACGCGGGCGGCACGCAGCGGGGCGGGAGCCGTCGGCTGCTCGACGCGGCCGGGACCCGCGCCTTCGACGCCGCCTGCCGCGCGGGCGGGGGCCACGTCCCCGCGGGGGTGCTCGCCGTTCTCGCCCTCGCGGGCCGCACGGCCGCGGGCCTCGCTGACTTCCGGGTGCTCACCCCGTTCCACACCCGCAACCGGCCGCAGTGGACGCAGTCCGTCGGCTGGTACGTCGGCCTGGCGCCGATCGGCTTCCCGCTGGCGGAGTCCGACGCCTTCCCCGAGGCACTGGCCCGGGCGGCAGGCGCCCTGCGGCACGCGCGGCACGCGGCGGAGGTGCCGTTCGCCCGCGTGACCGAGCTGCTCGGCGTCTCCGTACAGCCGCGCTTCGTCGTCTCCTACGTCGACATGCGGCAGGTGCCGGGCGCCCGGCGGTGGCCCGAGTGGAAGGCCGCGGCGGTGCGCAGCCGCCGCGACCACGCACACGAGGTCTACCTGTGGATCAACCGCACGTTCGACGGCCTGTACGTGAGCTTCCGCTACCCCGACACCGCGCGCGGCCGCAGCGCCGTCCCCGCCTACATCGACTGCGCCGCCCGACAGATGCACGAGGTTGCCGCCACCGGCAGCCGGGAAGAGGTCCTGACCCCATGCTGATGACGCCGATCACCGAGTACTCCCCCGCGCCGGGCGAGCTCACGGAGTTCCTGATACCCGAGGCGGCACTGCGCGCCGCTGCCGCCGCCCCCGAACATCCCGCGCCGCCGTCCTACGTGCAGGAGAACCACCTGTGGCGACAGCTGGCGAACCGCGCCGCGGGCCGGGAGCAGTCGCCCTGGCTCGGCGTGGTCTTCGACCTCCCCGGCCGGCTCGACACCCGGGCCATGGCGGCGGCCCTGGCCACGTGGGTGCGGCGCCACCCGACGCTGCTGACCTGGTTCTCCGCCGACCCGGCCACCCGGACGATCCGGCGGCACGCCGTACCCCCCGAGGTGCTGGCCGTCGAACCGGTGTCGCGGGGCCACCACACCTCGTCCGCGCTGCGGGAATGGATGCAGGAACGATTCGACGGCGCGACGGACCCGCTGGCCTGGCCGCCGTTCGTGGCCGGGGCCGTGCTGGGCGAAGGGCCCGAGGCCCGATCCACCGTCCACCTGGCCATCGACCACTGCCACACCGACGGCTACTCCGTGCTCCTGGTCTTCCAGGAGCTGCGTGCCCTGTACGAGGCGGAGCTGAGCGGCATCCCCGCCAAGCTGCCGGAAACCGGCAGCTACGTCGACTACTGCACCCTTGACCGCGAACGCGCCGCCCTGCTCGACACGGACGCCCCCGAAGTCGCCCGCTGGCGCTCCTTCTTCCTCGCCGGGCCGCCCCGCACGTTCCCGCTGGAGCTGGGCATCGAGCCGGGCCGCACCTACCCGAGCGTGCCGGTCGAGATGGACCTGTTCGACGCGACCGAGGCCGAGGCGTTCGCGCAGGCGTGCAAGGAGCACGGCGCCGGTTTCATCGGGGGCCTGCACGCGGCGATCGGGCTCGCCGGCCACGAGCTGGGCGGGCACGCCTCCTACCGCGGGCTGACGGTCGTCCACACCAGGAACGAGCGGCGCTGGCTGCGCTCCCAGGGCTGGTTCATCAACCTGGCACCCGTCGAGTTCCCCGTCGCGGAGGACGGCGGGTCCGCCGCCAGCTTCTCGCAGGTCGTCGGCCATGCCCAGGCGGCCTTCGGCGAGGCGCAGAGCCTCGCCGGGGTCTCGCCGGTGCGCGTCGTCGAGCTCACCCCCGGTCTGACCGTGCAGGCCGACGACTCCGCCGTGCTGCCCATGGTGTCCTACATGGACTTCCGGCACATCCCCGGCTCGAAGGACTGGGCGGAGGCGGACTGCAACGCCCTGGTCGGTCCCAACAGAAGCGCCGACGTGTCGCTGTGGATCAACCGCCTCTGGGACCGGGTGTACCTCAAGACCCACTACCCGGACACCCCGATCGCCCGCACCACGGTGCCCCGCTACCTCACCCACCTGCGGGCCACGCTGCGCGAGATCGCCCGCACCGGCGACTACCGGTCCGGCGGGCCGCCGGCCGGAACGCCCTGAGCCTGCGCGTCACCACGATCGGCCGCCGCGCCCCGACGCCCGTCAGCCGTCCGCCACGCCCCCGGCCGTGGCGGACGGCACGGCCACCCGGTCCGTTGGCGCCTTCACGGACGCGCTCACCCGGGGGTGCCGCGCCGGGGTCGGTCCTCGTCGAGCACGAACATGATGTGCTCGTGCTCGTCGTACGCGACCGTCCCGGTGCGCCGGAAGCCATGCTTCTCCAGCAGCCGCACCGAGCCGGTGTTCCCCGCGGAGGGATCGGCGTACAGCGGGCGGGCCTGCTCCCGCTCCAGGAAGAGCGTCAGGGCCCGCGTGCCTATGCCACGGCCCCAGTACGGCCGACCGAGCCAGTAGCCGATGAACCGCCGGCCCTCGTCCCACCACGCCACCAGATTGCCCGCCAACTCCCCGTCGACGGTGACGGCCTGCACGAAGACGGTGGGGTCGCCCAGGACCCTCGCCGTCCAGTGGGCCATGAAGGCCCCCCGCTCCCTGGGCGGAAAATTGGCCCGCCGCGCGGCCTCCTGGTCCTGCTCCTGCTCGAAGAAGACCTCCAGGTCGGCCGGCTGCACATCCCTCAAACACACGTGGTCACTCACGCCTACGGAGTCTGCCATCCCCCACTGACAACACCGGCCCACGGACGGCCCACAGCACACCAAGGGACCCACGCCCGGCAGGAAACCTGCTGGTCGGGGGCCCCTTCGGCGTGCTTCCGCGCCTAGTTCTTCTGGATCTGGTCGAAGCTCAGCTCGACCGGTGTCTCGCGGCCGAAGATCTCCACCAGGCCCTTGACCTTCTTGGAGTCCGGGTTGATCTCATTGATCGTGGCCTGGAGCGTGGCGAACGGGCCGTCGGTGACCGTGACCGAGTCGCCCACCTCGAAGTCCAGGACCTGGACCTCGACCTTCCGCCCGCCCGAGGGGGCGCCGCCCTCGGCCGCGGCCTGGTCGGCCGCCTTCTGCTCGGCCTCGGGAGCCAGCATCTTCACGATCTCGTCCAGCGTCAGCGGGTACGGGTCGTAGGCATTGCCCACGAAGCCGGTGACGCCCGGGGTGTTGCGCACGACGCCCCAGGACTCGTTCGTCAGGTCCATGCGCACGAGCACGTAGCTGGGCAGCTTGTTCTGCTTGATGGTGCGCCGGTCGCCGTTCTTGATCTGGACGACCTCTTCCTGCGGCACCTCGACCTGGAAGATGTAGTCCTCGACGTTGAGCGAGACGGCGCGCTGCTCAAGGTTGGTCTTCACACGGTTCTCGTAGCCCGCGTAGGTGTGCACGACATACCACTCGCCCGGCAGGACCCGAAGCTCCTCGCGGAGCTGGGCGACGGGGTCGACCGGCTCCGGCTGCTCCCGCTCCTCCGGCTCCTCCTGCTGCTCCGGCTCCTCCGTAACGGACTCCGCAGCGGCCTCTGCCTCGGCCTCTTCGGCCTCGGGACGGTCGACGGCGGTGGCCGTCCCGTCGGTGTCGCGCGCGGTGTCCTCGCCCTCGGCGTCGGGCGCGGCGTCGTACGGATTCGGGTCAGACACGGTAGCTGCTTCTTCCTGACTTTCGGACGAGGGTGGTGAGATCAGCCGAAGACGTACTCGACGACGCGGCTGAAACCCCAGTCAAGCACGCTCAGGATGCAGATGACGACGACCACAAAAACGATCACCGCCGTGGTGTAGGTCGTGAGCTGGCGGCGCGAAGGCCAGACGACCTTGCGCAGCTCCGCGATCACCTGCCGGTAGAAGAGGGCGAGGCGGCCCAGGGGCCCCCTCTTGGCGCGCCGGCCACGACGGCCGGTGCCCTCGCCCCGGGGCTCTCGGGGCTCTGGCGTCTCCACGGAGTCCGTGATCCCAGCCACTCGTCCTCACCTGATCCCGGTCATGGTCATAAGCCGCCCGGCCACCCGGACGGCTGTCATTTTGTGTAGCAGGGCCGGAGGGACTTGAACCCCCAACCGCTGGTTTTGGAGACCAGTGCTCTACCAATTGAGCTACGACCCTTTGCCGCGTGGTGCCCGACAACGTACCGCATCAAGCACCATCGGTGAGGAGTGTACGTGCTGAAACGCCAGTCGTCGAACGGTCGGTGGCCGGGAAGGGGCCGCGGGGGGTGGGACGAGTGGGACAGGAGGGGACAAGCGGCGCGGCGGCCCGGCGGCAACCCGCGTGCCGCGTCCGGGTGCCGTCTGCGACGATGCCCCTATGACTGCCGCATCATCCTCCCCCGTCGGCCGCCGGGTCTCGGCCCGGATCGGCGCCATCTCCGAGTCCGCGACGTTGGCGGTCGACGCCAAGGCCAAGGCGCTGAAGGCCGCCGGGCGACCGGTGATCGGCTTCGGCGCGGGCGAGCCCGACTTCCCCACTCCCGAGTACATCGTCGAGGCGGCCGTCGCGGCCTGCCGCACCCCCCGTTTCCACCGCTACACCCCGCCCGGCGGCCTGCCGGAGCTGAAGGAGGCACTGGCGGCCAAGACGCTGCGCGACTCCGGGTACGCGGCGGACCCGGCGCAGATCCTGGTGACCAACGGCGGGAAGCAGGCGATCTACGAGGCGTTCGCCGCGCTCCTCGACCCGGGCGACGAGGTCATCGTGCCCGCTCCGTACTGGACCACTTACCCCGAGTCGATCCGGCTGGCCGGCGGCGTTCCCGTCGAGGTGGTCACGGACGAGACGACCGGCTACCGCGCCTCCGTGGCCCAGTTGGAGGCCGCGCGCACCGAGCGCACGAAGGTGCTCCTCTTCGTCTCGCCGTCCAACCCGACGGGCGCGGTGTACTCGCGGGAGCAGACCGAGGAGATCGGCCGGTGGGCCGCGGAGCACGGTCTTTGGGTGCTGACCGACGAGATCTACGAGCACCTGGTCTACGGCGGGGCGAGCGCGACGTCGCTGCCGGTGGCGGTGCCGGAGCTGGCCGACCGGTGCGTGGTCGTGAACGGCGTCGCGAAGACGTACGCGATGACCGGCTGGCGGGTGGGCTGGCTGATCGGCCCCAAGGACGTGATCAAGGCGGCGACCAACCTCCAGTCGCACGCCACCTCCAACGTGAGCAACGTGGCGCAGGCCGCGGCGCTCGCCGCGGTTTCGGGGGACCTGACGGCCGTGGAGCGGATGCGCGAGGCGTTCGACCGGCGGCGTCGCACGATCGTGCGCATGCTGAACGACATCGAGGGCGTCGAGTGCCCGGAGCCGGAGGGCGCGTTCTACGCCTACCCGTCGGTGAAGGGCCTGCTGGGCAAGGAGATCCGCGGCCGGCGCCCGGCCAACAGCCTGGAGCTGGCCGGGGTGCTGCTGGAGGAGGCCGAGGTCGCGGTCGTGCCGGGCGAGGCGTTCGGCACGCCGGGCTACCTGCGGCTGTCCTACGCGCTGGGGGACGACGACCTGGTGGAGGGCGTCTCGCGGCTGCAGAAGCTGCTCGGCGAGGCGGCGGACTGACCGGGGCGCGAGGGCCGGCGCGGCGGCCGGCCCCCGCGCCGGTTGTTCGGGCGGGCGCACGTCCGGGGTACACGACTACCGGCCACGCGCCGGTTTGCGGCAAGATCTTGGAATGGATCGTGTTGCCCCTGTCCGTGACGTCCGCGCGTTGCCGAAAGCCCATCTCCACCTGCACTTCACCGGCTCGATGCGGCCGTCGACGCTGCTCGAACTCGCGGACCGGCACGGCGTCCGCCTGCCGGAGGCGCTGAGCAGCGGGCTGCCGCCGCAGCTGCGGGCGACGGACGAACGTGGATGGTTCCGCTTCCAGCGGCTGTACGACATCGCCCGCTCCTGCCTGCGCACGCCCGAGGACATTCAGCGGCTGGTGCGCGAGGCCGCGGAGGAGGATGTGCGGGACGGCTCCCGCTGGTTGGAGATCCAGGTGGACCCGACCTCCTACGCGCCGCGGCTCGGCGGGTTGACGCCCGCGCTCGAAATCATCCTGGACGCCGTGGAGACGACGTCGCGCGAGACCGGCCTCGGCATGCGGCTGCTGGTCGCGGCGAGCCGGATCAGGCACCCGCTCGACGCCAGGACGCTGGCCCGCCTCGCCGTCCGCCACCGGGACCGCGGCATCGTGGGCTTCGGCCTGTCCAATGACGAACGCCGCGGATTCGCGCGGGACTTCGACCGGGCGTTCGCGATCGCCCGGGAGGGCGGGCTGCTGGCGGTGCCGCACGGCGGGGAGTTGTCCGGTCCTTCGAGCGTGCGGGACTGCCTGGACGATCTGCGGGCGGCCAGGATCGGCCACGGCGTGCGGGCCGCCGAGGACCCGCGGCTGCTGGCGCGGCTGGCCGAGGCGCAGGTGACGTGCGAGGTGTGCCCGGCGTCGAACGTGGCGCTCGGCGTCTACGACTCGTTCGCGGATGTGCCGCTGCGCGCGCTGTGGTCGGCGGGGGTGCCGATGGCGCTCGGCGCGGACGACCCGCTGCTGTTCGGCTCGCGGCTGGCGGCGCAGTACGAGATCGCCCGCGAGCACCACGGGTTCACCGACGCGGAGCTGGCCGGGCTCGCGCGCCAGTCGGTGCTGGCCTCGGCGGCGCCGCGGGACGTGCGGGAAAAGATCCTGGCGGACATCGACGCGTGGCTGGCGCTGTGACCGCGGCCAGTCCCGCTACAGAGTGACGTTCACGGTGACCGGCTCGTTGACGAGGGTCACGCCGAACGCCTCGCGCACGCCGTCGCGCACCTCGCGGGCCAGGGTCAGCAGGTCGGCGGTGCGGGCGTGGCCGCGGTTGGTGAGGGCCAGGGTGTGCTTGCCGGAGATGCGCGCCGGGCCGCTGCCGTAGCCCTTGGTGAATCCGGCGCGGTCGATGAGCCAGGCGGCGGAGGTCTTGGTGCGGCCCTCGCCCGCGGGGTAGGAGGGCGGCACGACCCCGGGGCCGAGCCGACGGGCGACGGCTGCCAGGAAGGCGGCGAACTCGGCGTCGTCGAGCACGGGGTTGGTGAAGAACGATCCGGCGGACCAGGTGTCGTGGTCCTCCGGGTCGAGGACCATGCCCTTGCCGGTGCGCAGCTTCAGGACGGCGTCGCGGGCGGCGGCGACGGGGACGCGGCCGCCCGGCTCGGCGCCGAGCAGCCGGGCGACCTCGGCGTATCCGAGGGGGGCGGAGAGGCCGGCGGCGTCCTGGAGGCGGAAGCGGACGCGCAGTACGACGAAGCGGCCGGGGTCGGCCTTGAACCGGCTGTGCCGGTAGGCGAAACCGCACTCCCCGGCCGGGATGGTGCACACGGTGCGGTCGGCGCGGTCCCAGGCGACGACCTCGGTGAGGACCGAGGAGACCTCCTGGCCGTAGGCGCCGACGTTCTGGATGGGGGTGGCGCCCGCGGAGCCGGGGATGCCGGCCAGGCACTCGATGCCCGCGAGCCCGGCGTCGACGGTGCGGGTGACGGCGTCCGACCAGGTCTCGCCCGCGGCCAGTTCGAGCAGGGGGCCGTCCAGGCGGAAGCCGGTGGTGGCGATGCGCAGCGCGGTGCCGGGGAATCCGTCGTCGGCGACGACCAGATTGCTGCCGCCGCCGACGATCAGCAGCGGGGTGCCCGCGTCGTCCGCCTCGCGGACGGCCGCGATCACCTCTTCGTCGGTGGCCGCGGTGACCAGCCGCTCCGCGGGGCCGCCGAGCCGCAGCGTGGTCAACGGGGCGAGCGGGGCGTTCTCGATCACGTGCACCTCGCCAGGATAGGCCGGGGCGCGGCCGGGGCACGAACGTTCCCGGGCGGGCGCGGGTGGCGTCCGCCCGGGAGCGTTCCGCGTGGCGTCCGGCTCACCGCCCGGCCGGCGCCGCCTCGGGCGCGCGGTCCCGCGGCGCGGCGGGCGGCGCGGCCGGGGCGGCGGGCCTGGCGCGGGTGGGGACGAACAGCACGGCGGCGGTCGCGGCGAGCAGGGCGGCGACGGCCACCCACAGCGCGGGGACGAGCCCGTCGGTGAACGCCTGCGGGGAGGCGTAGCCGCCCCTGGCGGCGAAGACGGAGGCGAGCAGGGCGATGCCGAGGGCGCCGCCGACCTCGCGCAGCGCGTTGTTGACGCCGGAGGCGATGCCCTGTTCGGTGGGCGGCACGGCGCCCATGACCATGGCACCGGTCGGCGCGAAGAACATGGCCATGCCGATGCCGCACAGGATGAACGCGGGGATCTGGCTGGTGTAGTCGACGCCAGGGTCGGCGAGGAGCGCGAGCCAGGCGATGCCCGCGGCCATGAGCGCGAGTCCTGAGGCGACGATGGAACGGCCGCCTATGCGGTCGGTCAGGGCGCCCGCGATCGGCGCGACGAGCATGGGCATGGCGGTCCAGGGCAGCATCCGCAGGCCCGCGTCCAGCGGCGAGTAGCCCTGGATGAGCTGGAAGAACTGGGTGAGCAGGAAGATCGACCCGAACATGCCCGCGTACATCAGCAGGCTCGCCGCGTTGACGGCGGCGAAGGTGCGGGAGCGGAAGAAGCGCATGGGCAGCATGGGGTGATCCGTGTGCATTTCCCACCGGACGAACGCGATGAGCAGCAGGCCGCCGAGGATGAATCCGGCGAGTACCGGGCCCGAGGTCCAGCCGTGCTCGTGGCCGCGGACGATCGACAGGACGACGCCGAAGAGGCCGGCGCTGGCGAGCGCGGTGCCGACGAGGTCGAGGCGGTCGTTGGCCCCGCGGCTCTCGGCGAGGCGGTAGCGGACCAGCGGCAGCAGCGCGAGGCCGATCGGCACGTTCAGCCAGAAGATCCATTGCCAGGAGATGTGTTCGGTGATGGCGCCGCCGACGAGCGGGCCGCTGGCGACGGCAAGGCCGTTGACGGCGCCCCAGATGCCGAACGCGGTGCCGCGCCGTTCCGGCGGGACGGCGGCGGAGATCAGGGTGAGGCTGAGCGGCAGCAGGACGGCGGCGCCCGCGCCCTGGGCAGCCCGGGCGGCGATCAGCGCGCCGGTGCTGCCGGCCACGGCGGCGGCGGCCGAGGCGAGGGTGAACAGCAGCACGCCCCAGCCGAAGACGCGGCGGCGGCCGAAGCGGTCGCCGAGTGCGGCGCCGAGGAGCAGCAGGCAGGCGAACGGCAGGGTGTAGCCGTTGACGATCCATTCCAGGTCGGCGAGGCCGCCGCCGAGATCGTCGCGGATGACGGGCAGTGCGGTGGTGACGACGAGGTTGTCCAGGGCCGCCATGAAGGTGGCGAGGCTGGTGACGAGCAGTGTCCAGACGACGGGCCCGCGCCCGGCCTTGGTGGGCGGTGATGCGGTGTCCTGCATGGCCCCTCCCGGGAAGATAGTGATTGATCAATAACTTTTTGGGTCACACGGATGCCCCGAAGGGCACGGAGAACGGACGCGGCGGCGCTCAGCCGCCCTTGGCGTGGAGGGCGTCCTCGACGGAGACGCCGCCCTTGGCGTGGGGGTCGTCCTTGGCGAAGATGTCGCAGGCCGCCCAGACCCGGTGCCCCGAGGGGAACCCCATGGCCAGCAGGACGTTGATGAGCATGCCGGTACCGACGAACTCCCCGGCGTCATCGTCGTCCGCGCCCAGGAGCAGGCGCACGGAATCCCACAGGTCGACCCAGGCCGCGCGGACGCGCTCGCCGAACTCGGTGTCGCCCTCGGCCTCCGCGTTCTCCACGGCGACGTACATCTGGAGTTGGAAGAGCAGCTTGTCGCGGTCGGCGATCAGCTCCGTGTAGGCGGCGCTCATCTCGTGCCGCGCGGCCGTGGGGTCGAGGCCCTCGGCCACCCGCTCGAAGGTCAGGCGGATCTCGTCGGTTCCCCGGCGGGCCGCGGCCAGGAAGATCTCCCGCTTGTCGGGGAACAGCCGGAAGAGATACGGCTGCGACACCCCGACGCGGCGGGCGATAGCGGCCGTCGACGTGCCCGCGTACCCGCCGCGGGCGAACTCGGTGATGGCCGCACGAATGACGCTCTCGCGCCGCTCGTCGGCGGACATCCGGCTGCTTTCCCTGGCCACGCGTAAAAGTTAGTGGTCAATCACTACCAACGTCAAGCCCGGGTCTCAGGCCAGCCGGACGATTGCGCGCGCCATGCCCAGAACCTTCTGCCCGGCGCTGCGCGCCGTGAGGTCGACCCGGACCGTGCGGGCCTCGTCGTCGAGCCTGGCGGCCACCTTGCCGGTGACCTCGATCAGCGCGCCGGTGTCGTCGTCCGGCACGACGACCGGCTTGGTGAACCTGACCCCGTACTCCACCACCGCGGCCGGGTCCCCCGCCCAGTCGGTGACCACCCGGACCGCCTCGGCCATCGTGAACATGCCGTGCGCGATGACGTCCGGCAGGCCGACCTCCCTGGCGAACCGCTCGTTCCAGTGGATCGGGTTGAAGTCGCCCGAGGCGCCCGCGTACCGCACCAGCGTCGCGCGGGTGACCGGAAAGGAGGCGGCGGGCAACTCGGTGCCCACCTCGACGTCCGCATAGGCGATTCCCGCGGTCACCGTGCGTCCCCCTCGCTGCCCGTGGCGGGCTCCTGCTTGCGCGCGACCAGCTTGGTGAACGCCGTCACCACGTGCTCGCCCTTCTCGTCGTGCACCTCGCCGCGCACGTCGACGATCTCGTTCCCCGCCATCGACCGCACCGACTCGATGGTGGAGGTCACCGCCAGGCGGTCACCGGCGTGCACCGGGCGCGTGTAGGCGAAACGCTGGTCGCCGTGCACCACCCGGCTGTAGTCGAGGCCGAGGCCGGGATCGCGGATGACCTGCTCGGCCGCCCGGTAGGTGATCGCGAAGACGAACGTGGGCGGCGCGATCACGTCCGGGTGGCCGAGCCGCCGGGCCGCCGCCGGGTCGGTGTAGGCGGGATTGGCGTCGCCGATCGCCTCGGCGAACTCGCGGATCTTCTCCCGCCCCACCTCGTAGGGCTCGGTCGGCGGGTAGCTCCGCCCGGCGAACGACTGGTCGAGTGCCATCGTCAGACTTCCTCGGGAACGGCGGTGGGAGGGCCGGCATGACGCGAGAAGGCCGCCCCCGGCACGGGAGCGGCCTCACTCGGCAATCAGGATGGTCCCTCGCGGTCAGCGGGTCTCGCGGTGTGCGGTGTGCGCGTTGCAGCGCGGGCAGTGCTTCTTCATCTCCAGACGGTCCGGGTCATTCCGCCGGTTCTTCCTGGTGATGTAGTTCCGCTCCTTGCACTCCACGCAGGCCAGCGTGATCTTCGGGCGGACGTCGGTGGCAGCCACGTGAGTGCTCCTTGACGGATGGACGGGTCAAACACGGTCAAACACAGAGAGAGTAGCCGATCGGAGGACCGACCCCGCAATCGGCTACTGTGCGTAGCGGCGACCGGACTTGAACCGGTGACACAACGATTATGAGCCGTTTGCTCTACCGACTGAGCTACGCCGCCATGAGATGCGCGCCCCCCTGTCACAGCAGGGGACCACACACCTCAGAGCCCCAAAACGGAATCGAACCGTTGACCTTCTCCTTACCATGGAGACGCTCTGCCGACTGAGCTATTGGGGCGAGCGCTCAAGAGATTACACGCTCAGGCCCGCAAGGCGAAATCCGAATAGGCAGGGACAACCGGCCGGAGCGCCCCGAGCAGGGCCACAGCGGTACGACTATTCCACCCTTCCCCTCCCCCGCCCCACCCGCCCCTTACGCTCGCTTCCGATGCCAGAGCGCCTCGTACTCAGCGGACCGCGGCTCGCGGACGGGCGGACCGTCGACGTCCGGCTCCGCCACGGCCGCATCGAGGCCGTCGGCACCCCCGGCAGCCTTTCCGCCTCCGGGTCCGCGGCCGGGTCCGCCTCCGGGTCCGCGGCCGACGGCCACGTCGACCTGTCCGGCCACCTGCTGCTCCCCGCGCCCGCCGAACCGCACGCCCACCACGACACCGCCCTCACCGGCGATGCCACCGCCCCGCCCGAGCAGGACCCGCACCCGCTGCACCGCCGCATCACCGAGGCCGCACTGATCCAGCTCGGGCACGGCGCGACGGCGCAGCGCACGCACGTCCGCGTCGACGGCGCGGGCGGCCTGACGGCGCTCGACGCGGCGCTCGGCACGCGCCGGGCGCTGCGCGGCCTGGTGGACCTCACCACCGTGGCCGTGCCGCGGGTGCTCACCGGGCGTGCGGGGGCGGACAACCGCGCGCGGTTGCGCGAGGCCGCCGAGATGGGCGCGCACGTCCTGGGCGGCTGCCCCGACCTCGACCCCGACCCGGCCGGCCATCTCGACACGGTGCTCGGCCTGGCCGACGCCTTCGGGCGCCCGGTGGACCTGCACACCGAGGGCGAGGACCCGGCGCGTCTCGCGCGGCTGGCCTCCGCGGCCGCGGCCTGCCGTTCCGCCGTGACCATCGGCCCCTGCACGGGCCTGTCCCGCCTGCCCGGGCCGCTCGCGGCGCGGGCCGCCGAGCGGCTGGCCGCCGCGGGGGTCGCCGTCGTCTGCGTCCCGCAGGGCGCCTGCGCCCACACCGCGCGCCCCGCCGGGGCGGCGGCGACGCCGGTGGCGCTGCTCACCGCGGCCGGGGTGCCCGTGGCGGCGGGCGGCGGGGCGCTGCGGGACGCGGCCAACCCGGTCGGCCGCGGCGATCCGCTGGAGGCCGCGTTCCTGCTGGCCGCGCGCCGCGAGTGCGGCGCGGACGACGCCTACGGCGCGGTCAGCCGCCGGGCGAGGGCGGCACTCGGGCTGCCCGAGGTGCGCATCGAGGCCGGGTTTCCCGCCGAACTGCTCGCGGTGCGCGGGGATTCGGTGGCCGGTGTGCTGTCGCAGGGGTACACGCGGCTGGTGATCCACCGCGGCCGGATCGTGGCGCGCACCAGCGCGGTGCGCGAGTTCTGCGGGGCGCCGGCCGGCGGGCTCGAACTGCCGCGCCAGGCAACGGGCTGACGCGGCGGCGGCCGACGGGGCGTCACCGGCGCGCCGGGCCGCGCGCGTTCTTGTCATGTAATGCGCATCTCCGGGACACTGCCGAGGATATGGGACGTACGACGTCCCACCCCCACCGAAAGGCGTGCCGACGATGGCCCCACCGCCATGCCAGCAACGGACCCGACGACGGCGCAGCATCCGGGGCGGAACGTGGCGCCACCGCGCGGCCGGTGCCGCCGCGGCCTGTGCGCTGTTCCTGCTCGTGCCCCTGCTCCCGCACGGCGCCGCCGCCGCGGACGAGCCCGCCGCGGCGGCCGGACCGCCGCAGGGGGCCGCCGCGTTCGAGGAGGAGGTGATCTTCCGGGCCGACCTGGAGGAGGGCTACGCCTGCTTCCGCATCCCCGCGGTGGTCAGCACGACGGAGGGCACGCTGCTCGCGTTCGCCGAGGGCCGCAGGGACAACTGCGACGACGCCGGCGACATCGACGTCGTGCTCAAGCGCTCCTTCGACAACGGCCGTTCCTGGGAGCCGCTCCAGCTCGTCGCCGAGGGCGGCGGCGACACCCACGGCAACCCGGCGCCCGTCGTCGACGCCACGACCGGCCGCATCCTCCTCGCCACCACCCGCAACCCGGGCCAGGGCGGCGGCAACTGCCCGGCCCCGTGCGAACGCATCCCCCACCTCCAGTACAGCGACGACGACGGCGCCACCTGGTCAGAGCCGCGGGACATCCGCGAGCAGCTGCGCCCCGACGACTGGAACTCCTGGTACGCGACGGGGCCGCTGCACGGCATTCAGCTGGTCGAGGGCCGGCACCGCGGGCGGCTGGTGATCTCGGTCAACGCGGAGACCTACGCGGGCGGCCGCGTCACCCACAACCACGGGGCCCTCGCCTACAGCGACGACGGCGGCGAGAACTGGCAGCTGGGCGCCGTGGACACCTGGCCGATCGCGGCGGACGGCACGTTCCGCCAGAAGCCGTCCGAGATGGCCCTGGCGGAACTGCCCGGCGGCACGGTGTACGTCAACAGCCGCGAGCAGGACGGCACGGACCTCGGCCACCGCAACTACGCGGTCAGCCACGACGGCGGCGAGAGCTTCGCGGCGCCGTTCGTTACCCAGCCCGACCTCTACACGCCGCAGGTGCAGGGTTCGCTGCTGCGCCTCGGTGACGACCGGCTGCTGCTGGCCGCGCCCGCCGACCCGGACCGGCGGCGCACCCTGATGATCCGCTCCTCGTGGGACGGCGGCGTCACGTTCGACGCCGCGGACCGCGGCGCCGTGGTGACCACCGACTGGTCCGGCTACTCCGACATGGTCCTGATCCCGGGCGGCACCGGCACGGTGGGCCTGATGTACGAGGCGGGGCCCGTGGACGCGCGCGACGAGATCAGATTCGCCCGCTTCACCGAGGACTGGCTCGGCCCGCGGGCAGGCCCCGGCCCCTCGACGCCCGATCTGGCTCCCGGCGCGGAACCGGCGGCGGTGACCGGCTCGGTGGGAACGGTGGCGGGGCGGTTCGGCTCGGGGGCGGCGTTCGACGGCGGCGGCGACGGGGTGCGGCTGCCGTTCCGCGAGGAACTGCGGCTCGGCGCCGGGGACTTCACCGTCAGCCTGTGGTTCCGGTACTCCGCAGGCACGGGCGAGCACCCGTTCCTGTGGATGGGCGGCGTCGGCGGCCGGGCCCCGCAGGTGTGGGTGCGCGGGGAGCCGGGGAACGGCCGGGTCCGGGCCTTGATGACCGCGGTCGAGGGCGCTGCCGCGCCGGCCGGCGCGGAGGTGGTGACGGACGGCGCGTTCAACGACGGGGAGTGGCACCACCTGGCGCTGACGCGCGCGGGCGGGCGGCTGTCCCTGTCCGTCGACGGCGGCGCCGCGGTGTCCGTGCCGGAGGCGCCCGGCACCGTGAGCCGGACCTCGACGTTCGGCGTGCACCTCGGGCAGCGCCCCGACGACCGGCTGCGGCTGGTCGGCGCGCTGGACGAGGTGCGGGTGTACGACCGGGCGCTGACCGCCGCGGAACTGGCCGCGCTCCGGGAGTCGAACGCGGAGCCCGGGGGCGGGAACGCCGTCACCCGGCTCCCCCTCGACGAGATCGGCGCGGGCGGCGCGGGCGGCGCCTGAGCCCCTCGCCCCGGCCCCGCCGCACGCGTCCGCGGCGGGGCCGGGGCGTACGGTCGGGGCATGCGTACTGTCATTGCAGGAGGACACGGCAAGATCGCCCGCCGGCTCGAACGGCTCCTCGCGGGCCGCGGGGACCAGGTGGCCGGGCTGATCAGAAATCCGGCGCAGGCCGGGGCGTTGCTCGCCGCGGGGGCCGAGCCGGTCGTCTGCGATCTGGAGTCGGCGACCGCCGAGGAGGTCGGCCGGCACCTCGCGGGCGCGGACGCGGCCGTCTTCGCGGCGGGCGCCGGCCCGGGCAGCGGGGCCGCCCGCAAGGAGACGGTCGACCGGGCCGCGGCCACGCTCTTCGCGGACGCGGCCCAGCGGGTCGGGGTGCGCCGCTTCCTCGTCGTCTCCGCGATCGGCGCGGACGAGGAGCCGCCGCCCGGCACCGACCCGGTGTTCGCGGCCTACCTGCGGGCCAAAGCCGCGGCGGACGCCGACATCAGGGCCCGCACGGGCCTGTTCTGGACGATTCTGCGGCCGGGGAGTCTCACCGACGATCCGGGGACCGGTCTGGTGCACCTGGCCGAGCGGACACCGCGCGGGCAGATCAGCCGGGACGACGTGGCGGCCGTGCTGGCCGCGCTGCTCGACCGGCCGGGCTCGGCCGGGCTGACGCTGGACCTGATCGGCGGGGACACCCCGGTGGGCACGGCGGTCGACCGCGTCGCGGCCTGACGCCGGTGCGCCACCGCAGGGGCGAGGCCGCCAAGGTTTGCCCCGTCGCACCTCCCAGCCCCTCCGGGGCTGGAAGGTGCCCCGCGCGACCCGGTAACCCCCGGCCGGGCATCGGCGGACGAAGCGCTCGGCGCCGGGCCGCGTGCCGGCTCACGTCGTCTCTTCCCTATGCCGAGTCCTCGGCGTCCGGGGAATCGGCGGAGCCGGAGGATTCCGAGGCGTCCGCCGGCGTGCCGCCCTCCGGGCCGTACGCCGCGATGTCCTCCTCAAGGGAGTAGTCCCTCGGGCTGAGGACGAGCTGCACGCCGTGGAAGGACCGGAAGCTGTCGGCCGTCACGTAGGCGTTCTGCTCCGTCCTGAAGAGCGGTTCGAGCCGCTGCCCGTCCGCGGAGATGCGGACCACCTGCCCGGGCTCCCCCCGGAACCCCTGCTGATGGACGAGCACGCCGTCCTCGTCCGCGGCCGGGTCTGTCAAACGAGCGGCTCTGTCACGTAATCGGTGGTAGCGCTGTGTGTGGGTCACTGGAGGAGGATGCGGTGGCGGAGGAGGGCGAATCCGGCTCGACCGTGCATCTGTCTCATGATCCGCCTGGTGCGTGTGTTGACGCCTTCGGTGCGGCCGTTGTGGTGGGGAAGGGTGAGTCCGGCGTCGACGGCGGCGCGGTCGGGTTCGAGGCCGTTCGTGAAGGCGCGCAGGTGGGAAAGGCCGGCGGTTCGGACGGCTGTGCTCCACTCGGTGAGCCTGGTGTCGTTGCCGGCGGCGGGGCTGAGGAGCTTGGCGAACTCCTGGACCAGGTGGACGAGCGTGGTCATCTCCGGGCAGGCGGCGCTGAGCTCTCTCAGTAGCGTGGCGTCCTTTTCACGCAGGTTGCCGGGGCGGGTGAGGAGAAGGCGGGCGAGACGGCGCGGGGTGATCACGGGCCGGTCGCCCCCGGCCCGGCCCGGCCCTGGGTGATGTAGCGGTAGAGGAGGTTGAGGCTGCCGGTGTAGCCCAGTTCCTTGATCTCGCGGAACAGTTGCTTGACGGGGACAGCCGGGTCGCCGGCGCGGCGGGCGCGCAGGTGGTCGCGGTAGGGGTCGACCAGGGTGGGCCGGTAGCACGGGGCTTGGCGCAGGGCCTCGGGCTCGGGGATACGGGCGTAGCGCTTGACGGTATTGAGGGCCAGGTTGAGGCGGCGGGCGCATTCGAGCAGGCCGACGCCCTTGCCGAGCAGGTCGTGGACGGCGTGCCAGCGTTCGCGGGTGGTCTGCTCGTGCGCTCCGCCGGGGCGGGAGGGGTTGACCGTGGCCCAGCAGGAACTGTGGGAACGGACGGTGGCCAGGGTCTTGTCGCAGAGGTTCTTCCAGATGTGCCAGCGGTCGCTGACCTGCGGCGCGTCAGGCAAGGCCCGGCGGGTGGCCTCACCGTAAGACGTGGAGCCATCGCGGCACACGACCTCGACGCCGGGATGCTCGCGCAGCCATCGCTCCAGCGCGTGGGCACCGCGGCCGGGCAGGACGTCGATCCGCTCGCCGGTCTCGGCATCGATGAGGATGGTGGCGTAGCGGTGCCGCCGCTTCAGGGCGAAGTCGTCGACGCCGAGCACCCGCGGCACCCGCAGTCGGGGCAGCGGCAGCCTCGTCAGTATCCGCAGGGCGGTCGAGCGGGAGATCGCCGGGGCGAGGACGCAGGAGAGGCGGGCGCCCGCCCGGCCCGCTGGCTCCTTCACGATAGCCCCAAGTTGGCTGGCCAGCCGGGTCGTACGGCGCTGATAGCGCTCCAGCAGGCCGGGCACTTGCTCACGGAGGGTCTGCCGCGGGCACCCCAGGAGCGGGCAGACCAGCCGCCGCACCCGCACCGACACCTCCACCCGCCGGCCGTCCACCGGTACGTCCGCCACCGTGCGCCCGTGGAAACCATGCACCCTCGCGGTCGGCGTCCCGCACCCCGGACATGGAACCGGCTCCTCCCGAGTCCGCGCCGACAGACGGATCACCTCACCGCCGTCCGTCACGTCCTCAACGACCAGCGCCGACAGCCCGGAAAACACGGCCTCGACAAGGGGGTTGACGTCCTGCATGCGATGTCAACGATCCCAACCACCCCTCGTCACCACCGATTACGTGACAGAGCCGCTCGTTTGACAGACCCGCTCGGCGAGGCGGCGCCCGGGGTCAGGCGCAGGAGTCGTCGGGGACCCGGGTCGTGGCGGCTTCGGCGGGAATGAATACGCCGTCGTTCCCGGCCGGGATATCGGGGACGGTGAACGGCGCGACGCGTACCCGCGTCCCGTCCGCGGCGGGCGCGGGCAGGTCGGGGGCGCGCAGGCAGGCCGGGCCGTAGCGCTCGACGTACTCGGGGGAGCCGACGATCAGCGCGTCGGGCCGGCGCGCGGGCGCGAAGCGGCGCATCGCGGCGTGGGGTCGGAAGGACGCTCCGACCACGCCGTTGACGTCGAGCAGCGTCCTGGTGCCGGGGCCGGTCCCGGTGGCCCCCGGGCTTTCGGCGGTCGCGGCGATGCGATGTACGCGGCCCCGGTACGTACCGCTGTGGAGTCCGCCGATGGCGACCGCTTCTCCGTCCGGGGACACGAGTTGATCCTCGGGCGTCAGCTCCGTGGCCCAGGTCAGGCGCCTGCTCCCGCCGTCGCGTGACGTCAGGAACAGGAACTCCGCCACGGCGGTGATGGATCTTTCCCCATAGCGGATGACGACCGCGGGCCGTTCCTGGGCCGCGTCGGAACTTCCCCTGCTGTAGCCGACCCGCGCCTGGGACCACCGGAGGTCCTGATCCGCCCCCAGAACGCTCTCGCCCTCCGCACAGGACTCGATCGGTCGATACGACCCGTCGCTCCCCGCCACGGGAGTCCCGAAGGCCAGGGCGTAGAGCCCCGTGTGCCCCGCACAGAGGCAGAAGCAGGGCTTACCGTGCTCGTCGAGTGTGAGCAACGGAAGCATCAGCGGCCAGTCCTCCAGTTCGCACGCGTCCTGGACTTCCGGGTCCGCGAGCAGGCACAGCGGCGGTTCGCATCTTTCGACCATGGAATCAGCTTATTGCATCGCTCTTTTTCCGGCGATCCGGAAAGAGCGCCGGGAGTGATCGCGCCGGGCCGGTCGGTGTTACTGCATTCGGGGCATTTTCTCGGAGCAAGGGGCTGATATGGCGCGGCTGCTCCGGCCTATCGAGCCGCCCTGTTTCGGTGGTTGATGCACACTCGGGTTCCATTCGTCGGGAAACCCATGGAGGGAAAGTGGCGAGACAGTGCGATTCCGCCCACTGCGGCGCGGTGGACGCGGAGATCAACGAACTGTGCAAGATGGAGGATTGGCAGGTCAATCACCCCGTGCTGACGCGGGACGCGACCGGGCCTTGCTATTGCTCGTGTTCGTGTCTGGCGTTCGGGACGATGGTGCAGGAGGGCGGGGGTTCGTTCAAGGCGATCGAGACGTTCGTGAGGGGCGACGCGGTGATGGCGGCGGGGACAGCTTTGCGGTGGCGGCCGCGGCCGGTGGTGTTCAGTGGTGGGACGACGGGGGTTTCGCGTCAGAAGTACACGGTGCTGGTGCGGTATGCGGATACCGCGATCGCGGTCACGAGTGATCATCTGTTTCTGCTGGCTGGTGAGGAGCGGGTACTGAAGCGGGCGGACCGGCTGACGACGGAGGATTTCCTGGTGTCTCCGGAGGGGGAGCCGGTGGCGGTGAAGGGGGTGCATATCGGTGACTACCTGGCGGGTTTCCATCATGTCGCCGCGTCGTCGAAGGAGCCGGTGGGGGAGGATCTGGAGGGGCATCTGTTGAATACGAACGGGGTGGTGAGTGCGGACTATCTGGTGCAGCTCACCGCGCATTCCTCGGACGTGGCGGGTTTCCGGGCGGCGGCGAACGAGGCTCTGCCTGTGGTCGGTTCGGCGGAGTACGTGAGCCGTTACGGGCCGGCGAGTTTGCAGGCGCCGGAGCTGCCCGCCGGCTTCACCGACAACTCGCCCATCAAGGTCAGCAGCGCGGACGTCGCCGACGACAGCCTCGGCAACACCTTCATCCCGGCCGAAGCCACCCGGGTCACCATCCCCGAACACGCCTGCAGTTTCCTGCCGCCCGACCTGGCGGAAGCCAAGAAGGCCACCCCGAAGCGGCGGTTCAACGACCCCATGGCGCGGGAGTGGGTCGAAGCACTCATCAAGCATCACCGGGCGTTCTACCCGGCCGTCACCTACCACCTCGACTGGGCGAGCGACGAGGTCAACGCCTATGCCTGGGTCGAGAACGGGGTCCGGCACGTCGACCTCAAGGGCGGTCTGGTGCGGGACGCCACCCTGGAACTCCAGGGCATCGCCGTGGTCCTCGCCCACGAGTTGGCACATCACTACGGCGGCGAGCCGACGGGCTCCAGCGGTCTGTCCTGCGAAGGGCAGGCGGACTACCGCGGCGTCCGCAACATCATGCGGCAAGCCTGGTTCGGTGATTTCTACTTCACGATGGTCGAGCCGGGTATCGCGCAAATGGCGGCTTTCTTCGGCGTACCGAACAGCCCGACCGCGCCCGGCGGTTCGGCGGGCTGCGCCCACCCGCAGGGCGCATGCCGCATCGCGACTTACCACGCCGCGGTGAGCCTCGCCGGCAAACCGGCCTGCGCGTCCTGACCGACGCGAACCCGCCCCGGCACGGCGTCGCCGCGGCCCCCGCCGACCGCGCCGTGCCGGGCGCCACGATCGGGCGACAGCGCTCGTCGGCCGCGCTACTCGACCACTTCTCACCGGCCAAGGAATCCGTTCATGTCAGTACCCCAGACCGAGACACCGGAGCCGGCGCACGCGGCGGACCCGAAGGACATCGCCAGCACGCTGGGCATTCCCCCGGAGCGGGTCACGCCCCGGCTGCTGGCGAACGTCGCGGAGGACCCCCTCTTTCTGCACCACCTCGAACTCTGCCGGGATGACCCGGAGTTGCTGGATGTCCTGCTGGCGTCCGCCGACCGTTCCGCCCGGCCGGTCGTCCGGGACATCGGCACGCCGGAGCTGCTGTCCCGGGCGGGTGCCGCCGTGGCGCGCTGGGCGGCCTCCGGTTTCCGCCGGGTCTCCGAGGAGGTCTACCAATCCAGGACGGCCGCCTGCCGAAGCTGCGTCCACCTGTCCTACCCGCCCAGGAAGGGGATTTATCGGCTTGCCGGATCGGCGCAGGAGAAAAGTGTCTGCGGGCAGTGCGGTTGCGACGTCCGCCGCAAGGCGTGGCTCCCGGCCGAGCGGTGTCCGGACGGCCGATGGGAAGCGGCGGAATGACCGACGAGGCGGTGGAGCAGCCGGTCAGCGTGACGGACAACGGCGTCCGGAGTTTCCTTCCCCCGACCTTTTGTTTCGACCTTCACGACCGTTCCGGCATCCTCGTCGCCACGGTGTCCGGGGTCGCCTGGCCACAGGCCGGTCTTGCCGATTTCGAGGCGGTCGCGCGCCTGACCGTGGAGGGCCTGCGGGCGACGGGTGTCGTCAGCGAGTACGACGCCGGCCCGCAGGCGCGCACGAGCGGGCGGCGCTTCCTGATCCGGGACACCACCACCAACGGAATCTGAGGAGAGGCGGGCATCGGCATGGCGTTGCGGGAATGCGAGCAGGCGCATTGCAGGCTCTACGACGAAGAGATCTATCAGGTGTGCATCGACATCTCGTGGCCGGTGAATCACCCCATCCTCACCCGTGATGCGCACGGCGTCTGTTATTGCTCCTGTTCGTGTCTGGCGTTCGGGACGATGGTGCAGGAGGGCGGGGGTTCGTTCAAGGCGATCGAGACGTTCGTGAGGGGCGACGCGGTGATGGCGGCGGGGACGGCTTTGCGGTGGCGGCCGCGGCCGGTGGTGTTCAGTGGTGGGACGACGGGGGTTTCGCGTCAGAAGTACACGGTGCTGGTGCGGTATGCGGATACCGCGATCGCGGTCACGAGTGATCATCTGTTTCTGCTGGCTGGTGAGGAGCGGGTACTGAAGCGGGCGGACCGGCTGACGACGGAGGATTTCCTGGTGTCTCCGGAGGGGGAGCCGGTGGCGGTGAAGGGGGTGCATATCGGTGACTACCTGGCGGGTTTCCATCATGTCGCCGCGTCGTCGAAGGAGCCGGTGGGGGAGGATCTGGAGGGGCATCTGTTGAATACGAACGGGGTGGTGAGTGCGGACTATCTGGTGCAGCTCACCGCGCATTCCTCGGACGTGGCGGGTTTCCGGGCGGCGGCGAACGAGGCTCTGCCTGTGGTCGGTTCGGCGGAGTACGTGAGCCGTTACGGGCCGGCGAGTTTGCAGGCGCCGGAGCTGCCCGCCGGCTTCACCGACAACTCGCCCATCAAGGTCAGCAGCGCGGACGTCGCCGACGACAGCCTCGGCAACACCTTCATCCCGGCCGAAGCCACCCGGGTCACCGTTCCGCCGAACGCCTGTAGTTGAGTCGGCCCGCACCAGGGCGTTTTCTTCGGATCATCTGATCGTTGGTCTGGGTGTGTCGTTGACTGATGTCCAGTGGGCGCGGATTGAGCCGTTGCTGCCGGACCGAACTCCGAAGCGGGGAGGGCGGTGGCGCGATCATCGGCAGGTGATCGACGCGATCGCGTTCAAGTACCGTACCGGGACGCCGTGGACCTGTCCGAGCGCTTCGGGTCGTGGAAGGGGGCTCACAACCGGCTGCGGAAGTGGGCCGCCGACGGCACGTGGGAAAAGGTCTTCACCGCCCTGCTCGCCCAGGCCGACGCGGAAGGCGACCTCGACTGGGTCGTCGCGGTCGACTCCACCATCGTCCGGGCCCGCCAGCACGCCGCCGGAGCCCATCAAAAGGGGCCCGGCCGGCGAGCCGGACGACCATGCCCTCGGACGCTCCCGCGGCGGGCTGACCAGCGTCGAGCGGTGCATCAACAAGCTCAAGCAATGGCGCGGTCCAGCCACCCGCTACGACAAGACCGCCACCGTCTACCTCGCCGGACTCCACCTCGCCGCCATCTTCATCTGGTCAGCGAGATGATCCGAAGGAAACGCCCTAGTAGTGCTTCGTTAGGTTCTGTGTCTGGTTCTGTTGCGGGGTAGGGGTCGGCCGCAGGTGGTGCAGGTACCGGTCCGGCACTTCAGGACTTGGAGTGTGTCCAGGATCTGGTCGAGGGTCAGGCCAGCGTGGGTGCTTTTGGGTGGAGCCGTCGCAGGGTGAGGAAGGCCTGGGCGGCGGTGACGAGGGTGACGTGGTGGTGCCAGCCGCGCCAGGTGCGGCCTTCGAAGTGGTCCAGGCCCAGGCCGTGTTGGAGTTCGCGGTAGTCGTGCTCGACGCGCCGGCGCGTCTTCGCCCAGCGCACGAGGTCGTCGTTCCAGGTGCCCACGCGGCAGCTGACAGTCCGGAGCCGACGCACGGCATTGCGCGTGGTGGGTGTTCGCAGTACTTTCCCGGCGGCATTGTCGGCCCCGGGGAGGAACCATGCGTCCGTCACACTCTCGTTCGCTCCGCTCGCCGTTACGCGTGGTGGGCGCTTGCCTGGCCGTGCTGCTGCTGCCGTGGGCGCCCGCCGCCGCGGCCGAACCCCGTCCGGCCGCGGCCGAGCCGGTGATGAACGGGGCGGTATTCAACGACCCGGCCGCGGGCCCCTCGTCCGGCACACCGACCGCGGCCCAGCGGGCCGTCTTCGATCAGCTGATCGGCCTGATCCGGGCGACTCCGGCCAACGAACGGATCGAGTTCGCCATGTTCGAGTTCACCGACGGGGCGAGCGGCGTCCCGCGGCAGGTGGTGGACAGCCTGCTCGCCGCGCACGACCGAGGCGTCGACGTACGGATCATCCTGGACAGCACGGACAAGAACGACCCGGTGCACGAGCGGCTGGACAGCGCCCTCGGGCACAGCGACTCCGCCGGTTCCTGGGTCGTGCAGTGCGGCACCGACCGCGGCTGCATCGGGCGGAACTACTCGCACGAGAAATTCGCTCTCTTCTCCCGGGTGGTCCTCGCCAACGGTGCGACCCACCGGGACGTCGTCTTCCAGAGCTCGTCCAACCTGACGGACTGGTACCTCTTCAACTCCTACAACGAAGCCTTCACACTGAGCGACGCCACCGTCTACGACGGCTACCGAAGGCACTTCGCCGATCTGAACGCCGGCCGGAAGCGGGACGTTGCCCCCGACTACTTCTGGACCACCCCGACCGGCTCGACGTACCGGGCGCACTTCTACCCGCGTGCCCAGGGCACGGGCGACCCGATGGTGAACGTCCTGCGGAACGTCGAGTGCTCCTATCGGGATGAGGCGGGCGTCGCCCGGCAGACCGACATCCGGCTGGTCGTCTCCGCCTTCACCCAGCACCGCAGGGCCATCGCCGAGGAGCTGATCCGGCTGCGCGGCGAGAACTGCTGGATCGATGTCGTCTACGCGACGAACGGCATCGAACCGACCGTGCTGAGCACGCTGGACAACACCGCGGCCAACGGCAAAACGCTCCAGCTCACCCCGTGCACCCACGACGTGGCCGCCGGACACGAGGTGCGTCCGCACGCGAAGGTGATGATGACCGACGGCCACTACGACGACGACATCGTCCCGCGGGTCTACACCGGCAGCGCCAACTTCACGCACCTGGAAAACTCCGACGACTCGCAACTGCGCATCATGGGACGAGAGGTCCACGACACCTATCTGTCCTGGTTCTACGATCTGCGAGCCGCCTGCCGCGCCTGACCGCCGAGGAGTGGCACGCCGCGCGCGGGGACGGAACGACCCCGGCCGCCGTACCCGGCGCGGGGCGCGAGAAGTACCCGGCCGCCTGCGTGTGTCCCGCTCGTCGACGCGCTCCGCGCGGGTGAGCGGCCCTCGGCGGAACAGCGCCCTTCTTGTCGGGGGCCGTTCATCGCCGTATGGTCCTTGCGGGAGATCGGACGTCCCACCTCCGGCCGCGTCCCCGAGCGAAGGAGCCCATGAAGCGATGCATTCCTCGACTCCTGCCCTGCGCGTGCTTTTCCTGACGACGACGGCGGCACTCGGCGTGCTCGCCACCACCGCCGGCGCCCTCGCCGCCCCGGGTCCTGGCGCGGACCCCGGGGCCGCCGGATGCACCTCGTCCGTGCCGTATGCCTCGGGCGAGGGCGGCTACGACACCTACCGCATCCCGGCCGTGGTCACCACGGCCGAGGGTGCCCTCCTCGCCTTCGCCGAGGGCCGGGTGGGCGGCGCGGGCGACACCGGCAACATCGACGTGGTGGTGCGCCGTTCGACCGACGGCGGCTGCACCTGGGGGCCGCTGTCCGTCGTCGCGGCGGGCGGCGGCGACACCCGGGGGAACCCGGCGCCCGTCGTCGATCCGGCCACCGGCCGGGTCGTCCTGGTCACCTGCTTCAACGGCGGGCAGGCGACCGAGGCGGAGATCATGCGGGGCGAGGTCGGCCCCGAGGAGAGCCGCCGCGTCTTCGTGCAGACCAGCGACGACGACGGCCGCACGTTCGGCGAGCCGCGCGAGATCACCGACACGGCCAAGCTGCCGCACTGGCGCTGGTACGCGACGGGCCCGGGGCACGCGATCGCGCTCACGCACGGCGCGCACGCGGGCCGTCTCCTCGTCCCCGCCAACCACTCGGCCGCGCCGCCCGAGGGCTCGGCGGACACCGGGCAGGAGGCGAAGTACTACGGGGCGCACGCGCTGTTCAGCGATGACGGCGGACAGACGTGGGAGCTCGGGTACGTGGACGACTCCTACGAGGGCGCCCTCAACGCCAACGAGTCACTGGCCGCCGAGCTGCCGGACGGACGCGTGTACTTCACCTCACGCGACCAGAACGGGACGGCCGCGGGCAACCGGCTGGACTCGTATTCGGGCGATGGCGGCACGACGCTGGAGCGGCCCTGGGCCGTGCAGCCCACGCTGAACGACGTGCCGGTGGTCCAGGCCACCGTGCTCCAGGTGGACGGCGGGTCCGACGCGCCGCTGCTGTTCGCCGGTCCTTCCAACCCGTCGGCCCGCGAGGCGCTCGCCGTGTGGCGCAGCGACGACGCGGGCGGCTCGTTCCGCCGCGTGACGACCCTGTCGGAGCTGCCCGCCGCGTACTCCGACCTGGTGCAGGTCGACCGGGACACGGTGGGGGTGCTGTACGAGACGGGTGCGGACGGGCCGTACGAGACGATCGAGTTCCGCCGCCTGACCGGCCTGACCGGCCTGACCGGCCTGACCGGCCTGACCGGTCCCTGACGCGCCACCCGGCCCCGGGCCCTGACCCCGGCCGCCGGTGGGCGGGCCGGGGTCGGGTGCCTTCAGAGCAGCCCGGCGGCGGCCAGGTACTTGGCGACCCGTTCGACCTCGCCGTCCGACAGCGGGATCTGCGGCTCCGCGGTCGTGGCGTGGTCGATGACGCCGCGCAGCCGCAGGGCCGCCTTGAACGCGCCGATGCCGGAGGAGCCGCGGCCCATCCGGTCGGCCGAGCCCACGTCGACCATGGCGAACAGGTTGCACAGGCGTTCCTGCTCCGTCCTGGCGCGGTCCCAGTCGCCCGCCGCGCAGAGCCGGAAGAGCCGGACGTAGCCGTGCGGGTCGACGTTGCCGAGGCCGGGGACGACGCCGTCGGCGCCCATCAGCAGGGCGGTGTCGACGAGGAGTTCGGAACCGGTGAGGACCGAGAAGCCGGGGATGGCCGCGGTGATCACCTCGCGCAGCGCGGCCTGGTCGCCGCTGGAGTCCTTCAGCCCGGTGAGCACGCCGTCGGCGGCGAGCGAGAGGACGACGTCCGGGTCGAGCTTGGTCTGCACGGCGACCGGCAGGTCGTAGGCGACGACCGGCGCCCCGGTGTGCTCCGCGAGCAGCCGGTAGTGCCGGTCGATCTCGGCCGGATGGGTGCGCGTGTAGAACGGCACGGTGGCGACGACCGCGTCCGCGCCGGCCGCGAGCGCGGTGCGCGCGTGCGCGAGGACGCGCGGCGTGGTGGTGTCGATGGCCCCGGCGAGCACGGGCAGGGAGCCGTCGAGGTGGGCGGTCACGGTCTCGACGACCGTGCGCCGCCTGGTGTCGGTCAGGAACGCGACCTCCGAGGTGGAGCCGAGCACGAACAGGGCGTCGACCCCGGCCCCGGCCAGGTGGTCGACGAGCTTGAGCAGCGAGTGGGTGTCCACCTCGCCCTCGGGGGTCAGGGGGGTGCAGACGGGCGGGATGACGCCGGTGAGGCGTGCGGGCATGCTCATGAACGCTCCCCGGCGCTCGTGGCCTGGACGACGAGGTCGTGGGTGGACTCGGACTCCCCGACGGGGTGATGGCAGCGGAATCGGTGCATGCCGGGAGTTTCCCGGTCACTCGCGGTGAAGTCCGGCATCGACGCGGCGCACGCCTCGTCGGCCTTCCAGCACCGGGTGCGGAACGGGCAGCCGCTCGGCGGGCTGACCGCCGAGGGAACGGGACCCGCCAGCGGTATCGGGTCGATGGGGTCGAGCAGGCCGGGCGTCGCGGAGAAGAGGGCGCGGGTGTACGGGTGTCTGGCGCGGGTGGTGATGTCCCCCGCGGGCGCCTCCTCGACGATCCGGCCGAGGTACATGGTGACGACGCGGTCGCTCATCCGGCGCACGGTCTGGATGTCGTGGGAGACGAAGACCAGCGCGAGGCCGAGCCGTTCCTTGAGGTCGAGGAGCAGGTTGAGGATCTGGGCGCGCACGGAGACGTCCAGCGCGCTGGTGGGCTCGTCGGCGATGACGAGATCGGGTTCGAGGGCCAGCGCGCGGGCGATGGCGACGCGCTGCCGCTGGCCGCCGGACAGCTGTCCGGGCAGGGCGCCGGCCAGCTGCGCGGGCAGCCCGACCAGGGCCATCAGCTCCCGCACACGCTCCTCTCTGGCGGCCGGGGTGCCCCGGCGGTGCACGTCGAGGGGGTCGCGCAGCACGCGGCGCACGGACAGGCGGCGGTTGAGTGCCGTCGACGGGTCCTGGAAGATCATCCCGATGCCGGTGCCGATGGTCTCGCGGCGCTCGGCGGGCCGCATGGCCCACAGGTCGCGGCCGCGGAAGGCGACGGTGCCGCGGGTGGGGCGTTCCACGCCCACCAGGACCCGGGCGAGCGTGGACTTGCCGCAGCCGGACTCCCCGACCACGCCGAGGGTTTCGCCGGGCGCGACGGTCAGGTCGGCGCCGGTGAGCGCGTACACCCGGTCCGGGCGGAACAGGCCGCCGGTGCGGGCCGAGTAGACCATGTGCGCGTCCGTGACGGTCATGAGGGTCACCGTGCGGCCTCGCTCTCCGTGCTTCCGGTGGGTCCTTGGCTGTCCGGCCCGTCTGCCGCACCCGCCCCGCCTGCCGTGCCCGCCGCGTCCCCGGTGGCCGGGTGGTGGCAGGACACGAGGTGCTGCCGTCCTGGCGCCGGAACGCTGGGCACGGCGGTGGCGCAGACCTCGCTCGCCAGCGGGCAGCGGTCGGCGAACCGGCAGCCGGGCGGGAAGTCCGCGGGGGACGGGACGACGCCGCGGATCTGCGTCATGCGCTCGGCCGCGGACTCGAGCGAGAGCACCGAGCCGAGCAGCCCGCGCGTGTAGTGGTGCGCGGGCGCCCCGACGAGGTCGGCGGTGATGCCCGACTCGACGAGCTGGCCGCCGTACATGACGACGATGCGGTCGGTGACGTCCGCGACGAGCGCGAGGTCGTGCGAGACGAGGATCAGCGCGAAGCCCAGCTCCGCCCGCAGCCGCAGCAGGAGTTCGATGATCTGCGCCTGAACGGTCACATCCAGGGCGGTCGTCGGCTCGTCGGCCACGATCAGCCTGGGGTCGCGCGAGAGCGCCATCGCGATCAGCACGCGCTGCCGCTGGCCGCCGGAGATCTCGTGCGGGTAGCTGCGCAGGGTGCGCTCGGGGTCGAGTCCGACCAGGCGCAGCAGCTCGGCCGGGCTGCGCCGGCCGCCGCGGCGGACGAGCTGCTTCAGCTGGCTGCGGATGGTCATGGCCGGGTTGAGGGAGGACAGGGCGTCCTGGTAGACCATCGCCATCTCGTGGCCGAGCAGCGGCCGCCGCGCGCGGGCGGGCAGGCCGAGCAGCTCGCGGCCCCGAAACGTGACGCTGCCGGAGACGCGGGCGCCGCGCGGCTGGAGGCCCATGAGGGTGAGTGCGGTCAGCGACTTGCCGCAGCCGGACTCGCCGACGAGGCCCAGGACTTCGCCGGGGCGGATGTCGAAGCCGATGCCGTCCACGACGTCCTTGCCGCCGTGCTGCCCGTCGAAGCCGATGGCCAGGTCGCGGACGGACAGCACCGGTTCGCCGTCGGCCGGCGGCCTGGCCCTGGCGCGCAGTCTGCGGCCCGCCTCCGTGAGCCCGGGCAGCGGCAGCACGCCTCCGCCGCCGGCCGCCGCGTTCTCGGCGGCGTCGGCGTCGGCCTCGGCCGCGGGCCGTTCCGCCGCGGGCCGTTCCGCCGTCGCCTGCGGCGGGACGGCCGGGCCGACGCCGGGCGTCAGTTCGGGCTCGGCGCCCGGCGCGGGGGTGCGGCGCGGGCCGCGGGCGCGGGGCGCGGCCCAGGCGTCGGAGACGCCCTCGGACAGGACGTTGAGCGCCAGGACGGTCAGCAGCATCAGCAGGCCGGGGAAGACCGTGGCCCACCAGCCGCCCAGGAGCACCATGTTCTTGCCGTCGGCGATGACGCTGCCCCACGACGGCTCCGGCGGCCGGACGCCCGCGCCGATGAACGACAGCGACGCCTCGAAGACGATCGCGTCGGCGACCATCACCGTGCAGAACACCAGGATCGGCGCGGCGCAGTTGACGGCGACGTGCCGGATCAGGATGTGCGGGGTGCGGGCGCCGATGACGCGTTCCGCGGTGACGTAGTCCTCGCCGTACTGGTCCATCACGTTCGCGCGGACCACGCGCGCGATGGGCGGGGTGTAGAGGAAGGCGATGGCGCAGATCAGCACGGGAATCCCGCCGCCGAACACGGAGATCAGCACGGCGGCGAGCGCCACGCCGGGGAAGGCCATGACGATGTCGAGCGTGCGCATCAGCGTCTCGTCGACCGCCTTGCGCGAGGTCGCGGCCACCGCGCCGAGCAGCGCGCCGGCCGCGAGCGCGAGCAGCGTCGCCCCGAGCCCGATGGCCAGCGACCAGCGGGCGCCGTGCATCAGGCGGCTGAGGATGTCACGGCCGAGGCTGTCCTGCCCCATCCAGTGCTCGCCCGAGGGCCCTTCGGCCGTACCGGCCTGGGCGTACGGGTCGTGCGGTGCGATCAGCGGCGCGAACAGCGCGGCCAGGACGACGACGGCGAGGACCGCGAGCGCGGCCCTGGACAGCACGGGCAGGCGGGTGAACCACTTCACGCTGCGCTCCTCAGCCGCGGGTTGACCAGGAGATAGAGGATGTCGATGACGAGGTTGATGACGACGAAGCCGGCCGCCGTGGTGAGGACGACGCCTTGGACGACGGCGGGATCGCCGTTGCGCACGGCGTCGATCATGAGCTTCCCCATGCCCGGCAGGCCGAAGATCGTTTCGATGACAACCGCGCCCCCGAGCAGGTAGCCGACGCGCAGCCCGAGCACGGTGAGCGGGTTGACGAGCGCGTTGCGCAGCACGTTCCTGCCGACCACCACGACCGGCGGCAGGCCGCTGCCGACCGCGGTGCGCACGTAGTCCCGGTCGAGTTCCTCGACGACCGCGGTGCGCACGATGCGCGTCAGCTGGGCCGCGACCGGCAGCGAGAGCGCGAGGGCGGGCAGGGTCATGGTCTCCAGCCAGCCGGTGAACGAGTCGTTCGGGTTGATGTAGCCCCCGGTGGGGAACCAGCCCAGCTCGACCGCCCCGTACTGGATCATCAGCAGCGCCAGCCAGAAGCTGGGGGCGGCGACGCCGGTGAGGGAGACGACGCGGATGATCTGGTCGGGCAGCCGGTCGCGGTAGATGGCCGCGGTCACCCCGAGGATCAGCGACAGGACGACGCCGACGCCGAGGCCGAGGAACGTCAGCTGCATGGTGAGCGGCAGCGCCGTGCTCACCTGGTCGATGACGGGGGCGCGGGTGAGCACGCTGATGCCCATGTCGCCGGTGATCAGGTCACCGACGAAGTCGGCGTAGCGGACGGCCAGCGGGTCGAGCAGGCCGTTCTCCTCGCGGAACTGGTGGAGTTGCTCCGCCGTCGGGTTGGCGCCCTGGTAGTAGGCGGACGCCGGGTCCATGTCGGCGAACCGCATGACGATGAAGACGAACAGCACGATGCCGAGCATCAGCGGAACGAGGAGGAGGACGCGCCGCAGCAGCATCCTGGCGATGATCATCACGACGACGCTGCCCTTGCCTGGAGCACGTTGACGCCCGGATAGGCCAGCGCGCGCACGCCGACGACGCGGTCCGGGTCCCAGGCCGTGAGCAGCTCGTTGTGCACGACGGGGTAGAGGACGGCCTGTTCGGCGATGACGTCGAGGTACTGGTGGGTCAGCGCCAGCTTGCGCTGCGGGTCCGGCTCGCGGCTGGCGCGGTCCATCAGCTCGAACAGGGCCTGCGCGTCCTCGCTGTCCTGCCAGCGCGCGTAGGACATCCACAGGCCGTCGGCCGTGTAGTTGTAGCGCATGATCAGGTCGGCGTCGAGGCCGAACTGGTTCGGGTTGGAGACGGCGGCGACGACCTGGTAGTCCTGGTTCTGGTCCATCTTGGTGAACAGGGCGGAGGTCTCCTGCGGCTCCAGGGTGGTCGAGACGCCGATGGCGTCCCAGGACGCCTTGATGGTGGGCAGACAGTCCACGAACCAACTGACGTTGACCGACATCAGGTTGACGTCGAGCCCGGACACCCCGGCTTCCGCCAGCAGCGCGCGGGCGCGTTCCGGGTCGTAGGCGTAGACGGTGGCGGCGGGGGCGTGCGACGGGTTGTCCTCGTTGAGGAACGAGGTGGGCGCTCGGCCGTACCCCTTCAGTCCGACCTCGATCAGCTGCTCGGTGTCGATCGCGTAGAGCAGGGCCTGGCGCACGCGGATGTCGTCGAACGGCGGATTGGCCGTGTTGAACATCAGGAACGCGTGGTTCATGCCGGCGCCGCCCTGTACTTCCAGACCGTCGCCGCGCAGCTGCTCGACGTTGGCGTACGGGATGTTCTCGGCGATCTGGGCGTCGGCGCTGTCCCCGGAGACCATCGCTACGCGGGGGGCGGCATCGACGATCGTCAGCCAGTTCATGCGCGCGAACATGGGCGGGCGGGGTCCGTTGTAGCCGTCGTACGCCTCGAAGGTCGAATTGGACTTGGGCTGGTGGGAGGTCAGCGTGTACGGCCCGGAGCCGACGGCGAGCCCGCCGGTGGCCTCGTCCCAGGCGCCCTCGCGGCCGAAGACGTGCCGCGGCATGATCTTGGCGATGCCGAGCCGGGCGGCGGCGTCGGGGAAGGGGTAGTGGAAGTCCAGCTCGACGGACAGGTCGCCGGTCTTGCGCACCTCGCGCAGCCAGGTGACGAAGAACGAGCGGGCCAGCGGGCGCACTTCGGGGTCGAGTATCCGGTCGAAGGTGAAGACGACGTCGTCCGCGGTCACCGGCTCGCCGTCGTGCCAGGTCGCGCCGCCGCGGAGGGTGAACTCCCAGGTGGTGGCGTTCCGGTCGGCGGGCAGCGCCAGGGCGAGCGACGGGTAGGGCTCGCGCGTGACGGGGTCGGTGTCCAGCAGGCCCTCGTAGATGTGCTGGATGGCGGCCATCGAGAACGCGGACGCGGTCTGCGTCGGGTCCCAGCTCTGGTCGTTCCCGTAGCCGATGACCACGGTCAGGTCGCCAAGTCCCGTGCCGCCGCCACCGCCGCCGCCCGTCCCGATCGTGGAGGGCGGCCCCGTGCAGGCGCCGAGGCTCGCGGTGACGGCTCCCGCCGCGCCGAGTGCGCCGGTCAGCTTGAGGAAGGCCCTGCGGTCGAACCTGTTGTTCACGGCGCCTCCAGCGCGTAAAGAGAGGAGGTCCTACGTTCTACGTCCTAGGTGAACGTAGGAGTGCGCCGCAAGAGAGGTCAAGACCTGTGCGAACACTGGACGCCGACCGGACATCCCATGTCCTATCTCCGATGGCAGAATGTGAACTCAAGGTCAAGAGTCGGTGGTCATGTTCGAACGTGAGACCGCACCGGGGAGAAAGAGGCAGCCATGGCAGCCCGCCGCATGATGTCCGAGGAGGTGCAGGGCCAGATCAAGAAGCTGATCCTGAGCCGCCGCCTGGCGCCGGGAGACCCCCTGCCCACGGAGAGCGAGATGATGAGCCTGTTCGGCGTCAGCCGGAACTCCGTCAGGGAAGCGCTCAAGGCCCTCCAGGCGGTCAGCATCGTCGACATCAGGCACGGATTCGGCACGTACGTCGGCTCGCTCAGCCTGGACTCGTTCGTCGAGGGCATGGTCTTCCGCGCCGCGGTGCGCCACCGCAGGGGCGAGGCCAGCCTGGACGAACTGCTGGAAGTCCGCGAGGCGCTGGAGGCCGGCCTGATCGGCAGCGTCGCGGGCAAACTCCCGCCGGACGACCTGGCCGCGCTGCGGGACCTGGTCCGCACGATGGAACGGGAGGCCGCCGCCGGCCGCGTCACCGCGGCCACCGACCGGGCGTTCCACCTGGCCCTCTACCGCTCCCTCGGCAACCACCTGCTGAGCGAGGTGCTCGACGCGTTCTGGGCCGCGTTCCACCGGGTGCGGGAGGAGCTGAAGGAGGACGCCCAGGACCCCCGCGTCATCTGCTCCCGCCACCAGGACATCGTCGCGGCCCTGGAATCCACCGACGGCCCCCGCGCCACGGCCGCGATGCACCACCACTTCGCGGGCATCCGCCAGGTCCTGTCGGACAGCGCGCGCACCTCCGCGCCGGACCCCACCTGAGCGGGCAGCCGGCCCGGGCGCCCCGCATGGCAGCATCGTCCGCATGCCAGGATTCATGACACCCGACCAGCTCGCCGCCCGCACGGCACGGGCTCTCGACGCGGCCGTCGCCGCCGGCCGCGCCCTCGGACTCGCGGTGACCGAAGCGGCCGTGCTCCACGACGTGTTCTCCGTCGTGGTGCATCTCGCTCCGTCGCCCGTGGTGGTCCGGGTGCCCGCCGTCCTGCCGCCGTCCACCGACCCCGACGCGCAGGCGGCGCAGCAGCAGAGGGAACTCGACCTGGTGAGCCGGCTCGCGGAACAGGGCGTTCCGGTGGTCCCGCCGAGTCCGCTCGTCCCGCGGGAGCCGGTGCGGCGCGACGGTTTCTCGATGACGTTCTGGCAGTTCGTCGAGGAGGACAGGAGTGCCGAGCCCGACTACGTGCACAACTCCGGGCTGGTGGCCGGCCTGCACGCCGCGCTGCGCACGTACCCGGGTGAGCTGCCGTTCCTGTCGGCGGACGAGCCGCGGTTCACCACGGAGAGCCTTGCCGCGCTCCGCGCGCGTCCCGACCTCATCGAGCCGACCGATCTCGACCGGGCGCGACGGGAGTGGGAGATCCTCGAACCGGTGGTCCGCTCGCGCGCGGCGTTCGAGGCGGCGTTCCCCGGCGTCGGGCTCCAGCCGATCCACGGAGACGCCCCGGCGGTCAACGTGCTCGCCACAGCGAACGGCGAGCTGTACTCCGACTTCGAGCTGGTCGCGCTCGGACCCGTCGAGTGGGACCTGGCGGGCCTGTGGCCCGAGTGCGAGGCCGCGTACGACTCCGCCGCGCGGCGCCACGGCCTGCGCGGGCTGGACGAGCGCGCCCTGCGCTTCGTCAACGCCGTGGGCATGTCCAGAACGGTGGCCTGCCTCGCGCTCGCGCCGCAGTTGCCGATGCTCGTGGAGGCGGTGAAACCGTCGATCGAACGCTGGCGGACCATGCCGTTCGCCGGCGGCCTGGACCTGGACCCGGGCGGGGCCTACGGAGGAGGCAGGAAGCCATCGGTGACGAAGGAGGAGATGTAGCGGGCGAACAGCGCGTCGTCGATCGGGGGGCAGGTCACCTCGCTCCCCCGCAGGGCGCGGCGGGTCGATGAGGAGTCGAAGAGGAGGGAGGGGAGCGGGGGTTCCTCGCCGGGCCGTGCGCCTCGCGCGGGGAGGAGGCCGAGCAGCGGGAAGGCCGCGTTTTCCGGCTGCTGTTCCAGGTGGCGGTGCCACTGTTCCAGCGGGACCTCGCCGATGCGGTGGCCGAGGGCCCGCAGCCGGCTCACGATCTCGGTGAACGGCAGCCGGCGTTCACTGGACAGGTGGAAGATGCCGCCGGTGTTCGACGGGTCGGCGGCGAGCGCGCCGATGGCGGCGCTGACGTAGTCCACGGGGACGAGGTCGAAGTCCCCGGCGTAGTCGCGGGGCGCGAGACCGGCCTGGAGGCAGCCCTTGACCAGCAGCCAGAGGAAGTCGGAGGTCTGGCAGACCCCGGTGCCGGTATGACCGCTGATCCGGGTCGGCCGGTACACCGTCACCGGGAGGCCCCGTTTGCCGGCCTCGGCCACGAGCGCTTCGGCCACCCACTTGGTTCTGGCGTAGCCGTGCCGCAGCAGCGCGCCGTCGCCGAGCGGATGGTCGGGGAGGACGCGTCCGGCGGGGTGGCGGCCGTGGGCGGGGAAGACGCCGACGGTGGAGACGTGGTGGACCGGCACCGCCCGGTGGGCGGCGGCCAGTCTGAGTATCTCCGCGGTGCCGTCGACGTTGGCCGCCTTCAACCGGGCGTACGGATACGTCAGGTTGACCTCGGCGCCGGTGTGGAACACCGCGTCGACGCGGCGCGCCAACCGGTCGAAGGCCCGCTGCCCGAGGCCGAGCCGCCCGCGTGCCAGATCGCCCGGCACGGCCTCGATCCGGCCCGCGTGGGCGGGGTTCCACAGGTGGTAACGCATGAGGGTGTGCCGCAGCCGCTGGAACGCGGCCGCCGGGTCGGGCGCGCGAACGAGGCAGTGCACCGTCGCGGGCGTGCGCTCCAGGAGGTCGTGGAGCAGGAACGCGCCCAGGAATCCGGTGGCCCCGGTCAGCAGGACGTGGCCTGGCGGACCGGGCGCGGCGGCCGGTCCGGGCGCGGGCACGATGCCGGGATCGAGCGCGGTCTCCTCGCCGAGGTCGGGCACTTCGTCGTGCGCCTCGTCGTGCGCCTCGGGAGCCTGGCCGCGTTCGCCGAGCGTGCGGGCCAGCGCGGAAAGCGTCCGCGCCGCGAGGATGTCGGAGGGGTGGGCGGGCAGCCCCAGCTCCGCACGGACCCGGACGGCCAGCCGCACGGCGAGCAGGGAGTCGCCGCCGTAGGAGAAGAACGTCCGGTCCGGCTCGACCGCTTCGACGCGCAGGACCTCAGCCCAGAGCGCGGCCAGCTCCCGTTCGAGCGTCCCGGCGGGGAGGCGCCCGCCGCCAGATCCACCGCCGGGTCCGCCGCCGACCGCGGGCCGCGGCGTCCGCGCGGTCGGCGCGTAACGCCGGTGAACGGCCGCCCGGTCCGTCTTGCCGCTGTGGGTCCGCGGGAAGCCGGGGACCCGGGTGGCGACGGACGGCACCAGGTAGGCGGGCAGCTTCCCGGCCAGCGCCTGACGCACCTGCCCCGGCGCGGGCCGGTCGGGCTCGGCCGCGGTGTAGTAGGCCACGAGCCGCCGTTCCGTGGCGTGGCCACCCTCTGCGACGACGACGGCGTCGGTGATCCCGGGGACCGTCTTCAGCGCGGCCTCGACCTCGCCCGGTTCGACACGGTAGCCGCGGACCTTGGTCTGGTCGTCGCCGCGGCCGAGGAACCTGAGGCTGCCGTCCGGCAGGAACGCCCCCAGGTCGCCGGTGCGGTAGAGCAGTCCGCCGCCCGGCCCGAACGGATCGGTGACGAAACGCCGGTCGTTCGCGTCGCCTTCCGACCGGTAGCCCAGGGCCACGCTGTCGCCCGCGACGCAGATCTCGCCGACCGCACCGACCGGCCGCGGGCGCAGCCGCCCGTCCAGGACGTACACCCGGCTGCCGGGAACGGGCCGCCCGATCGGCGGCCGGTCAGGCCAGGAAACGGGCGGACCTGTGAGCCGGTGCCTGGTGACCACGTGGGTCTCCGACGGGCCGTACTGGTTTTCCAGCCGCGCCAGGGGACAGGTGGTGAACAACTCCCTGATGGCCGGCGTGACGTGCAGCTCCTCCCCCGCGGTGATCACCTCGCGCAGGCTCGCCGGGCGGCGCCCGGCGCTCACCGCGTACTCGGCGATCACCTGGAGGGCCACGTAGGGCAGGAAGATCCGGTCGACCGCGTGGTGCTCGACGAGGTCGAGCAGCCGGTGCGGGTCACTCCGCACGTGGTCGTCCACGAGGACGAGGGCGCCGCCGACGGCCCAGGTGCAGAACATCTCCTGGAACGCGACATCGAACCCGAGCGGCGCGAACTGCGCGGTGGGCGGGCCCGCTTCCGCGGACGGCTCGCCGCACTGCCAGTCGACGAGCGCCGCGAGCGACCGGTGGGGCATGACCACGCCCTTCGGCCGCCCGGTCGACCCCGAGGTGTACACGAGGTAGGCGGGATCGTCCCGGCCCACCGCCGGCAGCGGCGGACGCGGCGCGCCGCCGGGAGCGGGCGCGGGCACGTCCTCGACGCAGAGCGTCTCCACCCCGGGCAGACCACCGCCGGCCCGCCGGGTCAGCACGGCGGCCGGTTCGCTGTCGCGCAGGAGGAAGGAGAGGCGGTCCGCCGGCAGGGCGGGGTCGAGCGGGACGCATGCCCCGCCGGCGTACAGCACGCCGAGTACGGCCACCAGGGCGTCGACCGACCGGTCGAGCATGATGCCGATGCGCTGCCGGGCGAGCCCGCGCGCGGTGAGCACCCCGGCCAGGGCCGCGGCGGAGGCCGTCAGTTCCCCATAGGTCATCCGGTGCTCGCCGTGGACGACGGCGATGGCGTCCGGCCGCGACCTGGCGACTCTGTCGACGCGTTCATGGGCGGCCGGTGGCCCGTCCCCCGCCGCCGCGGCGGCCGGGCCACGGCTCAGCGTCTCCTCGACGAACGTCCGCTCGTCCTCGGACATGACCCGCAAGTCGTCCAGGCACAGGTCCTCGTCGGACGTGGCGTCGGTCAGCAGGGCGACGAAGCGTTCGCCGATGCGCCGCGCGGTCGCGGGATCGAGGATCTCGGTCGCGTACTCCAGCAGCCCCAGATACCCGCCGTCCCGCGGCACCAGGTTGAGGAACACGTCGAACTTGGCGGTGCCGCCGTGGCAGTACAGCCGCTCGGCGGTCGCGCCGGGCAGGTCAAGTCCTGGCGCGTCGGCGTCGTCGACGGTCACCACGACCTGGAAGAGCGGGAACCGGGCCGGGGTCCGTTCCGGGACCAGCTCGCGCACCAGCCTGCTGTGCGGTACGCGGGTGTGTGCCATGGCGCCCCGCACCGCGCTCCGCGTATCGGCCACCAGTTCACGGAACGTCTGCCCCCGGCGGGTGCGCTGACGCAGGGGCATCACATCGGACAGGCAGGCGATCAGCGGTTCCAGTTCCAGCGTGTCGCGCCGGGTGACGGGCGTGCCCAGCACGACGTCCTCCTGGCCGCCGAGCCTGACGAGCAACGCGGTCAGCGCCGCCGTGAGCAGCACGAAGGGCGTCGTGCGCAGCTCGCGGCAGCTCCGCCGCAGCGCGGCACCCAGCTCCGGGCCGATCACGAACTCGTGTTGTCCGCCGCCATGTTCCGGCGCCGCCGGCCGCGGACGGTCCAGCGGAAAGGCCGACTCCTCCGGAGCCCCCGCGAGCGTCCGCCGCCAGTACTCCATGGCGCCGTCCGCGGCCTCGTCCGCGGCCTCGTCCACCGCGCCGTCCGCCGCCGCACGCTGGGCCCTGGCGTACGAGCCGAACGACATGGGCAGTTCGGGCAGCGCGGGCGCACGGCTGTCGAGGGCCATCCGGTACAGCCGGCTGAACTCCTGGTCGAACAGCCGCAGGGACCATCCGTCGATGGCCGCATGGTGCACCCCCACCGCGAGCACGGCGTCCCGCGGGGCCACGCGCAGCAGCGTGGCCCTCAGCAGGGGCGGCCGGTCCAGGGGCAGCGGACCTGAGACGGCGGCGTAAAGCGCCTCGGCCAGCCCCTCCTCGGGGACGGACCGGACCGCGAGCGGCACCGGGGCCTGCGGCGCCACGACCTGGACCGCCCGGCCGCCTTCCATGACGAGCGCGGTGCGCAGCGGTTCGTGGCGGGCGACGAGGGCGGTCAGCGCCGTCTCGACGGCCGCGGCGTCGAGGTCGCCCCGGATGCGGTGGACCCAGGACTCGCGGTAAAGACTCGGCCCCGACCTGAGCTGGTCGTTGAGCCAGATCGACTCCTGCTCGAAGGACATGGGAAAGGTGGTGGCGGGACGCTCGGTCACAGGTCGCCCTCCGGGTGGTCGGGACGTCTCAGCGAGTTGGTGAGGGCAACGCGGTCCAGCTTCCCGCTCGCGGTGAGCGGGAGGCGTTCCCGGCTGTACACGCGTTCGGGCACCAGGTGACGCGGCAGCGCCGCGGCGAGCGTGCGGCGCAGCGTCCTCGCGTCCAGGCGGTCCGAGCCGTCGGCGTCCTTCTCCTGGGTGTAGAAGAGGGCGAGCCCTTCGTGGCTCTCGTCCTCCCCCGGCACCGGGACCACCGCGCACTCGCGCACCCCGGACACGTCGCGCGCGGCGGCCTCCACCTCCTCCGGCTCCACGCGGTGCCCTCTGATCTTCACCTGCCGGTCGCCGCGCCCCAGGAAGTGCAGGACGCCGTCGCCGTCCAGGAAGCCCAGATCGCCCGTGCGGTACACGCGCGTCGGGACGCCGCCGAGGGGCAGCACGGGGAACCGCTCGGCGGTGAGCCGGGGATCGCCGAGGTAGCCGACGGCGAGTCCCTCGCCCGAGACGCAGATCTCGCCGGTGGTGCCCGGGGCGGCCGCCTCCCGGCCGTCCGTCAGGAGGTGAACGCGCCGTCCCGGCACCGGAACCCCGATCGGGATACCGGTGGTCGTCGCGCAGTCCGCCGGCCGCACCCGGCGGGCGGTGGCGAAGACGCAGGTCTCCACGGGCCCGTAGCCGTTGGTCAGCGCGGTGGCGGAATGGCGTTCGAGGAACGCCCCGACCCTGGGCACCGACAGCCGTTCCGCGCCGGTGAGCACCTGGCTGAGCCCCTGGAAGCAACCGGGGTCCTCGTCGAGGAAGAGGTGGAACAGCGAGGCCGTGAGCCAGACCGTGTCCACCCCGTGCTCGTCGGCGAGGCCGCGCAGAGTGCCGGGCAGCAGGTACGCGCCGTCCGGGAGCACGCAGGTCCCGCCGTTCAGCAGCGGCCCCCAGGTCTCCAGCGTGAACCCGTCCCACGTCGGTGGCGCGGCCTGGATCATCGTCGGGCGGGACGCGAAGGGGGCGAAGCCCCCGCAGAACAGACTGGTGGTGGCCCGGTGTCCGGACACCACGGCCTTCGGGCGGCCGGTGGTTCCCGAGGTGAAGAAGACGGTGGCGGGGCTCGATCCGTCCACCGGCCGTCCCGGCCGCCGGGTGGCCCGCTCGGCCAGGCGCCCGAACTCCCCCTCCGGCGGCGGCGACCACACCGCGCCCGCCCAGTCGCCCAGTGCTCCCAGTGCTCCCAGTGCTCCCGGCGCGTCCGCCGCGTCCGCGGCTCCCGGCGCCACGGCCACCCGGGGTCGCAGCAGCCCGAGCAGGGCCCGCAACCGCGGGAGGGGCCATCCGGGGTCCAGAACCGCGTAGGCCGCGCCGGACTTGAGCACCCCCAGGAGGACCGCCACGAGAGCGGGTGAACGGGGCATCACCACCGGCACGAAGCCGCCGGGCCCCGCCCCCCGTTCCTCAAGGGCCGTGGCGCAGGCGCTGGCCGCCGCGTCCAGCTCGGCGTAGGTGACGCGTACGCTGCCGCGGACGAGCGCGACGGCGTCGGGCGTTCGCGCGGCGTGGTACTCGACGGCCGTGTGAATGAGCGGGGAACCGGCCGCGCCGGTGCTCACCGGTCTGTCCTGGCCGCGGAGACGAGCGCGATGAAAGCCGCGAGGTCGTCGCAGCCGAGCAGGTCCTCCGGACCGACCTCGACTCCCGCTTCCCGGCCGACGCGCAGGCATATCCGTATGGCTTCGAGCGACGTGCCGCCGATGTCGTAGAAGCTGTCCGTCGGACGGAGCGGCCCGCGGCCTGTCACCTCGTCCACGATCGACAGCACCAGTGCGTCGGTGTGCTGCGGATCGTTGCCGGACAGGTGCGATGCTGGCATCGTCGTTCCCTTCTGGGCTCTTGGAACATGAGCGGTCCGCCGTCGTCGGCCGGCTGATGGTGAATGATGCCCGGCTGTTGTGTTCGAGGCGGCTTGATCAGCACGGGCCACGGGCGCGGACAACGATACCGATGGGGCCATGGGGCCATGGGGCCGTGGGGCCGTGGGGCCGTGGGGCCGTGGGGCCGACGGCGGGTCAGGAGCCGGCGGGCCGACCGGTGGCGGCGTCGATCCATTCGGTGCCGCCGATCATGTAACCCCACTCGGTCTGGCCGCTGATGGCGCTGGTGCGGAACGGCTCCCCGTCGTCGTCGACGCGGAGGGTGCCGGCGCGGTCGCCGCTGGACCAGTCGAGTTCGAGGTACCAGCTGACGTCCTTGGCGTCGGCGCGCGCGTCGACGTAGAAGACCAGAGGTTCCTTCTCGTCGACCCACAGCGGGAGGTCGTCCTGTCCGGCCACCGCCGTCGGCCGCGGCGCGGTGGCGTCCAGGTCGACATCGAACGCCGTGGTCCGCACCGGGCCGCCGCCGCATCCGGAATAGCCGCCGTAAAGGTGCCAGGGCAGCGGCTCGCCACTGGCCGTGACGCGCACGCGCAGCTCGCGCAGGACGACCGTCTCCGTCTCCGTGCCCTGGATGGTGAGTTCCACGAGCTGCTCCCCGGCCGGGACGGCGCCCAGGGCGCGAACCCAGCCGGGGGCGTCCGTCTCGAACGGGGGCGGCGGCACCTGGGACGGCGGCCGGTCCACGAGGTAACGGCCCGCGCACTCCTCAAGCGAGTACGGGCGTGTGACCACGGCCAGCGGCGCCGGCTCGGTGGCCTGTTCCGAGGCGCCGGTCGCGGCGTCCTCGCCGTCTCCGCCGTCACCACCGTCACCACCGACGAGGAGGCCGGCGAGCAGGGCGATCGCCAGGGCGGCGGCGAGGACGCCCGCCGCGGCCAGCGCGAACCGCGGGCCCGACCCGCGAGGGGCGGGCGCCGACGACGGCTCGGGCGGGCCCGGGGCCCCCTCCGGGGCCGGCCTCGGGCCCTTCCTGTCCCGCTGCCGCGCCGTGTCGGCGGCGATCCACCGCCGGTGCAGCTCGGCGTGCTCCTCGGGCGTGGCCCGGCACAGCCGGGCGAACCGTTCCACGGTCGCGAACTCGGGCGGCAGCGCCTCTCCCCGGCAGTAGCGGTGCAGCGTGGACGCACTCATGTGCAGCCGCTTCGCCAGCACGCCGTAGCTCAGCCCCGAACGGTTCTTCAACTCGATGAGCAACGCGGCGAGGTCCGCCGTCTCCGCACCCGCCACCGCCGTCCCCCGTTCCTCGCGTCCTGTCCCGTCCCGTCCCGGCATTCGAAGCCGGAATCATCCTGGCAGGTCACCCGGGGTGGAACCGTCCCACCCCCCCGAAATCGCGGCGCCCGGTGGCAGGTGGGACGAAGGGCGTCACATGCTGCGGTCGTCCGGGCCACCGGGTCCGGCGGATTCACCGATCCGACGAGAACGACGAGAACGACGAGAGAGCAGGACCACGATGACCACCAACGCACCGCACCGCCGCACCCGTCTCCTGGCCGCCGCCGCGCTCGGCGCGACGCTCGCGCTGACGCTCACCGCCTGCCAGGACGAGGAGGCGGACGCCTCCGGCGGGTCCGCGTCCCAGTCGCCCGGCACGGAGTCGCCCCAGGAGGCGGGCGGCGACGGAACGGCCGGGGAGCACGGGGACGTGGCGGAGGGCACCGCCCCGCCGGCGACGGGCGGCGGAACGCCCGAGGACGGCGCCGGGGAGTCCGGGCAGGAGGCCAGCGCCTGCACGCCCGACACGACCGAGCTGACCGCCGCCCCGGTCGAACGGCCGATCAACCACATGCTGCTCACGGCGACCAACACCGGCGACGCGACCTGCGTCGCCTACCACGCCCCCTTCCTGCGCCTGGGCGACGACGCCCAGGCCGCCGTCCCGCGCAACGAGGACAGCAAGCCGCAGTCCGTCATCACGCTGGCCCCCGGCCAGACCGCCTACGCCGCGGTCCTCACCTCCTCCGCCGCCATGGAGGCGGCGGGCGGCTACACCGCGACGAGTCTCGGCGTGCAGTTCGCCGACGCCGAGGACGCGGCCATCGAGGGGATGGCGGACGTTCCGCTGCCCGGCGGCGACGTCTACGTCGACGACTCGGCGCAGGTCTCGTACTGGCAATCGTCCCTGAACGACGCGCTCACCTGGTGACATCCCGCGCGCCGGCCTCGTCCCGGGTGGCGGCCCAGCTGGCCAGCAGGGCGAGCTTGCCGGCGGAGTCCGTTCCCGGCGGGACGCTGTAGGTCACGATCTGGCGCCCGGCCTCTCCGGGCATCTCGAACACGTCGAACGCGACCTCGATCAGGCCGACCTCGGGGTGGCAGAAGGACTTCACGCCGGTGCGGTGCTCGTGGACGTCGTGGCCGGCCCAGTCCTCGCGGAACCGAGGGCTGCGCGTGGAAAGCTCGCCGATGAGGGCGGTGAGCCGGGTGTTGAGCGGGTCGCGGCCGGCTTCCAGCCGCATGATCGCCGCCGTGGTGCGGCGCGCCAGGGCCCAGTCGACGTAGTAGTCCCGGGCGCGGGGGTCGAGAAAGATGAACCTGGCGATGTTCGGCGTTCCCTCGGTGTCGAAGTGCGGCGCGTACAGGGCCCGGCCCATGAGGTTGGCCGCGATGATGTCCTGGTCGGCGGTGTGGACGAGCGCCGGCACGGTCATGTGGTCCAGGACCCGCTGCACCGAGGTGCGCACCGACTGGGCGGCCGGTTGCCTGGTGCGTGCCGACGCCGTGGCCGGGGCGGTGCGCGCCAGATCGAACAGGTACTCGCGCTCAACATCGTTCAGCCGCAGTGCCCGGGCGATCGCGTTGAGCACACTTTCCGACGCCCCGCGGACATTGCCGCGCTCCAGCCTGGTGTAGTAGTCGAGGCTGACGCCGGCGAGCATGGCGACCTCTTCGCGACGAAGGCCGGGCACGCGCCGCTCCCCGCCGAAGTCGGGAATGCCCGCCTGCTCGGGCGTGACGTTCGCGCGGCGGGAGATCAGGAAGTCCCGCACCTCGTCCTTCGTGCTCATGTCTGCAACGGTAGAGCCGTCACAGGGTGCGGTGGGGGGCCCTTCCGGTACCCCCCACCGCCCTGGCCGGTGCTGCCGCTCACACGGGGCGCGTCCGCTCGGGGCGCCGCTTATGCGGGAAGCGTGGAGATGTCGATGACGAACCGGTAGCGGACGTCGGAGGCGAGCACGCGCTCCCATGCCGCGTTGATCTGGTCGGCGCGGATGACCTCGACCTCGGGGGCGATGCCGTGCTCGGCGCAGAAGTCGAGCATCTCCTGGGTCTCGGCGATGCCACCGATCTTCGATCCCGCGAAGGAGCGGCGGTTCTCGAAGAGCGTGAACAACGTCACCGGAACCGGCTCAGGCGGCGCCCCGACACTCACAATCGTGCCGTGCAGGGCCAGCAGCCCCAGGTAGGCGTCCATGTCGATCGGGGCACTGACCGTGTTCACGATCAGGTCGAACGTGTTCGCCAGCTCCGTGAACGTCGCCGGGTCGCTGGTGGCGTAGTAGTGGTCCGCGCCCAGGCGCAGGCCGTCGTCACGCTTGCGCAGGCTCTGGGACAGCACGGTGACCTCGGCGCCCAGGGCGTGGGCGAGCTTGACGGCCATATGGCCGAGGCCGCCCAGGCCGACGACAGCGACCTTCTTGCCGGGCCCCGCGTTCCAGTGCCGCAGCGGCGAGTAGGTGGTGATGCCCGCGCACAGCAGCGGAGCGGCTTTCTCGAACGGGATCGCCTCGGGGACGCGGAGCACGAAGTGCTCGTCGACGACTATGTGTGTCGAATAGCCACCCTGGGTGATACGGCCGTCCCGGTCGACGCCGTTGTAGGTGTCGGTGAACCCGTTGTGGCAGTACTGCTCGTGACCGGCCGCGCAGTTCGCGCACTCACGGCAGGAGTCGACCATGCAGCCCACGCCCACCCGGTCCCCGACCTTGTGCCCGGTGACCTCCGGGCCGACCTGGGCGACGATTCCGGCGATCTCGTGCCCCACCGTGAGCGGGTACTGCACCTGCCCCCAGTCGCCGCGGACGGTGTGGATGTCGGAATGGCATATCCCGGCCCAGGCGATCTCGATGAGCACGTCCTTCGGGCCCACCTCGCGCCGCTGAAACGTCCCGGGGGCCAGCGGGTCCGTCGCGGAGGTAGCGGCAAAGGCGCGTACGGCAGTCATCAGAATTCTTCACTCAGCCAATCGTGTAATCGGGTGATCGCTGACCGAGCGGCGCACACCGGCGCGAGCTCGCAGCGAGAGAAACGGGGCAGCTCCGGCCCCAGGTCCTCCAGCGAACCACGACGAGGCACCCGGGTGGGAGGCACTCTCAGACCCTCCCGCCCGAACGGGCCGGGTCGGTACCGTGCGGCGCGGTCCGGGGGGCGGGACGCCGATGAGTTCGCGGGGGGCCCGGAGTCGGAGAGAGGTGAGGGAACGACTTCAATAGGCGGGATCAATCATGGGCAAGCTGCTGTATTCGGTCGCCATGTCGCTGGACGGCTTCATCGCGGGGCCCGGCGGAGACATGTCATGGCTGGCGGAACACCTCGCCCCCAATCCGGTGATCGACGAGCTGATCGGCGAGGTGGGCGCCTTGCTCGTCGGGAACCGCACCTTCCGGGGCAGTGATCCGTACGAGGGCATGGAAGGGGAGGGCGAGGCGTTCGGTGGTGGCTGGAGCGGGCCGGAGTTCGTCCTCACCCACAACCCGCCCGCGACCCCGGTGCCGGGCGTCACCTTCGTGACCGGCTTCGACGAGGCCGTCGCGCTGGCCAGGGAGGCGGCCCGCGACAAATACGTCAACGTGCTCGGGGCCGACATCGCCCGGCAGTGCGTCGAAGCGGATGTGCTCGACGAGGTTCTGGTCTCCGTCGCGCCGGTCATGCTCGGCGACGGAGTCCGGCTTTTCGACCGCCAGGGCGGCGCCCCCGTTCCGCTCGAACGCCTCTCCCAGAGCGAAATGCCGCACCCGACGACCATCTGGCTGCGCGTCGTCCGCTGAGCCGGCGGGTCGCTGGGGGCCCTCATCAGCCCGGGGTGGATCTCCCGTCGCCGAGGTGGCCCGCGCGTACGTGGAGGCCGTGGAAGGCACCGCGCACGGCCGGGGGCGCTCCGGTGGCGGGAGTGCGGCGGGTCCGGTAGCCATGGGAGGGGGCGTTCGCGAGTGTGGTGAGGCGAGGAGCCGCGGCATGACCGATGTGTCCAGCAAGGGACCTGAGCCGAGTGACGAGCGGAAGGTGCTGACCAACCGGCAGGGCCATCCGGTCTACGACAATCAGAATCAGCGCACGGTGGGGGCCCGGGGCCCGGCGACGCTGGAGAACTATCAATTCCTGGAGAAGATCAGCCACTTCGACAGGGAGCGCGTGCCCGAGCGGGTGGTCCACGCACGCGGCGTCACCGCCTACGGCTACTTCGAGTCCTACGGCGCCTGGGGCGAGGAGCCCATCGCTCGGCACACGCGGGCGAAGCTGTTCCAGGAACGGGGCAAGCGCACCGACGTCGCCGTCCGGTTCTCGACCGTCATCGGGGGCCGCGATTCCGCGGAGACGACCCGGGACCCGCGGGGGTTCGCGGTCAAGTTCTACACCGAGGAGGGCAACTGGGATCTCGTCGGAAACAATCTCGGTGTCTTCTTCATCCGCGACGCCATCAAGTTCCCCGACGTCATCCATGCGCTCAAACCCGATCCCGTATCGCACGAGCAGAAGCCGGCCCGCATCTTCGACTTCATGTCGCAGACACCGGAAAGCATGCACATGCTGGTCAATCTGTTCAGTCCGCGCGGAATTCCCGCCGACTACCGCCATATGCAGGGCTTCGGTGTCAACACCTACAAATGGGTCAACGAGCAGGGCGAGACGAAACTCGTCAAGTACCACTGGATGCCCAAGCAGGGTGTGCGGTCCATGACCGAGGCGGACGCGGCGGCCATTCAGGCGAACGAGCTGGGGCACGCGACGAAGGACCTGTACGAGGCGATTCGCCGCGGCGACCACCCCGAGTGGGAGCTTCTCGTCCAGATGATGGACGACCACGAGCACCCGGAGCTGCACTTCGATCCGCTGGACGACACCAAGACGTGGCCGGAGCAGGAGTTCCCGCCCAGGCCGGTGGGCCGCATGGTGCTCGACCGGACGGTGGACAACTACTTCGCCGAAAACGAGCAGATCGCCTTCGGTACCGGTGTCCTGGTCGACGGCCTGGATTTCTCCGACGACAAAATGCTCGTGGGCCGCACCTTCTCCTACAGCGATACCCAGCGCTACCGCGTCGGTGCCAACTACCTGCAATTGCCCGTGAACGCCGCGAAGGGTGCCGCGGTGCGCACCAACCAACGCGACGGCCAAATGGCGATCGGTGTCGACGATTCCGGGGCGAACCCGGAGGTCAACTACGAGCCGTCCATCACCGGAGGGCTTCGCGAGGCCGAATACCGTACGACCGACGACCAGGGCCCGGAGATCCACGGCCGCGTCACGCGCAAGCGCATCCCCCGGACGAACGATTACCAGCAGGCCGGCCAGCGCTACCTGCTGATGGAGCAGTGGGAGCGGGACGATCTGGTGCACAACATGGTGACCCTCCTCTCCCAGTGCGACCGGCCGGTCCAGGAGCGGATGGTGTGGCACTTCCTGCTGGTGGAGAACGAGCTGGGGCTGCGCGTCGGCGAAGGGCTCGGTATCCCGGCGGACGCGGTTCGTCGGCTGCCGCCGCTGGCCTCGCAGACCCTCACGGAGGAGGACGAGCGGCGTCTGGCGCGGCTCGGGGACAACCCGCCGCGCGACGTGGCCGGACTCACGATGACGCACTGCGTTCCCGACGAACGGCACGTGGTCAGTCGCTGAGCCGCACGGCGACGGCGGGAACGGGCCGCGGGGGTCAGTTCTCGCCGTCGAGGTGGACGTGCTCGATGCCTTCGTCCAGGAAAACGGTCAGGTCCTGGGCTTCGGCGCGGACGGCTTCTCGTTCCGGGTCGGTGAGGCGGCGGAGAGGGCTGATGTGGAGTTGGTCGTTGCGCACGGCCCAGGTAGCGGCGACGCGTCCGTCGACAAGGACCGCGCGGTGGCCCGCGACGGACAGCCCGAGGTGGGGGGCGTCGATGATGCGGCTGCGGTCGTGGTAGCCGAGGATGGCATTGTCGAAGGCCGGCAGGAACCGGACGGGGGCCGGGGTGTCGGGGTGGGGGCGGGGCGCGTCGGGGAGATCGAGCAGTTCGCGGCCGCGTTCGTCGCGGAAGGCGACGAGTTCTTCCCGGACGGCTCTGACGGCGGCGGGCAGGCCGGCGAGGCCGCACCAGGCGCGTAGGTCCGCGCTGGCGGCGGGCCCGTGGGCGGCGAGATAGCGGCGCAGCAGCTGCTGCCCGACGGGATCGCTGTCCTCGGCGGGCAGGGGGGCGACGTCCCGTCCCAGCCAGGTGGCCAACGGCAGGTTGCGGACGCCGGCGGTCCGGTGCCACAGGCCGCGGGGCGGGAGCTGGACCATGGGGATGAGGGCCGAGACGAGCAGTTCGCCCAGGGCGCGGCGCGGTGGGCCGGGCCAGCGGTCTTCGATGGCTTGGACGAGTTCGCGCATGGTGCGGGGCCGCTGGTCGGCCAGGACCGCGCGGCCCGCGGCGGCAAGCTCGTCCACGTCGATACCGGCCAGTTCACGGCGGTAGGTGCCCAGCACTCGCTGGCGCAGCATGGTGTCGTGGCGGGCCCGCCAGGCGAGCGCGTCGTCGGCGGTGACGAGGTGGACGGTGCGGCGCATCAGGTGCGTGCGCACCACCGTGCGGCCGGTCAGCGCGTCGTCCAGCTGCCCGGGCTCGAAGTCGGCCAGGCGGGACCACAGCCCGATGAACGGTTCCTGTGGTTCCTGCGCCTGCAGGCCGCACAGGTGGGCCACCGCCTCGGGTACGGATGCGCCGCCGCGCTCCAGCAGGTGCTGGCGGGCGAGGGTGGCGCGGTTGAGAGCTCGGCTGTCAAGGACGGTCATGGCGTTCCCGGGCAGCGAGCGCTGACTTCGATGCCGGTCCTTCCCGGTTTCCGTATCCGCACGTTGGCGCGCTTCCTTTCCCTGCTTCACGTGCTCGGTGCCTGTGCCGTCCGGGCCGCCGCGGCCGCCCGGACGGCGCAGGCCTGTCAGGTCCGGCCGGATCAGCCGTTGTACGGGGCGGTGACGTCCAGGACCCAGGTGACGCCGAACCGGTCGGTGAGCATGCCGTACAGCGGCGCCCACTGGGCAGGCTCCAGCGGTTGCACGACGGTCGAGCCCTCGGCGAGCCTGCCCCACAGGGCACTGATCTCCTCGGCGTCGTCACCGCGCACGGAGACGAAGAACGGGTTCTCGCCCTGGTGCCATGGCAGTTCCGAGGGCACGTCGTAGGCCATGACGTGGAAGCCGTTGTCGCCGGCCACCTCGCCCCACGTCACCCAGTCCGCCTCGCTCTCGTCCCGCACGGCACCCGCGTCCTTGTAGGTGACCACGACAGTACGTCCGCCGAAGACGGACTGGTAGAAGTCCAGCGCCTCACGTGCGGTGCCCCGGAAGTTCAGGTGAGTGGTGGTCGTGACGGACATTGCCTGCTCCTTGCCTCGATGTGCTCGATATGACTGACGCGTACGCCGCGGGCGCTCCCGCCCCGAACGGCTCGTATGCCACCATGGCGCAGGTAGCGGACAGGTTGCGTCCGCTACCGCGGAAAGAATGGCTGCCATGCACAAGACGTCCTCCCGGCTGCTCGCGCTGCTCTCGCTGCTTCAGACGCACCGTGACTGGTCCGGCGAGGACCTGGCCGAGCGGCTCGCCATCACCTCGCGCACCGTGCGCCGTGACATCGACCGCCTGCGTGAGCTGGGCTACCTGATCACGACCGTCAAGGGACCGGCCGGCGGCTACCGCCTGGCGGCCGGCGCTCACCTGCCACCCATGCTGTTCGACGACGACCAGGCCGTCGCCCTGGCGGTCGCACTCCAGACCGCGGCCACCGGCACAGCCGGCACCACCGTCGCCGAAGACGCCATCCGCGCCCTGGTCACCCTCCGCCAGGTCATGCCGCCCCGCCTGCGCCACCGCATAGACCTGCTGCGCCTCACCACCGTCGCCGTCCAACCGCCCGCGGCCGGCGCCGATCCCCGGGTCGACGCGCAGCTCCTGACGGATCTCGGTCGCGTCATCCACGCCCGCGAGGAACTGCGCTTCGACTACGCGCCCGGCCCGGCCACCGCGGCCGACAACCCCCGCCGCGTACAACCGCACTCCCTGGTCACCTGGCGCGGTCGCTGGTACCTCGTGGCCTGGGACCTCGACCGCGAGGACTGGCGTACCTTCCGCGCCGACCGCATCAGGCCCCGCACACCCACCGGTCCCCGCTTCGCCCCACGCGCACTCCCCGGCGGCGACGTCTCCGCCTTCGTCATCAGCCGATTCCGCGGCAACGACGGCACCACCACCGACTGGCCCTGCCAGGGCGAAGTCGTCCTCCACCTGCCGGCCGCCGACGTCGCGCCCTTCGTCCAGGACGGAATCGTCGAGGAACGCGGCCCCCACCACTGCCGGCTCACCCTCGGCTCCTGGTCATGGACCGGACTCGCCGCCGCCATCGGCCGCTTCGACACCGAAGTCGAAGTCATCGGCCCACCCCAACTGGCCACCGCGTTCGCCGACCTCGCCGCCCGCTACGCCCGCGCCGCACGCGGCGCACGCGTCACGGGAGGGGCTGACGAGTGAACGGGGGCGTGAGGTGACCCCGGCGACGGCTCCCCGCGCCCGCGCCCGGGCCGGGCGTTCGACGAGGCATTTTGTCCCAAGGCATTGAAATCGATTCCACCCCTGTGCATCCTTCCCTCCTAGAACTCGCAGCGAGATGAGTGAAATCGATTTTTCGCGACCTCGTCCTTCCCTCGTGCACGTCCTTCTAGGAGTTCGCCCATGGAGATGCGTCCCGCGTCCGGAACGAACCCCCACGACCCCCGCACCGTCGCCGAGACCTGGCCGGTCGTCCGCCGCTACCGCGGCCGGGACCTGGCCCACATCGCCATGCCGGTCGGCGGCGTCGGCACCGGTTGCATCAGCCTGGGCGGACGTGGACAGCTCCGCGACTGGGAACTGTTCAACCGCCCCGCCAAGGGCTTCACGCCCGACACCTTCTTCGCGTTGCACGTCTCCGACTCCGCACCCGGCACCCCCGGCACACCCGGCACCACCCGGGTGCTGGAGGCGGCCCTGCTGGCGGAGGAGTACGCCGGTGGGCACGGCAGCCGGTCCGCCCTGCACGGGCTGCCACGCTTCCGGCACGGCGAGTTCGCCGCCGCCTACCCCTTCGGGCAGGTCCGCCTGACCGACCCGGAGCTGCCCGTGGAGGCGGTGGTGTCCGCGTACAACCCGCTGATCCCCGGGGACGCGGACGCCAGCGGCCTGCCGCTGCTCGTCTACCGCGTCCGGGTGCGCAACACCGGTGGCGCGCCGCTGGAGGTGAGCCTCTGCGGCAGCCTCCAGCACGTCGCCGGCCGCCGCCCCACCGGCGAAGTGCCGGCGGGCAATCGGTTCGAACTGTCCCGCGAGGGCGACGTCACCATGCTCGCCGGCGGTTGCGGGGAGGCGGTGGCCGAGGATGACGAGGCGTGGGGCAGCCTCGCCCTGGCCGCCGTCGGCACCCCGGTCACCAGTCACCGGCGCACCTGGGCGGATCGTTCCTGGGGCGACTCGCTGCTGGAGTTCTGGGACGACTTCGGCGACGACGGCCGGCTCGACGAGCCCGCCGCTCCGGACGAGGGCGCCCGGGTGCCGACCGGTTCGCTGGTCGTGGGCGCGTCCCTGCCGCCGGGCGGCGAGGCGGAGTTCACCTTCCTGATCGCCTGGCACTTCCCCAACCGGCGGGCCTGGACCCATCGCCCCGCCCCCGCCCCGGTCCACGGGCACGGCGGTCCCGTGGTCGGCAACCACTACGCCCTGCGGTTCGCCGACGCCGCCGAGGTGGTGCGTCGGGCCGTCCCGGAGCTGGCCGCCTACGAACGCCGCACCCGCGCCTATGTGGAGACCGTCACCGGCTCCGATCTGCCGGTGTCCGTGCAGGACGCGGTGCTGTCGAACGCCGCCGTGCTGAAGTCGCCGACCTGCTTCCGGATCGCCGACGGCACGTTCCTGGCCTGGGAGGGCACCAACGAGAACCACGGAAGCTGTCACGGCAGCTGCACCCACGTGTGGAACTACCAGTACGCGCTGGAACAGCTCTTCCCCGACCTGGCGTGGACGATGCGGGAGGTCGAGTTCGTCCACTCGCTGGACGAGCGCGGCATGATGAGTTTCCGCGCCGGACTGCCGCTGGCCACCGAGGGCACCGGCTGGCGGACGGCGGCCGCCGACGGACAGATGGGCGCGCTCGTCCGGCTGTACCGAACCTGGCAGCTCACCGGCCGGAACGACCTGCTGGCCCGGCACTGGCCGGCCGCGCGCCGGGCGCTGGAGTTCGCGTGGATTCCGCTCGGCTGGGACGCCGACCGCGACGGCCTCATGGAAGGCTGCCAGCACAGCACCTCGGACGTGGAGTACTACGGGCCAAGCGGCGTCAACCAGTCCTGGTACCTGGCGGCGCTCGCCGCCTGCGCGCGGATGGCCGAGGCGGTGGGCGACACCGGCTTCGCCGCCACCTGCCTGCGGGTCCTGCGCAGCGGGGCCGCGAAGACCGACGCCGAACTGTTCAACGGCGAGTACTACGAACACCGGGTGCTGCCCGCCGGCTCGGCCGACCGCATCGCCGAGGGCCTGCGCATCCGCTATGCCGACGGTGACAATCCGGACGTCGGCTCCGACGACCTGATGGACCCCGACCTCCAGATCGGCCCCGGCTGCATGGCCGACCAGCTCGCCGGCCACGCCCTGGCCCTCTCCTGCGGTCTTGACGACCGGCTGGACCGCGCCCACACCGCGACCGCCCTGGACAGCATCGTCCGGCACAACCACCGCGCGGGGTTCCACGGCCACTTCAACCACCTGCGCACCTACGCCCTCGGTGATGAACACGGGCTGCTCAACTGCACCTATCCGCACGGCGGTCGTCCGGAACGCCCCTTCCCGTACTGCAACGAGGTGTGGACCGGCGTGGAGTACACCGCGGCCGTCGCGCTGGCCGCACACGGTGAGCGGGAACGCGCCGAGCACGTGGTGGCCGACGTTCGCGCCCGCTACTCCGGCCGCACCCGCAACCCGTTCGACGAGGTCGAGTGCGGGCACCACTACGTCCGTTCCATGGCCTCCTTCGGTCTGGCCCACGCCTGGTCCCGCACGGTGGTCGACGCGACCGCCCGGACCATCGAACTCGACCCGCTGCCGGGCCGCTGGCCGGTGATCGCCGGGGCGCGGCTCGGCGTGGTCGAGGTGACCGCGCGGGCGGACGGACCGGCCGCGCGCCTCGTCGGCGCCGACGGGCCCGAGCCGTTCACCGTGGTGCTGCGCCCGGGCTGACCAGGAGAGGCCGATCACGAGAGGCTGATCATGAGAGGAAGCGACCTCATGGACCCGCACGGGCCCGCTCACCTTCCGCGGCGCCGGGTGCTGCGCGCCACGGCCGCGGCCGCCGGCTCCCTTCCGCTGGTCTCCGCCCTGACCTCCTGTCTCAATCTGGGCGTCGAGGGCTCGCCGCACGGGCCGCTGGACGTGCTCTACCTGGGCGACGCCACCCAGCAGCAGTCGTTCAACCAGCTTTTCGACGCCTTCAGGGAGGCGCATCCGGACATCGAGCTGGAGGCCCGCGGCATCGCGGCCCCGAACTGGGGCACGTTCGCCAACACGGTCGCCACCCAGATCGCCGGGGGAAAGGTGCCCGACGTGGTCCAGGTGGCGACCGAGGGCCAGCGCCTCTTCGCCTCCAAGGGCCTGATGGAACCGCTGGACGACTACATCGCCAACGACCGCGCGCTGGTCGACGCGTACTTCGCGGACGTCGATCCGCGGTTGCGGGACTGGACCGAAACGTACAGCTCGACCGACGGGAGGACGTACTACATACCCGGCGGCTACAACACCGCGGTGCTCTACTGCAACACCGAGGTCTTCGAAGCGGCCGGGGTGGACCTTCCGGCCCGGGAGTGGACCTGGGAGGAGTTCCGCCGGGCGGGTGTCCTGATCAAGGAGCGGACCGGGGCCTTCCTGATCCCGCTCGGCTTCGGCTTCCCGTTCATCGACATCATGCCGTGGCTGCTCACCAATGGCGCGAGCACTCTCAACAGCACTTGGGACGAGGGCACTTTCGACAGCGAGGGAGCCGTGGAGGCCGCGGCTTTCGTCAAGGGGCTCATCGACGACGGTCTCTCACCTCGGCCGGGCGGAACGTTCGACGCGGTGGGGCAGCTCCGCAACAACGCGCTGGCCACCCTCGGCGGCGGCCGGTGGCCCACCCTCGACGTGCGCCGCCTCGACATGCTCGACCGGGTGCGGATCGTGAGCTGGCCGGTCAACGCCGGCCACGGTTCCCCGGTCGGCTGGGACGGCTGGCCCATCCTGAAGGCTTCCCAGAAGAAGGAGAAGGCCTGGACTTTCCTCACCTGGCTGATGTCGGAGGAGGCGTCCGTCTTCTACGCGAGGAACGGCGGCTCGACGGTCCCCGCCCGCAACTCGGTCGCCACCGGCGCCCCGTTCCTCGACCAGGCACCGCCGGGCACCGAAGCCCTGCCCGAGGCCATCACCTACGGCACCCCCATCCCCTCCCCCGAACGCGGCAGCGAGGTGCAGGACGCCATCAACCAGGGCTGGCAGGCCGCCATCACCGGGACGAAACCCGTGCGCGAGGCCCTTGAATCGGCCAACGAAAGACTGGGAGGGCTGCTGTGACCGCTGTGAACACACCCGCCCCGGAACGCGCCGGCCCCCGCCCCGCCACGCCCGCCACCCCCGCCGGCCGGTCCCGCGGCCAGCGGGCCGGGTACCTGTTCGTCACCCCGGCGGTGCTGCTCTTCCTCGTCTTCGTCGCCGGCCCGTTCGCGGCGGCCGTGGTCCTGAGCTTCTACTCCTGGGACCTGCTCACCCCGGCCGAGTTCAACGGATTCGGGAACTTCACCGAGATGGTCGGCGACCCGCTGCTCTACCAGGCCCTGGCGAACACCTTCCTGTTCGCCCTCGCCTCCGTGGTGACCCACGTGGTCGGCGGCCTCCTGCTGGCGCTGGCGGTGAACCGGACCATGAGCCGGGTGCTCTCGTACTTCGTGCGCACCGCGCTGTTCTTCCCGTTCGTGATCTCCTGGGCCGCGGTCGCACTGCTGTGGAAATACGTGCTCGACCCGACCTTCGGCGTCGTCACGCACTACGCCGGGGAGGTCGGCCTTTCCACCCCGGACTGGTTCACCGACCCCGACTGGGCGCTGCCGGCGATCATCGGCATCGACCTCTGGCACACCATCGGGTTCACCTTCATCATCATGCTCGCCGGCCTCCAGACGGTCCCCTCGCAGTTGATCGAGGCGGCGCGCTGTGACGGGGCGAGCCGGCGGCAGATCCTGTGGTACGTGACGCTCCCCGCGATGTCACCGACGATCTTCTTCGCCGTCGTGATCACCTTTATCGGGGCGTTCCAGATATTCGACCCGGTGCAGATCATCACCCCGCAGGGCGGACCGGACAACTCCACCCTCACGGTCGTGATGTACCTGTACCAGAAGGGCTTCCAGACGTTCCAGGCCGGCTACGCCTCGGCGGTCTCGCTCCTGGTGTTCGCCGTGATGCTGGTGGTCACGCTGGTGCAGTTCTGGGGAGCCAGGAAGTGGGTGCACCACCAGTGAGAGCGACCATGCGACCGAACGCGGGCACGACCGGAAGAAGAAGAACCGGAAGGCTCCTCGCCGACCTGGCACTCTGGGCGGTCGGCCTGGTGATGGTGGCCCCGCTGATCTGGCTCGTGGTGCAGAGCCTGACCGCCGAGGAGGCGGCGTTCGCGCTGCCGCCGGGCTGGGTGCCCGACCCGTTCACCCTCGACAACTTCCAGGCGATCCCGGGGCTCATCCCGTTCGGGCGGATGGCGCTCAACAGCCTCCAGGTCGCGGTCCTTTCAACGGCGGGATCGCTGCTGGTCAGCGTGCTGGCGGCGTACGCGTTCTCCCGGCTGAGCTTCCGCGGCCGCGACGGCATCTTCATGATCATGCTGAGCGCGCTGATGGTGCCGACCCAGATGACGGTGATCCCGGTCTTCGTGCTGATGCGCAACCTCGGGCTCGTCGACACCCTGGCGGCGCTCTGGCTGCCGGCGCTGATCAACGTCTTCTCGATCTTCTTCCTGCGGCAGTACTTCAACACCATTCCGCGGGAGTTGGACGAGGCGGCCCGCATCGACGGCGCCGGCCACCTGTGGATACTCTTCCGGATGATCGTGCCCCTGTCAGGACCGGCCCTGGCGGCGATGACGATCCTCACCTTCGAACTGTCCTGGAACAACTACTTCGGGCCGCTGATCTTCCTCAGCACCCCGGAGAACATGACGTTGCCGATCGGCCTGGTGACGCTCCAGAGCGGGCAGAGCGGCTCCTCCGTGGTCGTCTTCGCCGCGATCACCGCGGTGGTGGTGCCGGTGCTGGTGGTCTTCCTCTGCTTCCAGCGCAGCTTCGTCGCCAGCATCGCCTCGGCCGGGCTGAGGGGTTGAGCCGATGGCCGGGAGCGGCGCGCCGACGGCGGACGAGACCCTGCTGCGCACCCTGCGGAACGTCTGGCCCGCCCTGCCCGCCCTGCTGTTCGGCAGCGTGGCGGTATGTCTCGCCAGTGTGCTGACGGTGCTGCTGGCGCCCGGAATCACCCCCGTCTCGACGTTGCTGGCAGGGCTGTTGGTCACCCCCTGCGCGGCGGCGCTCGCGGACGTGGGCAACGCGCTGGCGGCCGGGCGGGAGGCCACCGTCACCGGGTGGTGGCGCGGGCTGCGCCGGCTGTGGCGCTTCGGCACCGTACAGGGCCTGGTGGTCGCGGTGCCCGTGGCCGCCTTCCTGGCCGCGCTCGCGGTATGGCGGAACGGCGGCGGGGCGTGGGTGCTGCCGTCGCTGGCGGTGAGCGGTGCGGTCGGCGTGCTCGCGCTGCCGGCCCTGGCGGCGGTGCTGCCGCTCGGTGCGGCGCGCGGCGACCTGCGCGGCCGGCGGCTGTGGACGTGCGGCCTGTACCTGGTGGCGCGGTGGCCGCACCGGTTCCTGGCCGGCCCGGCGCTCGCGGTCCTGGGGGTGTGGGCGGCGGTGCACTGGAGCGCGTCGGTCCTGCTGCTGGTCCCGGGCCCGGCGGCCGTCGTCGCGGCGGCGGCGGTGTGGACGACGCTGCCGGACACCCAGCGACCGACGCCACCCCCGTGACCCGCCCGCCCCGAGCGCATGGTGGTCGGTCACGCGCTCTCTGGTCCGCTAGCGGCCGGCGAGCCAGCCGGGGTGGCTGTCCAGCAGTGCGAGGAGACCGGCTGCCACCCGCAGATCCCATGGCTCGTCCGCCGGGACCCGCAGTTCGTACAGGGCCGGTCCGTCCGCGTAGTCCAGAACGGTGCGGGAGCCCATACGCCAGCGGATGCGGCGCGGGGTCAGGGAGGTGTCCATGAGCATGGCCAGCACCCACAGCAGAAGGACACCCCCCGTGGGAGTCAGCGCGCAGATCCACCACGGAATCCACAGCCGCACGGGCCCCTTCATGCCGACCGCCTCACCGGCCTGAGCGGAGGTGGTGACGGCCCACCGGGTGCGTCGGAACAATCCTGCCGGGGTGCGGGTGATCAGGGCCAGCCGGCCGCCGGCCGCGTCGAGCACCTCGTAGGTGGCGCCGCGCCCGCGGACGGCAGTCAGTGTGACCACATGGGCCAGCGCCTCGCCCCGCTTCGCGTCCCGCCACAGAGTGAAGGCCCGCGCGCCCTGCCGCTGTGCCTGCCGGGCCTGTTCCGCTGATATGCCGGGCGGCATGAGCGCATCAGGATAGGCGAACGTCTCGGCATCCCGCCGCTGCTCGGGACTCAGGCCCGCGGCCGTCCGAATCCGGCGGGCCGGCAAGCCCGGCGTATTGGTGGCGCCGGAGTCATGTAACCACATGATCGCCTGCATCAGCACACAGTAGTGGTTTCCGTGGAGGATCTGGGGTCGTTGTGGCGGCAACGACCGGGAGATGCGACCGGAGCGTGACCGCGGACCTCGACGATGCGCGGACAGGTTTCCCCGGGCCTTGCGGCCGGTCCGTTCCGCGGCCGCTGATCTGCGGCTCTCTGCGACCGAATCGGTGCTGCCAGAGCCCTCGGTACTGTGACTTCGCATGACCGACATCGAGACCGACATCGAGACCGAGACCGAGACCGAGACCGAGATCACCGCGGACCTGGTCCGCGACCTGCTGCGGGAGCAACATCCAGACCTCGCGGGACTGGCCATCCGCGAGGTGGCGGGTGGCTGGGGCAACCAGATGTGGCGCCTCGGGGACGAGTTGGCCGTGCGCATGCAGCGCATGGACCCCACCCCGGAGCTTCAGCTCAAGGAGCGGCGGTGGCTGCCCGTGCTGGCCCCGCGCCTGCCGCTCCCGGTGCCGACCCCGGTGCGGTTCGGCGAACCGTCCGAGCGCTTCCCCAAACACTGGACCGTGATGACGTGGGTTCCCGGCGAGCCGCTGGACCACGGCTCGATCAGCCGCGGCCCCCACGCGGCCGACACCCTGGCGGGCTTCCTCCGGGCGCTCCATGTGGAGGCGCCCGCCGAGGCGCCGATCGCTGCGGACCGTCGCGGTGCCCATCCCAGGGACTGCACGGACGGCTTCGAGGAATTCTTCCGGGCCGTTGCCCCCGACGACATCGCTGCCGACGTCCGGGCCGTCTGGGACGACGCCGTTGCGGCCGGCGGGTGGGAGGGCCCGCCGGTGTGGGTGCACGGCGACCTGCATCCGGCGAACGTCGTCGTCTCGGACGGAACGCTGTCGGGCATCGTCGACTTCGGTGACATGTTCGCCGGCGATCCGGCGTGGGACCTGGCCGCCGCCTGGGTGCTGCTGCCCCCGGGCATGGCCTCACGGTTCTTCGACACGTACGCGCATGCGGACGAGGCGGCGATCCGGCGCGCCCGCGGGCTGGCCGCGATGAAGGGCCTCTTCCTCATGGCGATGGGCCAGGCCGGGGACCGGGGCCTGCCCGGCGGCAAGCCGAACTGGGGGCCCGCGGGCCGGGCGGCACTCGATCGCGTTCTGAAGCGCGTGTGACGCACGCTTCTTCGCCCTGCTTCTCGATCATCGTCGAACGCCATACGGCGTACGCCGCCGGCAGCGGTGTCGGGGTGATGACACCGACCGCCCGGACGTTCACTCCCGCCATTTCGGTCCGTCCGACTTGCCCCTGACGCTGACGTCAGGTTTTAGCGTGGTGGGCGTCGGCGCTCGCCGAACCTTCACCCCACTGATCTCACGAACGGCCGGTTCAGGCCGCGTGGAAAGGCAGAACGTCATGCGCGCAGTCCGTTACCACCGTTACGGCGGTGTGGGGACCCTCGTGGTCGAGCAGGTGCCGGACCCGCGTCCCGGGCCGGGCGAGATCCGCGTCCGCGTCGCGGCGGCCGGCGTCAATCCCGTCGACTGGAAGGTGCGTTCCGGTGCGGTGCGCGAGGTGCTGCCCGTGGACCTGCCCGCGATCCCCGGGCGCGAAGCCGTCGGCGTGGTCGACGAGACCGGCGCGGGCGTGCAGGGGGTGAGCATCGGCGACCGCGTCTTCGGGCTGGGCGGCGTCACCGGCGCGACAGCGGAACTGGCCGTGCTCTCGGCCTGGGCGCACGCGCCCACCACCTGGACCGACGAGGAGGCCGCCGGCGCCGCCCTGGCATCGGTGACCGCGCTGGGCGGGCTGAAGGCGCTCGGTCCCCTGCACGGGCGCACCCTGCTCGTCGAGGGCGCCGCCGGAGGCGTGGGCAGTGCCGCGGTCGAGGTCGCGGTGGCGCGGGGCGCCACCGTGATCGGGACGGCCCGCGAGCGCAACCACGCGTTCCTCACCTCCCTCGGAGCCGTTCCCACCACCTACGGCACCGGCCTCGCGGAGCGCCTGGCCACCCTGGCCCCGAACGGTGTCGACATCGTGCTCGACACCGCGGCCTCCGGCTCCCTGCCCGACCTCATCGCGATCGCGGGCGGCCCCGCCCGCGTATCGACCATCGCCGACCACACCAACGCGGAGCGCCTCGGCGTGCATCTGGCCAACGCGCAGAACGACTCCGCGCTCCTCGCCGAAGCGGGCGAACTCGGCCGGCGGGGCCGCTACACACCGCGCATCGAACGGACCTACCCCATCGAACGGATCGCGGAAGCGCACGCATACGCCGAGCGCGGACACACGCGGGGAAAGATCGTGGTCCGCGTCTGAGCGCGTCCCACCGTTCAAAGCGGGGGTGGCGGGACGAGCGCGCTACGGCCTGCGCAGCCTCTGATGGCGGACCACGCCCCAGGGGCGGCGCAGCAACGTGAGGTCGGTGAACGGGTCGCCGTCGACGAGGAGCAGGTCGGCCGGGGCGCCGGGACGCACGCGCCCGGCGGCCGGTCTGCCGAGGGCGTCCGCCGCCGTGGAGGTCGCCGCCCGGAGCGCCTGGAGCGTGGAGAGGCCGTAGTCCCTGAGCGTGGTGATCTCGTCGACCAGGCTGGGGTGGGCCATACCCGGGGCGCCGGCGTCGGTTCCGGCGATGACCGGGACGCCCGCCTCGATCGCCCGGGCGACGCTGCGCCGGTGCGCCTCGACCACGTCGCGGGCCTTTCGCACCGCGTACTCGGGGGCCTGCCCGTCCGCGATCCGCCGGTACACCTCGGCGGTGGGGCACAGAACGGTCCCCCGCCGCACCATGTCCTCGATGACGTCGTCGGCGAGGAAGACGCCGTGCTCGATGGTGTCGATCCCGGCCCTGACGGCGTTGCGTACGCCCTCCTCACCGAGCGCGTGTGCGGCCACGCGCCGCCCGCGGCGGTGTGCTTCGTGCGCGAGCGCGGCGAGTTCCTCGTAGGTCAGCTCGCTCGCCCCGACCTCTTCGCCGTGGGTCTGGCCGTAGACGCCGCCGGTGGCCGCGGTCTTGATCACTCCGGCGCCCTTGGCGACCTGTCCGCGGACGCCGCGTACCACCTCGTCGGGCCCGTCGCAGGGGATGCCCCAGAAGGGGTCGTGGCCGCCGGTCATGATCACGGTCTGTCCCGCGGCGACGATCGTCGGCCCGTCGAGGTGTCCCCGGTCCACCGCCCTGGCCAGGGTGACGGCGATGTCCCAGTTACCGCCGAGATCGCGGACGGTGGTGATCCCCGCGGGCAGGTAGGCGCGGGCGTGTTCGGCGGCGCGTACGGTGGTGAGCTGTTCGCCGTCCTGGTCGACGTGGGTGGCGGGGTCGGGGCTGCCGTCCCACACCAGGTGGACGTGGCAGTCGATGAGTCCCGGAAGCACGGTGCACCCGGCGAGGTCGACCTCCAGGTCCTCGGGGCCGGAGCGGGCCGAGCGGGGGGCGGTCACCTCCCGGACGACGCCGTCCTCGCAGACGACATCCGCGGGGCGTGGCTCCGTGGCCAGGCCGTCCCAGACGCGTCCGTCGCGGAGTATCAGCGCGGGCGCCATATCAGGGCCGTCCCGCGACGACGGTTCCGCCCTGGATCACGGCACGCAGGTGCTGTTCCGGCTGCGCGAGGATCTCGGTGTCGGTGGTCGGGTCGCCGTCGACGAGCAGGATGTCGGCGACCGCGCCGGGAGCGAGGGTGCCCAGCTCGCCCTCGCGGCCGAGCAGCGCGGCGGCGGTCACCGTGGCCGCGCGCAGTACCTCGTTCGCGGGCTGCACCCGGCCGCGTATGCGGAACTCCTCGCTCTGGTGGACGTGCATGCTGCCGAGCAGGTCGGTGCCGAAGGCGATCCGGACGCCTCCCCGGTAGGCCAGGTGCAGGGCGTGCAGACCGGCTTCGAGGACGTCCGCCACCTTGGCCTGGCTGGCCGGGGGCAGGCCGGCGGCGGCCCCCTCCCGGTGCAGGTACTCATAGGTGACCAGCGTCGGTACGAGGAACGCCTGGTGCTCGACGAAGAGCCGCACGCTGGAGTCGTCGATGAGGTTGCCGTGCTCGATGCAGCGCACCCCGAGCCCCAGGCCCCGGTTCACCGCGCGGGCGGTGTACGCGTGTCCCGTCACGTAGCGATTGGCGTTGCGTGCCTCCTCCACGGCCGCCAGGACCTCCTCGTCGGAGAACTGCAACGAGTCCACCCGGTCGGTGGGCGAGGCCACTCCGCCGGAGAGCATCAGCTTGATGTGGTGGGCGCCGGTGCGCAGCTGGTGCCGTGCGCTGCGGCGCACCTCGGCGACGCCGTCGCAGACCACGCCGATGCTGGGACAGCAGGCATGGTCGTCCAACACGTGCCGGCCGGCGCCGCGCAAGTCGGCGTGGCCTCCGGTCGGCGACAGCGCCTTGCCGCCGAAGACCACCCGGGGGCCGGGCCAGAGCCCTTCGGCCACGGCCGCGGCCACGCCGTAATCGGCACCACCGACGTCGCGCACGGTGGTGAAGCCGCGGTGCAGCATGTCCCGCAGAATTCTGCTGGTGTGGGCGGCCACGTAGGTGGGCGACTGCTCGGCGACATGTCCGAGATCGGCGCTCGCGGCGCTGACGTGCACATGCGCGTCGACGAGGCCGGGTACGAGATGGCGGCCGGTGGCGTTGATCTCCTCGGCCGACTCCGGCGCCCGTAGGGTGGCCCCCACTTCCTGGATACGGCCGTCGTGCACGAGCACGTCGGCCGTCCGCGCTTCGCCGGTAGCAGCGTCACATACCACGCCGCCACGGAGGATGAGAGTGTTCGAGGTCATGAGCTCCCTTCCCGTAGCAGAGCCAGGCTCCTGGCACGCCATATGGTGTCAACAAGACACCGCAGATGCAACAATCATTGCGTTCAGATGGGCATGAACACCGGCATGAACACCGGCACGAACACCGGCACGAACGCCGACGAGACAGACGAGACAGGGGCCGGGGCGGCCCACGAGCAGACGCTGCCGGAGTGGATCAGGTCCCGGCTGGGGCGCCGGCGGCCGGGCGCCGGCGCACGTCGGGTGCTGTCGGCGATCGCCGCCCAGCCGCAGCAGATGTCCTACGCCAGCACCTCCTCGGTGGCGGCCACGGCCGGAGTCAACGTCGCGACCGTGGTGCGCACGGCCCAGCAGCTGGGCTTCAGCGGCTGGCCGGCCCTGCGGGCGGAGATCCGCTCCCGCTACCTGTCCGGCCTTTCGGCCTCCGAGGTGCTCAGCGAGCACCACGAGGACGCCGGTCAGGGGCCCGCGTGGGCCACCCTCCGCCGTGACCTCCACAACCTCAAGGACCTGGCCAGCCTGCTGGACGAAGCGCAGGTGGAACGGGTGGCCCGGACCATCCACGGGGCGGGCACGACACTCGTTCTGGCCTCCGGCAGCTTCGCCGCCCCCGGCCTTCAGCTCTCGCACCTGGCGCAGACCATCGGCCACGACGTGCGGCTGCACCGGGTGGGCGGCACCGCCCTGTTCAACGCGGTCCGGCTGCTGGGGCCGGAGGACTGCCTCGTGGTCTTCCAGGTGTGGCGCACCCCGCGCGAGATCCTGCACGCCATGCAGGTGGCTGCCGCGGCCGGCACGCCGATCGTGCTGGTCAGCGACCAGGCCAGGGAGGAGGTCAGGGAGCTGGCCGCCGAGCTGGTGCCGATGCCCAGCGAGGGGGCCAGCATGTTCCCCTCACTCGTGGCCGCGACCACGATCGTGCAGGCGGTCGTCGCCTCGCTCGTGGCGTGCGATCCGGCCGCCGCCGCGGAGTGGAGCGACGGGGTCGAGCGGCTCTGGTCGCGCTTCGGCCTCTTCCCCGATCCCGAGAATTTGCAATGACTATTGCGATTCGGTGGCCGAAACCTGTCTCATAGGGGACACCCGCACCGTCGGGTGATCCGCCGGCCTACCGGGTGGCCTGCCGGGTCCCACGCGCCCGCACGGCCGACCGTCGATTCCCGGAGGCGTCCATGCAGACGACTCACGTCCTCACACTCGTGCTGTACCTGCTGCTCATGGTGGGCATCGGTATCTGGTTCAGCCGCTCCAAAAAGGTCGCGACCAGCGACGACTACCTTTTCGCCGGCCGCAGCCTGCCCCGCCCCGTGATGATCGGCACCCTGCTGGTCACCTGGGTCGGGTCGGGAACGATCATCGGCGGCGGCAGCTTCGCCTACAGCTACGGTCCGCTGGCCTCGATCTTCTTCCTCGCGGGCACGCCGGTGGGCATCGTGGTCCTGTACTTCCTGGCGCGGCGCATCCGCCGGCAGACGACCTATACCGTTCCCGAGCTGCTGGAGCGCCGCTACGGGGTGACCGTCCGCATGATCGCGGCCGTCATCACCGTGCTGGCCTACACCGGCATCACCGCCTACCAGTTCACCGGCGGCGGCCAGATCGTCAGCCTGATCACGACGCTCTCGCCGGAGCAGGGCTCCATCGTGGTGGCGGTGCTGGTCGGCTTCCTCGCGGTGGGCGGCGGCCTGAAGTCCGTCGCCTGGAGCGACTTCATCTCGGCCCTGATCATCGTGGGAAGCCTGCTCGTCGCGCTGCCCCTGGTGCTTCAGGTGGAACTCGGCGGTCTGGGCCAGTACTGGCAGGACCTCCCCGACGACCGGTCCTCGCTCAGCAGCGGTCTCACGCCGCTGCAGCTACTGGGATACTTCCTGCCGTTGTTCCTGCTCCTCCTGGCGGACCAGAACATCTACCAACGGCTCGGTGCCACGCGCAACGAGTCCGAGGCGCGCAAGTCGACCGGGGGCTTCTTCCTCTCCAGCTTCCTGGTCACGGTGCCCGTGGCCCTGCTGGGCTCGGCCGCGTTCCTGCTCATGCCCGACATCGCGCCGGATTCGGCGGTCCTGGCACTGGGCAGCGAGGGCTACCTGCCGGCCGTACTCGGCGGCCTGCTGCTGGCCGGAGCGCTGGCCTTCATCGTCACCACCGGCTCCTCGTTCCTGCTCTCCGGAGCGGGCAACCTGACCTACGACGTGACGGAGCGGTTGTTCGGCGTGCAGCTGAGCGACCGGAAGCGACTGGCGGTCCACCGCCTGTCCGTGCTGGGCATCGTCACCGTGGCCTACGTTCTCGGCCGGTTCTTCCCGGCGGTGCTGGAGCTGCAGATGTACTCCTACACCGTCTATGGCGTCGCCATCGCGCCGCCGGTCCTGGCGATCTTCCTGTGGAAGCGGGCCAGCAAATGGGGCGCGATGAGCGCGATGGTGCTGAGCACCGTCGTGACCATCGTCTGGGAACAGCTGGACCAGCCCTACGATCTGAACGCGGTGCTGATCTCCCTGCCGGTCTCGCTGGTCACGCTGGTCCTCGTCAGCCTCGCGGTGCCCGACCGCGGGACACGCCCCGCCGACGCGGCCACCGACGCCGCCCCCGCACCGACCAAGGAGTGACATGTCCCTGGACCTCACCGCCTTCCGCGTACTCAGCTTCGACTGCTACGGCACGCTCATCGACTGGGAACAGGGCATCAGCGCCGTTCTGGCGGCCTGGGCCCGCGAGCAGGGCCTCGGCCAAGGCCCGGAGACGCTGCTGGAGACATACGCGGGCCACGAGGCGGCGGTGATGCGCGAGTACCCGACGTGGCGCTACCCCGAGGTGCTGGCGGAAGCGTTCACCCGGACCGGCTCGTCACTCGGTACCGAGGTCGGCCGTGAGTGGGCCGAGCGCCTGGGCGGCTCGGTCCCCGACTGGCCCGCCTTCCCGGACTCCGCGGACGCGTTGGCACGGCTGCGCCGCCACTACGACCTGGTGATCGTGAGCAACGTGCACCGCGACGGGTTCGCGGGCAGCAACGCGCGTCTGCGCGGCGACTTCACCCGGATCATCACCGCGGAGGACGTCGGTGCCTACAAGCCGGCGGACCCGCACTTCGAGGAGCTGGACGCGGCACTCGAAAGCCTCGGTCACGGACGCGGGCAACTGCTGCACGTGGCACAGAGCCTCTTCCACGACCACGTCCCGGCCCGCCGCCGCGGACTCGCCTCGGTGTGGATCAACCGGCGCCACGACCGGCCCGGCTGGGGTGCCACTCCGCCACCGGCGGAGGAGTGGCACTACGACGCCGAGTTCCCCTCCATGGCCGCGTTCGCCGACGCGGCGGACCGCCAGCACGCCTGACCGCACGCCCGGTCCCGCGGCGCCCCTCGCCCTCGCCGCGGAACCACAACGGCAGAACCCGGGGCCCGCGTTTCCGCAGGCCCGAGGCCGAATCGTCGGAGCGGCGGCGCCAGGATGCGAACGTGGGAAGGCTGAGCCGGCAGTTCGACACTCTGCCCAACACAAGCCTGTGGCCAGGCACTTCCCACCTTCTGGCGCCCACCACCCCACACATACCCCACAGACGCCACGGACCAGACCCCGCTCGCGCCAACACAGCCGCCCGCCGCATCGCGGGGGCGGCGGCGCCTCACACCAGACCCGTTGTCGGCGCGCTAGGAGGTCGGCGTCCCGGCCGGGGCCGACGCCGCCGAGCCCGCGTCGGGTTGCCCGCGCTTGATGGCGGCATCGACCGCGGTGCCGATACGGCGCAGGGCCGCCAACTCGTGGGGCTCAAGCCCGTCGATCAGGTACTCGCGGACCGCCGCGACGTGTCCCGGCGCCGCCGCCACGACCTCCTCGTAACCGGCCTCGGTCAGTGTCGCGTTGGTGCGTCTGCCGGAGCCGGGGATGCGGGCTCGGGCGAGCAGTCCGCGCTTCTCCAGCCGGCCCACGACATGCGACAGCCTCGACAGCGACGCCGATGTCCGCGCGGCCAGATCGCTCATCTGCAACGTGTGAGCCGGCTGCTCGGACACGGGCGCCGGTCGTGACGACGCCGAGTCGATCCGCACCCTTCGTCGCGCTCTCGATCTCGGCATCACGCACCTGGACACCGCCGAGGTATACGGGCCCTACGTCAACGAGGAACTGGTGGGTCGCGCCGTCAGGGGCCGCCGGGACGAGGTCGTTGTCGCCACCAAGTTCGGCCTCGTCTCCCACACCGGACGACCGGGGCCGGACAGCACCCCCGCCAACGTTCGCGCTGCTGTCGACGGGTCGCTGCGGCGGCTCGGGACCGACCGCATCGACTTGTACTACCAGCACCGGGTCGACCCGGGCGTTCCCATCGAGGAGACAGTGGGGGCGTTGAGCGACTTGGTGGCGGCGGGCAAGGTACGCCACATCGGGCTGTCGGAGGCGGCCGCGACGACGATCCGTCGGGCTCATGCGGTTCATCCCGTGGCCGCCGTCCAGGCCGAGTACTCGCTGTGGACTCGCGACCCCGAGGCCGAGGTGCTGCCCACGTTGCGGGCGCTCGGCATCGGTCTGGTTCCCTACTCGCCGCTGGGGCACGGCTTTTTCACCGGTGGTATCCGCACCCTGGACGGCCTGGACGCCACCGACTGGCGTCGTACCAACCCGCGGTTCACCGGCGGCAACCTCACGCGCAACCTGCGCATCCTCGACGAGGTGAGCGAGATCGCCGACGAGGCGGGGGCCACGCCCGCGCAGGTCGCTCTGGCCTGGCTGCTCGCACAGGGCGACGGCATCGCGCCCATTCCGGGGACCAGGCGGGTCGACCGGCTCCAGGAGAACTGCGCCGCCGACGGAATCCGGCTCTCCCCCGACCAGATCGCCCGTCTGAACGACCTGCCGCCGGCGTCCGGCGAACGTCATGCCGAGCCCGACATGGCCGCCATCGACCAATGAGAACCGATGAGAACCGATGAGAGAGGCGCCCACGGTGCGCTGGCCGGGAGTGCCGGCCGGGCTGGGCGCACGCGGCCCACGTTCGAAGCAAGCAATCAGATGGGCGGTACGACATGGTCGTACCGCGGTCGGAGACTGATGAACGGAGCGACGTTCGGCAACGGCCCGGAGTCGGTGAGCGCGTACGAGTACTTCGACAAGGCGGCGGTAGGAGCCGGCTTCCTGCCGATCGCCGCGGGCCACGTGCTGGATGTGGTCGAGGCGGTTCTCGGTGACATCACCGAGATCGACGCGCGCACCGAACTCCTCTGGCCGCGAGTGAAGCTGGTGGACACCGGCACGCTCTCCGTCCGGGAGGTGCCGGATCACCTCGACGCCATCGTCAAGACCGCGTCGGGCGCCCCGGTCGGGGTGCAGATCCTGGCGGGCGTACCCGCGCCCGACGCCCACTTCGGCCTGGAGGTCCGCGGATCGGACGGCTGGCTGAGGCTGACCGGCGATCACCCCGCCGGCGTTCAGGTCGGCGACCTCGCGCTGTCCTCGAGCGTGGCCTTCACCGAGCCCGACCGCCCCGTGGCCACCGGTACCGGCCCGACCGCCACCGAGATATGGACCGGTGCGTCCATCAACGTGGGCGAGGTGTACGCCGGCCTGGCGCGCGACATCACGAACGGGACCCACCACACCCCGGGATTCGCCCACGCCGTCCACAACAGCCGCCTGGTCGCCCGAGTCGAACAGGCCTCGCGCACCGGTCGCCGGCAGTGAAGGTGTCGCACCACACCCTGCTCGCCGCCTCGCACCACAGCCGGCGATGCACGGACAGCCGACGGCCGCCCTCCACCCCACCCACCCCGGCGGTCCTGGTGTCCGCGATCGAGGTCACGGACGCCAGGACGATCGCGGCAGTCGTCGAGAGCACCAGGCCGTGACCGATACGGCGACCGATCCGCGAGCGCGGACAGTCGGCCTAGTGTCGGTCACTCTGAAGGCCCCCCGAGGCCCACCACCCCGATCTTGGAGTCGGTGATGATTTCTGTCTTCTGTCGCCACGACGCCGGCGGCGCTCCGCGGGAGGCTCACGACGTATGACCACGTCCGCACGCGCCGCCGTTCTCGAAAGCCAGAACGGGCCGTTCGAGTTCCGTGACATCGAGATCGAGGACCCGCGCCCCGACGAGGTACTCGTCCGCATGGTCGCGACCGGAATATGCGCGACCGACGCCCACGTGCGGGCGCGACGAATGGCGACGCCGCTACCGGTGGTACTGGGACACGAGGGCGCGGGAGTCGTCGAACGTGTGGGGGCCGCCGTCACCACCGTCGAGCCCGGTGACCACGTCGTCCTGTCCTACCACTCGTGTGGCCGCTGCAAGCCGTGCGTGTCCGCTCACGCGGCCTACTGTGACGACGTCTGGGCAGCCAACTTCGCGGGTGCCCGCCTGGACGGCTCGAACGGCCTGCACGTCGCCAGCGGTGCCGAGCCCCACGGCCACTTCTTCGGCCAGTCCTCGTTCTCCACCCACGCGCTGGCCCACCAACGGAACACGGTCAAGGTTCCCCGTGACCTGCCCCTCGACGTCATGGCCCCGTTGGGGTGCGGGCTCCAGACCGGCGCGGGGGCCGTGCTCAAGGCCCTCGCCGTTCCCGCGGGGGCGTCCTTCGCCGTGTTCGGCGTGGGCGCGGTGGGCTTGGCAGCGGTCATGGCGGCGCGCGTCGCGGGTGCTGCCACGGTCGTCGCCGTCGATGTCGACGCCGGCCGGCTCCAGCTCGCCCGGGATCTCGGGGCGACGCACCTCGTCGACCCCGGCCGGGTCGAGGATCTGACCGGCGCGCTCCGCGCCATAGCGGAGCGCGGTCTGGAGTACGTCCTCGACACGAGCGGCCGCGCGGAGAACCTCGACGCCGGGGTCGGCGCCCTGGCACCGCTGGGCCGATTCGGCTTCGTGGCGTTCCACGAAGGCACGGGCGCCGTGATCGACGCCGGCCGGCTCATGCTCGGCCAGTCGCTGCAGGGCATCATCCAGGGAGACGCGGTCTCGTCGCTGTTTATCAACGATCTCGCCCAGCTCTATCGAGCGGGTCGGTTCCCGATCGACCGGCTGCTGTCCTTCTACGACTTCTCCGATATCAATGCCGCGTTCGAGGACGCGGGCTCGGGCCGCACCACCAAGGCGATCCTTCGCTTTCCGTGACCGGAACAGCCCACCCCGTTCGACAGCATCTCCCACAGAACAGAGAGGCATCTCGCCGATGTGCCAGAGCGGCCAGAAACCCATCAGCGTCGACAACACCCCGGGCTTCTACGGGATCGACCACTACGGGTTCCCGAAGGCGGGGGCGGACGACCCGGCGGACCCCGAGGGGTACTACCCCCCGTATTTCCAGAGTGAGCACTTCCAGAAGTACGGCTACCACGTCGAAGAACTGCGTGACGGCTTCTACTGGGTCACCAGCGCCGGCTACGACGCCGCGTTCGTGGTGACCGAGCGCGGTGTGGTCGCGATCGACGCACCGCCGACGCTGGGCGAGAACATGCTGGCGGCGATCGAGGACGTCACCGACCAACCGGTGACGCACGTGATCTACAGTCACTGGCACGCCGATCACATCGGCGCGGCTTCCGTGTTCGGTCCCGACGTCGAGATCGTCGCCCACCGCATCACCAAGGAGCTCCTGGAGCGCTTTCCCGATCCCAAGCGTCCTCTGCCGACCACGATATTCGACGATGAACTCGTCCTCGACGTAGGCGGGGTGAGCCTGCAGCTCTCCTACAAGGGCGAAAACCACTGCCCCGGCAACATCTTCGTCTACGCGCCTCAGCAGAAGGTGCTCACTGCCGTGGACATCGTCAGTCCGGGAAGCGTGACGTTCATGCACTGCGACGCCTCGCAGAACATCTCCGGCTGGTACGAGGCGCAAGCGCAAATCCTCGAATATGACTTCGACTTCTTCGTCGGCGGGCATCACATGCACTACGGCACCTACGAGCAGGTGAAACTCTGCGTGGAGTATTTCGCCGACGTGCTCGAAGGGGCGACCACGGCGGTCGAGCGGTGGAGTCGCTCGGATGCGCTCGTCGACATCGTGTCCGGCACCGGCTGGAACAGGATGTTCGTCGGCACCGAGAACTGGATCAACTCCATGGCGAACTACACCACTCGGCACGTTCTGGAGAAGACGACCAGCAACGGCCAGCTGTGGTGGGAGCGGCTGGCAGGTGCCACCACCCAGACCAAGTACCACGCGTACACCGTGCTGGAGTCGATCCGGCTGGAACGGCCTCGCCCGGACTACCGCGTGCGGGGCGAGAACCCCCCGGTCTTCCTGACCTGACGCCGCCCTGAACGGTGCGCCCCGGTGAGCGGTGCGACGGACTGTCCCGGTCCTTCGCGCCGCTCATCGCCGTGCCGGTGCGGCTGTGATGCCGCCGCCGCGAAGGACGGTGATTCCTGCTGCCGTCTGTCCGGAGTCGCGGCGCCGGATGCCGCAGCTGTCCGAGACGCGGAAGTCACCACCTATTCCCCGTTCTCGGCGCTCCACTCGACGAGAGGGTGCAGAACACGCATCAGGCTGGCGCCTCGCTCGGTGGGCCGGTACGTGATCTGGACCGGTGTCGTCGGCACCACGACCCGCTCGATCAGTTGATGGCTCTCCAGCTCGCGCAGGCGCTGGGACAGCAGTTGGTTCGAGATTCCGGTGACCCGCGTCCGGTAGTCGACGAATCGGCGGGCACCCCGCATCGCCGCCAGAAGCACCGAGGCGGTCCATTTCCTGCCCACGATCTCGACCGAGCGCTGGAAGCTGCGGCACACGGCGTCGTCTATGTGCTCATAGTCGACATCCGTGCGGCTCTGGCCCGGAGCGGCGGAGGACTCGCCGGGCGGTTGAGAACTGGCCATCTGGTCAGCTTAGCAGAGCACGTTGTTTTTGATGATCAGGTCATGTCTCGCTTGTTGCCCATGGTCGTCGTCGAGCAGCCTTGTGCCATGAACGCACGCACCGCCCCAGCCGCGCCCCTTCCTCCACGGCCTCCCCACCAGCTTCGAGTGCGGTCTCCGGCCCGGGCGTCACGCCGCTGCCTGACCGTTTCTGACCCGCAGGGTGTGTTCGGCGACGACTTCGTCCCCATCGTCCCCACTCCCTCCACGAACCACCCCGGAGGAAGCGACCTATGACCGACTACGGCCACGACCTGTGGTTCGGCAGCTTCGTCACCCCCACCGCCCACCCACCTCAGGCACCGGTCGAGCTGGCCCTGACGTCCGAGCGGGCCGGACTCGACCTCGTCAGCTTCCAGGACCACCCGTACCAGGCGGCGTTCCAGGACACCTGGACCCTGATGTCGTACGTCGCGGCACGCACCGAGCGGATACGGATCAGCGGCAACGTACTGAGTCTTCCGTTGCGCCCCCCGGCCGTGCTGGCCCGTGCCGCCGCGAGCCTGGACCGGCTCAGCGACGGTCGGGTCGAACTGGGCATCGGCGCGGGCGCGTTCTGGGACGGCATCGGCGCGATGGGAGGCCGCCGGCTCGAACCGGCCCAGGCCGTGCGGGCGCTGGAGGAGGCCGTGAGCGTGATCCGGGGGCTGTGGGCCACCGACGAGCCCGGCCCCCTCCGGATCGAGGGGGAGTTCTACACCGTGACCAGCGCGAAGCGAGGGCCCGCGCCCGCCCATCGCATCCCGATCCACATCGGTGCCTACAAGCCACGCATGCTCCGGCTGACCGGCCGGATCGCCGACGGTTGGCTGCCCTCCCTGGGATACCTGCCCGACGGCCCCGCGTCGCTCGGTGCGATGAACGAGCGGATCGACGAGGCCGCATCCGCCGCCGGTCGCGAGCCCGCGGCGGTCAGCCGCTTGCTCAACCTGAGCGGCCGGTTCACGACCGGCGCCGGCGGCGGGCTGCTGGCGGGAACTCCCGGCGACTGGGCTGAACAGCTCGCCGACCTCGCCCTGCAATACGGCATTTCCGGGTTCATCCTCGCCTCGGACGACCCTGCCGACCTGCACCTGTTCGGTCAGGAGGTCGCGCCGCGCGCCCGCGCACTCGTCCAGACCGAACGCACGGCATGACGCGGCTCGCCCCTGGCCCCCACGGTGCCGGAGCCCAGCCAGTCGCGACGTCGGCGGAGTTGTTCGGACGCCGCGAGGAGACCGCGGTTCTCGACGAGCTTCTCTCACAAGCCCGCGACGGGACCGGTGGCGCCCTCGTGTTGTGGGGCGAGCCGGGCATCGGCAAGTCAGCTCTGCTTCGCTACGTACACGACCAGGCCGGGGAATTCATCCGGCTGAGCTACTCCGCCACCCGGCCCGAGTCGGACCTGGCCTTCGCGGGGCTGCACGGGCTGCTGCGACCGGTGACCGATCGCGTCGAGTCGCTGGCGACGGCCCAGGCCACCGCGTTGCGTGCCGCCCTCGGGATGAGCGGTGAGCCGACGAACCGGCTGCTGGTCGGGGCGGCTGTGCTGTCCCTGCTCTGCGGACTCGCCGAACGGCAGCCCGTGCTCGTCGTGGTGGACGACGGGCAGTGGCTCGACGCGGCCACCGCACTGTGCCTCGGAATCGTCGCCCGACGCCTGAGGGCGCATCCCGTGGTGGTCGTGCTCGCCGACCACAGCCGGCCGGCCGTCCGGCTGTGGGACGGTCTGGCCGACATGCGAGTCGAAAGCCTCACCGACGAGAGTGCGCGGCGGCTTGTGACCACCGTGGCCCCACTCGCCGACGAGCCGACAGCGCGGAATATCGTGGCCGAGGCGGGGGGAAACCCCCTGGCGCTGCACGAGTTGGCCACGCTGGCCACGTTGGCCACGTTGGCCTCACTGGAAGGCGACCTCGACGACGCCGAGCATCACCAGGGGGCAGAACGACCACCCGTCGGGCCGCGCCTGCGGCGGGCCTTCCGTGCCGGGATCGAGGCCCTGAGCCCCCCGGCGCAGCTGCTGACCGTGCTCGCGGCGGCCGAGGGAAACGGCGACCGGCTCACGGTGCAGCGCGCCGGTTGCGCGTCGGGGGCCGACGACGACGCCTGGGAGGAAGCGACCAGCGCGGGCCTGGTCCACGTGGTGGGCAACCGAGTCGAGTTCCGGCACCCCATCGTGAGCAGAGCCGTCTACGAGGGCTGCGGCGCCACGGCGAGGCGGCGGGCGCACCGTGCCTTGGCCGCCACGCTGCCGGACGAGACGGAGGAGCGGGTGTGGCACCTCGCCGCCGTGGCCCATGACCGGGACGAGAACGTCGCGACGCTGCTCGAACAGACCGCGGCCCGCTCCCGGCGCCGCGGGGACACGGTGACGGCGGCCCGGGCGTTGCGGCGGGCCGCCGAACTCTCGGCCACGCCGATCGACGTGTCACAACGACTTGCCGAGGCGGCCAGAGCCTCGTGGGACACCGGGTGCGCGGCCACCGCGGAGCGCCTGCTCGATGACGCGGAACGGCTGGCCCCAGGCGCTCACATCGCCCGGCGCAGCCAAGGTCTCCGGGGGATCATCGAGTTCGCCCGAGGCATGCCTGAACTGGCCTACCACCACCTGATCACCGACCTGCGCCGGGTCCAGGACCCGGGCACAGCACTGGAGTTGGGCACGACGGCCATGCGCGCCGCCTGGTCCATCGGACGTGGCGACCTGCGAGCCGGAGCACTTGAGCTGCTGCTCGAACTCGACATCGAGGGCCGGGCCGGATTACCCGGTCCGCCGGCCTGGTGGAGCGACGACGCATCCGCCGACACGGCGCCGGTCGACGCGTCCGAAGGCAACGACGCCGAGGCGCGGGCCCGGACGACCATGCCGCCGTTGCTTCCGCCCACGCCCCTCGGGCTGGCCTGGGGAATCGACAAGCCGATGGGGGACACGCTGCGCCGTCGAATGCCGCACCTGCGGCGGCGTCGCGAACGCGCTCGACTCGCTGTCGCCCTGGCCCAGACCGCGATGCTCGACAACGTCGCCGGCCGCTGGGCGGAAGCGGAGTCCTCGGCCGTGGAGGGACTGCGGCTGGCCGAGGCCATGGGCGCCGACCACATCGCCTCCCACTGCCGTACCAGCCTGGGTTGGCTCGCCGCCGCACGCGGTGACGAGCGCACGGTCGCGGAGGCCACCGCCCGCACCCTGGAGACGTCACTCCCGCGGGGGGTCCGCGCGCTGAGCGCGGCGGCGTACTGGACCCGCGGCATGGCGTCGCTGTTCCACGAGCGTCCCGACGAAGCGCTGGACACCTTGGTACGCCTGGCCGAGCCGGGCCACGGCGCGGAGCACCCGACCTTCGCGCTGCTGGCCGCTCTCGACACCGCCGAGGCGGCCGTGCACGTCGGAAGACACGACCTCGCGGAGGAACGGGCACGGGCGCTCGAAGCCTGGGTGCGGCGCACCGGAGCATCGTGGGCTCGCTCCGCCGCGCACGTCACGCGCGCGCTCCTCGGAGGCCCGCGTGTCGAGAACGCCTTCCGCGCCGCCCTCGACGTGCCAGGTGCCCGATCGCACCCTCTGCTCCACGCACGCGCTCAGCTGTTCTATGGCGAATGGTTGCGGCGGCGCCGCCGACGGATCGATGCCCGCGCCCAGATCGGGGGCGCCATCGAGGTGTTCGACCGGCTCGGCGCCGAGCCGCTGCACAGACGGGCGCAGCGCGAGCAGGACCTCACCGGACCGCCGGGACGTCGAGGGAGCCCGGACATCGGAGAGGTGAGCCGACTCACCGTCCAGGAACAGCGGGTAGCCGAGTTGGCCGCCGAGCAGCTCACGAACCGCGAGATCGCCGTACAGCTGCGGATCAGCCATCGCACCGTGGGCCACCACCTTGGGAACGTGTTCGCCAAGCTCGGCATCAACACGCGGACGGAACTGAGCTACCACCGTGCCGGTTCCGAGCCGCGGGCGGCGGAAAGACGCTGAGATGGCCAGGCCGCGATGCCTCCGCCAACGACCGATTACCCGCCCGATACGCATACCTGCCGCTGATTTGTAACGTCGCTGTCGTTGCCCCACGGACCGCCGCGAAACGTCGATCGACACACGACGAGAGGCCGCCTCATGCCCACATCCCGACCCCTGCCCCATGCGCGCCACTACATCGACGGGCGCTGGCACGATTCCGGCTCCCGCGGCGAGTCGCGCGGCCCCGCGACGAACGACCTGCTCGGCACGTTCGCCGACGGCGGCGCGGAGGAAGCGAGGTCCGCCGTGGCCGCGGCCCGACGCGCCTTCGACTCCACGGAGTGGTCCCGCGATCGCCACCGACGTGCGGCAGCGCTGCACGAGCTGGCCGACCGGCTCGAGAACCGCGGGGAAGAACTGATCACCCTCCTGGCGCGAGAGAACGGAAAAGTGCTCTCCGAGGCGGCTCTCGAGGTCGAGGGCACCATCCCCAAGCTCCGCTACTACGCGGCGCTCGCCGTCACCGACCACGGCCGCGCCGCGGAAGTGCGGCCCGGCTTCTACTCGATGACCCTGCGCGAGGCCGCGGGCGTCGCCGGTGTGATCGTGCCGTGGAACTCACCGGTCATCCTCTCGGCGCGATCCTTCGCACCCGCCCTGGCCGCCGGTTGCACTGTGGCCATGAAGATGCCGGCACAGACCGGCCTGGTCAACGGACTGCTGAGCGAGATCATCGCCGACACTCCGAGCCTGGACCCGGGCGTGTTCAACGTCTTCACCGAAAGCGGAAACGCCGGGGCTCCGGAGCTCGTCTCCTCCTCCGATGTCGACGTCGTCAGCTACACCGGCTCCACCGCCGTCGGCCGCGTGATCATGGAACAGGCCGCTCCGACGCTGAAAGCGTTGTCCATGGAGCTGGGCGGAAAGACTCCGATGCTCGTGTTCGACGACGCCGACCTGGACGCGGCCGTGCCCGTGCTCACCAAGGCGATCACCACTTTCGCGGGGCAGTTCTGTATGACGGGTAGTCGGATACTCGTCCAGCGCGGCGTCGCCGACGAACTCCGCCGACGGCTCGTCGCGTCCCTCGAAACGGTCCGGGTCGGGCCTGGCGACGACCCCGCCAGCGAAATGGGCGCCATGATCGACGAAAGCAACGCCCAACGGGTCGAACAGATCGTGGCCGCCGCGGCCGATTACGCCACCGTGCTCGTGCGGGGCAAGCGGGATCGGGCACTTCTCGGCCCGTCCCTGATCGAGGTCGCTGATATATCCGCACCGATCGTGCAACGCGAGGTGTTCGGACCGGTCGCCACCTTCGAACCCTTCGACTCCGAGGCCGACGCCATCGCACGCGCCAACGCCACCGAGTTCGGCCTCGCCGCGAGCATGTGGACCCGTGATGTCGACCGCCCCCTGCGCGTCGGTCGTGAGCTGCGGGCTGGAACCGTCTGGACCAACACCTGGGCCGTGATCCACGACCAGTTCGAGGAGGGCGGCTTCAAACAGTCAGGAGTGGGCCGCCTGAACGGCATTCGCGGAATCGAGGAGTTTCAGGAGACCAAGCACCTCGTTCACGTGGCGCCACGGCTCCGATAGCTCACGACGGCAGGACGATAAACAATGACCGAGACAGACGACATCGGCCCGACCGACGTCACCCTGCTCACCGCGCGCACCGTGGAGCCCGGCTACGAGCAGGACTTCCGGGAGTGGTTCGGGCGGGTGACCAACGTCGCCTCCGCTTTTCCCGGCCACCTGGGGGATGGTTTGTTCCGACCTCCCACGACCGCCGGGCCGTGGGTCCTCATCCACCGGTTCCGAGATCACGAGTCCGCCCGGGGCTGGACGACGTCACCTGAGCGGGCAGCACTGTTCGACAACTGTGACGGCCACCATCAGACCGAAGTGGCCCGTCGCGAACTCTCCGGAATGGAAACCTGGTTCACCAGTCCACAGGACACGATCACCGTCGCACCGGCCAGGTGGAAGATGGCACTCGCCGCCTTCGCGGCCATACTCCCGATATCGCTGATCGGCAATGGCCTTCTGGGCCCGGCGCTCAGTGCTCTACCGCTGCTGGCGCGGGTGCTGATTCTCGCGCTGCTGTTCAGTACGTTGATGACGTACCTGATGATGCCGACCGTGACCCTCGTTCTTCGCCGTTGGCTCTATTCCCCGACCTCGACCGCGCGCGAGGGACCAACGCGATAACGGGGCCCCTGGGGACGACCCGAGCCGACTTGACTCATTCGATGAGCCGTTCCCGGGACGGCACTCCCGCCGGACCGGTACGCACGAAAAATGGAGTGACTCGTGCAATTGTTGTCTTCTGATATGAGCGAAGCAGTAGTGGCGGGCGCTTATGGAGGCCCCGAGGTTTTGTCCGTAATCGACACCGCAGTTCCAAAGCCGGAGTCGCATCAGGTGCGCGTCACGGTCCGCGCGGCCGGTATCAATCCCTTCGACTACAAGCTGTACAGCGGTGCCCTGGGTGCCGATCCGGAGCGACTGCCGCTGCGGCTCGGTGTCGAAGCGGCCGGCGTGGTGACCGCGGTCGGCGCCGGCGCGGTCGGCCCCGCGGGTCCGATTTCGGTCGGTGACGAAGTGATCGCCTATCACGCGCCGGGCGCCTATGCCGCTGAACTCGTCGTACCGGCTTCTTCCGTGGTGCCGAAGCCTGCCGCCCTGTCCTGGGAGCAGGCCGGCGGGCTGTTGGCCGCCGGCGTCACCGCCGTACACGTTCTCGAAGCGATCGGCCTGAGCAAGGGCGAGACGGTGCTCATTCACGGTGCCGCGGGAGGCGTCGGCCTCATGGCCGTGCAGCTTGCGGTGGCACGCGGCGCCACCGTTGTGGCCACGGCAAGCCAGGCCAAGCACGACCTGCTCCAGGAGCTGGGAGCGATGCCGGTCGTATACGGGCCGGGACTGGCGGACCGGGTACGCACGATGGCGCCGGAGGGCGTGCACGCGGCCGCCGACCTCGTGGGCACCGACGAGGCGGTGGACGTCTCCGTGGAGCTCGTGCCGGACCGCGTCCGCATCGCCACCATCGCGGGCTACGAGCGCGGGATTCGCGCTGGAATCAAACTCCTGGGCGGCGCGCCCGGTGGCGACCCCGGCACCGAGATCCGGGAAGCCGCCCGCCTGAAGCTCACGGAAGCGGCGGCGGCCGGCCGACTGCGCGTCGTGATCGCGGATGGCTACCCGCTGCGTGAGGCCGCCGTTGCCCACCGCAAGATCATGGCCGGCCACACCACGGGAAAGATCGTCCTGGTCCCGTAACCCGCCCTGTCCACACCTGATCGCCCCCTGCCGCCAGGCCGCCAAGCAAGCACAAGGGCACGGAGATGATGGCCGATGGTACGGGGCCACGTCGCACCCGTGCGCCGCGCACTCTGGGGTTCGACGATGTCGGCGTTCCCCAACCGCACAGCCGACTCGACGGCGCATGGTGACGAACAGCGCACAGGTGGCGTGAGCGGCATCAGGTGACTCGGTGCGCCCTGCGGACGACCGTCGAGCAGCGCCGCGCGGCCGCGGTGGTGCGACCGTTCCGAGGCCACGGGTGATTCCGCCGCTGCCGCCCCGTCGGCCGTTCGGGCGTCGCTCCGGTCATGGAACCCAGGAGCTGCCCATGGTCCGCCTGCACGGCCGGTACCACTGTCCTCGGCTCGTGAGCCGCCCTGCCCGCGTGGTCGCGACCGGCATCTGCGCCACCGAAGGCCTGCGGCTCCTGCACCGCACCGGCGGCCAGAAACACCCCATCGACCTCGACCACGCGGCGGCGCAGTGCGTGCCGCGACCGATACGGCGACCGATTCGCGAGCCCGAGCGGCCGACGTAGGTTCGTGCCAGGCTGAAGATGCCTGGTGCGCGCACCCCATGAGGAGCCATCTCATGTGGTGAGTCCGCGGCAGCAGATGAGGGTGCGCTGCGGCGGTGGAGGTGGGCACCCGGCGAGCCAGGCCATGGCGCGCGTTGGTGATCGAGCGGTGGCGTCCCCCAGTCACTGGGAGGACTCAATGCCGAGTTGATGCTTCATCAGGCAAATCGGTCAATTTGTCGTTGTCTCTCCAGGAGTTTCGCATGCATATCGGATTCTCGCTTCCTCAGTACGGCGCGATGGCTCAAGAGCTCAGTAAGCTCGCCGACTTCGCCCGACAGGCCGAGGAACTCGGAGCCGACAGCCTATGGGTGGGTGACCGCGTGCTGGCCGCGGTGCATCCGAGCGTGGGCTACGGCGGCATGGACACGATTCCGTGGCAGCTGCACACCATGCTTGACCCGTTCGTGGCGTTGGGTGTTGCCGCGAGCGTCACCGAACGGGCGCTGCTGGGCACCTCCGCACTCATCGCACCCTGGTATCCCCCGCTGCTACTCGCCCGGTCGCTGACCGGCGTCGATGTGGTGAGCGGGGGGCGTCTCATACCCGGTCTCGGCACCGGCTGGTCACCCGAGGAGTACCAGGGCGTGGGCGTTCCTTGGGAGGAGCGGGGCACGAGGCTGGACGAGTGTCTGGATGTGCTGGAGGCGGTGTGGACCACCGAGCCCGTCGCACAACACGACGGCAGGCACTACGCGTTCCCCGCCGCGCACATCGGGCCCAAGCCGGTCCAGCGCCCTCGACCTCCGGTCTACCTGTCCGGCTTCGCCCCGGCCTCCCAACGCCGGGCGGCCCGTCGCGCGGACGGCATACTTCCCGTGGCGGTGCCCGTTCAGGGTTCCGCGTTCGACCCTGCCGCAGTGGTCAACCGGCCGCTGCAGCAGGTTCGCCGCATGGCCGAGGCCGAAGAGCGCGACCCGGCCGGCATCGACGCCATCCTGAGGATCAACCCCACCTCCGAGTCGACCGTGCCGGAGATCGCGGACATCATCCTCCGTACGGGAGACGAGACCGACGTCGACCACGTCTTCGTGGACTTCGTCTACCTGGCCGACGAGGGCGTGGACCAAGCCCTGGAGATGCTCCGGCAAACACTGGACCTGACGCGCTGAAAGCCGCGGCACGGCGAAGGCCCGTCAGCAGCACGGCGAGGTCGGGAAGGTCAGCGTGTTGGTTGAGCTGCCGCACCTCCTGCTGGTCGATCCGTCCATGACCTGAGGCACGAGGGAAGAGGCGAGGCAGCGGTCGCTGACGACGATCTCGCCGCGTCGGAAGGCGGGGCGGATCTCCGTGTCGAGGTGGTGGTAGCGATCGGCGGCGATGAGGTGGGCCATGGCCAGGCCACAGTAGGTTTCTGTGCCGTGCCCCTCTCTGTCAGCCTTGGGTGAGACATCCCGCTTCGTCGGGTCAACCTGAGAGGGCACGACAGGCGAATCACCCCCTCCCCGGCCGAAGCGTCGTTCCTTCAGCCCTGAGTACAAGCTGCGGATCTGGCCGAGTACGACGCCGCGCCCAAGAACGAAAAGGGCGCGGTCCTGCGCCGCGAGCGCCGGTATCACTCGCACGTCAAGGAATGGCAGACCGCGCGGGATGCCGGGGCGCTGGAGAAGCTGCGCCGCCAGGTGGAACGGCTGGAGAAGGAACTGGCCCTACTGCGGCGCGCAAGTCTGTTGGCCAGTACCTGTCGGCCATCACCCGACGCTGGAGTAAGCCCCCAGACAGGTGGGTATCGCGATGCTCATGACAGCACTCCACCTCGCGGTCGCCCTCGACGGCGCCAGGTTATTCACTCTCCGCGACCTGGCAGAACTAGTCACGGAGGCAGAGCGTGGCCAGCTGGACTTCGTGACCTTCGACGATTCGCTCGGCGCGACGCCGCGGCTGGACGCCCTAGTGGTCGCAGCCGCGCTCGGACCGATGACCCGGCATATTGGTCTGGTGCCGACCTCCGTTGTCACCCACACCGAGCCGTTTCATTTCGCCAAGGCCCTGGCCACCCTGGACTATGCGAGCCGCGGACGGGCCGGGTGGTTGCCGGTGATCTCCAGCGACCCGGCCGAGGCTGCCCACTTCGGGCGCCGAGTGATTACCGGGCTGACCCCGGACCTGATCGCGGAGGCAGCGGACTACGTCGAGGTCGTACGTAGGCTGTGGGACAGCTGGGAGGACGACGCCGTGATCCGCGACGCGGCGACCACACGGTTCGTCGATCGCGACAAACTGCATTACATCGACTTCGAGGGCCAGTTCTTCAGTGTCAAGGGGCCCCTGATCACGCCTCGGCCACCCCAAGGGCAGTTGCCTGTTATCGGCACCCCGGCGCCCTGGGCCGACCTGGTGCTGGTCGACCCCGCAGAGCCAGTGCCCACCGACGGTAAGCATGTGTTCGGTGACCTGGTCGTCTATCTGGGCGACGACGCCAATCTACGGGCCCGCGACGCCGACGCACACGTGTTCGCCGGTACGCCGCAGCGATTGGCCAACCAATTGCTGGCTTGGGCCGAGGCGGGGCTCACCGGGTTCCGCCTGCGCCCCGGCGACCTCGACACCGACCTCACCGCCATCACCCGGGCACTGGTGCCGATCCTGCGTGACCGAGGCGTCTTCCGCGAGCAGTACGAAGCCGACACCCTGCGCGGCTTACTCCGTCTTGACCGGCCAACCAGCCGCTACGCCGCCTGAGGAGCGCCAGATGCCCAAGCAGATCCACTTGGCCGCGCACTACCCCGGCAGCAACAATCACACGGTGTGGAGCGACCCGAGTGCGGGCAGCTACATCGAATTCGAATCGTTCGCGCGCCTCGCCCGCACCGCTGAGCGGGGCAAGTTCGACTTCTTATTCCTCGCTGAGCATCTTCGGCTGCGCCAGGTAGATGGCCAGATTTTCGAGCTGGACGTGGCCGGCCGACCGGATTCGCTTGCTCTGTTCTCGGCGTTGTCGTCGGTGACCAAGTTATTGGGGCTCGTTGGCACCTACAACACGACCTTTAGCGAGCCCTTCGAGTTGGCTCGCCAGTTGGCCACCCTCGACCACCTGTCCGCCGGCCGAGCCGCAGGGAACCTCGTCACCACCGCGAGAATTCATGGCGAGAACTTCCGTCGGGGCAACTTCATCTCGGAACAGGATGGGCAGCACTACGAGCGCGGCAAAGAATTCCTACGCGCCATGTGTCAGATGTGGGACGGAGGCGCCGCCGACTTCACCCACCACGGCAAATACTTCGACATCGAGGGCACGTTCTCGGTGCCGACCCCGCCGCAGGGCCGACCGGTTATTATGGAGGCTGGCAACTCCGACAAGGGCCGCGATTTCGCCGCGGCAACCGCCGACGCGATCTTCTGGCGGGGCGGCACCTTCGAGGCAGGGCAGGAGTTCTACGCCGACATCAAGCAACGAATGGCCAAGTACAGCCGCAACAAGGACCAGCTCAAGATCATGGGGGCGTCCTCCTTCGTGCTCGGTGACACCGACGAGGAGGCGAAGGAACTGAATAACCTGGTGCGGCGCCAGCGGGTGAGCCCGCAGTACGCGATAACGATGGCCGAGACGGCGTGGGGCCGGGACCTGTCCGGGTACGACCCCGACGGCCCCCTTCCCGACATCGAGCCGGAACTCGGCGACAACGGGACTACCCGACCACGGGCCATGATTGCCGGGCCGGACCCGACCAAAACCGTACGAAAGTGGCGGGAAGTGGCCAAGGAGAAAAACCTTTCATTGCGAGAGATGATCATGGAGGTGACCTTGCCGGCAGCATTTGTCGGCAGTCCACAGACGATCGCCTCCGAGATTAACCGGTTTGTGCAGTCCGACGCGTGTGACGGGTTCATCCTGTGGCCTCCAGTGGTCCCAGACGGACTGGACGAATTCGTCGACAAAGTGGTGCCGCTACTCGTTGAGCAAGGTGTGTTCCGGGACGAATACACCGGAACCACGCTGCGCGAACACCTCGGCCTACAACCAGTTCGCCCCGGGAGCAACTGACCCCTGCCTCAATGGTCAGCAGACATGCCCGCAGCCGCTACTCGGCAATGCCGCGGGCCCAGCCGGACCGGACGGCGCCGCGAGCCGATCTCTCAGCCGAGCGCCACTCGGCTCACAGACCGGCATCGATGACGCAGCGCGTATGCGTCGGCACAGCAGGGCAGCCCAGCAGGGTCAGCCAGAATCACTGCGGACGCGTTTTCGCTTTGGTGCGTGGTGCGCCTCCAGTTGCTCATATCGGCACATTCCGCCCCCATGGCCCCTACTTGTCACCACCCGCCTCCGCGTCTCCAGGCATGCTTGCGGCCGCCGGCTCGCCGTCACCCGCAACACCTGGACATCGTTTCCGGCGCCTGCCCGCCGCCGCGAGGGCCAGAGTCACCGAAACCGATGTCGCGGCCATCACCGCCATCGCCGTAGCCGGTGAGGCCAGTTGTGCCACCGTGCCAGCGAGGACCGCGCTCACGCCCTGCATGGTGAGCGCTCCGGCACCGTGCAACCCGAGGGTATGACCCGTCAGTTCGTCGGGAGTGAGGGACATGAGGCGCTCCACCTGCACCAGGCTCGCGCCGAAGCCGCCGGAGGCGACACACACGACCAGGGCGGCCCAAAACACATCAGGCCGCAGTGCGAAGATCAGGTAAGGCATGGCCAGCAACAGAAGCAGCGGGACGGCCAGCCCAGGGCGCAGCGCGGGCGGTACGAGGCGGCCGACGACCAGGTTGCCAGCGAGCATCCCCAGCGCCGCGCAGGCGAACAGCGTGCCGGCGGCATGGGGAGCATAGGAGACGTAAAGGGATTCGCAGCCGATGATGAGGCCGTTGGGGACCCACAAGCCCAGATAGGTGAGGCGGCGGGGGCGCGAGGACCACAGCAGCCTGTTCGTGCGCCAAGTCGCCCTGATGGACGGGCGGCCCGTGAAGCGCGGTGGGCGGGCGGCCAGGCCCAGGCGGATACCCAGAGCCGACCCGGCGTACAGCGCCGCCGACAGGAGCAGACAGGCGCGCGGGGACAGGACCGTCAGCAGGGCACCGCCAGTCGCGAAGGCGATGGCCTGCATGAGCGAGGAGCTCATATTGAACACCGAACGCCCCAGGACATAGCCGTCCTTGGTCAGGATCTCATTCAGCAGGCCTCCACGAACTCCACCGACCAACGAGGCGATCAACCCCTGCAGGAATACAACTGCGAAGACGGCCCCGAGCGGGAGACCGGGCAGTGCCAGCGCGGCCGTGCCGACCGCGAAGGCGAAATCAACCCCGGCAAGCGTCGATCTCGGAGGCAACCGGTCGGCGCCTGATAGCAGGAACGTGGCCCCGAGTACCTGCGCCAGCTGCGGACCGAACATACTCAGCGCCGACAGCAGCGGCGAGCCGGTGTCCCGGTAGACCAGTGTCGCCAGAGCCAGGCCGCTCATTGTCAGGGCCGCGGTGTTGGTGGCGTAGGCAAGGAAAAACGGGGTGAACTCCGGGGTGCGGAACAGGTCTCGGTAGCTGCGCATCGTAGGAGTCTCGCAGGACCCACCAGGCACAGTAATGTTTTGAGTCAGGCCCGGACGCGGGGCGTGCCTGAGCAATTGTCAACGGCCAGTTCCTTCTCCCCGTATGTGAGGTCCGGGCCGATGCTCGACATCGGTCATGGGGCTTTCTTGGCGATGTCTCGCATGATGCCTGACAGTTTCAGGTGATGGTTGACGGTCAGCGGGACTCGGCGATGTATCGGGTGATGGGGCCGCCCTTGCGAGGATGGCTGGAGATCTCGACCTCGCCATCGAGGACACGGAAGCAGGTCTCCTCGATGACCACGGTGACGGTCTTGCCGGCGTGCGGGACGCCGGGCCGGAGTTTCTGCCGGGCGACGACGAAGGTGCCGTCGGCTCCATCATCCAGTCGTCATCCGCTATCCCGTCGGGCTCCTGCGTCTCACCCATGCCCCTACCAACGACAAGATCGTCACGGATGTCCCGGGACCGTCAAGCAACTCAAGCGACAGCGGCGTCAAGGAGGGCCTGGGACTGCACATCACGCAATCTGGAGAGCCGGGCACCGCGCAGCTCACCGCCCTGGTGCAGCAGGTCAACCGCAGCCGCAAAGCCCAGGGGGCTGGTGGCAGGCCAGCGCCGTCTCCTCGGGGCAGCCGGTTCCTGTCACACCGACGAAATCGTTTGCCGATGGCGGCGCTGCCAGAGGGCACCCGCCCGATCGTCCTGCCCCACTTTCGCCGTGGTGACGCCCACGCCCACCTTGCAAGCCGATCCGGCGGTGGTGGCAGCGCACGCAGGCGAAGATCCGTTGCGTGGGCGAATAGGCCATGGCCGCTGTGAAGGGGTGGGTCCTGCTGGGAAACCGGGCTACAGCACCAACCGCATCGCCGCGATCACCCCAGTCCGGCCTGCCCCTCCCCCGCGCTTCAACGGAGGATGGAGAAGATTCCGTAGTGGGATGTCTGCTCGGCTGCGTTCGCGGGCCGTCCCCAGCTCCGCCGAGCGCTTCCCGGCGGTCGTCGAACGGCCGGGAAGGCTGGGACACCATGGCGTCACGTGACTACACCGAAGCCCTGCACCGTCGGCAGGCGGGAGCTGGAAAGGGTCGCTTTTTACATTCTTCAGAGGACGCACAGGTGTCAGATCTGCAGGGTTCCTTGTGCCACGATCACCACCGAGCCCGCGACTTCAACCGAATCGACCTGGTCAGGAGATCCGAATACGGTCGCGATCATCGTAGATGGCCGCCCCATCTCAACGCCCTGCAGGATTCTAATTTGCTGACTGCAAGAAATCAGTCCGTGTCTGACTAGATGAACAGCGAGTGGGCCGGCCGCGGAACCCGTTGCGGCGTCCTCGGCCACCCCGTAAGCAGGAGAGAACATACGCATTCGCCAATGGTCACCCTTGCCGGCGAAACAATTGGCAGCCATGTCCGGTAGCCGCGCCAGTGTCCGCAGGTCTGGCTCCACCGCAGACAGAGCGTCGATGTCTGGGAGTCCGATGTAGACATGGCGGGGACCGTTGCGGTACTCCTCCACGGGTAAGGTCGATGAAGCGAGACCCAGTCCAGTAAGCAAGTCGCGAGCATGTTCATATGGGGCCCATACCGGCACAGGTTGCTTCATCCGCGCAGAGACCGCATGACTGCCGGACCGGTCGAGCTCGAATGGGATTACACCCATCCCGGTCTCCATGCGCAACAGGTCGCCCGAGTGCCTCCCAGCGAGTACAACAGCGGTCCCCAGTGCCGGATGCCCCGCGAACGGCAGTTCGTTCACTCGAGTGAAGATACGCACTCTCACGTCGCCATCGAACTTGGCGGGCAGGACAAACGTGGTCTCCGACAGATTCATTTCTCTGGCAATGCACTGCATTTGACCTGTCGACAAATCCCGTGCATCAAGGAAGACCGCGACCGGATTACCTTCGAAGCGCGTCTCAGTGAACACATCTGCGACTACATACTCGTACGGCCCCATAATGCCTCCTTCATTCGCTCGGCCAGAATGCGAGGGCCGCCGGTGGTGAGCACGGACTCCGCATGAAATTGCAGCGAGGAGAAGTAGGGGCCCCGCAGCGCGTGTACTTCGCCGCTCTCGGTATCGCGGCAGACCTGAACACAGCCGATACCAGTGAGGTCGAACTCGTCGGCGCCGCAGTACGCGGCGAACGTGTTGTAAAAGCCGACCTGCTCGGCCTGACCGAAAAGGTTGATCTTGCATCGCACGCCTTGGTTCGGCACGCTTCTGCGCGTCAGCGGAAGCCCGAGCCGTTGGCTGAGCACCTGGTGGCTCAGGCAAACGGCCAGCAACGGCGTGCGCGACAGTAGCAACGCATCGATGTCGGTGCGCAGTTGCGCGATCTTCGAATCGTCGGCCACGCGCGGATCGCCTGGGCCCGGGCCCATCACCACCAGGTCGAAGCCGTCGAATGGATGTGGCTGATCGAACCGGCGTACCGTGACTTCCAGCCCCAGCGACTGCAGTTGGTGATGCAGCATCGCGGTGAAGGTGTCCTCCGCATCCACGACCAGTGCTCGCAGGCCCGTGAGCGCCGGATCGATGCGGTCCCGATCATCAGCCAGCCAGAAGTCGGCGAGGCCCGCGTTACGCTCGCACAGCGCTGCGCGCACCTCGGGGTGCTCCGCGAATCTCTCGGGGCCGCCGTCCAGGACGGCCAGCAATCCGGCGGTCTTGGTCTTGGTCTCGGCCACCTCGGTTCTCGGATCGGAGTGGCGTACCAGGGTTGCGCCGACCCCCAGCTCTAGCCGGCCGTTGCCGCTGATGTCGGCTGTGCGGATGAGGATCGATGAGTCGAGTTCACGTCGTCCCGTCACGTCACGGCCGATCAGGGCCACAACGCCGCTGTAGTAGCCGCGGCCTTTGGTCTCGTACCTGTTGATGACCCGGCACGCGCTCGCCAGCGGACTGCCTGTCACTGTCGGTGCGAACATCGTCTCCCGCAGCACGGTGCGCGGATCGCTGGTGCTGCGTCCTTCGATGAGGTACTCGGTGTGCGCGAGCCTGGCCATTTCCTTCAGGTACGGCCCGACTACACGGCCGCCGCCCTCGCATACCCTCGCCATCATCTTCAGTTCCTCGTCGAGCACCATGTAAAGCTCGTCGGACTCCTTGGTGTCAGCGAGGAAGGCCAGCAATGACTGCAGGTCAGGCCCGGCAGGCGGGTATCGGTACGTGCCGCTGATCGGGTTCATCACTGCGACGTCCCCACCCACGCTGATGTGCCGCTCGGGGGACGCGCCGACGAATGTGCGCTGGCCGGTGTGTACGAGGAAGGTCCAGTACGTCCCTGATTCGCGGAGCATGAGCCGGCGAAAGAACGCCAGCGCGTGGTTGACGCGGTAGTGCTCGATCGTGCCGACGAACGAGCGCTTGATGACAAAGTTCGCTCCTTCGCCGGTGCCGATTTCGTTGTCGATGATCCTCCGCACGATCTTGGCGTAGCTTTCGTCATCGATGTCGAAACGGCCGCCGGCCAAGCGGATCGGAATGTCGGGAATGCGGGCCAGTGCCTCCGTTACGGGAAGCACGGCCTGATCGGTGACGGTGATCGCGGCCAGCGGCGCGCCGTCGTCATGGCTTTCGAAGCCGCGCTCGGCGAGTTGGCGGTACGGCACGACCGCCACCAGGTCGTGGGCGGGCGAACCGGTAGGTGGTGCCGTCGCGGGTGGGAGGGGCAGCTCCGCGAGCCTGGACTGGATCGACGTCGTGCCGACAAGGACGTCAAGGCTCCCCCGATCTCTGCTTTCAGGCCGATACAGCAGCGCGAACGCGGGCGGCCGGGGCTCGAGGATGCGGTCGAGCAGGTCTCCGGTCACGCGGTCACGCCCCGCCCCGTGGAGCTTGATGAGGAGGCCAACTGCGTGAGGACCTGGCTGGTTGTGAGCGCGACCGCACAGCACCGTGCCGCGTACTCGATGGTGAGCTGATGGTGGCGGGGGGAGAAGTCGGCCACGGCATCGGCGACTATGAAGGTCTGGATATCGTTGCTGAACGCCTCAACCGCTGTCGCAAGTATGCCGACGTGCGCGTAGATCCCGCACAGGACCAACTGGTCACGGCCACGTTCGCGCATCAGCGTCAGCAGGTCCGATCTGAAGAAGGCGCTGTAGCGCCATTTCATGAAGACCCAGTCGTCTGGCGTCGGCGACAGGGGCGCGATGATGGCTCGGTCCCCGGCTTCGGCGCGCATGCCCGGACCCCAGAAATCCTTGAGCAGTCCGCGCTCATCGTCGGTCATACTGCCTGGCTGGGCCGTGTAGGCGATGGGCGTGTTCAGGTTCCGCCCGGTGCTGATCATCTGCTGAATGTTGGGGACCAGCTGAAGCATGGGTGCCTGATCTTCCGGGAACGGCGCGAGGAAGTAGTGCTGCATGTCGTGCACGAGCAGTACCGCGCGGCGGTGGTCAACCTGCCACGTCGCGGTGTTGACCGGCAGGTCGGCTGTACCGGGCAGCGGGTAGGACTGGATAGGCGGAATTCCAGCCATTACTTCTTCCCCAATGGTCGGTTGGGATACAGCCCGCCTCGCCATGCGGGCATCACCACGTGCGCATGAGACGGCTTGTTCACGCGTCCTCCTGAGCCGCCGCCACCGCAGTCGGCCGCGTGAGTAGTTCCTGACGCAGGACGGGAAATGCCTGAAGTGCGCTCTGTATCCCCATCGTGGCGGCGATCTCCATGACTTCCAGCAGCTCGCCAGCGGTCGCCCCATAACAGAGCGCGTTCTGCAGGTGCACCTTGATGCCTTTGGCGTACAGATGCGTGGCGGCACAGTCGAACGCCGTGTAGATGAATTCTTTGACCTTTGGTTCCAGACTGCCGTGCTGCCAGGACACCGACGAGAAGTCGGTGTAGGCCTCGAACATCTCGGGATCGAGCTCGAGGATCTCGTCCCAGAACGGGTTCCAGTAGCCGCGGCTTGCGGTGAACCGCTCCTTCAGCTCTTGCTGGTGCGGGTCGGGTTCACCGGGACCGTCGCGCAGACCGCGCTCTTCCAGGACTTCGGCGAGCAGCGGCACGCCGATGTTCATCGCGTGGATACCGACGGGCGTCGTGAGTTCGATGACCTCGGTGATCTCGCCGGGGGTGGCGCCCAGGTCGAGGGCCCGGCGGATGTGCTGGCGTACTCCGGGGGCGTGCAGGTGTGTGACCGCCGCGTCGACGGCTAGGTAGACCAGCTCGCGTGTCTTGCCGTCGAGGTGCCCCTTGCGATGGGGCACGCCCGCGAGGCGCACGTAGGCCGCCAGAAGGTGCGGGGCGAATTCAAGTACCGCTTCCCACTGTTCGTCCCACGCACCGTGCATCTCGATGACGGCGCGCCTGAGTTCCTGTGGGGAGGGCGACTCCCGCGCCGGCGAAGGTTTCTGTACTGAAGGGGGTTCCGCGCTCATACCGTCACCTGCTCTCGGACGGCCGCTGCCGACCATGCGGGTTTCATCCTGAAGGGAAGTCACTGGAGCGCCTCCGTGACGGCTTTCCGGAACTCGGCTTCGATCTCGCGTGATCTGCGCCGGTTCTCGGCTATCACAGCGCATTCCATGACTTTTGTGTCACTGCTGATGACGACGACGCCCTCCTGAGATTCCGGCGAGTAGTGAAGTTCGCGTGTGTGGAGAATCTTCAGGGCACCGGTCAGCGAGATGGGCGGGATGTCGCTGGAACTCGATACGACGTGTTCGTCTGCATAGTATTTGCCGATCAGGCGCCGTCCGACGACGTCCACGACCAGGCCGCCGCCCCACCGCGCGTTGATCTCGTTGATGAGGATTCCCTCGTCCGGGGTGAGGATGGCGTCGACATTGACATAGCCCCGATAGCCCACCTGTGCGCAGAGGTTCACGAGCTGGGTCGTCAATAACATGGCGTTCGCTGCGGACAGGGCCGGTAGCTCGGCAGGGAGGTCCAGCCCGACCCAAACCAGCGCGGGCTTGGTCGGATCGGTGTCCTGCCGGCGGCGGAAGGTGCCGCTGTGGCGCAGGGCCGGTCTGCCCCACTCATCGATCAAGAACTCGAACCAGAGGCAGTGAGTCGCTTCGTGATAGGCCTCCACTACGAGGGTACGGCTCCGATCGTCGGTCAGCCCGTCCCACAGGGCGGCAGCCGTGGCCTGAAAATCGCCGTTAGTCTGCCAGGTCTCTCGTGATCCCGGCATGGGGGTCGCGGACGCTCTGGTGACTGTGATGTTGCCGCGGCCAGCCATGCTGTTGTCCCGTTTGACGATCACGGTGCCGGTCTTGGGCATATGCCGCTCCAGCGCCTTGGCCAGTGCAGCTGCACTCACCACGACCGAGCCCTCCGCGATGGGCACGCCTGCTCCTACCGCGAGTTGACGGAAGTGCGACTTTCGATTCAGCAGCTCCGGCCCGCGCTGCGCGGCGAACCGCAACGCGCCATCGAGCGGAAATCCCAGTTGCACGGCCAGTTCGGCAACGCCCACGGTGTACTGGCACGGCACGATGTCCCAGGACGGCGACCGGTCCAGCAGTTTCTCCAGCTCACCGGCAAGAGCGGCGAACCCGGGGGAAAGGTATTCATCGTGTTCGTCGGTCAGCCGCTGATTTCCGGGCAATACCGACACTGTGCTCGCATCGAACCCGAGCGTTTGGCCGATGTATTCGAGATGTCTGGCATCGATCGGCATCGGGCTGATGACGATGTCGCCCTCGTCCAGGGTCCACAACTGGCGGGAGACCCCCCACGCCGATGCGTTGTCTATGTTCAGGATCAGAATCTTTGCCACTCGTCCCCCTATGCTGTCGCTTGCTCGGCCGTGGCGCGGGCTGGCCCGGGCAGCCGGTTGGCAATGATTGGGCCGATCACGGACAACGCCCCAGGCCGGGTCAGTTCGCCATGGCCGCAGTCCACCGGGACGACCTCGATATCCCCGTCGACGTGCTCACGCCAGGCGTGCGGGAGATAGGGCGAGTCTTCCGGCTTGCCGGCCGTTGCGGTGAACAGCAGCACGTCGCCCCGGAACACACCCAGGGAGGCATCCGCGAACAGGGTGCGCATCTCGTTGAAGACATCCACCAGGAGTGGAATCTCCAGGTCGGCCAGTCCGTGGAGTCCTCCGTCAGGCGAGACCTCTTCCCCAAGGGATTCCGCGAGCGCCCGTAGAGCATCGTTGTCACTGGTAGCCGTCGTCCGGGACTGAACTTCGTGAACCTCTGGGTAGCTGTCCAGCAGCGTGAGGAGATCAACTTCCTCACCTTCGTCCTGAAGCCGGACCGCGACCATGTGTGCGATCAGTCCGCCGACGGACCAGCCGAGCAGCGCATAGGGGCCGTTGGGCTGCTGCGCCCGGATGCGCCGTGCGTAATCGCTGACCAACTCGTCTACCGAGCCTGACGTGAAATCGGCGGTGCTGAGCCCGGCCGCCTGAAGGGCGTACAGGGGTCGGTCACCATCCAGGTAGGACAGCAGACCCGAGTAGACCCAGCCGACGCCCGCCGCGGGATGGATGCAGAACAGCGGGTTGCCGTCACCGGCCCTCAGCGGCAGCATCGGTGCGAGCGGGTCGGCCGTTCCAGCTCTGCCGAGTTTGCCAGCGAGATTGGCTGGTGTCGGTGTGTCGAACAGGTCGCGGATATTGACCTTGGCGCCGAGAGCCGTCTCGATCCGGCGCACCAGCTTGATCACCAGTAGTGAATGGCCGCCCAAGCCGAAAAAGTCGTCGTCGACGCCAACCTGCGTGATACCCAGCACTTCGGCGAACAGGTCGCACAGAAGCTGCTCGCGCGAGGTTCGGGGGACACGGATTCTGTCGGTTCGGGTGAACTCCGGCACAGGCAGTGCGGCACGGTTCAGTTTCCCGTTGGGGGTCAGCGGAAGGGCATCGAGCACGAGCACGGCAGCGGGAACCATGTAGCCGGGCAAGATCCGAGTCAGCCGGTGCCGCACCGAAATGGGGTCCACGGTCCTGCTCGGCTCCGGTACCACGTATCCGACCAGACGCTGATCGCCCGCTGCAAGCTCCTGCACGGCGGCAACCGCCTGCGCCACATCGGCCTGCTCGCGCATAACAACCTCGATCTCACCCAGTTCGATGCGGTGGCCTCGTACCTTTACCTGGTCGTCGGCGCGACCGACGAACTCCAGCACACCACTGGGCAGCCAGCGTGCAAGGTCGCCGGTCCGGTACATCCGGGTACCGGGCTTGCCGTAAGGATCGGCAACGAACCGTTCCGCGGTCAGGGCAGCTCGATTGAAATACCCGCGGGCGAGTTGCGTACCGGCGATGTAGAGATGGCCGGCCACACCGACGGGTGCGGGTTGCATCCAGCGGTCCAGCACGTAGAGGCGAAGGCCGGGATGAGGCCGACCGATCGGCACCGAACCCGTCGGGGTCGGCTCGCCTGGCATCAGATAGAAGTCCGCACAACTCACAGTGGATTCGGTTGGCCCGTAAGCGTTGACGACACAGACGTCCGGGTGCCTCTCTCGCCACGCCGCCAGTACCTGTCCGGTCAGCGCTTCCCCGCCGACGACGAGGCATTCGCTCGGGAACGCCCTGTCGTCCAACGACAGCATCAGCTCCAGGTGACTCGGCGTGCAATCGAGGAATGTCGGTCGTGGGCCGTTCCCGTCGAGGTCGTCGAGACGCACGCAGCCGCCGGTGATGAGCTGTCCGTACAGGGGCGTGATCGTCAGGTCGAAAGACGCTGAGGTGTGCACCAGGCTCGAGCCCGGCACTCCGCGGTATGCCGAGCCCAGATACCGCAGATAGGTCGCCAGGTTGCGGTGCTCTACGAGCACGCCCTTCGGTCGGCCGGTGGATCCGGACGTGTAGATCATGTACGCCGTGTTGGTGGAGTCCAGTGGCCGCAGCCGTTCCTCGTCGGTGACGTCCGCGGTCGAATACTCGCTGGCGTCGACCGGACCGGTCAGGACAAGTCGGCACTCGGCGTCCTTCACCATGTACGACTTTCGTTCGGCCGGGTAGTCGGGCTCGATCGGCACGTAGGTGCCGCCGGACTTGAGCACCGCGAACAGGGCGACGACTAGGTCCACCGAGCGGGGGAGGACGATTGCCACCCTGTCCTCGGGGCCGACCCCGTGGGCGATCAGGTATCGGGCGAGCTGGTTGGCCTTCGCGTTCAGCGTCCGGTAGTCGACGGCGCAGTCTCCGCATACGACAGCAGCTGCTTCGGGTGTGCGGGCCGCCTGCCGCTCGACAAGCTCGTGGGCGAGCGTCGTCGCGGGGGCGACCGACTCGCCGTTCCAGTCCACCAACAGGTTGTGACGTTCCTCGACTGCCAGCACGTCAACCGTCGACACCGGCAGGCTGGCATCGTCCACGATGGCTTCGAGAATGCGATGCAGCCGTCCGGCCAGTGTTACAACGGTGTCGTGGTCCAAGAGGTCGGTGGCGAACGTGATGGTGCCTTGGACGCCGAGAGGTTCGCCGTCGGGGCCGAATCGTTCGCGCAGTACGAACGACAGGTCGAACTTGGCTTGCTTCTGCGGATGCGGCTCGGGCTGCACGGTCAGACCGGGCAGGTCGAGTGTGGTGCTGGCGAGGTTGCTGTTGAACGCCATCAGCACCTGGAACAACGGGTGCCGGTTAGCGGACCGGGACGGGTTGAGCTCACGGACGAGCTGCTCGAACGGGACGTCCTGGTGGGCGAAGGCGGCCAGGTCCGTCTCACGGACCCGGGCCAGCAGCTCCGTGAAGACCGGATCGCCCGAGACGTCGGCCCGCAGGACAAGAGTGTTCACGAAGAACCCGATCAGCCCGTCGACTGCCTCGTCCCCGCGGCCCGCAACGGTGACTCCGATTGGGATGTCACTACCCCCGGTCACCTTTGCCAGCAGCAACGACAGCGCCGCGTGGAACACCATGAACGGGGTAGTACCGGTCCGACGCGCCAAGTCCGCAAGCCCTGCATGCACATCGGCGTTCACCGCGAAGTCGACGGCGTCGCCCTGGTAGGACGCCACCGCGGGACGCGGACGGTCGAACGGCAGCCCGATCTCCTCCGGCAACCCCGCCAGGGCCTCGGCCCAGAACCGCATCTGACCGGAACCGGCGCTGTCCTGATCACCGACCTCGCCCAGCAGTTCCCGTTGCCACAACGTGTAATCCACGTACTGCACGGGCAACGGCGACCAAGTCGGCGCATCACCACCACACCGCGCTGTGTAAGCCTTGGCGAGGTCTTCTGCCAACGGACCGAGCGACCAGCCGTCGCAGGCGATGTGGTGGACTACCAGCGCCAGCACGTGCTCGGTTGGGGTGATTCGGAAAAGAGTTGCCTGGAACGGAATCTCGCTGCCCAAGTCGAAAGCGTAGTTAATCGCTTGGTTCAGCCGATCCGGCAGCCCACTGGTACCAACGCTTTCGGTGATGATCGTCGGATTGGCAGAGTCGGCCGGGTTCACCTGCTGGACTGGTTTTCCGTCCAGCTCGGGGTAGATGGTGCGCAGGCTTTCGTGGCGGTGTACGACGTCGGTCAGTGCCGCGACGAGCGCTTCGGCATCGAGAGGGCCGGTCATGCGCTGGACCAGGGGGATGTTGTAGGTAGAGCTCGGTCCTTCGAGGCGGTGCAGGAACCACAGGCGCTCCTGCGCGAACGACAGCGGTATCTCGGGCGGGCGCGGACGAGCCCGCAAAGGAGTACTCGATCGTGTTGCCGTCCCGACGGCTTCCGCGAGGTCGGCAGGGGTGCGCCGCTCGAACAACGCGCGGACCGGCAGGTCGACCCCGAGCACCGCCTTGATCCGGCTGACCAACCGGGTCGCGAGCAGAGAATGCCCGCCCAGGTCGAAGAAACTGTCGTCGACGCCGACCGCGGCCCGGCCGAGTATCTCGGCGAACAGCCCGCACAGAACCTCCTCGACGGGGGTCCCCGCTGCGCGGTCGGTGGTCGCCGGTAGCTGGGCCGGCAGGGCGTTCCGGTCCACCTTTCCGTTGGCGGTCAACGGGATTTCGTCGATGGCCAGGAGCGCCGACGGCACCAGGTAGGCGGGCAGCCGTTCGGCGAGCCGGTCGCGCAGGATGGTCAGCAGCCTGCCCGTGAAACGCGACCCGCCCGGGTTGCTGGCCAACGCGGACAGCGGGCGTCCGGACGGCGCGCGGTAGACATCGGTCAGCGAGCCGACCTGATCGGTTAGGAGGACGATCGCCTCGTACGTGGCGGGGTCGTCGGGTGACCAAGTCGTCACCACCCGGTGGCCCGACCGCTCGCCCCAGGCGTGCAGTTCCTCCGAGTCGACCCCCTGGCCGCCCGTGAGCTGTCTGCGGACCTCCTCAAGAGACTCGTGCCGGGCCAGCGCCCTGGCCGCCGCCAGTTCCCCGGTCAGTCGGGGGTTGGGGATACCGGTGAGCCGCACGGGGGCGTCGACGCCGTCCAGGTCGCCGAGGCTGCTGAACGGTGCCTCCGGCAGGTCCGCAACCGATGTCGCCTGTGCGGAATCGCGGTGGATGACGACCTCGTACCGGTGCCGGGTCAGCTCGTTGTGCGGCTCGCCCCGCTTCAATCGGATGTCGATGCCGACGGAATTCTCCTTGGCCCACAACGAGAAGAACCCCGGATCGAGGACCAGTTCCTTCTCCAGCAGGACGTCCTGTTCGACAGAGGCCCGCAGTCGTTCGACCGACTCCGCTCGCCCGGCCTGCACCGCCGTGTGCAAGGCTCGGACTGTGCGCTGATGCCGGACGTCGCCGATGAAGATCCGGCCGCCCGGAGCCAGCAGCCGCAGTGCCCCGTCGAGGACACGCTCCAGGTAGGCCCGGTCCGGGAAGTACTGGACGATCGAGTTCAACACCACGACGTCGAAATACTCTGTCGGCAACCCGGAAGCGTCGTCCGCTGGCTGGCAGAGCAGTTTCACGTGCTTCGCGCCGACCTGACCTCGAAGGCGTTCGATCACTGGAGCGGAGAAGTCCGTTGCCCAGTACTCGTCGACCTGCTGCAGCAGCGGCCCGAGCAACAGGCCGGACCCGACGCCGATCTCCAGGACCCGGCGCGGCGCGGACTCGCTGATTCGTTCGACCGTCGCCGCCCGCCAGGACGCCATCTCCGCCAGCGGAATCGGCTCCCCGCTGTACGAACTGTTCCAGCCGGTGAAGTCCGACCCCAGTGCCACGACCTCGTCGGCCCCGTACATCGTGTCGTAGAGATCGCGCCACTCGTCGACCTGGGCGTCTCCCGTGTCCGTGCCGGTACCGGCCGCCGGGACCACATAGGCGAGCAGGCGGTCGGCCGTGGCGAGGACGACGGCTCGGGCGACCTCGGGCTGCTCGAGCAGCGCGGCCTCGACCTCGCCAGGCTCCACGCGGAAGCCCCGGACCTTGGCCTGGTCGTCGGCCCGGCCGACGAACTCCAGCTCGCCGCAGCGATTCCACCGTACGAAGTCGCCGGTGCGGTACATCCGGGTTCCGGGCACGCCGAACGGATCGGGCAGGAAACGCGCGGCAGTCAGGTCGGGACGACCGAGGTAGCCGCGGGCCACCCCGTCGCCGGCCACGTACAGCTCACCAACGACACCGGGGGGCACGAGGCGCAGGCTGTCGTCTAGCACACGGACCCGCATGGCTTCCATCGGGACGCCGATCGGGACCGCCCCTTGTGGAGCGTCATCCCGCGTCATCACGTGCCGGGTCGCGAACGTCGTCGTCTCCGTCGGGCCGTAGCCGTCGACGACCGTGAGCCCGGGGTGGGCATCGAGCAGTTCGCGGACTGCCTCGGGGGACACCACGTCACCCCCTGTCCACACCTCCTCCACTCCGGTGAAACAGGCCAGATGCTGTTCCACCATCAAACTGAACAACCCAGCAGTGAGCCACAAGCCGGTGACACAACCGTCAGTGATGGTCCTCGCCAGCACCGCGGCGTCGAATTCACCCGAGGGCGCCAAGACCAGCGTTCCTCCGTGAATCAGCGGGACCCACAGCTCGTACGTCGAGGCATCGAAGGCGTGTGGTGAATGCACGAGAACCCGGCGGTGCGCATCGCCCCATATGCTGTCCGACGCCAAGCCGACGACGTCCGCCTGCGTCACCGCGACGCCCTTCGGTACCCCGGTGGAACCCGACGTGAACATGACGTACGCCAGGTTCCGCGGACCGACGGCGATTTCCGGGTCCGCCGAGGGCTGTCCGGTCACGTCGGGCAACTCTCGTAGCACCAGCACTGGGTCTGTCTGGTCGAGCAGCGCGGCAATCCGTTCCGCCGGATACAACGGGTCCAGCGGCACATACGCGCCGCCAGCCTTTATCACCGCGAGGATCGCGACGACCAGATCGGCCGACCGATCCAGTAGCAGCGCGACCCGGCGTTCTGGTTCGACTCCCTGCTCGACAAGCCAGTTCGCCAGCCGGTTCGCCCGCATGTCCAAGTCTCGATAGGAGAGTTCCGTTTGCCCTGCCACCATCGCGACTGCGTCTGGGTTCCGGACGACCTGCGCCCGGAACAGCTCCGGCAGGGCCGTGCCGACGGGTTCGGGGGCGGGCGGCAGCAGCTTGGTCCGTTCGGCCGGGAACAGGATGTCGGCTTCGCTGATCGGTTTCTCAGGATGTGCGACGAGGGACCGCAAGAGGCCGACGAAGCGATGGGACAGCTCCTCCACAGTCTCCCGGTCGAACAGTTCCGTCGCGTATTCGACCCTCGCTGTGATGCCTGCCTGGGCACCGGAGGCGTCGAACGTCTCGGCGAGGTTGAAGAAGAGGTCGAACCGGGATGTGTAGGTGGGCGCGGGTTCCAGCTGTGCTTGGAGGCCCGGGAAGTCGAAGCGGGCTTCTTCATAGTTCTGGAGGGTCAGAGCGATCTGGAACAACGGGTGGTGCGCTGACGAACGACGGGGATTCAGCCGCTCGACGAGCACCTCGAACGGCACATCTTGGTGCTCGTACGCACCCAGACTCGCTTCGCGGACCCGCCCCACCAACTCTTCGAAAGATGGGTCCCCCGACACATCAGTGCGCAGGACCCATGTGTTCACGAAGAAGCCGACCAGGTCATCCAGCCCGCTGTCGGTCCGCCCTGCGATCGGCGAACCCACGGCAACGTCATCCCCGCCCCCCAGCCGCGACACCAGCGCCGCCAGCCCGGCCTGCAACACCATGAACAATGACCCACCCGCGGACCGGGCCGCCCCCTCCAGGGCGCCGCGCAACTCCGCGCCAATCTCGAACTCCACAGAATCGCCCTCGTAGGAGGCGACAGCGGGGCGCGGCCGGTCGAGTGGCACGGTGGATTCGTCGGGCAGTCCGGCAAGCCGGTCGGTCCAATAGGCGACCTGCTGGTTGAACAGGCTTTCCTCATCGTCCTCCTCGCCCAGGAGCGTCCGCTGCCAGAGGGTGTAATCGGTGTACTGCACGGGCAGCGGCGTCCACGAGGGCACGACACCTTCGCGGCGGGCCGAGTAGGCCGTGACGAGGTCGCGCGCAAGTGGCCTCATCGACCAGCCGTCACCCGCGATGTGGTGCACCAGCACCAGCAACACCGACGTCGACTCATCGACTTCGAACAACGTCGTGCGAACAGGGATCTCCCCCGCCAGATCGAACATATGGCGCGCCGCGGCGCTCAGCGCGTCTTCGAGCTCGCCTTCGGACGCTTGGCGGAGGTGCAGGGGTGGGCGGTCGTCGGTAACGAGCTGGCGCGGATGACCGTCGGTCTCGGGGAACACGGTCCGCAGGGACTCGTGCCGTGCGACGACGTCGCTCAGCGCTGCCTCCAGTGCCACGCGGTCCATCTCACCGGTGAGCCGCAGGGCGAGCGCGATGTTGTAGGTCGCCGACGGCCCCTCCAGCTTGTGCAGGAACCACAACCGTTGCTGCGCGAAAGACAGCGGGACCTCGGCAGGACGCGGCTGCGCCTGTAGAGGAACACTGGATCGTATGGCCGTCTTGACTGCTTCCGCGAGACTGGCCGGGGTGCGCCGCTCGAACAACTCGCGGAGCGGCAGATCGACCTTGAGGCGGGCGCGGATCTGACTCACAACCCTCGTAGCGCTCAGCGAGTGGCCGCCCAGGGCAAAGAAGTCGTCGTCGACACGGACTTCGGGCCAGTGCAAGACGTCGGAGAAAATCTCACAGAGTGCCTTTTCCACTGCCGTAACGGGCAGCCGTCCCGTCGGTTCCGCGGCGGGTATGGGCAGAGCGTTCCGGTCGAGCTTTCCGTTGGGGTTCAACGGCATCCGGTCGAGCATGACGAATGCGGACGGAATCATGTATTCCGGCAGTTCGCGGCTGAGCTGCCGCCGCAGTGACGCTGCCGTCGGTGGTGTGTCTCCGTCCGGAACGACATAGGCGACAAGCCTGCGGTTGCCCGGCCGGTCCTCCACCGGGACCACCGAGGCCTGTGCAACGCCGGGGCACCGGCGCAGCGCGTCTTCGACCTCCCCGGGTTCGATCCGGAAGCCCCGCACCTTTACCTGGTGGTCGACTCGCCCCATGAAGAGCAGTTCGCCATCGGCCCGCCAGCGCACCAGATCGCCGGTGCGGTACATCCGGCTGCCTGGAACACCGAACGGGTTGGCGACGAATCGTGATGCCGTCAGGCCTGGCCGGTTCAGGTATCCGCGGGCCAGCTGCGCGCCAGCCAGGTAGAGTTCGCCCGCCACACCCACAGGAACGGGCTGCAGCCAGCGATCCAGCACGTATACCTGAGTATTGGGCACCGGCCGGCCGATCGGTGCGTCCCGCGGCCAGTCATCGACCTCAGCGGGAAACGTATATCGCGTGGCTAGGACATGCGATTCTGCCGGCCCGTAGGCATTATCCAGGCGCATCCCTGGATTGTTACGGACGAAATCCCGCACCTGCTCCGAAAGGATAAGGGCCTCGCCGGCTTGCCCCATGCGACGCAGTCCGGGAATCGTGATGCCGCGCCTGTTCGCGGCTTCACAGACCTCCGAGAACATGAGGTTAGGCAAGGCCATCAGGTCGTCGACCTCATGCTTGAGTAACCAGTCGACGAATCGGTCGCCATCCTTGCGTGTCTCTTCGTCCGGAACAATGAGGCAGCCGCCGCCGACCGTCGTTGCCAGAGTTTCCAACGCCGCGACGTCGAAACTGAGGGACGCGAACTGAGCGGCCCGCCCTGCCTGATCCTCAGAGTTTGTCATGTGTCCACCAGTTCACCAGGTTCGACATTCCCGAGCCGTGCAGCGTGATTCCCTTGGGACGCCCGGTCGACCCAGAGGTGTAGACGACCAAGCAGGGATGCTCAGGCCGTAGCGGGGCACGGCGCTCTGCGTCGGTCAGGTTGTCCACGGACAGCTGCTCGACGTCTGGAATCTCAGTCAGAACAAAATCTGGTTCCGCATCCGCGAGTATGAAGGCGATCCGCTGCTCCGGATACTCAGGGTCGATCGGCATATAGGCCGCGCCGGCCTTGAGTGTCCCCCAGACCGCCACCACCCAGTCGATCGAACGCCGCAGATGCAGAGCAACTATCGACTCGGGGCCGGCACCATGGAACACCAGATAGCGGGCGAGCTGATTCGCCCGCGCATTCAGCTCTGCGTAACTCAGCGTAACGTCACCGGCCTGTACCGCAGCGGCATCCGGAGCGCGTGCCACCTGAGCCTCGAACAGCGCGGGCAGTGTAGACGGTAAATTATCGCGCGCGGTGTCGTTCCATTCGGTGAGGATCTGCGCGCGCTCCTCCGACGTCAGCACATCGAACTCACTGAGCCGCAGGTCTGGGTCCTCTGCCGCAGCGACCAACACAGCCGTCAGCCAGCGGCTCATGCTCTCCGCTGTTGCCAGGTCGAACAGGTCAGGATCGAATTCGAGGTAACCCGTGATCCCGGCGGGTTGACCGTCATCCGCGAACTGCTCATCGAAGTTGATGTTCAGGTCGAACTTCGAAACGCGGGGCACCTGCGGATAGCTGTACGAGATGAGTCCCGTCAGATTCAGCGGCGTATCCATGGGCTGCGCGGTCAGGATAATCTGGAAGAGGGGCGTACGGTTGGGGGTTCGGTGGGGGTTGAGGCGTTCGACGATGTGCTCGAAGGGAGTGGTTTTGTGGGCGAAGGCGGTCAGATCAACGTCGCGGATTTGCGTGAGCAGCTCGCGGAAAGACGGGTTCCCGGTGATTTTCGTGCGCAGAACGAGAGTGTTGACGAAGAAGCCGATGAGGTCATCGAGGACCTGGTCGGTACGTCCAGTGACAGGCGTACCGATAGGGATGTCAGTGTGGCCGGTGAGTTTGCTGATAAGAGCGGTGACTGCCGCGTGGCAGAAAACAAAGGTAGTCGCGCTGGTGGCACGTGCTACTTGAGTGAGTTGGTTGTGGGTGTGGGCAGGGATATGAAGGGGAATCCGCTGGGCCCGATTGGTAGACGTGGGTGAGCGGGGTCGGTCGCACGGCAGGGGCAGTTCATCCGGGAGCCCGGCAAGAGTGGTGACCCAGTGGTCCAAGTGGTGGTCACGGACTTCGTGATGGCGCTGCCAGAGGGTGTAGTCGATGTACTGGACGGGCAGGGGGGCCCAGTCGGGTGAGGTGCGTTGCGCACGGGCTTGATAGGCCTGGTCGAGGTCGCTGGCGATCGGCCCCAACGGCCAGCCGTCGCAGGAGATGTGGTGGATGACCAGCGCCAGGACGTGGTCGGTGGGGGTGATTCGGAGGAGCGTCGCCTGCAACGGAATCTCGCTGCGCAGGTTGAAGGGGCGTAGGGTGATCTCGCGGACGCGATCCGGCAGTGCGGTTTCGTCGACGTCCTCGACTTTCAGAACAGGTGTAGCCGCGTCCGGCGGATGCACGAACTGCGTCGCCTGACCGTCGACCTCGGGATAGCTGGTGCGCAGAATCTCGTGCCGGGTGATCACGTCGGTCAGGGCGGCGTCAAGTGCTTGCACATCGAGAGGGCCGGTCAGGCGCTGAACATAGGGAATGTTGTAGGTCGGGCTCGGCCCCTCCAAACGGTGTAGGAACCACAGCCGCTCCTGTGCAAACGACAGGGGGATCAGTTCGGGGCGTGGCATCGGCCGCAGTGGCGGTCGCGCTGCTTCACTCGTCTGGTGCAATCTGCCGGCCAGTGCTGCCGGGGTTTGATGATCGAACAGGTCGCGGATGTCGAGCCGGGTGCCCAGCTCCGAACTCACCCGGTTGATGATCCTGATTGCCAGCAGGGAGTGGCCGCCGAGTTCGACGAACGAGTCGTCGGGCCCGACGTGGGACGCTCCGAGGACTTCGGCGAACGCGTCGCACAACACCTGCTCGCCCATGCTCTGCGGGGTACCACCCCGACCGGTGCCGGTGGGTGCGAGCGCTGGAAGCGCCGTGCGGTCGAGCTTTCCATTGGCGCTCAAAGGCATCTGGTCGAGTACGACAAACGCCGATGGAACCATGTACTCCGGTAGCATCAGCCCGACTTCGCGGCGCAATGTCTGCGGTTCGAGGTGAGCTCCGTTCTCTGGGACGACGTAGCAGACGATTCGCTTGTCGTCCGGTCCGGTTTGGTGCAGCGTGACGGCGGCGTGCCGGACATCTGGCCGCTCTTTGAGTACGGACTCGATCTCTCCCGGCTCGATCCGGTAGCCGCGGACGCTGAGCTGTTCGTCCGCCCGGCCGGCGAACTCCAGCACGCCTTGATCTGTTCGGCGGGCGAGGTCGCCAGTGCGGTACATCCGGGCACCGGGCTCGCCGAACGGGTCGGCGACGAAACGGGTCGCTGTCAGTCCTGGTTGGTCGAGATAACCCCGCGCGAGTCCCCATCCGGAGACATAGAGCTCGCCCGTCTCGCCTGGCGCCACCGGCCGCAGCCGCTCGTCGAGCAGGTATGCCGTCACGCCCGGAAATGGCTGCCCAATGGGCACACTGCTGAGCGGTGTCGGGTCTTCCGGCTCGAGCGCGTAGTCGCAGCAGTTGACGGTCACTTCCGCCGGACCGTAGGAGTTGTAGACGGCAGCATTGGGGTGCTGTGCCCGCCATGCCGCGACGGATACACCGTCAAGCGCCTCGCCTCCGAGCATCAGACACATACTGGGCGAGACGCTGTCGGGCAGGGTGTCGAGCAACAGGCCGAGATGACTGGGAGTGGCCTTGAGGAACGTCGGACGCGGTGCGCTCCGAACGCCTTTGGCTGTCAGTTCGCCCAGCCAGACGCTGCCGCCGGTGATCAACTGTGGGTAGAGCGCGGTGACCGTCAGGTCGAAGCCAACTGAGGTATGGACCAGGCTGGTTCCTGGGATGCCGGGGTACTCCGCGGCGGAACGGCGCACATGCGCCGTAAACGACCGGTGCTCGATCACGACACCTTTTGGCCGCCCTGTGGAACCGGAGGTGTAGACCACATAGCAGGCATGTCCCGGGCGCAGCGAGGCGGTCCGGTCGGCGTCGGTGAGGTTGGCCGCGGAGCGGCCATCGGTTTCCGGCAGCCGGTCGAGGATCATCGCCGGGCCGGCGTTCTGCGTCATGAAGGCGATGCGCTCGGCCGGATAGTCCGGATCTATCGGAACGTACGCCGCGCCGGTCTTGAGTACCGCGAGGAGAGCCACCATCAGGTCGACCGACCGGGGCAGCAGTACGACCACCCGGTCCTCCGGCCCGATCCCGCGGCCCCGAATATGACGGGCGAGTCGGTTCGCGCGCTCGTTCAGCTCGGCGTAGGTGACAGATTCGTCCCGGCTGATCGCGGCCACCGATTGCGGCGTACGGACCGCCTGCTCCTCGAACAACTCGTGCACCAACAACAAGTGGACTCCCGTGTCTTGCAACTGCGTCCTGCACGCGATGGAGCGATTCTGGTGCTACTGGGACTGCTAGGCTCTGTCCTGCCGATCTTGCCGGGCCCGCGACGCCAGCTGCGACACCTCGCTGCGTTACCGAATCGCGCGAATACGGACAGGTATGAGCTACGATCCGGCGCCTTGCGATGCACCGCATCTGGGGGCACCTCCCTGGGGGCACCTCCCAGACGAAGTCTGGGGGAGGAGTCTGGGGGAGCCGCGGGCTGATCCGACAAGATCGACAGGACAGGACCTAGTGATCGCCCTGCAGGCTGGCCGGCCGCATGTCGTCCCAGTTCTTCTCGATGAAAGTGATCATGTCCGGTCGCGGCCCCGGCCCGTGCACGACCTCCCACCCTGCGGGCACGGACGCGAACTCTGGCCACAGGGAGTACTGCCGCTCTCCGTTGCGGAGCACGGAGAAGGTTCCCTCCGCATTGTCGAAGGGGTTGTCCATGCCTTGCCCTTTCCTCCGATACCGGCGACCCGCTTGAGCGGTTGTGCGCAACTGCGCAAAAGCGTTGGACATGATGTGTCTAACTGCGCGGCAGCGATGAATCACATAGTCCGCACTGCAAAGCTGCCCACACAAGGGGGCACGTGGTCATCCGATACGCTCAGTTGGCTTGAAAGTTAGGCTGCCTGGCGTGATGAAACCGGTGGGGCGCATGGTTCAGGACGGGTTGCATAAGTCGTTCCCGTGATTCGTCTTGGCTGATCCGTACCGTCTGCTGGGCGGGGCACGACGGCAGCACGGGGATTGCGAATCCGCCATGGCGAAGATTCTGAACGCGGGTTTTCGCTTGTCCAAACACCGCTCGCACTCCGGCGCTCACAGCGTTTGGGCTGTTCCGAGCGACACCCGGGCCTGCGCCTGCCTCAGATGCCGGTCTGTCACCGGACTGATCTGCATGAAGGGAAGGGCCGGTGGCCGTCCCTAGCCACACTGGACAGCTCGGACGGCTTCAAAGGCGTCCTCGGTGATCGTGCAGGCGCTGAGGTCGATCGGTCAGTCGCGGAGCTGGTTGAACTGGCCCTGGTGGTACAGCAGTGGGCGGCCGGGGCCCGCGGAGTCGCCGAGGACAACTTCGGCCAGAACCATGCGGTGCTTCCCGGCCGGTACGCGCGCCACGACCTGGCACACGAGCCACGCGAGGACGTCGTCGAGAACGGGAACCCCGTTCGGGCCCTCCCGCCAGACAGTGGGCGCAGCGAAGCGGTCTGCGCCGCTGCGGGCGAAGGTCGCGGCCAGTTCCTGCTGGTGCTCGCCGAGTATGTGGACGCCGACATGGCCGGCTTCGGAAACCGCGGGCCAGCTGGAGCTGGCGGTGTCGATACCGAAGGAAACGAGCGGGGGCTCGGCGGAGGCGGAGGTGAGGGAGGTGGCTGTGAAGCCAACCGGTCCCGCGCCGCTGTTGGCGGTGATCACGGCGACTCCTGCCGCATGCCGCCGGAAGGCGGACCGCAAGAGGTCGGGAGAGGCCAGCCGGGGGGTGCCGAGATCGGGCGTAGCAGTCATAAAGGTGTCCTTCTGAGGAGAGCGGTGATGGGGTGAGGTGCTCAACTGCCTGGACAATGCGCACCCGCGGCACTGCGAGCAGGGAGCGCCGATTTGCTGCGTAGCCGCGCGCGAAGAGAGTGGAATCTATAGGGGCACCATCAAGCTGAAGATGGACGGCACGCGCAGTCAAGTGCGCCTCTACACAGCAACTCGGCTTCCGGCGACAGCAGTTAAAGGCGCGCTTGCCACTCGTCCGTCGGCGGGCGAGTGGCGTGGAGATCTGGAACCGCGGTTCGGCCGTCGTCGAGAGCGAACGCTCCCCGCAGATCACCGCCACGATGCCATGGCCGAGCAAGGGCTGGCACGGCCGGCCAGCGGCAACTCGCATACGCGGTGATGCCTCAGCCAGAGAGGACCGTTCAGGCGATGGTGAGTCCGTTCGCGAACGCGCCCGCCTAATCGTGGTGCCAGCCGCCTTCGATCTTGCGGCGACGCTGCCGCAAGGCCATGCCGCCGTAGGGGTAGTCGACTGATGGCTGACTCGCGGTACCCAACTGCTCGGCTTCCTCTCCGCTGAGCACCAGTCCTGACGCCCCGAGATTGTCCTTTAGCTGCTCGATCGTGCGAGCTCCGAGGATCACCGCGGTGACCGCCGGCTGGGCGGCGACCCACGCCAGCGCCACCTGTGAGACGGTGGCACCGCGCCGCTCTGCGACAGCCTTCAGCACGTCGATCACGTCCCAGGTACGCTGCTCACCTCTGCGGCCCCCGAAAAGGCGCGCCGTCTCAGCGTGGGACAGTCGCTGGTCGGCGGCCGGTTCGGTGTCGCGTTGGTACTTGCCGGTGAGGATCCCACTGGCCAGCGGAGACCAGGGCAGAAGGCCAAGCCCGTTGTGTCGGCAGGCCGGCACGATCTCCCACTCGATCTCGCGGGAGAGCAGGTTGTACTGCGGCTGCAAGGTGACCGGCTTGGCCAGTCCGAGCGAACCGGCGAGGTCGACAGCCTTCTGTACCTGCCAACCAGTGAAATTGGAAAGCCCGTAGTAGCGGATCTTGCCCGCCCGGATCACGTCGTCCAGGAAAGACAGGGTCTCCTCAAGCGGGGTCAACGGGTCCCACGCGTGCACCTGGTACAGGTCGATGGTCTCCAGGCCCAGCCTGCGCAGCGACGCCGTCAGGGCGCGATCGAGGTGGCGCCGAGACGCGCCGACCCCGTTGGGGTCGTTTCTGTCGGTGGCGAACCGGCCCTTGGTCGCGAGTACGACCCGGTTGGTGATCTCGGCCGGGCGGTCGGCGAACCACTGTCCGATGATCTCCTCCGAAGTGCCGCCGACGTAGACATCCGCAGTGTCGATCAGGCTTCCGCCAGCCTCGACGAAGGTATCGAGTTGGGCGAACGACTCTTCCTTGTCGGTGGCGGCGCCGAAAGTCATCGTGCCGAGCGCGAACGCGGAAACGGCGCAGCCGCTCGCGCCTAACCTGCGGTATTCCACATCGGGCTCCAAAGATCATGAAGTTGATACGTGGGGTTCCGATCACCGTCCCGGTGCTGAAGCCACAATTCTTCGTGGCATGACCGGTGCTGGCGGGGCGGTAGTCGCCGGAGGCAGAGGCAGGCGGGCCGAGAGGGCACCGCACTGGAGTAGCAGTCGATGGTTGCACCGGGGCTGATTGAGGGCTCGCCATTCGTCGTTGAGTATCCGCTCGTACCTCCCCACAGCACGGAGATTGACCACATGGTGCCCCTCGCCGATGCCTGAGACAACGGCGCCTCTGTGTGGACTGTTCCTCGCCACGACATCTGAGCCAAGGGCCGAGGCACCCCTGCCGACCTCATCGCGTGACGACTCGCTCGAACATGAACCATCTGGCGCGCGGCCCTCGCCCGCCGGCACCGTCAACGAGATGGCGAGTTACCAGCACGCCACGAAGCGGTCGGCATCACACTGTGCGACATCCTGGCGTCCGACGACGCCGAGCCACGCACTTGGTCACAGACGCGGTACTCCGGCATCGGCTCGCTCAGCACCAGTCGCGTGGCACCTGAAACCCGGCCACCGTGACGTCCGCCCTGGTCCCGCTCACTGGGTGCGGGAAGACGGGCCCATGGCAGTCCGCCCGCACGAGCGTTCCCCACAGTCAGGACACGGCTGATCTCCACGCCAACCACCACCTGCTGCATCGCACTTGCGGATACCCTTTCCCCTTGCTTCTCCGACTACCAGTTCTCTCCCCTTGGAGGCCGAAGCCGTGTCAAAGCCGCCGTTCACGCACCTGCACGTCCACACCCAGTACTCGCTGCTGGACGGCGCCGCGCGGCTGAAGGACATGTTCAACGCGTGCAACGAGATGGGCATGACGCACATCGCCATGTCCGACCACGGCAACCTCCACGGGGCATACGACTTCTTTCACTCCGCGAAGAAGGCCGGGATCACCCCGATCATCGGGATCGAGGCGTACGTGGCTCCCGAGTCGCGGCGCAACAAGCGCAAGGTTCTTTGGGGGCAGCCGCACCAGAAGCGGGACGACGTCTCCGCGAGCGGTGCGTACACCCACACGACGATGTGGTCAGTGAACAAGACGGGCCTGCACAATCTCTTCCGTCTCTCCTCGGACTCTTATGCCGAGGGCTGGCTGACGAAGTGGCCTCGGATGGACAAGGAGACCATCGCGCAGTGGTCCGAGGGCATCGTCGCGTCCACTGGCTGTCCCTCGGGCGAGGTGCAGACCAGGCTGCGCCTCGGCCAGTTCGACGAGGCTCTGAAGGCGGCGGCCGAGTACCAGGACATCTTCGGCAAGGACCGCTTCTTCCTGGAGTTGATGGAACACGGTCTTGAGATCGAGCGCCGGGTCCGTGACGGTCTACTGGAGATCGGCAAGAAGCTCGGCATTCCACCGCTGGTCACCAACGACTCGCACTACACGTACGCGCACGAGGCAGAGCCCCACGACGCCCTGCTGTGCATCCAGACCGGCAAGAACCTCTCCGACCCGAACCGCTTCAAGCTGGACGGGGGCGGTTACTACCTGAAGTCCACGGACGAGATGTACGCCCTGGACACCTCGGACACTTGGCGTCAAGGCTGCGAAAACACCCGGCTGATCGCCGAGATGGTGGACACCACTGGCATGTTCGAGACGAAGAACCTGATGCCAAAGTTCGACATCCCCAAGGGCTACACCGAGGTCACTTGGTTCAAGGAGGAGGTGCGCCAAGGCATGGTGCGCCGCTTCCCCGGCGGCGTCCCCGAGGATCGCCAGAAGCAGGTCGAATATGAGATGGATGTCATCATCCAGATGGGGTTCCCGGGGTACTTCCTCGTGGTCGCCGACTTCATCATGTGGGCCAAGAGCCAAGGCATCGCGGTCGGCCCCGGCCGTGGTTCCGCGGCCGGTTCGATCGTCGCCTACGCCATGGGCATCACCGACCTCGACCCGATCCCGCACGGACTGATCTTCGAGCGGTTCCTGAACCCCGAGCGTGTCTCCATGCCGGATGTCGACATCGACTTCGACGAGCGCCGACGTGTCGAGGTGATCAGGTACGTGACGGAGAAGTACGGCGCCGACAAAGTCGCCATGATCGGCACGTACGGCAAGATCAAGGCCAAGAACGCGATCAAGGACTCCGCGCGCGTACTGGGCTACCCGTACGCGATGGGCGACCGCATCACCAAGGCCATGCCCGCCGACGTCCTCGGCAAGGGCATCGACCTGGACGGCATCACCAACCCCTCGCACTCCCGCTACAACGAGGCGGGCGAGGTCCGGGCGATGTACGAGAACGAGCCGGACGTGAAGAAGGTCATCGACATGGCCAAGGGCGTCGAGGGGCTGGTGCGGCAGATGGGCGTGCACGCGGCCGGCGTGATCATGTCCAGCGAGCCCATCGTCGACCACGCCCCCGTCTGGGTGCGGCACACGGACGGTGTGACGATCACGCAGTGGGACTATCCCCAGTGCGAGTCACTCGGCCTGCTGAAGATGGATTTCCTTGGCCTGCGCAATCTGACGATCATGGATGACGCCGTCAAGATGGTGAAATCCAACAAGGGCATCGACCTGGAGATGCTCGCGCTCCCGCTGGACGACCCCACGACCTTCGAGCTGCTCTGCCGCGGTGACACCCTCGGTGTCTTCCAGTTCGACGGCGGCCCCATGCGCTCGCTGCTGCGCCAGATGCAGCCCGACAACTTCGAGGACATCTCCGCCGTCTCAGCCCTCTATCGGCCGGGCCCGATGGGCATGAACTCGCACATCAACTACGCGGAGCGCAAGAACGGCCGCCAGGAGATCACGCCGATCCACAAGGAGCTCGAAGAGCCCCTCAAGGACGTCCTGGACGTCACCTACGGCCTGATTGTCTACCAGGAGCAGGTGCAGAAGGCCGCCCAGATCATCGCCGGCTACTCGCTCGGCGAGGCCGACATCCTCCGCCGGGTGATGGGCAAGAAGAAGCCCGAGGAGCTGGCGAAAAACTTCGTCATCTTCCAGGCCGGCGCCCGCAAGAACGGCTACAGCGACGACGCCATCCAGGCCCTGTGGGACGTGCTGGTTCCCTTCGCCGGCTACGCGTTCAACAAGGCGCACTCGGCCGCGTACGGCCTGGTCTCGTACTGGACCGCCTACCTCAAGGCGAACCACCCCGCCGAGTACATGGCCGCGCTGCTGACGTCCGTCAAGGACGACAAGGACAAGTCGGCGATCTACCTCAACGAGTGCCGCCGCATGGGCATCAAGGTGCTCCCGCCGAACGTCAACGAGTCGGTGCACAACTTCGCCGCCCGGGGCGACGACGTGATCCTCTTCGGCCTCGAAGCCGTGCGCAACGTCGGCACGAACGTGGTCGAGTCGATCATCAAGAGCCGTAAGGCCAAGGGGAAGTACGTCTCCTTTCCCGACTACCTCGACAAGGTCGAGGCCGTCGCCTGCAACAAGCGCACCACGGAGTCGCTGATCAAGGCGGGCGCCTTCGACGCGCTGGGGCACGCCCGCAAGAGCCTCACCGCACACTTCGAGCCGATGATCGACAATGTGGTCGCGGTCAAGCGCAAGGAGGCCGAGGGCCAGTTCGACCTCTTCGGCGGCATGGGCGAGGAAGAGAGCAACGAGCCCGGCTTCGGACTCGACGTCACCTTCACCGACGAGGAGTGGGACAAGGCCTACCTGCTCGCCCAGGAGCGGGAGATGCTCGGTCTGTACGTCTCCGACCACCCCCTCTTCGGCCTGGAGCACGTGCTGTCCGACAAGGCTGACGCGGGCATCGCCCAGCTGACGGGCGGCGAGCACGCCGACGGGGCCGTGGTGACCATCGGCGGCATCATCTCGGGCCTCCAGCGCAAGATGACCAAGCAGGGCAACGCCTGGGCGATCGCCACCGTCGAGGACCTCGCCGGTTCCATCGAGTGCATGTTCTTCCCGGCGACGTACCAGCTGGTCTCGACCCAACTCGTGGAGGACGTCGTCGTGTTCGTCAAGGGACGCCTCGACAAGCGCGAGGACGTGCCGCGGCTGGTCGCGATGGAGCTCCAGGTCCCCGACCTGTCGAACGCGGGCACCAACGCACCCGTGATCCTCAGCATCCTCGAGGTGAAGGTAACCCCTCCGATGGTCGGCCGCCTCGGCGAGATCCTCACCCACCACAAGGGCGACAGCGAGGTCCGCATCAAGCTCCAGGGACCGACCAAGACCACGGTCCTGCGGCTCGACCGACACCGGGTGACACCGAGCCCGGCCCTCTTCGGCGACCTCAAGGCGTTGCTCGGACCCTCTTGTCTGACAGGATGATTCCGTCAGGACTGTCTTGATCTTGAAGACGGTCCAGGATCTGCGGACTGGGCGGGCTGCTGCTGCCTCGTGGTCACGACAAGCCTCTGGTCTGCCCGGCCGACGCTGAATCGCTGGCCAGGGCCCCAGCATGCGGCGTGCAGCGGCAGCGGGCTTCCTGTTCGGGGCCATCTGAAGGCAGGAAGCAGTCACCGCTCGCCGCCTGGACCTTAACCAGCCGCCCGTATGATCTCGTCGATCCGGGCCAGTTCTTCAGCGTCGAAGTCCAGGTTGTGGGTGGCCGCCACACAGTCCTCCACCTGCTGAGGGCTGCTCGCACCGATCAGAGCCGAGGTGATGCGGCCGCCACGCAGAACCCAGGCGAGGGCTAGCTGGGCGAGGGACTGGCCGCGGGACTTGGCGATGTCGTCAAGGGCGCGCAGCTGCCGCACAAGGTCCTCGGTCACCCAGTCAGGGCTTAGGGAGGGACTGTCACTCGCGGCGCGTGAGTCCTCCGGGATGCCGTCGAGGTAGCGGCCGCTCAGCAGGCCCTGCTTCAGCGTCCAGTAGGCGATCGGCCCGATGCGAAGTTCGTCGAGGGTGTCGAGGAGGCCGTCCTCAGGGTGGCGATAGAGCATGGAGTAGTTGGTCTGGTGGGTCAGCAGTGGTGTACCGAGCTCGCCAAGGATGCGGGCGGCTTCCCGGGTCTGCTCGGGCGAGTAGGCGGAGATGCCGACGTAGAGCGCCTTGCCCTGCTGGACGGCGGTGTGCAGGGCGCCCACCGTCTCCTCCAAGGGGGTGTCTGGGTCGGGGCGGTGCGAGTAGTAGATGTCGACGTAGTCCAAGCCCATGCGAACGAGGCTCTGGTCCAAGGACGACAGTAGGTACTTGCGCGAGCCCCCGTCGCCGTACGGGCCGGGCCACATCGGGTAGCCGGCCTTGGTGGAGATCACCAGTTCGTCGCGATACGGCGCGAAGTCCGCCTTGAGCGCGGCGCCGAGTGCTGATTCGGCGGCGCCGGGCGTACGGCGCTGGCCGTAGTTGTTGGCCACGTCGAAGTGGGTGACGCCTAGGTCGAAGGCGCGCCGCAGGATGGCGCGCTGGGTCTCGACCGGTCGGTCGGGGCCGAAGTTGTGCCACAGACCGAGCGAGATCGCGGGGAGTTTCAGGCCACTGCGGCCACTGCGTCGGTAGGGCATGTCCGTGTAGCGGTCGGGATGTGCGGTGTACTCCATGCTGTCGTGATGCCCTTCTGTTGTTCTTCGCGTCGCTGGTGGTGCCGCTGGGGGCGTCTTCGGTACGGCCCGGGGTCAGTACGGGCCGTTGAACGTAGCCATGACGTCCCGCATCTTCGGTACGACGCCGTCGGCCAGTCCCAGGACCTCCAGGCAGGCCCGGGTGACGGTCTCAGCATCGGGGTTGAACGCGTTCTCAAGAGGTGCGGACACGGGGGAAGGGCAGTCCGGCGGCGTCACCCTGCGCACCGGCACCTTCAGGGCGCCAGGCACGTTCTCCGCCACGACTGCGGCAACTTCGGAGGTGAAGCCGTAGCGTGCCCAGCTGGTGTCCGCCACGACGAGGCGCCCGGTCTTCGCGACGGACTCGCAGATCACGGCGTCGTCGAACGGCCGGATGCTGCGGACGTCCACGACCTCGGCGCTGACGCCCTGGGGCGCAAGGGCGTCAGCGGCGCGATCGGCTTCGTACACCATGTGGGAGGCGGCTACGATCGTTACGTCGTTGCCTGCGCGGACGATTCTGCCCCTGCCAAACGGCACGGCCACCGGCTCCTGTGGCACCTCGCCTTGAAGGTCGTACAGTCCGCGGTTTTCCAGTAGGACGACTGGGGTGTCGCCCTGAAGGGCTGTTACCAGCAGGCCCTTGGCGTCCGCAGGACTGGCCGGGGTAGCGACGTACAGGCCGGGGAAGTGCCCGAAAAGAGCGTGCAGGCTTTGGGAGTGGGTGGCGCCCTCTCCCCTGCCACGGCCGACGATGCCACGGTGAACAACGGGCGCGCCGCGCTTGTTGCCATACATATAGCGCCACTTGGCGGACAGGTTGATGATGGCGTCCATGGCCAGGAACATGAAGTCAGCGCGGGTGTGGACGACCATCGGGCGCAGGCCCATGGTGGCCGCGCCAACCGCGATGCCGGCGAAGGCGTTCTCACTGTTGGGTATGTCGATCACCCTGGCTTTGCCGAAGCGCTTGTAGGCTTCGTTGGTCGTGCCCCAGACGCCTGCGTGCTCGTCGACGCTCTGGCCGGCCACGATGATGGCCGGGTCGGCCTCCATGCACTGGACCGTGGCTTCGCTGATGGCCTGCGCGTAAGTGAGTGTCCTCATTGCTGCACTACCTCCCTTGGGAACGTTGCCCGTTAGCCGGCGTATGTGCCGTGGTCGCCGTAGGTGCCGACGAGCAGGTCCTCAATGCGGGGGTAGGGGGCGGCCCTGGCAGCTGCCATCGCGGCGTGCGCTTCTGCTTGGAACTCCTTTTTCCAGACGGCGATTTGCTCGTCTACTGTAGGGTCGGTGCCGCGCAAGACGTCGGCGACGCGGCGAATGGGACAGCGCTCCACCCAGGACCGCACCTCGGCCTCGGAGCGGCCGCCGGGTTCAGAGTCCCAGTAGGGGCCGACGTGCTCGCGCCAACGGTAGGTGTCCAGTTCCAGAAGGTAGGGGCCGTTGCCCGCGCGGCAGTGCTCAACCGCCATCGTGGCGGCGGCGTGCACCGAGGTGACGTCGTTGCCGTCAATGCAGGCGGCCGGAATTCCGTAGCCGCGGGCCCGCCCGCTGATGCTCGTGCCGCTGGGCTGGCGCGCTGTAAGGGGCGAGGAGAGCGAGTACTGGTTATTCTCGCATACGTATACCACCGGAAGCCGGTGCAGTGCGGCGAAGTTCAGCGATTCATGGAAGACGCCCTCTTCAGAGGCGCCGTCACCGAAGAAGGTGACCGCAACCCTGGGGGCGTGCTCGCGGGCGAAGGCCCAAGCCGCTCCGGTGGCCACGGAGATCATCTCGCCGAGGATGGCGGCGGAGGCGCCGAATCCTGCGGCCTCGTCGATGAGGTGGACGGAGCCGCCTCGGCCGCCGGCACAGCCGGTCTCTCTGCCGTACAGCTCCGCCACCATGGCGCCAAGTTCGCCTCCTTTGGCGAGGTAGTGGGCGTGGCTGCGGTGGCTGCTGTAGACGACGTCCTCGGTGCGCAGTGCTGCGCACACGCCGACGGCCGTGGCCTCCTGGCCAATGGCGAAGTGAACGGCGGTGCGCATCTGCAGGCAACGCAACCGTATTTCATCGGAGTAGACGTCGGCGATCACTTCTTCGATGCACCGGATGCGGACCATGTTCCGCAGCAACTGCCGGTCTTCCACGTGGTGTTCCTCGCTCTCGGGCTGGGTGCTGGTGCGGCTGTCGCGGTGCACAGGCGGGGTCGTCGCCAGCAGCACCGTGGCGGAGACGGTCGGTGGCGTGTGCACCGCGGACGATCTCGCCGGTGCGTCCCGGCCAACCTACGCAAGGCGGATATGTTGACCTCATGGGCGAGCCGGGCTGTGAGAGCTTCCGCCAACGCAGGGAGCGGCAGAACGGCTCGCTCACGCGGGGCGGTGATGTCGAAGCCCGTGTGCCCGGCTCCCGCCGCCAGGTCGCGGAGGGCCACGACGACATTTCCGTCAGCCAGGACGAGCGTTCCGGTTCCGGTAGGTCCGTAACCTATCCGGCGATCCGACGTGCCGGCCGGTCCGGCGGCTGCCGCAGCAACGTCTTGTCGACGGCGATGGCAGCGTGTGCCGTGTCCTCGCACGCAGACGCCCACTAGGAGTCCCACTCCAGCAGGCCCAGGGAAGCGTGGGAGAGCATCGTCGATGCCTTGCCCTTTCCTTCGATACCGGCGACCCGCTCGAGCTGTTGTGCGCAACTGCGCGGAAAACTTGGACAGGAGTGTGCCGAACTGCACGGAGGCGTTGAATCGCATGATCCGCGCTGCAAAGCTGCCCACACAAGGGGGTGCGTGATCACCACATTGGTTCAATTGGCTTGAAAGGTGGGTTTACTGGCGCGATGGAACGGTTGGAGCGTGTGGTTCCGGGGAGTTGTACGAGCTTCCCACCACATGCCTCGGTCTGCTGAAGGGGAAATAGTCCAGCATCGCATAGAGTTGCGCAGGATGCTGGCCACCAGTTTCCCGCTCAGCCCCGTCGGTCAGTCGTTGATCAGGACCAGCCATGTTGTGCCACCCCGGCGTATTGGGTCTGGCGTACACCGCCGACGCGGGAACGACGAACCGGACACCGACTATGAAGTGACGAAGCCTTCACCCCTTGCCTGCACGAGAGGGATCACAGCCTGGTACTCAATTTGAAGTTTCCCCGTGATGTTGGACACTCGATGCTTACGCTGTGAGGGTGTGTCCTTGCTCGTGGCGCTGCCGGGTCTCCAGCGGGGTGACGTAGCCCCATACTGGGTGCCGGTGCAGGCGCCTGCGGTTGTAGAAGGTCTCGATGAAGACGAAGATCTCCGCCCGGGCGGTGGCGCGGTCGGGCCATATGCGGGTGCCGATCTCCTCTTTCAACACCGCGAAGAACGACTCGGCGGCGGTGTTGTCGTAGCAGGAGCCGGTGCGGCCCATGCTCTGCCGTAGCCCCAAGGCACGTATGTCACGGCGGAGTTCACCGGACGTGTACTCACTGCCGCGGTCCGAGTGCGCGATGCAGTCGGGCTGGAGTCCTCCTCGGCCCGCGGCCATGCGGAGTGCGTCGACGACCATGCTGGCGCGATGGTGGTCGGCCATGGAGTAGCCGACGATCTCACGGGTCGCCAGGTCCATCCGGGTCGCCGGATACAACCAGCCCTCCCCGGTGGCGACGGCGGTGATGTCGCCCACCAGCTTCATCCCCGGCGCGAGTGCGGTGAAGTCGCGGCCCAGCAGGTCGGGGGCGGGTGCCGCCTTCTTCGACGGACGGGTCAGGCCGCGGCGCTTGCGCCGGGTGACCCCGGCGATGCCGCGTTCGCGCATGACGCGCTCGACGCGCTTGCGGTTGACCCGGTGACCGTGCCGGCGCAGCTCGGCGTGGATGCGCGGCACCCCGCAGGCACCCTTGGAAGCCAGGTGCAGCACGGTGATTCCGTGAGCCAGGGCGTGGTCGGCGGCTTGGCGGGCGGTACGGGCCTGCTCACCGGAACGCCAGGCGTAGAACGAGGAGCGGCCCACCTTCAGCAGTCGGCACAGGAGAGCAACGCCGAAGGTGGTCTTCTCCGCCTCGATGAACGCGTACACCTCGCTCATCGATCGCTCTCCTGCGCGAAGAAGACCGCCGCTTTTCGCAGCACCTCGATCGTCCTGGCCTGCTCGGCGTTCTGTCGCCGCAGCCTGCGAAGCTCCTCCCGCTCCGCAGTCGTCAGTTCGCCCGAAGCTCCCTGGCCCCGATCGATCCGGTCCTGTTTCGCCCATGCCCGCAGGCTCTCGCCGCTGACCCCCAGCTCCCGGGCGACCTCGGACACCGTCCGCCCGGAGGAGCGAACCAGCGCGACCGCGTCCCGCTTGAACTCCTCCGAGTACCGCTTCGCGTACTTACTTCCCACCCGGCACTACTTCCTCCGGGCTCACATGTCCCAGTCTCCAGGTGTCCACGATCAAGGGGAAGGTTCACACCCCGAAAACGGCAGCGAGCTGGGCGTGGGCAGGGCGGCACCGCAGGTGGGCGGGAGCGACCAGGGCCTGGCGGCCCACGCTCAGACGACGCCACCGTGTTCCGCGTTCCTGGCGGCGCGCCCGCAGAGGGGCCGGTAGGTAGCGCAGTCGGAGTGGACACATCGATGCCGGACGGGTGGACAAGCAGGCGGAAGCTCCCGGTGGGACAGGCGATCTTGGTCGTGAACCCGTCCACCAGGAGCTTCTGCACGTCCGGACACCGCCTTCCACCCAACCACCGCCTGCCCGGCCAGGTCGGAAAACGCTCAGGGCCTCGTTCAGCGCGGAGCGATGTCCGTGTTGCCCGTGGAACAGAGCGCCTCATCGAGGAGGCCCGCACCAGGGCCGGCCAGCCAGCGGTCGAAGCGCAGCAGGAAGGGGAATTCCGTGCGCAACGCGTCAAGGTTCGCGTTTCCCGCCAGCCTGCCGTCGTCGACGAGTGCTTCCAACTTGCTGAGGACCTCGCCCTGTGCCGACAGGGTCGTCGGCAGGCGGCTGTAGCTGATCGACCGGCCGGCGGCCCGGGTCAGATGCTCGGCCAGGGCCTTGCCGGTGAGAGTGTCACCGGCAATCTCCATAACGCGGCCGACGTAGCGATCGGGTGAGCCGAAGACCGTGGCGACGATGCGGCCGATGTCGCGTACCGCGATGAACTGCATGGCCTGGTCGGGGTGCATCAGGAATGACAGGTGTCCACCCCGGTCGAGACCCATTTCGGGGGTCACCAGGAGTTCCATGAACGTGGCGGGTCGAATGATGGTGTCGGCGATGTCCAGATTCCGAAGATGGGCCTCGATACGGTTCTTGGTGTCGAGATGGTCGACGCCCGTTGTCGAGCCCGCGGTGACCGCCGAACTGTAGACGAGGTGGGCGACGCCGCAGCGCTCGGCGATGTCCGCTACCGCTGTGCCGAAGTGGACCTCGTCCTCATTGGTCACGTCGGCGCCGACCTGGCCGGAATTCGGTTGGACACTGAAGACACCGTGGGCGCCGGAGAAGGCCGCCCGGAGCGACTCAGGATCCCCGAGGTCACCGCGGACAGTTTCGACGCCGGAGGCGGAGAGGGAACGGGCCCGGTGACCGGACGGATCGCGCACGACCGCGCGCACCCCCCAGCCGTCGGCCCGCAGCGCAGCGGCGACCGAGCCTCCCTGCTGCCCCGTGGCGCCCAGGACGACGACGGTTTTGTTGATGTTGGTCATGCCGACCACTCTGCGTTTTCGGCGATCACGGACGTGCTCCTGCTGGACATTGCTGATTTCTCCTGGGTTACTGAAAAATGAGTGGGAGATAGGCTGGTCACAGGCCTGCTCCAGGGTTCGCGCGGGATGGTTCGCGCCGTGTCCACTACGCTAAAACCTGACGCCAACGTCAGGTGCAAGCGAGACGCGGAGTCACGTCAGGAGGTCGGGATGCGGATCGGAGAGGTAGCCGCGAAGGCGGGCGTCAGCGTCAGGGCGCTGCGCTACTACGAGCAGCAGGACTTGCTGTACTCCACCCGGAATCCGGGTGGCCAGCGCCAGTATCCGGCCGGTGCCGTCGAACGGGTCGTGCTGATCCAGCAGCTCTACTCCGTGGGCTTGCCGAGCAGAACCATCCGCGAGGTGCTGCCCTTGGCCGACTCCGGTGAGGCGTCACAGGAGCTGCTGGAGCTGCTCGCGGCCGAACTCGACCGCCTCGACCGGCAGATGACGGACCTGCGGGACGTGCGGAACCGGTTGCACCACTGCATCACCGAGGCGCGCAATCATGACGGAACAGGAAGTCCATCCTGAAGCAGGGCGGCGGCCCGAGCGTGCAGCTGATACGTCGGCGGCACCAGGAGCCTGCCCGGGAAGCGACCACTTCCCGAACTGAGGTTTTCCCTCTTTGGTCAGGTGGCGAGTTCGAGGGCACCGACGGCACGGACGACGGCGGTGATCCGGGTGGTGCTGCAGCGGAGCTTCCGCAGGAGCCGCCAGGACTTGAGGGTGGCCATGGCGCGTTCGCCGAGGCTGCGGATCTTGGCGTGATCACGGTTGTGACGTCGGCGCCCGTCGCACGGATTCTTGCCCCGGAACGAGACCAGGGCTTGGGCGAGTTCCGGGGTTGAGTGGTTGGTCGGGCCGTGATCGGTTGGGGTGGGTAGCAGAACAGGCACGGGCTTCGTGATCATTGGGGTGTCGAAGCTCAAGGATCATGAGGTGGCCCGTGCCTGCCGCTGCATCTTCTCCCATCCCGTCGGTGTTGGTGAAGCTGGGGCCGCTGGACATCGGCGAAGTCGCTGACCTGCAGACGTTCCTGAACCTGGTGCCCGACCCGCGTGCGAGGCGGGGCCGCTGGTACTCGCTGACCGCGATCCTCCTCGTCTGTGCGTGCGCGGCCGTGTCGGGAGCGAGGAGCGTGGACGAGATCGCCGAGTGGGCAGCGCGGGCCTCGGACACCGTCCTGACGGCCGTCGGAGTCCGACGGCATCCGCTGCGGTGGCGTCGTGCTCCCTCGCGGACCACGATCGGCCGTGTGCTGAGGCCGTCGACGGTGACGCCCTGGACTCCGAGCCGCCGGCCTCGCCACCGAGGAGCCCGCAGTCCCACGACGCTCTTCGGTAACGATCGAACCCTGCTGACCACCCCCACACGCGGCCCGTCGTCTCGTCGACGACACCGTCCTCGACGAGACGACGCAGGCCACAGCCCCACACAAACGATCAACTCAAGATAAGCCGGCGCAGTGCGAAGTCGTCGACACCGATCACACGGGGTACCCGCCCGGTGGGAGGCGGGATCCGCAGGAGGGTGCGCAGGGCCGTGTGACGTGAGACGCCCATCGCGAGTATCGCCAGCAGACGTGCTCCGGCGCGGCCCGCTAACTCCTTGACCACGGCCTTGACTTGTCTGGTCAGGCGAGCAGTACGCCGCTGGTACCGGTCCAGGACGCCGGGCACCTGTTCGCGGAAGGTGCGGCGGCAGCCGCGCGTGGGACACACTAAACGCCGCACCCGGACACGGACCACCACCCGTCGTTCATCGATCGGCACGTCCGCGAGGGTCCGCCAGTGATAGCCGTGCACACGCTCCGACGAAGCCCCGCACCCCGGGCAAACCGCAGCGTCCCGCTGAGTCCGTGCCCGCACCACGATCCGCTCACCCGCGGCGGCCTCGTCCTCGATGACCAGCGGGGATAGACCCGAAAAGACCGTCTGCACAAGCTCGTTGACATCGTTCACGCGAATGCCAACGACCTTCACGACCCTCCGTCACCACCGAGAGTGAGACAGGGCCGCTCGTTTGACAGCCCCTGGAGCGGGTCAGAGCTTGAGTGCTGTGTGGACGAGCCTCGTTGCGGTGATCGGGACGCTGCTTGGGGCGCTCACCACAAGGCTGTTGCAGCGCTGGATGTCTTCTCGTGCCGAACGAGTGGTCCGGACGCAGCGGCTTCAAGAAGCTGCGTCGAGCCTGGCAGATGCGTTGACAGACTACCGAGGGCAGCTGTATTGGGAAACTCGTCTGGCCGCTCAGTCCGAGGCGGTGGCCGAGCAGAAAGAAGAAGCCCTGCGCGAGAGCTGGGCAGCCCGGTCGCGAGTGAACTACGCGATCAACCGGCTGCGCTTGGCCACGCAGAACGAACGCATCCTCCAACTCGCGACTGACGCCCGCAACGCGACGTTCGGCGTGCAGACCGGCGCGTGCGCTCCCCATGATGCCCGAGAGCGACAGTTCGCCTTTCTTGCTGCAGTCGCCGGGGCATCGCAGATCTGATAAGTGCCAGGCGCTCAGCCGTCGGTGATGGCCAGCAGGAATCGGGAGTGTCCAGTAGACGGCGGGGACGGCGCCGAGCACCGGCTGCAGATCCTCACCGGGATCAGGAACCGCGGCGTCCAGGACGTGCTGATGCTGGTGGGTGACGGGCTCAAGGGCCTTCCTGACGCGGTCGGCACGGTCTGGCCGGCCACCATCGTGCAGACCTGCATGGTCCACCGAAGCCGTCAAGAAGCAAGATGTTGCTTCCCAGCGGCGGCCTCGTTGAGGATGCATGCGCATATCCGACGAGGTCCGCGGCCAGATGGCACGACGGTTCGAGGCTCCGCTCCCGCATCTGAACGAGCGGCAGAAGCGGCTGGCGCGCTGGCGACCAAGGCCCGGTTACTCGGTCATGGAAACGTTCGCCTGGTCGCACGGTCCGCACCGGCCTGCGCAGCAGCAGCCGCGGCAGACGGGGGACTGCGGGCCGGGCTGCCCCGTTCGGCAGGCGGCCTTCCTGGTACGGCGATTCACCGCATGTCCTTCGCGGCGCGGTTCCAGGCCGCGTCGCGCAGCAGACGCAACCCGTTGAGGCCGACGATGACGGTCGAGCCCTCGTGGCCGAGAACACCGAGCGGCAGCGGCAGGTGGCCCACCAGGTCCCAGATGACCAGGCCGGAGATGAACACTCCGGCGATCACCAGGTTCTGCACCACCAGACGCCGGGCCGCCCGCGACAGGGCGATCACGATGGGGGCAGTGGCGAGTTCGTCGCGGACGATGACGGCGTCGGCGGTCTCCAGAGCGAGGTCGGAGCCGACGCGGCCCATGGCGATGCCGGTGTGGGCGGCGGCCAGGGCGGGGGCGTCGTTGACGCCGTCGCCGAGGACCAGCACCTTGCGCCCCCGCGCCTCCAGACGCCGTACGGCTTCGACCTTGTCCTCGGGCAGGAGGCCGGCACGAACCCCGTCGCCGCTGATGCCAACCTCGGCGGCCAGGCGCTCGGCGGCGCGCGGGTTGTCGCCCGTCACCAGCATCGGGGGGCTACCGGTCAGCGTGGCCAAGGCGGCGACGGTCACGGCGGCATCGGGACGCAACCGGTCGGCGATGCCCAGCACCCCGACCGGGCCGCCGTCGCGCAGGACCAAGACGGCCGTGCGGCCGCCGTCCTCCAAGTCGGCCGCGACCTCGGCGGCACGGGCCCCGCTGTCGTCGTTGCCGCCGTTGCCGCCGTTGCCGCCGAGGAGACGGGCGGAAGCACCGACCGCGACCATATGACCGTCGACGGCGGCGGTGACCCCGACGCCGGGAGTGGAAGTGAAGTCCCGCACGCCAGCGATGGCCAGGCCGCGGGTGCGGGCGGCGTGGACGACAGCGCGGGCCAGGGGGTGTTCGCTGGGGTACTCGGCGGCAGCAGCCAACGCCAGCAGGGCATCCTCGGTCAGCCCGGAGCCCTTCAGGGGATGAATGTCGGTGACGCGGGGGGTGCCCTCGGTCAGGGTGCCGGTTTTGTCGAGGGCGACCGCGTCGACCTGCCCGAGACGCTCCATCACCACGGCGGACTTCACCAGGACGCCGTGACGTCCGGCGTTGGCGATCGCCGACAGCAGCGGCGGCATCGTAGCCAGAACCACAGCGCACGGCGAGGCCACGATCATGAAGGTCATCGCCCTCAGCAGCGAGCCGGTCAGGTCGCCGCCGAACGCAAGGGGGATGAGGAAGACCGCCAGGGTCGCGAAGACCATGCCCAAGCTGTAGCGCTGCTCGACCTTCTCGATGAACAGCTGGGTGGGCGCCTTGGTCTCGGAAGCCTCCTCCACCATGGCCACGATCCGGGCGATCACCGAGTCCGAGGCGTCCCGCTCGACCTTCACCTGCAACGCGCCGGTCCCGTTGAGGGTGCCGGCGAAGACCTCGTCCCCGGCCTCCTTGGGGACCGGCAGCGGCTCGCCGGTGATGGTGGCCTGGTCCACCTCGCTGGCCCCGGCAACGACGCGGCCGTCCGCGCCGACCCGCTCACCGGGGCGGACCAGGATGGCGTCCCCGACCACCAGGTCCTCGGTCGGGACCGTCGCCTCGCTCCCGTCGTCGGCCAGGCGGGTAGCAACGGTCGGCGCGAGGTCGAGCAGACCGCGCACCGCGTCCTGAGTACGGGCGGTGGCCAGGGCCTCCAGCGCGCCGGAAGTGGCGAAGATAACGACCAGCAGCGCACCGTCCATCACCTGCCCGATCGAGGCGGCGCCGATCGCGGCCACGATCATCAGCAGGTCCACATCCAGGGTCTTCGCCCGCAGCGCCATCAGCCCCGCCCAGCCCGGCTCCCACCCGCCGGTGACGTAGGCGGCGGCATAAAGCGGGCCCCACGCCCAGGCAGGTGCGCCGGTCAGCTGGAGCGGCAGCGCGATCAGGAACAGCACCAGCGCCGCGGCGGCCCAGCGAGCCTCAGCCAGGGCGAACACCCGCGTACGGCGCCTCGGCGCCGTACGCGAAGAGGCCAGATCTGCACGTCCAGGCCACTGAAGCAGGTCAGAGGGCATGACAAAGTAACCCCTTCAGGGCGGGAGCGAGGCGACACGTCCACCATACATGAATGCATGAACAGGTCTTCATATGTAACCGGTAGGATGGACACCATGGGTCACGGAGCCGACGACAAGCACCATGCCACCCCCCGCGAACGCCTGGACGCGGCGGGAGCCACCGATGTCGCCGCCACCCTGCAGGCCCTGGCAACCCCCTCGCGCCTTTACATCCTTGCCCGCCTTCAGGAAAGCCCCTGCGCGGTCGGCGACCTCGCCGAAGCCGTGGGCATGGAAGCCTCAGCCTGCTCCCACCAGCTCCGCCTGCTGCGCAATCTGGGGCTCGTCACCGGAGAACGTCGGGGCCGTTCCATCGTCTACGCCCTCTACGACAACCACGTCGCCGAGCTTTTGGAGCAGGCCCTCTTCCACGTCGAGCACCTGCGTCTCGGCCTGCGCGACGTCCCCGCGATCGAAGCAGCGCCTGCCGCGGCCCGGCGGTAGGCCGTCACGTTGCGGCACCCGCCCTTCCTCCGGGATGGTTCAGGCGGGTGGGGGCCGGTTCTGCGGCTGGTCAGGGGTCCGGCAGTTCCGGGGCCGGGGTGTCCTCGCGTTCGGTGTCGGTGTGGTCGGGCATGAGGTCGGCGACGGCCATACGGATGGCGCCGCGGCTGACGCCGTGCTCGCGGGCAAGGACGGCGATGGAGCGGCCTTCCAGGTACGCGGTGCGCACCGCGTCGGTCTTCTCGGGCGGGATGGCGGGGCGGCGTCCGCCCTTGCTGCCCTTGGCCTCGGCGGCGCGCAGCCCGTCGTAGGTCAGCTCGCGCTGGAGGTCGCGCTGGAGTTCGCCGCCGGCGGCGAGGGTCTGCACCGTGAACTTCACGGTGGGCAGCAGTGCGCCGGTGCGCGGGTGGCGGGCGGTAAGGGCCATGGCGGAGAACGCGCCGTCGTGGATGCGCAGCGCCACCCGGTCGCGGTGGAGGACGTCGAGCACGTCGAGGATGTGCCCGGTGCCGCGCACGAGGCGGAACATCTCGGAGATGGGCACGGTGTCGCCCGGCCGCGCGTAGGTGATCAGCTCGCCGATCTTCGGGCGCTCAAGTGGGTGGAGACGACTGGAGGTGCCGCTGTCCTCCTCACAGACGACCGGGTCCTCGATCCCGGCCTCGGCCAGGACGAGGTTCTGCCGCTGGGTCGACTGCTGGTCGGTCGAGACCCGCTTGCAGACCAGGTTCGCCACCAAGGGCCCCTTCCGTACGGAGGAATGGACACTGGCTGTCGCCAACCCCTGTCATCAATCCCCATCGGATCTGATTGGATTCGCGCCGCCGCGACCCCCTGGATCACGCGGGTTCATCGGACGCTCCGCCGCCCTGTCGTCAAAGGTTGTTCGACGACAGGAGGGGAGGCGGTGGTCGGCACGGCGGAGGGACTGCTGACCGCCCGGCACCCGGGCAGGGGACGGTCGTCGTACTCGACGACGCCCGCCGACCGGTGCAGGCCGGACAATGGGGGTCCCTGTCGCACTCGGGAAAATGTTGGACGAAAAAGGGCTGACCAGTAAGAACGCGGTTAGGCGGTCGCGTGAGGGGCGGCGAAGGCGGTGGGGCCTGCTCGATCGCCTCTCGCTTGGCGTGCTCGGCCAGTGCCCGGTCTGGCGTATGCGGTCAGGACTGGTCCAGGGCCCGTTCGATCGCGCGGCGGGCCCGGCCCGCGGCCGACCGGTCGTGCTGGAGCTGCATGGCCGCGTTCAGTGCCAGCCCGGCGGCGATGATCTCGAACAGCGCCTGGTCGATGTCGAACCCGGCGGGCAGTTCGGCCTTCTCCACCGCCGCCGTCAGGTCCGCCCGCAGCTGTTCCCGCCAGCGCGACCACACCTCGGCCACCGCGTCGCGGACCCGGCCGGGGCGGCCGTCGTACTCGGTGAGCGCCGCGGTCATAAGGCACCCGCCGGGCAGCAGCGGCGCTTCCAGATAGCCCACCGAGTTGGCGCACACCGCGCGCAGCCGCCGCAGGCCTGGAGGCTCGGCCAGTGCGGGCTCGACAACCCGGTGCCAGAAGTCCACGAACGCCTTGTCCAGCGTGGAGATCTGCAGCGTCTCCTTGGTGCCGAAGTGCTTGTGCACCCCGGACTTGCTCATCTCCAGCTCCTCGGCGAGCCGGCCGATGGTGATGCCGTCCAGCCCTTCCTCGGAGGCGATCTCGGCGGCACGGCCGAGGATCCGGCCCCTGGTGGCCTGCGCTTCGGCTGCTGAGCGTCGGGGCGACATGCGACGACCATAGCGTACGAGCGTCCGCTATTTACTTAGAGAACGTTCGTACGCTAAATTCGTTGCCGCCACCGAGACGAAGGAGTGCGAGATGCGGGTGCGACGACTGGGCTGGGCCGGACTGGAGATCGAGGCGGGCGGCAAGCGACTGGTCATCGACTACGTGCAGGACCTCTCACCGCTGTTCACGGGGTGGAAGCCCGGCGAGTGGCTAGCAGCGCCGAGCGGGAAGGTCGCCACCGCGCTGGTCACCCACCTGCACCGGGACCACACCGACGCGCCCGCGCTCGCGGACGTGCTGACGCCGGGGGCGCCGGTGCTCCGGCCGGCGCCCGGCCACGGCGACGACGTGGACAACATGACGACACTGCTGGCCGAGAGCGAGCTGGCCCGGCACCGGCTGGCTGCCGAGGTCGTGGATGCCTGGTCCACCCGCGACGTCGGGCCGTTCCGCGTCACCGCGGTCCCGGCCGTCGACGGGCTGGGCGACCCGCAGCTGAACTGGGTGGTGGAGGCCGACGGGCAGCGGGTCTTCCACGGCGGCGACACGATGTTCCACGGCTACTGGTGGCTCATCGCGCGCCGGTTCAGCCCGTTCGACGCGGTGTTCCTGCCCGCTAACGGGGCCGTGGTCGACGCGCCGCACCTGCAGCCGCCGAGCCCGTTGCCCGCCGCGCTGGACCCGAGGCAAGCCGCCGCGGCCGCGGAGATCCTCGACGCCCGGTACGCGGTGCCGATCCACTATGAGCCGCAGCAGCCGGACAAGATCGCGGGCTACGTCGAGGTCTCCGACCCGGAGAATGAATTGCGCACGCACGCCGGACGACGCGCCCACGTCCTGGCCGTCGGGGAATGGCTGGACCTGACCACATGACCGAGAACTCCGCCGTGCCAAACGGGTTCGGGAGGTGAAGGCACGGCACGTCACCGCCCGGCTGCGGCCGCTGCCCCCACGACAAGGAACTCATCGACCTTGTCGAAGAACTGTCCTCCGCCAGCGCAGAGTTCCGCCGGGTCCGGGCCGAACAGCACATCATCAACAAGACCCACGGCTCCTACCGGCTCGCCCACCCCCGCCTCGGCTCGTTCACCCTTCTCTACCGGTCGCTGCGCCTCCCGGAAGAGCCGGACCAACTCCTCATCGTCTACACCGTCGACCCCGAATCCCCCCTGGCCGCGGCTCTGTCGTCGCCCGGCACAGGTTGATGAGACCGCTGTGCCCCTACCGGCGCTCCGGTCGGGGCGGCGCGCATGAGCGCGCGCTCGCGTCGAGCCCACGCCGACTCCCGACACACGCGTTCCACCGCGGCCATCCGAAAGAGGGCTGCACGATCCGCTGCCGCCCCGACCCGGTGAGGTGCGTCGGCGCGGCATGCGGAACCCGAACGCGCCCTCGGCGACAGCGCGAAGGGCAGGTGGGAATGGTCACCTCGTCGAACGTCCCGTTCTGCGTCCCGCCGCCCTCGGACGCACCGGCGACGGCGGCAGCACGTCCCGTGCGATCTCCCACAGACCGTCCGGAATGACCCAACCCCACCGACTACTCCCCGTGCCCCGACAACGGCCGACTCACCACCTGGGACACGGACTTGGCCTCGATGCACCGGTTGATTGGTAGTCCATGTGCCGGGCATGAAGGTACGGGTGCCTTCTCCGACTTCCACGGCTCGGGCGGCAACCCGGCGGCCAACGCGGCCCTGGTGGACGGCGCCTACATCACCCCCCGCTTCCGAACGGTAGAAATCCGCCGCCCGGCCTGAGCCTCGGCGGTCCGCCGACTCAACGGCGACGGGCTGTGCGATTGCTCCGGCGTCATCCGGGCCACCATGCGCCGCACGGTTTCCACGACGTCAACGGAGAATCGACGCGCAAGAAGCACACCAGGATACCTCTCAGCCATCTGCATCACCGCAGGTCCAAGCAGCATATCTACCGCACCGAGAATGAGAACTCACACAGACCGCGAGGTGGCAGCCTGGCGGAGAACGGCGTTCTCCGCCAGGCACGAAAAACTACCTGCCTTTGTCAGCAGGTCTGTCAGCAAGCGTCGTGAATGCAGTAGTGGCTGTAGGCACAGATAGCGCCCGCTCCATCGTCTCTCGTGCACCAGATGTTCATCGTGCCACCACCGCACGTCGTGTTACAGATCCTCCCTATAACGCAACTGCAGGGGCCGACAGCCAGTGCTTCTGCCCGCGGCACCACCCGGGCCAGCAGACGGTCACCAAATACCTCGATTGCTTTCAGTACGCGCATCAAGTCCTTCCCCCTGTGCGGAATCCTCACTATCGCCGCCAGATACACGGCAACGGTCGGCTCATGATGCAGGAGGCTGCAGGAAGCGAGCTGCAACTCGCGCATAAAAATGCAATTGTGCACCCGCGTCGCCGCCGTCTTCCAGGACTATCTGCAACTCGACCTGTCTGCCGCGGAGAACATTGGAGTGGGGGACATCGAGCATCTGAACGATCGCGCGCGCATCGTGGCCGCGGCGCGCGAGGCGGGTGCCCATGACGACCTCGACCGGCTGCCGAAGGGCTATGACACGCTGCTGTCGCGGATGTTCCTCGACAGCGCCGACGAGGACGACCCGGAGACCGGCGTCTTCCTTTCGGGCGGGCAAGGACAGCGCGTGGCCATTGCCCGCGCCATGTTCCGGGGCGACCGCGACCTGCTGGTCCTGGACGAACCGAGCTCGGGGCTCGACGCCACGGCCGAGCACACTATCCACGCGCGGCTACGCGAGCACCGGAAGGGGCGAACCAGCCTGTTGATATCCCACCGGCTCAACACCACGAGGGATGCCGACCGGATCGCCGTCCTCCAGGACGGACGCATCGCCGAACTCGGCCCGCATGACGTTTTGATGAGCGAGAACGGCAGGTACGCCGAGATGTTCTCACTCCAGGCTTCGGGCTATCTGGAGACGGGCCGGTAACCTGGTTTCCCCTCGCCACGGCGACGCTGCTCGGCATCGGCGGGACGGCGGTCTGGTGGCTGCGGCGCAGCTACCGGATCGTCACCGTCCTGGGCCGCAGCATGTGGCCGACGTTCCACGACGGGGAGGTGGTGGTGGCCCGCCGCAGATCCGCCCGGCGGCTGCGCGTCGGCGACGTGGTCATCCTCACCGCTCCGGAGCCCAAGGGAATCCTCACGGTGAAGCGAGTGGCGGCGCTGCCCGGTGACCCGGTGCCCGAGGCGGTCGTCCGGGCGGCTGCCGGGAGCGCCACCACCGGCCCCATGGGCGGTCCGGTGCCGCAGGGACACCTGATCGTGCTGGGCGACAACCCCGACCTCAGCGTCGATTCCCGGCAGCACGGCCCCAGGCCGCTCGGCGACGTCCGCGGCGTGGTGCTGCGGCCTGTGCGCACACCCCGCAGACGTCTCCCGGAAAGGGGATGAACCATGCAGTACCTCGATCTTGGTGCCCGTGTTCTGGTGGGAGTGATCTTCGCGACAGCGCTCATCAGCAAGCTCGGGGCCGGTAACTTCCGGGCGTTCACCGTGTCGACGGGCGCCCTGCTCCCCTACCGCTTCTACCGGCACCGGCGTGCGCTCGCGATCGGCTATGTGGTCTGCGAGATCCTCATCGTCGTCATGCTCACCGTGCCCACCGCCTCGCCGTGGGGACTGGCCCTGGCGGCGGCAACGCTGCTGCTGCTCGCAGCGTTCATTGCCCGCTCGATGCGCTCGGGTGACGCCGTGGCATGCCGCTGCTTCGGGGGCGCCTCGAGGACCCCGCTGGGCCGACCGCACCTGGCGCGCAACGTGGCGCTGGCGGCGCTCGCTGCCGTCGCCGCGGCCGCCGCCTGGCCCTCGGGCGCCGGAAGCGAGCTGAGCCTGGCACCGGCCGTCCCCGTGGTGGGCGCCGCGCTGCTGCTTGGCGTGCTGGTGGTCCGGCTGGACGACCTGGTCGTCCTTCTCGGTCCGACCGCGCGAACGGCCTCTTCCGCCCGGTCATCCCACGCCGGGTGAGCTGAACGGGTCCTGCGCCGCCGTCTCCTGACCCGGCGTCCGGCCCCGGCGCACGCTGCGTCGGCTGCGGGCGGGCCGGGTCGTGCCGGAGAGCGGCGATGGCCGAGGTCTGCTCCGTTACGGGCTCGTCGGAAAGCGCAAGTACTCCAAGAGCTACGCCCTCAAGGCTCAGGCCGACGGCCGACGCTCGGAGTTGATGGCCGCCGTGCGCAAGGACGAACAGTTCGACACCGAGACCGGACTACCCGTCTCCGAGATGCGCGCGATGAAGCTTTCGGTGACCTGGTACCAGCACTCCCGTACCTTCGCCGACAGCAAGTGGGACGCCCTGCCTGCCAAGTCGCGACGCAACGTCGACGACGCGCTCGCCACCATCACCCCGGCCCTGGTGAAAGAGGGCGCCGGCATGCCGGAGCAGCGGCTGCTCCGCCGCGCGCTCTACGGCTGGGCCTACAACAAGAGCCGACGGGACCAGCAACCGCCGGAGGACTGCGCCAAGGCCCTGGAAGGGATGGAGAAGCACTCCCTGCCGGTGGCCGAACTCGCGGACACGGAGGTGTTGCGCAAGGCCCTGGACGCGCTCGCCAGAAAGCTCGACGGGAAGCCGGCCGCAGGCAGGACCGCGAAGCGCAAGCGGGCCTGCCTGAGCGACGCCCTGGGCCTGGCCGTGGAAAAGAAGCTGCTGCCGAACGGCATCAACCCCCTGAAGACGATCCGCTGGGCCGCAACCCCCGCCAGATCCGCCAACTCCTCGCTGGAGTACGGGACCAGGGCGAGCGCGGTGAGCATCTGGAGGCGTTCTTCGGGTGCCTGTACTACGCCGCCACCCGCCCGGCCGAGGCCATCCACCTGAAGAAGAACCAGTGCCACCTCCCCAAACAGGGCTGGGGCCGCATCACCCTCCGAGGGGGCATGGTCCGGGCCGGCCGAGGCTGGACCGATGACGGACGCGCACACCAGCAGCGCAGCCTGAAGGCCCGGGCGGAGCAGGACTCACGGCCTGTGCCGATCCCGCCGGACTACGTCGAGATACTGCGCAGCCACATCAAGCGCCACCGCCCCGCACCCGACGGCCGGATCTTCCGGACCAGCCGCGGTGGGCTGCTCCAGGAGAGCGGCTACGGCGAGGTCTGGGCCAAGGCCCGGAAGGCCGCGCTGACCCCGGAGGAGGCAGCGTCCTTGCTCGCGCGCAGGCCCTATGACCTACGGCATGCCGGGGTCTCCTTCTGGCTGAGTTCCGGTGTCGACCCCGCGGAGTGCGCACGGCGGGCGGGCCACAGCCTCACGGTGCTGTTCCGCGTCTACGCCAAGATCCTCGCGCAGAACGAGGAGCGCTCCAACCAGCGCATCGAGGCCGCGATGCGCGAGTGGGACGACGCGGACGGCTAGCCAGAAGGCTGTCCCCCCGGGGGACACCTGGGGAACACGGACTGACCAGGGGTGGGAAAGGCCAGAGACAGAGGACAGCATAAGCCGCGTTTCGATTCCCGTTCGAGAGCGGCGAAGCGGGGCAGCAAAACAGCCCCCGCCCAGCCTTTTGGCTGGTCAGAGGGCCGTTGCCATGTTGTGGCGGCGCCAGGATTCGAACCTGGGAAGGCTGAGCCGGCAGATTTACAGCCTGCCCGGCGCAGGCCCCTGACCAGGCACTTCCCGCCTCCTGGCGCCGCCACCCCACAAATACCCCACGGGCCACCCTCGCTCGCCTCGGCTCGCAGTCGGCGGCGCCATCCACCGAACCGACACATGGACTACCCTTGGTACATGTCCATGAAGCGCACGAACGTCTACGCCGACCCCGAGGACCTGGCCATCATCAAAGAGGCAGCCAGGCGCCGGGGCATCAGCGAGGCCGAGATCATCCGCCAGGGCATCCACCTCGCCGCCATGGCCAACCGCGTCTGGGACGAGCCGCTGTTCTCGCGCACCTTCGAAGGACCGGGCCGCACACCATCCAGAACAGAGGTCCGCGACACGGTCGCCGACGCCGTCCACCGCGAGACGGACACCGGAAACGCCGCATGATCATCGTCGTCGCCGACACCTCCGGCCTGCTGGCCGCCCTCGACGCGGCCCATCCGGAACACGGCGCGGCCAACGAGGCGATCACCGCCGCGGGCCTCCTGGTCATGTCCCCGCTCCTCCTCGCCGAACTCGACCACGTCGCCACACGCGAACTCGGCCGCGAAGCCGCGCTCAGCTCCATCGACGACATCCGACACTGGATGCACCGCGGCCGCATCGTCGCCCCGGAGATCACCGACGACCACCTCGCCACCGCCCAGTCGCTGCGCCGCCGCTACCGCGCCCTCGATCTGGACCTCACCGACGCCGTCAACGTGGCTCTGGCCGCCGACTACGACACCGACGCGATCCTCACCCTCGACCGACGCGACTTCCGCGCCGTACGCCCCCTCGGCCGGCACAAAGCCTTCCACGTCCTACCCGACGACCTTCCCCTCTGACACAAGCCCCTCGGGCCCGAGCACCGCCCGTCACAGGCGACTGGGCAGCCACACACCCACTTCACGCACCTGGCCTGGCGCGACGACAAGCAGAACGCGAGAAGCAGCGTGGACTCGCGCCGCTCGTGAGGGCGTAAGCACCAGGCCCGGATCGCCACGTCTTCGACCAGCTACATCCCATACTCCTGGTCGAGTTGAACGCGGCCGGGGCAAAACGACTGGGCGCGTGCCTACAAAGAAGGAGGTTCCCCGGTCGGGCGTCTACGAATGGCGAAGCCGCCCTCATCACCGCCCCCATCAGCCCAGGCAGGTTCGCGACGTACCCTGATCGCCGCTAGTGCGGTCCGGCTGCCCGGATTCCCCTCAGCTCTGGCCCCAAGGCATCTCAGTCACCCTTTCGAAGCACCTGAGTCGCCCGCTCAAACAATTCCTGGAATATCAAGCTCCGACCGGCAATATCAACGATCAAGCCATCTCGCTCGCAAGGATTCATTCTTCTGCCACACGCCTGCTCCGCAGCGCGAATTGCAGCTGCTTGCTGCTGGGAAACACGCTCCTCCCAATGGGCATTTCGCGTAGCAACTCGCAACGGGCCGCCCCCTAGGCGCCGCAGGATCGGACGGATCGAGTCACGATTTTCCGGGAAAATCGAACAGGTTTCCTCAAAGAATTCTAGCCCCCTCGCCCGAACGGCCTCCAAAAACTCAATTTCCCCCGCCATGGCTTCGCGTTTCACCCCTTTTCCGCTCAGCACGACATTGAGATTCCCGTCCTCCCGCAGAAGCCGCAACTGGAGTGGCTGATCGGGAAACCAGAAGGCTCCTTCACCGCTGTTGCAGAGTGCGCTAACTGCGTCAGCCAAATACACCCACATCGGGAAAATGTAATCCCATGACCGTTTGTCGATGATCGGCTCATCGTTGACCGCGAGTTCGATTGCCCCCTTTGTGAGGTCAAGTTCCCCCGAGACCTCATCCACCGATCCCCACGGAATGAAACCATCAGAGTCGCCCTTGAGGTGGCTGCTGACTGTAATCACAATCTAGTCCAGCGAATAAAATTAAGCGATATATGCAAGGCTTCCACTTCCACATACGGCCGACAGCATGAATCGACCCGATCATTTTCCTTCGAAAATTTCCCGCGCGACATCAATGGCCCACAGCATGAAGGCGACAGAAATTTCAGGGCAGCGAGGCGCGAGGCTGACAGTAGCCTCACTCCAGCTCGCCCCCTCCGGAATTACCACCGCAAAACACAGGTCTGTATTCGATGGATCACAAAACTCAATCGCCCGCTCCCCCGAGGCGACATCATCGAGATCTACAACTTCAATCACACTGTTCGCATAAACTCGCTTCACCGAGCAAACCACACTTCATCAATCAAGGAACCCTGAAAAATCTCCGGAAAGGGAGAACCGGGCTCCACGGCCATCCGGGAGTCACATATCGATCGTATCTTGCCACTGGCCATTGATCCTCCCATACCCTTGCCGAACAACAGTATCCGGATTCGTAAGTACTTCGTCCAGCATTTCCTGACCCACCTCGTTCCACGCATTGGGGTTCTGCACGCCAGACGGCATCGGCCAGCCATTCGGATTCCCATTCCTGGTGGAATGCTTTTGTAGGGCTCTTCCCCCACGCAACGGCCCGCAGCCGCCGAAGCACCACGCGCGCGGCCTCGTCACTCACCTCAGGTCGTTCCCCTCATTCCTACCGGCTGCTTCGGACGCACCAGAGACCCAACTGCCACCGTGGAAGGCCGAGATGAACCGACCAGTTCCCCGAGCGAACCGACGCTGCGACCGGCCGACACCGGGCACCGTCCCCTCCCGCCGTTGGGCGATCCACGTTCGGTGATCAACAGCCCATCTTGCACAACGTGTTCACGAAGTGGCGCAGAACGGCTCGCTCGCAAGGTCCCTACACACCCGAGGAACCGTGGCGTGGCAGAGGGTGCAGAGCCGACCTTGCTCGCTTTCCAAGGTGTGAATCACGTGGGGAACTCGCCCAGCCAGCTGCGCACCAACAGGTGCTTGGGCAGATACTCGGACTCCACCTCGATAGGAAACCCGCCGTCGTACGCCAGGCAGGCGACGGCCAACGGCCCCCAGGCCACAAGAGAATCGACGCCGAGCGTTCGCTCCTCGTTCGCTGTCCAGTACTGCTTGTGCAGTTCGAGAGCCGTAGCCAGATCCTGATTGAAGCCTTCATGGTCACGGCGCACGAAGCGATGGAAGAGACCGATCGGCTGGTACAGGATCTTGTTCATCAGTTCCTGGCCGGCGATTCGCGCGATGTCCGGGTGCGACAGCTCGATGGCCTTGGTCAGTTTCTCCGCCAGTCCCGGCCGACGGAGCCAGTACGCCTGAAGCGCGTCCACCCAGTGATAGATGTACTCGTCGTACTCGTCGTACTCCGCTTCCGTGGATCGCAGCACATCGAGCGGCACGCTGCACAGTTGCGTCATACGGTCCTGCTCACGGCACACGATCGCCAGCCAGAACGCCGTCAGCCAGTTACCGGCATCCGAGTAGTACTGCGGCCCCGTAGCAGGAAGGGTCCGCACCTCGTGCCCGATCCGGCACTGCACGCTTCCCTCGGTGAGGTTGGACGTAGCAAACATCGCCGAGCCCACCTGCATGGCCGTCACGACCGCTTCCCATGTTTCCAGCAACTCGGCGTTGGGGTCGATCGCACAGTTCGCTTCAGCGTGCATCAGAGCTTTGCCGAGCGCGCTGTTGAACATGCGCGGTGACTGCTCAAGGCGGCGGATGGTCTCCGCCATACCTCGACCGAGGGCCTCGGCGTAATTCTTGTCGCCAACCTTATCGTTAACATGCCGCGGGAGCCGAAAAGTCACCAGCACATCTCCGTCAACTGATATCGAACTGCCTCATATGGTAGCCATCGTAGAGGGTATCACTAGACCTACCCTGGACCAGTACGTAGTCCAGTCGACCATCAAGCAGGGCGAATTCCAATTCATCCGCCAGATGCGCTTCTGAACCACCTCGACGGCGCATTTCTCTGAGAATGTCTTCGAAATATCTCCGGGTGCCCTGTGAAACACGTCTACCGCCAGGCAGCGCGCGGGCGCCGAGCCGCGTTTCCGTGCTGCTCTTCGCCTCGACGACCACGTACCCGCCGTCCGTCCGCCGGTAGATCTGGTCGAACTGGGCTGTGCCGTTGGCCGGGGCGCCGCTTACCTCCACTCTCGTGGCGCCTGGGTAGTTCTCCGGTATCGCGTGGAGCGCGGCAGCGCTTTCCCCGAAGTTCTCGCTTCTGTCGGTCATTTCGCGGTGGGCCGGGGTGTGAGTCGCTTCTGCTTCCCTCAGCAGGGCCCGGTTTTCCGGTGTCGGGTCGGCGGCATAGGCTGCTTCCGCCTCCGCGAGGCGGAGTTCGGCTGCTTGGTCGGCCGTGATCGCGTCGCGGCGGCCTGCGGCCGCTTCGTCGAGTTGCCCAACAGTCTCGGGGCTGGCGGCGGATCGGTTGCCGGTGACGCCGTCGCCGATGAAGCTGGGTGGGACGGGCGGGGGGACGTCGGAGCGAGCGATCCACTGGCCCGGGTTGTTCGGGTCGCGTGAAAGGATCGGGAGCATGTGGCCGTTCTCGTCCGCGACCGCGGTGCTCCTGCGGTGGCCGTCTGACCGGTAGTACTCGTCGAACCATGACGGGTCGGTGTTGGCCCGTTCGACCTGCTGACGGACCGTGGTCGCGTCCGGTTCCGCAAAGCCGTCGTTCCCGTACCGGCCACCACCGCCTCCGCCGGTTCCCGAGTCGCCGCCCCGCTGCCCGGGGATGTGGCCGCCGCCACCGGCTCCGCCCGGGGTGGGCTGGTCGAGGTGCGCGGCCACACCTCCCGGTCCGTTGTGGGCGCCTACGGCTGCGAGTTCGGGGGAGTCGGTGCGGGCGGGGAGTTCGCCGGGGGCTTCGTCGGCGTGCTGGAGGACTGTGCCGTCGGGGCGGGTGAGGGTGCCGTCGGGGTAGACGATGTTGCCGGTGGCCGGGTCGATCACGCCGCCCGCGCCGAGGCCGGGCGTGTCGGAGCGCGGGATGGCGACGGTGCCGTCGGAGACGTCCAGTGCGCTGATGCCCGGTGGGAGGTCCGCGGCGGTGAAGTCGGCCGGGAGCCGGGAGCCGTCGGGGAGGAGGTAGGCGCCGTCGGGCAGCGGCGTGGCCGGGATCGTGGTGGCGTTCGCGAGGCCGCTGGTGAGGCCGCTGAGGCGGGGCAGCGAGCCGGCCGCCGCGCTGATGCCATTGATCAGCGGGGTCGTCGGGTCGAGGTAGCGGCCCGCCGTGCCGGCGATGCGCGCGGCGCGGGCGGCCGCGCCCGCGGTGCTGGCGGCCGTTCCCGCGCCTGCCGTGCCCACGAGGGTGAGCAGGTTGAACGTGGTCGCCCCGGCGGCCCTGGCCGGGTCCTCGCTCCAGGTGTCCCAGGCCACCAGGCCCTGGGTCATCTCGACGCGGGCCTCGACGCTGTCGTCGATCCAGTCGGAGACGGGGTTGTCCGGCAGGAGTTGGTTGGCGCCCAGGAGCGGCAGGCCGGCCGGGCTGCTGACGAGGACGCCGGTGGCGAGTTTCCCGAGCCCTTGCCAGGCCGCGCCGAAGTCGTCGCTCCACGGGTTGACGAGCGTGCCGATGCCGGTCAAGGTGCCCCAGATGCCGTCGACGACGATGCCGTCCCACACGAAGCTCTTGGCGTGATGCCAGACCTCCCAGGCGTGGTGTTTCTCCTCGACGGCCCGCCCCCACGGGGTTTCGCCGGCCTGTTCCATGTCCTCGACGCTCAGGCCGTACATGCCCGCGCCGCCGCTGCCGTCGTCGGTGACCCAGGTCGTGCCGTCGACGAGCAGCGTGATGTTGTTGGCCGCCCGGCGTTCGACTTCCCAGAACTGGGCGACAGTGACGGACACTTCCCGCAGCAGCTCGTTGTTGCGGGCGGTCTTGTCGCCGTCGTGGCGCCAGTCGTCGCCGTCGCCGATCCCGTCGACGAACGCCTCGGCCTCCCCGCGAAGCCGGTCCAGCCGGTCGATCAGAGGCCGGGCCTCCTCCGCGAATATCTCCAGAACGAGGGCGACCATCTCCAGCTTGTCGGCGAACGCGCAAGCCCGCTGGCGAACGGGCGTGGTCGTGGCCAGCAGATCCGCCGCCTCCGGGGCCTGGTAGGACCCGGACAGGCCCTGGAACTGATCGTCCACCGCCTGCCCGATGCCGCGTATCCCCTCCGCGTCCGACCGTAACGCGGCGTACTTCTCCGCCAGGGTGTCCAGGTGCCCGGTGAAGACGGGGATGCCCGAGGGGTCGATGCGCTCCGGCTCACCGGACATTGCTGCCACCGCCCGCGTCCGGGTCCGGGTCCGGGTCGATCACCGGCTCGGCCAGGGCGGCGCGCAGCGTGTCGTTCGCCATGTCGACATCGCCCTGCAGATAGTGCATCGCGGCGGTGTGGGCCCCGTTGACAGAGGCGCCGGTGCGTGCCGCGACGTAGAGGACGTCCTCTTGCGTTCCGGCGGCGAACTCCGCGAGTGCCGCCTCCACCAGGCCGCCGCTGGGGCGGGCGCCTTCCCTGGTCCACAGAGTGCCGGCGTAGGTCCCGGCGCCCTGGAGGTGCAACTGGTAGAGCCGGCCCCAGCGTTCGAGACCGCCGATCGTCTCGCCGACCCGGCCGAGCACGCGGTCGACGCCCTGCGGTTCGATGTCCCAATCGGGCACGGTGCTGTCCCTCCCCCTCCTCAAACCCCACCCGGGGAGATGCTCAGCCGATGGCCTCGACCGCGGCGCGGGCGCGGGCGAGCGTGGTCTGCGCCGTGGAGTCGTTGTTCTCCAGCGTCGTCCGCAGCAGGGTGATGATCGCCCTGACTTCGTCGGCCGCCTGGGTCCAGCGCAGCTCCGCGGCCTGGTAGGTGTCGGAGACGCCGTCGGCCTGGAAGTCGGCCATCGCCTGCCGCACCTGCGCGCTGCGGGCCTCGATCACCGTCTCCAACTGCTCGATGACACCGCGGAGGTTGCCCTGGGCCTCCGCGGAGGCGTCCGTGTCGTAACTGCGCCGGTCGAGACCATCGTTCATGTCCGTGCCCCCCGCCCGTCAGGCGCGGCCCTGGAAGCGGGCCGCGTCGAAGTTTGCCGAACTCATGCCCTGGTGCGCGTTCGCCTGCGTCTCCTGATCGCCCTCGCCGAAGGCGCGGTCCATGCCGGACTGCCCGCCGAGAATCGCGGACAGGGCGCCGTTCAGCGAGTGGGAAATCTCCTCGGAACGCAGCTTGAACGCGTCGAACGCCACGCGCCCCTGGCCGCGGAAGCGGCCTTCGAGCGGCTCGGCCGCCGCGACGAGCCGCTGGATCAGCACGCCCAGATCGGTACTCGAGCCCTGCGACTGCTGGGTGAGCGTCGACAGCGTCTGCGATCCCATGTCGAACTTCTGCCCCACGGCGTCCCTCCCCGATTCGTCCGTGTGTGCCCCAAGTCTGGGCGCCCCTGCCCGCGTTCGTCAATCGGCGCCGGCCGCGCAGGACCGATGGGACGAGTGGCTGTCAGTGTGACTGTCAGTGGGGCGCGCTATCGTTTTCGGCAGTGGCCCAGGGGTGGTGGGCGGTCCGGCGGGTGACCTCCGGGCCGGGGCCGGGGCCGGGGCCGACAGCACTGCGTTCCGAGGGACGTTCCGAGGGGAGGGGTGGCCCGTGCCGCGTGACTACGACAGCCAGTTGCTGGAGTCCGTCGCCGTTCGGCGCAGGCGGCTGCGTGACGCGCTGTCCTTCGGCGGGGAGCGGACCCGCCGGAGCCTGGACGAGCACACGGGGAAGGTGCTGGGCGGAGCGGCGCTGGCCGCCGTTGTCTGCGCGGGCTGCGTGGGCTGGTCCTTCATATCGGAACGGATGGCTGATCGGGACGACCGCGGTCTGGACGCCCCGGCCGCTGTCACGGTCACGGGCGCCGTGCCGCCGTTCGGGACGTGGCCGCGGTGAGCACGGCCGCCCGCGGCACAGGGCTGCTGCACCGCGTGACGCTCGTCGGCGAGCGCCGCAGGATCGACATGGTGCTGCCCTCCGAGGCACCGGTCGGGGAGCTGCTGCCCGACCTGCTGGGGCTGTTGGGGGAAGAGGCGGGCGGTGTGCCGCTGCTGCGCCGCCTCATGACGTCCGACGGCGCGGTGCTGACGCAGGACGAGACGCTCGCCTCGGCCGGGATCGTGGACGGGGCGGTGCTGCGGCTGGTCCGCGAGCAGGAGACACCGGCCGCGCCCGTCGTGCACGACGTCACCGACGAGGTCGCCGAGGACTTGGACCGGCGCGACTGGCGCTGGGGGGAGTCCAGTCGGCTGTGGACCGCGGGCGGCGGTGCGGTGCTGCTGGGTGTCGTGACGGCGGTGCTGGCGTGGGTGTGGCTGGGGGCGGACGCGGTCGGCGGCTGGCTCGTCGGCGCGGCGTTGGGTTGCGCGGCACTCGGTGGCCTGGCCGCGAGGCTGGGCGGCCGGCCGCTGGGGGCGGCGCTCATCGTGCTGGGCGGGGCGCTGGGCGGCCCCGGCGCTTGGGCGTTGTCAGGGTCGGGGTCTGGCCCGGGCGGCGCCGCGAAACTCGCCGCGCTGGGCTTGGTCGCCGTGGTGACGCTGATGCTGCTCGGGGTGTTCACGGCGGTGGGCCGCGGCGGTCTGATAGCCGCGGCGGCCGTGGTGTTGCTCGTCGGCGGCTGGGAGGCCGGGATCGCGCTGGTGCCCGAGGGCGAGGGGTACCGGGTCGGTGTGGTGATGGGTGTGGTCTCGGTCCTCGGCCTCGGCCTGCTTCCCCGGCTGGCGCTGACGGCCTCGGGACTGACGGCGCTGGACGACCGGCGTTCGGGCGGCGCGTCGGTGAGCAGGCAGCAGGTGGACACGGCGCTGGCCGCGACCCACCGGGGCCTGACGCTGGCCACCGTGGTGACCGCGGCCTCCGCTGCCGCCGCCGGATGGCTCGCGGTCGACGACGGGGCAGGGGGCTCGGGCGGGGCGAACGGCTGGGCGGTGACGGTGACGGCGCTGCTGGCCGTGGTCCTGCTGTCCAGGTCGCGGGCGTTCCCGCTGTCCGTCGAGGTCGTTTCGCTGCTGCTGGCAGGCACCGCGCTGATCGTCCGCCTGGTCGTGCTGTGGGCGGAACGGTCGGGCGACGGGGGCGACGGAACGGTCGCCGGGCCGCTGATAGCCCTCGGCGTGCTGGCGGCGCTGCCGCTGACGCTGTTCGTCGTCCGGCCGCCCGATCATGTGCGGGCCCGGATGCGGCGCTTGGCGAATCTGGTCGAGTCGGTCGGCGTGCTGGCGCTGATACCGGTCGCCGTAGGCGCGTTCGGCGTATACGGACGGCTGCTGGACACGTTCTGACGTCTCGCCGACACAAGGGCACGGCAAGAGGGAACGGAGAGGAGCTCATGTCCGCGGAGACCCCGGGCGGCTGGCAGCGCGATGCCTTCCGCGACATGGGTGGTGCGACGGCACCCCCCGAACCCGCGCCGCAGCAGCAGCCGCAGCAGCCTCCACAGCCGCCGCAGCCACGGCCGTCGCCACCTCGGGCACGGCCACCACACCGCCCGGAGCAGCCCGCGCCGGTCTCCGCCCCGGTGGTCAGGCACGACGTGGGGAGCGTTCCCGCCCGGCGCGGGGACCCGTTCACCCGGCGGGCCGGGCGCGCCCTTCGGCAGCTGCTGATGTCCTCGGCCGCCCGGGACACCGCGGAGGCCACGGCAGCCGCGCGGGCGATCCAGCAGCCCATCACCACCGGGCGGCAGATCGCGGTGACGAGCATCCGCGGCGGCGCCGGCAAGACGACGGTCGCCGCGCTGCTCGCCCTGGCCTTCGCGCACTACCGCACCGACTCGGTCCTGGCCGTCGAGGCCGACCCGGCGCTCGGCACCCTGCCGCACCGGCTCGGCGCGGAGCAGGTGCGCTGGTCGGCCGCGGACCTGGCCCGCATCGTCGACCCTTCGATGAACATCACCGAAGTCACCGGCTATCTCCTGCCGTTCACCGGCAGCTCCGGAGGCCCGGGAGGTGGCTGGCTGCTGCCGGGCAGTCAGGGGGCCATCGGCGCCGAGCTGGACATCGACACCTATCGCATCGTGATGACCTCGCTGCGCCGCTACTTCGGCACCACCGTCGTCGACTGCGAGACGCTGCCCGCCGAGGTCGCGCGCACCGCGCTGACCACGACGCAGGCCCGCGTACTGGTCGCCCCGGCCACCCCCGAGGGCGCGGCGGCGACCCGTTCGGTGCTGGACTGGATGGCAGGCCTGCACCGCAGCATGCTCCCGACGACCGTGGTGGCGCTGACCCGTTCCTCCCCCGGCATGGGCCTGAACGACCGCAAGGCCGCGGCCTACCTGGAGGCGGGCGGCGCCACGGTGGTGCCGCTGCCCTACGACCGTTCCCTGGCGGCCGGTGGGGAGATACGCGGCGCGCTGCTGGCCGAGGCCACCCGCGCGGCGGCGGCCCGCCTGGCCGCCGAGACCATGAACCGCGCCATGTCCCGCGGGCGCGGCGGCGGGGCGCCGGCATGAGCACACGGCAGATCCACCGCCCGGCCCGGACCACCCGCCCCCTGCCCGAGCCGGCGCGGCGCCGTATCGAGCCCCCGCCGAACCTCCCGGAGGGGCACACGAATTCGGCGCTCACCTCGCTGCTTCCGATGGCGGGCGTGATGAGTTCCGTGGTGATGATGACGATGCTGCGCAGCAGCCAGTTCGCCGTCATCGGTGCCCTCGTGCTGGTGGTCGCCCTCCTGGGCGGCGTCGGGCTGCTGTTCTCCCAGCGCGGCCGGGCGCTGCGCACCCGCCGCACCCAGCGCGAACGGTACCTGGAGTATCTGGAGGAGCTGCGGGACGAGCTGAGCGCCGAGGACCGCGCGCGCCGCGCGGCGGCGCGGGTGCTGGACCCGGCGCCCGAGGCGCTGTACGACCTGGTGAACGCCCCGGCACGGCTGTGGGAACGGCGGCGCACCGACCGCGACTTCCTCCGGCCGCGGCTGGCCACCGGCCGCGTGCCCGTGCGCGTGCTGGCCCTGGAGCAGCGCGGCGGCGATGTGCTCACCCCGCCCGACCGCTTCATGCTGAACGAGGCCGCGGGCATTCAGGAACGGTTCGGCGCCGCCCCCGAGATGCCGTTGACGGTGCCGCTTGACCGCATGGGCGACATCAGCATCGTCGGGGAGCGCGCGGACGTGGTGCGGGTGGCGCGCACCCTGCTGACCTGCGCCGCGGTGGGCCACGCGCCGGACGACGTCACTTTCGCGCTGGCCGCGGGGCCCGAGGCCGTCGCCGCGGACTGGGACTGGGCGAAATGGCTGCCACACACGCTCGATCCGCGGGAGTGGGACGGGCCGGTCAGCGCCCGCCGCATCGCGCCCGACCTGCCCGCGCTCGGCCGCCTCCTCGCGCCGGACCTGCGGCGCCGTTCCTCCTACGCCGTCGAGGTCCGCCGCGGCCTCGCCGGCCGGGACGCCCTGGACCTGGCCGGCCGGCTCCTGGTGATCAGCGACGGCTACGGCCGGCCCGCGGCCGAGCTGCCGCGCCCGGACGAGACGGTGCCGCTCGGTGACCTGGGCGTGACCGTGATGCACCTGGTCGCCGAGCGCGTCCAGGAGCCGGGGCAGGTGGCGCTGCGGATCACCGTCGGACCCGTCGGACCCATCGGACCCGTCGAGACCGCCGACGGCGACGCGTCGGGCGAACGGGTCGTCACCGTGGAGGACCTGCGGGGCGAGCAGCCGGTGACGGTCAGCGGCACCCTGGACGAGGTGACGGCCGCGGGCGCCGCGGGCATCGCCCGAATGCTGGCGCCACTGCGGCTCTCCCCCGAGTCCGCCGCCGTCGGCACCCCGCTGTCCGGGCCCGTGGACTTCGCCGAGCAACTCGGCGTCACCGACCCGGACGCGCTGCCGCTGGCGCGGCTGTGGGCGCCGCGCCGCGGCGACCAGGCGTTCCTGCGCGTGCCGATCGGCCTCGGCGACGACCACGAGCCGGTGCTGCTCGACCTCAAGGAGCCCGCCGAGCTGGGCATGGGCCCGCACGGCCTGTGCGTCGGGGCGACCGGCTCCGGCAAGAGCGAGCTGCTGCGCACGCTGGTCCTGGCCCTGGCCGCCACCCACCCGCCCGAGGACCTCGCGCTTGTCCTCGTGGACTACAAGGGCGGCGCCACGTTCGCGCCGTTCGCCCAACTGCCGCACGTCGCCGGAGTGATCACAAACCTGGAGAACCGGGCCGGCCTCGTCGAGCGGGTGCACGCCAGCCTCGCGGGCGAGGTCACCCGCCGCCAGCAGGTCCTCAAGGACGCGGGCAACGTGCCGGACATCGCCACCTACGCCGCCGCCCGCGAACGGCAGCCGCGGCTGCCGCCGCTGCCCCACCTGTTCATCGTCATCGACGAGTTCGGCGAACTGCTCACGGCCAAGCCCGACTTCGTCGACCTCCTGCTGTCCATCGGGCGCATCGGGCGCTCCATCGGCATGCACCTGCTGCTGTCGAGCCAGCGCATCGAGAGCGGCAAGCTGAAGGGCCTGGACACCTACCTGTCCTACCGTCTTGGCCTGCGCACGTTCTCCGCCGAGGAGTCCCGGACCGTGCTGGACACCGCCGACGCGTTCCACCTGCCGCCGATCCCCGGCTTCGGCTACCTGAAGGTCGACACCAGCGCCTACCAGCGGTTCAAGGCCGGCTACGTCTCCGGCCCCCACAGCGGTCCGGCCACGCGCGAGGCCGAGCCCGACGAGGGCCCGGCCGTCCTCCCCTACCCCGCCTACAACGAGCTGGCGGCCCCGGAGCAGCCGCCCCAGGACGCCGCGGAAACCCCCGCGCCCGCCCGCCGGACCGTCGGCCCGACGCTGCTGTCCACCATGGTCGGGCAGCTCGCCGCCGCCGCATCCCCCGTAACCAGGATCTGGCTGCCGCCCCTGCCCGAGGCCCTCGCCCTCGACGCCGTCGCCGGGCCGATGCGCACCGGACGGCGCGGCATGCAGTTCACCCACCGGACCGCCGCCCCCGCCACAGGCGCCCTCGCCCTGGGCAAAGGCCGCGACGGCGGCGCGATGCGCGTTCCGCTCGGGCTGCTGGACGACCCCTCCCGCCAGTGGCAGGGCCAGTGGACGCTCGACCTCACCGCGTCAGGCGGCCACGCCGCCGTCATCGGCGGCCCGCAGTCCGGCAAGACGACCCTGCTGCGCACCCTGATGCTCTCCCTGGCCTGCACCCACACCCCGCACGAAGTCGGCATCTACGCCCTGGACCTCGCCGGCGGCGGCCTGCGAACGATGGCCGGCCTGCCACACGTCGGCGGCGTCGCCGGCCGTTCCGACCGCGAACGCGCGGCGCGCACCGTCGACCAGCTCCGCGCCGCGCTCACCGCGCGCGAGACCGCGTTCCGCGACCACGGCGTCGACTCCGTCGACCACCTGCGCAAGCTGCGGACCGCCGGTGCTCTCACCGAGCTGGGCCCCACCGACCTCGTCCTGGTCATCGACGGCTTCGGCGAACTGCGCGAGACGTTCGCCGAGTTGGACGAGGGCGTCGCCGACCTGCTCAAACGCGGCAGCGGATACGGCATCCACGTGGTCGCCGGCATGCTCCGCTGGAACGACGTCCGCATCGGCGCGCAGTCCGCGTTCGGCACGCGCGTCGAGCTACGCCTCAACGACCCCGTCGACAGCGGCATCGACCGCCGCCTCGCCCAGACCCTCGGCGCCGACGAGCCGGGCCGCGCCCTGACCGGCGCCAAGCTGTTCGCCCACACCGCGCTGCCCCGCCTGGACTCCCGCACCGCCCTGGACGACCTCGGCACCGCCTGCGAACGTGCCGTCCGCGCGGTTGCCGCCGCCTGGAGCGGCCCCGCCGCGCCGCCGGTCCGGGTCCTGCCGACCCGGCTGCCCGCCGCACAACTCCCCGGCCGCGCCGCCGAGCCGCGCCACGTGCCCATCGGCCTGGACCAGAGCGAGCTGAAGCCCGTATCGCTCGACCTCTTCGACACCGACCAGCACCTTCTCGTCCTGGGGGACAGCGAAAGCGGCAAGACGAACGTGCTGAAGCTCGTCGTCCAGGGCCTCATCGAACGGTACGACGACGAGGAGCTGGTCTTCGCCGTCATGGACCCCCGGCGCGGCCTGCACGACGCGGTGCCCGAGCCCTACCGCGGCGGCTACGCGCACAACCCCAAACTCGCGGCCGGTCTCTCGGCCGGCATCGCCCGCGTCCTGGACGAACGCCTGCCGCAGGACGCCGTGCCGCCCGAAACGTTCGCCGCCGGGCCGCGCATCGTCGTGCTCGTCGACGACTACGACGTCCTCGTCACCGCCAGGCAGCAGCCGCTTGAGCCGTTCCTGCCCCACCTCCCCGCCGCCCGGGACCTCGGCCTGCACTTCGTCGTCACCCGCCGCGTCGCCGGCGCCTCCCGCGCGCTGTACGAGCCGTTCCTGACCACGCTGCGCGACACCGGCGCCTCCGGCCTCGTCCTGGCGGGCGACCGCGCCGAAGGCCCACTCTTCCCCGGCGTGTATGCCGCGGCCCGACCGGCCGGACGCGGAACGTTCGTCCGCCGCGGCCGGGGCCACCGCCTCGTCCAGACCGCGCTCGCGGCGGAAGGCGACGACTCGTGACGACGGACGTCATCGCCCTCACCGACCGGATGCCCGACCCGTGGAGCGTGGTCGCCGGCCTGTCCGCCGCCGGCCCCGACGCCACGTTCACCGCGCGCGCCGAGGGCGCGGTGATCCAGTTGTCCGACCCGCTGGGCCGGCCCCTGGTCTCGGTCGAGGCACCGATACTGGTGCACACGCCAGCCGAAGTCCGCCGCCTCCTCGGGCCCGAGATCCGCGTCGAAGGACCCGTGTGGTGGACCGAGATCCACGCCGCGACCGGCGCGGACGGCGCCCACGCCCTGGCCGGCACGATCGCCACCCGCCTGACCAACCTGCTCGGCGGCCAGGTGTGGCCACCAGGCTTTACCGCGCCGAACGGGGGCGCGGCCCCGGTGACCGGCCTCACGGCCGTCCCCACCCCCGAGAACGCACCCCTCGCCGTCGACATACTCACCGACAAGACCGCCGCCGTTATCCAGGACCGGCCCGTCATCGCGCTCACCTCCTGGCTCGCCGAGGCACTGCGCCACGCCCACACCACCCGACGCGGCCTCCACCTCGTCACCCCCGCCCACACCCGCCTCACCCTCCCCACCCGCGCCGCCCTCCGCGGCACGCCGAACCGCTGGGTGATCCGCGACGGCGACGCCGCCTACTACGACGGCCTGTCGGGCGCCGACCTGCACTGGCACGACGGAACGTTCACCCCGACCGGCAGCGAACGTCCCGCACCCGCCTTCGCCCACGCCACCGCCCGCGCGGAAGCCGACCACGGACAGCAGCTCCTGCTCACCTTCGTCACCCGCGCCCCCGCCGCACACGACCTGGTCCTCGGCGGGGCTCTGGAAACCACCTGGCAGCAGCTGACCGGCGCCGCGCCCGCCGGCTGGGGCACCTCGGAACCCGCCGGACTCCCCTGGTCCCGCACCGACCTCACCACCCTGGCCCGCAGACGCGCCCCCCGGCCCACCACACTGATCAGCGTCGGCCACCCGGAGCACCCCGCCATCGCCACGATCCGCGTCAGCCGCACCACCGGCGGCGTCGAGGAGCACATCACCCTCGCCCTCGGCTACCCCCCGGACGTTCGGCCGCCCCTGGACACCCTCCCCGACCTCGCCGAAGAACTCGTCACCCGCCACGGCCTGGTCTCCCTCCTCGCCCAACAGCGCCGCGCCCGCCCCGACCTGACCGTCCCACCCTGGCTCGAAGGCCCACCCGCCCCCCTGGCATTCGTCCTCGGCCCCGAAGAAGCCCACCCCACCGGCCTCCCCCAAGCCACCCAACTCGGCCCCACCACCCGAGCCGGCTGGTACTACCCCCTCACCGAAACCGGCTGGCCCGGCCTGGAACGCCTCACCCGAACCATCCGTAACCAGCCCTCTCCCCACGACACATAGCCATCCGACAGCGCCGTCTCCCTGTCTCGCGCAACGACCCGGCCGAACACTGTGGAATACAAACCCCGCCGCACAACAGCGAACGAGGCGCCGCGGGCCGATACCGCCCAGGCAGACGACCACGAGGATCTACGGTCTACCCAACAAAATCCCCTTACCAGGCGCTTACGCCTCCTGGCGCCGCTACTCCATGGATTCCCTACAGGCTCGCGGCGACCACCGGGCGGCGAGCCTCCCTTGGGCCACACCGCTCCAGACGGAAAAAGATGCTGATTACGCGACGCCCAGCTCGCCGTCGAAGGAAGACGCCCCGCGCCCACATCAGGGGCGCGCCGCCCGGCCGACTCATTCCTTGCGTCTACCTTGGAAGACTCAGCGACTTTGGCAGCACAGCATTACGGGACGACCAGGCTTCCCCGCAAGAAGAAACGAGGGAAATGGCAGCTAAAGTCGCATGCCCGAGTTTCGTAAAGTAAGCAAAGTCAGCCCCCTATCCAGCTGAACCGCAGGTCACACCTCTGCTCCCCGCACCCACGGGGTTGTTCCCTGTTGGGGACGCTGCCGCCTGCCTGGCGGCCCCTGCTGACCAGCGATGCCCGCACCCCGGGCACCGACCTCCCCCGCACCCGCCTGGGCACCACCACCCGCCGCCACGCGACCGCCCAACACCTCGGCGGCGCCTCAACGTTCCGGAGACCCCGCCTACCGCCTCCCCCGAGTCGACTGCCACCTCGACCGCACACCTCCGCGCCCCCTTCCAACGCCCGGTACCCCGCACCTGCAAGCCGCCGCCACAGCTTCCGTCGGAACTGTAAGACGAGCGGCTCCGTCCATAATGGATGGTCGTGCTTCGCGTTGATCGGCACAGGAGAACGTGGTGGCGACTTCTCTGAACTGCCGGCCGCTGTCAGGTATCTTCGGGGTCCAGCTCGAACGTGAAATAGATGCTCAGCATGTAGGGCTCGTCCTCGTCGTGCATGAAGTCCCATGAAACATCTGCCAGGAAGACTTTGTGTTCTCTCACCCACTCATGGGCTTTCCTGAATGCTTCCGCGGCAGTTGTGGCGGGGAACAGCTTCCTGGCCATGGGATGCACCTGAGTCTCGGCGTCCGTATCGTCGAAGCCCTCCGGAACGTCCAGGCAGAGGTCGGGATCGAGTTCCATGGACAGCACCCTTACCAGTCGGTTACCCATTCGAGTCGACAGAGGCTGACCCCCTGAACACGACGCCCGGTAAGACCACCACACACCCGGAAGGGTTGCTTCTGGCGACCACGCGACGAGGCGCTGCAGCCGATGCCGCGGTCGCGGTGATCCAAACGACACGGCCTACTAACCGCGGAGCGCCGCGGCAGTGAGGTCTCCTGGACCGACGTGCGGCCTTGGACGGATGTCCACGAACATGCGGAACGGGGCACCGCGTGCAGCCCCCCTACGAGCCGGCTGCTCTCCGAGCGGACTGCCGCCGCGACGACACGCACCATGCACCGTTCATCCCGGGCCGTGCTCTGCTCTCCTTCCGACGACCCACCTGCACCGGGCGTGACATCGCTAAGTCCGTGACCCGCTCAGCGCCCCCCCTCTGCCCCACACACGCTGGCCAGCAAGCGAGATCACGCGGACGAACCGGAATATAAGGGTCTTATTCGCCGAGCAGGCACCGCAGAGAGAAGCTCGGCCCCTGGCCGCGTTCCCGCAGCTCAGAGGCCGTTCGTTGAGAGTGGCGGCGCCAGGATTCGAACCTGGGAAGGCTGAGCCGGCAGATTCACAGTCTGCCCCACACAAGCCCCTGACCAGGCGTAATCCCCCTCCTGGCGCCCACCACCCCACAGATGCCGCACAGCCCCCGGAGCCCATCGAGCAACCACCCGCCACGAGGCCATCTCGAAGGAGTACGCCGATCACCCGGCTCCCAACTTACGATTCGGAGGAGCGCACCCCACACCCGGCAAGGGCCACCGCCTGCCTGCACCGCTGGGCACCTATCGTGGTAGGCGCGCCTCTCCGGCAGCACGCCAGACCGGGAGACCAACTTCCCCAGTACGGCAGCAAGAGAAATGGCCGCTATTAACCATATGCCCGCGCCGCATGAAGTGAGCAAAATCAGCTCCCCCTGCCAGTAAATCCGCAGGTCAAGACCTCTGCTCCCCGCGCCCGCGGGGTTGTTCCGGCCCCCGAGGAACGCGCAACCGGTCGGAAATCCATGCGCTCCACCCTCCTTGCCGAGTTCGAGACCAGCCGGATGCCCTGCGACAAGCGGCGGCCCAGGCTCGGTGACATGCCGGGCGACCACGCCGACGCCGGGGCGAGCGTAGCGTTTCGGGGAACGGACGGAGGCACGCCGGGAGCGGGTCTGCAGCATCGGCGTGGACGTGTCGTTCCGCGAGACGCCGTTAGCCTCGGGCTTTCAAGAGGTGGGCTGTCCAGGGGGTGATCAGAAACGCGGAAAGCACCCTTGACCTGCAACGATAGGACTTGCTGAGGGTCCTGTTGGCTGCGAGGGAAGAGCACTTCCCAGGTGAGAGAGCGTATCGGTTCCTAACCCCGCGTGCGTGTCGAGGGCAACGGCCGCCAGGTCGTCACGCAGGCCGGTTCGGTCCTGCTCGCAAAAACGGTCCGCAAGAGCGGCCTTGACCAGGCGATACCCGCTGGGCGGAACTCGCGCAGTTGAGCCGGCAGCCGGTTGGTCTGACGGGTCCGGTCGTTGACCAGATCGAGGCGGCGGGCGGTCAGGGTGCGCAGGTCGACGGCTCGTGCCGCAGGAGCCCAAGGTCCTGGCGCATGCGTGCCTGATCGGCAATGAGTCTTAGCCATCTTCGAACATGCAGGTCGGAGGCTCTGGCGTGGCGCTCGCTCGGGATAGTCATGCTGATCTCGGGCGGGAGTCTGCGGTCTTGATCATCCGTCATGCCATCGGTCGAGGCTGAGCCGCTCGCGGCGGCGCGACCCGAAGGGCACATCAGGCCCCAGCGTCATCTCCCGGTGCGGTACGTCTCGCGGCCCACGGCCGGCGACGGCGTCCGCGAGGGGCGCAGCCAGGTCTCCGTTGTATGTAGTGTGCGGAAATGGCAAGAAGCGAGCGACTCGCGGACCAGTTGGACTGGTACTGGAGCAAGAACCTGCGGCCACGGCTGGAGGGTCTTACCGACGAGGAGTACTTCTGGGAGCCGGTGCGCGGCTGCTGGAGCATCCGCCCACGTGGCACGTCGGCCGCACCGATGTCGGAAGGTCCGGGGGAATGGACGATGGACTTCGCATCCCCTGCCCCGGTGCCTGCGCCGGTGACCACGATTGCCTGGCGGCTGGCGCACATCATCGTCTCCTGCCTGGGCTATCGGGTCGGATGGCACTTCGGCGGCCAGGACCTCGAGTCCCAGGCATTCGCCTACGCGGGGACCGCTGACGAGGCGCTCAAACAGCTCGATGAGATGTATGGGAGATGGAACGCCGGGGTCCGCGAGCTCTCGGACGCTGACCTGGACAATCCGCCCACGGTGGGTCCCGAGCGGTTTCCCATGGAGAACAGAGTCCTGCACGTCAACAGGGAGCTGATTCATCACGGCGCCGAGATTTCCCTGCTGCGCGACCTCTACCGCTGGCAGGACGGAGCCGTACCGCGCCGAATATGACTGACCATCTGTCAGCGTAAGAGCTCGAGCGCGCGCCGGTTGAGCACCGGGCACGCCGCCCAGCAGCACGCTGCGGCCCGCCGGGTGCTGAAGTGCCGCCGCCCCGGCGTGCACCACCTGGATTCCCGCGATGGCCCCGCCGGCCGAGGCCAGGGGGAACCGGCCGTGTTCGGTGAGGAATTCGAAGCTGTAGGCCGTCACGCGCGCGTCCGTCAACGCGGACAGGAGCGCGGGGTCGCCCTCGGCCTGGAAAAGGGCGGCGATCGCCTGCCGCGGGGCCAGGCATCGCACGTCATCGGGGTCGGGGCTCTTGTGTCGCAGCACCAGCGGCGTGCCCCACACCTCGTCGGCCGGGGCGAACCGGACCCCGGCCGCGACCAGTTCGGCGTCGGAGACCCCGATCCCGGCGCCGATGCCCCGTTCGGCGAGCACGGCCAGCCCGTCCGCCGTCATGGTCCGCGCGGTGGCCGGGGTCAGCAGCGTGCGGCGCTCGGCCGGGGACGACGCGCGTGGAAACCCGATCAGACGCGGAACAGGAAACGCACACACAACCAGCTCCTGACGATAGGTAGTTGCTTCTGCACTCAGGGTCCTCACCCTGCGGCGGACAGCCCAGCTCACCGCTTGCGCACGCGTCTGCCCATGCCGTTGCCACCCGCTGTTCACCGGCCGCCGCATACCACGGGCGGACACACAGGGGTGATCTGCCGCTACAGTGGGTCACCGCGCATTCCGCGCCGCGCCGCGCCACAGCAACCGACAGGTGGACCGAAGGAGCCCGGTGGACGCACTGTTCGACGCCCCCGACGTGCCGCCCGAGCCGCCCGAGCCGCCCGAGCCGCCCGAGCCGGTGCTGATGTCGCTCAACCCGGAGTACTACGACCTGATCTGGCAGGGGTTGAAGACGCACGAGTTCCGCCGTCGTTTCCCCCGTGGCCGCGCGGTCACGTGGTACGTGTATCTGACCGCTCCGGCGTCCCGGCTCACGGCCGTCATCGACCTCGCGCCCGCCGTCGTCGATTCCCCCGAACGGATCGCCGCGATCGCCGAACAAGCCCGTCCCGGGAACGGCGCCTCCGTGCACGCGTACCTGGGCGACCTGGAAACCGGCTTCGCCCTGCCCATCCGAGGCGTCCGCGAATACGAAGGCTTCACGGCCGGCCAACTCACCAGCATGCTCGGCGCCTTCCACCCCCCGCAGGGCTATACCCTCATCTCCCGCACCCCGCAGTGGGCCGATATCTGCGCCCAGCTCACCGCCGGCCCTCCCCTTCGGCAATTGACGCTCCCGCACCCCGCCCCGGTCGGCTGACACCGTTCACCAGAAGAGGGCAAGGAGAGCAGCGCGCCATGCCGTTACCCCACCGCCCGAGCACCACCGACAGCCCACTGCGGCGAGCCCGCCTGGCCGTCCCCGCCACCCTGGAACGGGTGTGCGCCGACCTGGACCGCACCTCCCGGGGCGGGTCGAGCGGGGTGACGCCCAGCATGCTTTCCGGATGGGAACGCGGCCGGCACACCACCAGCATCCGCTACCGCACTCTCCTCTCCCAGTACTACGGCCAGGCACCCGATGTGCTCTTCGCCCACCAGGACCTCCCACTTACCGCGGCCGACCAAGCCCCCGCCCTCCTGGCCGGACACCGCGAACTGCGTCGGGCCATGACGACGGTGGTCCGCGGCGCGCAGCGATACCTGGCGATGACCGGCTCCCGTTCCCGCGACACCGCCTATCTGGAGACCATCGAGACCGTCCTCGCCGAACGGCCCGAACTGATCCACTACCGCGTCCTGTTCGGCCCGCCACGCAACACCGAACTCACCGCCCACCTCACCCGCCTGCTGGCCCTGCGCGACCCCGACGACCGCAGCCTCGGCCTCAAAACCCTTCACCTGGGCGTGATCCCCGCCGAACGAGACAGCCCGGAACGGTTCTTCGTCGCCTCCGAAACCGCCGCCGTGACCCCGATCCCCTCCCTGACCTCCGCCTACGCCTTCGACTCCGGTGTCCTGCTCGCCACGCACGCGGCCATGGGGGCACCTCCCAGCCGCCAGGCTGGGGGAGGCTCATCGACCACGCCCGCCAGTGCTACGCCGCCGCCCACCGCGTCGAAACACGCGACGCCCTCGACCAGCTGACCCGCCCCGTCCCAGGCCAGCGAAAGCAGGACACCTCCTCATGAACCACACGGCCCCGCCGGACGCCCACGCCCTCCTTGCCCAGGCCAAGGACGACCTGGACAGCGTCCTCGCCCTCACCCAATCCCTCGTACGCATCCCCAGCCGCGCCGGCATCGACCCCCACGACCCCATCATCACCACGCTCAGCACCTGGATGCGCGACCACGGCCTCACCCCCCGCATCCTGAACGACGCATCCGGCACCCCCGTCGCCGTCACCGCCGAAGTCACCGGCACGCACCCCGGACCGCGCTGGGTCCTGGACGCCTGCCTGGACACCGCGCCCTACGGCGACGAAACCACCTGGACCCACCCACCCACCTCCGGCCACCTCGCCGACGGCTGGCTCTGGGGCAGAGGCAGCAGCGACTCCAAAGCCGCCATCGCCCTCTTCTGCCACCTCGCCACCCGCCTCACACACCACACCGACCACCTGCACGGCACCCTGGTCCTGCTGTTCGACCTCGACGAGCACACCGGCGGATTCGGCGGCGCCAAACGCTACTTCCAGGGACCCGACGCCCCCACCGACGTCGCCGGAGTCATGATCGGATACCCCGGAACCGACCACGTCGTCATCGGCGGCCGAGGCGTCCACCGGGCCCGGGTCCATGTGCGCGGAGTCTCCTCCCACTCCGGCGGCAGCAAGGCCACCCCCAACGCCATCGACAAAGCCACCCACCTCATCCAGGCCCTCCACGCCACACAACTCCCCGCCCCGGACGACCACTTCCCGCAGCCCGGCAAGGTCACCGTCACCGCCATCACCGCCGGGCAGGGCTACTCCGTCACGCCCGACGTGTGCACCCTCAACATCGACATCCGCACCACCCCCACCTTCGACGACGCAGCCGCACACGAGTTGCTGACCACCGCCGCCGAACGAACCGACCACGCCTGGCCCGCCACACCTCCCACCCACATCGACACCCACACCCGCTGGCCGCCCTACGCCCTGCCCGAACACTCCCCCCCTCCGCACCGCCCTCCTCAACGCCGCCCACCAACACGGCCTCCACCCACAACCGAAGATCGCCGGCCCCTCCAACATCGGCAACTACCTCGCCGGCCTCAACATCCCCGCCACCGCAGGCTTCGGCCCCGACTACACCGGCCTCCACGCCACCAACGAACGCATCCGCACCGCCACCCTCCCCACCATCCAAGCCACCTACCACACCACCCTCCTCACCCTCCTCACCAACGCCCCACCCCCCTGAACACCACGGCGCGGCGCTATGTACGGACGAGAACACCGCGCACCGCCCCCACCGCACTCGGCAGCGGGGCACGAGCATCAGCGCCCTACACACGCTGGTCAGCAGGCGGACCCAGCGGGGCAAAGTGGAACACAAGGCGCATCACGCCCGCGAGGTGTTCGAGGAAACGGAAACGGCCCCTGCCCGCGTTTCCGCAGGTCAGAGACCGTTCGTCGAGAGTGGCGGCGCCAGGATTCGAACCCGGGAAGGCTGAGCCGGCAGACTCACAGCCTGCCCAACACAAGCCCCTGACCAGGCATTACCCGCCTCCTGGCGCCCGCCACCCCACAAATACCCCACAGCCAGCACCCACCGAGACTCCCGCAGGCATTGCCCCGCCGCTCCCGCCGGGAGGACCCAGACGACCCAACCCGACGCCCCAGACGCCCCTCTGCGCGATCCGAGAACATCGAGAGGACGTACAGAGAACAGCACCACATCCACCCGCAAGAGATAGGCCTTATGCCTAATTTGCCCCATGAGCCTGGATCTCAAGAAGCAAGTAAAAACTCGGTCCCCTGCCGATAACGTCGCAGGTCACGTGCCCTGCTCCCCGCACCCGCGGGGCTGTTCCCCGCGCGTGGCCAGCAGTGCGCGGAAGTGGCCTGCTCCCCTGTCTGTGGCAAGTCTGTTGGGCTCCACTCGGGCAAGTTGATTGGGCTCCACCCGGTGCCTTTGTGGACGTTCCACGGGCTTCAAATTGAGTCCGACATTTTGATTTGGCCCCACCCCGATCGGGTGTCTGCTCTGGGCGTCCGGAGGGGCTTGGCGGTAGCGTGATGTACATCGAGTCCGGGTTGGAAGTACGTGTCCCCGACAGGCGCGGAGGCTTCGCGGGCATCGATCCGTGTTCGATCCGGGACCGGCGGATCTCCGTTGCCGCGGTGGACGACGAAGCGGGCAGTCTGGACGAGACGGAGATCGGACAGACAACGCCGAGGCCGCCCCCTTGCGCGCCATCTTCCACAACGCGGTGGTCTTCGCCATGGAGGCCCAACTGCTCAGTGACAATCCGATCCCGAAGGTGAGCTGGTCACTTCCGGAGCCGGTGGAGGAGGAACTGGCTCCCGAAGGCGTCGCCAGCCCTGAACAGGCACGGGCCCTCCTGCGGGCTGTCGGGCAACAGGGCGACCGCGGCCGGCGGCTGGTCGCCTTCTTCGGCTGTCTGTACTTCGCGGCGGCCCGGCCCGGGGAGACAATCGCCCTGAAGCGGTCGCAGTGCTGCCTGCCGCGGCGCGGCTGGGGCCTGCTGCGGCTCCAGGAGACCCGCCCACGGGCCGGAAGTGCGTGGACGGACAGCGGGGAGGCCCACGACCGGAGAGGGCTGAAGAAGCGCTCGCGCAAAACGGTTCGCGCGGTACCTGTCCCGCCGGAACTCGTGGCCATGCTCCGCTGGCACATCGATGCCTACGGAACGGCACCGGACGGGCGGCTGTTCCGCACCGCACGCGGCGGGCTGCTCCAGGAGAGCGGCTACGGACAAGTATGGGCGCGGGCTCGCGAATCGGCGCTCGCTCCGGCGGACCTGGCCACCGGGCTCGCCGCGCGACCCTATGACCTGCGCCACGCAGGGCTCTCCGCCTGGCTCGCCAGCGGAGTGGACCCGCAGACGGTCGCCAAACGTGCCGGGCACAGCGTCACCGTGCTTCTCCGCGTCTACGCGAAGTTCATCAACAATAGCGACGACACCGCCAACGCCAAGATCGCCGCCCGCCTCGCCGAGCGGAGCGGCGCTCCGGCCTGAGCAGGGCTCCGGATCTGTCCACACATACCCCACACGCGCTGGTCAGCACGCGAAATCCGGCGAAACAAAGTGGGACATAGGGCGCATCACGCCCGTGAGGTGTTCGATGGAACGGAGACGGCCCCTGCCCGCGTTTCCGCAGGTCAGAGGCCGTTCGTCGAGAGTGGCGGCGCCAGGATTCGAACCTGGGAAGGCTGAGCCGGCAGATTTACAGTCTGCTCCCTTTGGCCGCTCGGGCACACCGCCTCGCAACGTCGTAAACGATACCCGATGCACGGGGGTGGTCCGCCACTCGGTTGTGCGGGTGGATTCGCACTCCGGGTGGCTAGGCTGTGCGCCGACCCAGCCTGTTGGACCAACCGTGAGGAGCCTGACACACCATGGCCGACTCCAGTTTCGACATCGTCTCGAAGGTCGACCGGCAGGAGGTCGACAACGCCCTCAACCAGGCGGCCAAGGAGATTTCCCAGCGCTACGACTTCCGCGGTGTGGGCGCCTCCATCGCGTGGTCGGGGGAGCAGATCGAGATCCGCGCCAACGCCGAGGAGCGGGCCAACGCCGTACTGGACATTTTCCAGACCAAGCTGATCAAGCGCGGCATTTCACTCAAGGCGCTGGAGACCGGGGAGCCGCAGGCGTCCGGGAAGGAGTTCCGGCTGTTCTCCACGATCAAGGAGGGCATCTCGACCGACGACGCCAAGAAGGTCGCCAAGCTGATCAGGGACGAGGGCCCCAAGGGCGTCAAGGCGCAGGTGCAGGGTGACGAGCTGCGGGTGACCTCGAAGAGCAGGGACGCGCTCCAGGAGGTACAGCGTCTGGTGCGCGAGAAGGATTTCGACTTCGCGGTGCAGTTCGTCAACTACCGGTAGCGCGTGGGAGGCCAAGTGTCCGTGATCCACGGTTTCCGCAGGGCCGTCGGGCTCGCGCGGCGGGGTGCGCAGGCGAGGCGGAGACCAGACGGTGCGAAGGTGGACCTCGCCCACCCGGCGCGTTCCCCGTTGGGTACCGCCGTGGTCAACTGCGCCGTCTACCGGAACGGCGTCCGCCGCGAGGGGCACAGGACGGCCGCCGAGGCGATCGGCTACGTCCGGCGGCGGCCTGGCCGCGGGTTCGTCTGGATCGGGCTGCACGAGCCGAGCGAGGAGGAGTTCGCCGGCCTCGCCGAGCTGTTCGGGCTGCATCCGCTGGCCGTGGAGGACGCGGTGCACGCGCACCAGCGGCCGAAGCTGGAACGGTACGACGACACGCTGTTCACCGTGCTGAAGACGGTGCGGTACGTGGAGCACGCACAGCTGACGTCCACCAGCGAGGTGGTGGAGACCGGCGAGATCATGGTGTTCACCGGGCCCGATTTCGTCGTTACGGTGCGGCACGGCGGGCACGGTTCGCTCGGCCCGCTGCGGGAGTCTCTGGAGGCGCAGTCCGAGCATCTGGCGAAGGGGCCGTCCGCCGTGCTGCACGCCATCGCGGACCAGGTGGTGGACCACTACCTGGATGTCGCGGCCGCCGTGCGCGACGACATCGACGAGATCGAGGCGCTCGTGTTCGCGGAGGCCGGCGCGCGGCGGTCGGAGCCGGGGCAGATCTACCAGCTGAAGCGCGAACTGCTGGAGCTGAAGCGTGCCGTCGCGCCGCTCGACCGGCCGCTTCAGCAGCTTTCCGAGACGGCGATGCCCATGATCGATCCGGACATCCGCCGGTACTTCCGGGATGTCGCGGACCACCTCACCCGGGTGTCGGAGCAGATCACGGGCTACGACGCGCTGATCGACTCGATCCTCCAGGCAAACCTGGCGCAGGTGACCGTCGCCCAGAACGAGGACATGCGCAAGATCACCGCCTGGGCGGCGATCATCGCGGTGCCGACCATGGTGTGCGGTGTGTACGGGATGAATTTCGACCACATGCCCGAATTGGGGTGGACCTTCGGCTACCCACTGGTACTGACGATCATCGCCACCGCCTGCCTGCTCCTGCACCGCGGATTCCGCCGCAACGGCTGGCTCTGACACGTAAACATGACAAAAGTAAGACGCATCCATGCCGAAGGGCAGGTCCGCGTCGGCGGGGTAATTGCCTAGGCTTGGTTCCGTGGATAACGCGATCCTCCAGGCAATCGAAGGGTTCATCGCCACCCCTTGGGTGTACGTGGCGCTCTTCGCCGTCGCAAAGCTAGACGGCTTTTTCCCCGTGGTGCCCAGCGAGACCCTGGTGGTCACCCTGGGGGTCTTCGCGGCTGCCGACGGCAACCCGAATCTGTTTCTCATCGTCCTGGTGGCGGCGCTCGGCGCCTTCACCGGGGACCACATCTCCTACTACATAGGCCGGAAATCCGGCACCCGCATCTATGCGCGTCTGAAGCCCGGCAGCCGCACCCAGAAGGCGTACGACCGTGTCGGGGACATGCTGGAGAAGCGCGGCGGGATCATGCTCATCATCGCCCGGTACATCCCGGGCGGGCGCACGGCGGCCACCCTCACCACCGGGGCCACCAAGTACCCGCTCAAGTCGTTCTCGAAGTACGACGCGGTCGCCGCGATCACGTGGGCGATCTACTCCGCGGGCATCGGGTTCGTCGGCGGCGCGGCCTTCGAGCACAATCCGCTGCTCGGCGTCGCCCTCGGCCTGGGGCTCGCCCTGACGATCGCGGCCCTGCACGAGGGCATCAGGATGCTGCGGGAGCGCCGCGCGGCGGCCAAGGCCGCCGCGGACCAAGCGGATCAAGCAGGTCCAGCGGATCAAGCAGACCAAGTGGCCGCGGACTGAAGCATACGGTCGCACCGGCAAATACCCGGCGGTGTGCCCCCGGCCGTGACAAAAGTGCGGGGAAGACGCGGGGCGCGCCGTATGGCGGCGGCGCCCCTGAGAGGAGTCGGGGTCACCCCCACCGGTAGTGAGGGTAGGCCGCGGGGGCGGAGGAAGGCACGATCTCCCGGCCGAGCGGCATCAGGGAGACCGGGATCATCTTGAAGTGGGCGATGCCGAAGGGGATGCCGATGATCGTCACACAGAAGCCGATGCCCGCCAGGATGTGTCCCAGCGTGATCCAGATACCGGCGACGACCAGCCAGATCACGTTGCCCACGCCGGAGGCCAGCCCGGCGTCGCGCCGGTCGGTGACCCGGTTGCCGAACGGCCACAGGGCATAGCTGGCGATGCGGAAGCAGGCGATGCCGAACGGGATGGTGACGATGAGGAGGAAGCAGATGAGCCCGGCCACGGCGTAGCCCAGGGCCATCCACAGCCCGGAGAATATGAGCCAGATGACATTGAGAAGTGTCTTCACCCCTCCAGCATGGAGCCGCCCGCGCACGGACCGCATCCTCCGGGGGCAGGAGCACCCCGCAGCCGTCCCTCAGGGGCGGTGGGGCCCGCTCACGAAGAGCCGCCCGCCATGCGCTCCAACCGGGTGATGCGCTCCTGCATCGGCGGGTGCGTGGCGAACATCCGGGCCAGGCCCTCGCCCCGGCGGAACGGGTTGGCGATCATCATGTGGCTGGCCGTCTCCAGCTGCGGCTCGGGGCGCAGCGGCAGCCGCTGAGTGCCGTGCTCCAGCTTCCGCAGGGCGCTGGCCAGCGCGAGCGGGTCGCCGGTGAGCTGGGCGCCCGAGGCGTCCGCCTGGTATTCGCGGGAACGGCTGACGGCGAGCTGGATCAGGGAGGCGGCGATCGGGCCGAGGATCAGGATGAGCAGCATGCCGAGGATGCCGGGGCCGCCCTCGTCGTCGTCGCGGCCGAAGGGGAGCAGCCAGGCGAAATTCACCAGGAACATGATCACCGAGGCCATCGCGCCGGCAACGGAGGAGATGAGGATGTCCCGGTTGTACACGTGGCTCAACTCGTGGCCGAGCACGCCGCGCAGCTCCCGCTCGTTCAGCAGGCGGAGGATGCCTTCCGTGCAGCACACCGCGGCATTCCGGGGATTCCGGCCGGTGGCGAACGCGTTGGGCGCCTCGGTCGGAGAGATGTACAGGCGGGGCATGGGCTGCCTGGCCTGCCCGGCCAGCTCCCGGACGATGCGGTACAGCTCCGGCGCCTCGAACTCGCTGACCGGCCGGGCACGCATCGAACGGAGGGCGATCTTGTCGCTGTTCCAGTAGGCGTAGCCGTTGGTGGCGAGAGCGATCACCAGCGCGATGACGAGCCCGGTCCGGCCGAAGAAGCTGCCGATGAGCAGGATCAACGCGGACATGCCGCCCAGCAGTGCGGCAGTCCTCAGTCCGTTGTGCCGGCGGTGCACGGTGTGCCCTCCAGGTTGCGCAGTGTGGGGGTGCCCGGATGGACTCGGATGTCGGAGTTTCTCCACTAACAGTGGACACTCCCGATGTGCACAACGCCATACGAAAGTAATCCGTTCCCCTGTCAGGCGGACCCCCGCCCCGCTGCGTCTACAACAAGGTGCCGGAGGCGAACGTCAGGATCAGCTGGGGGGCGCCCGAGAGCACGATGCCCACCCCGGCCGCCAGGCCGATGGCCGCCGTGAGCGGCGCGGCCGGCAGGCGCCGGGGCGCGTCCGGCTCCGCCGCGCCGTCCGGCGCGGGCTGGAAGAGGACCGCCGTCCAGCGCAGGTAGTAGTACAGGGCGATGGCCACGTTGACCGCCATCACCACCGCCAGCACGCCGAGCCCGGCGTCCACGGCCGTCTCGAAGACCGCGACCTTCGTGAACAGCCCGATGACGCCCGGCGGCAGCCCGGCCAGGCACAGCAGGAAGAAGCCCATCGCCAGGGCCGCCGCGGGCTGCCGCGCCCACAGCCCCCGGTAGTCGTCGACGCGGTGTGCCGGCCGCTGCCGCGCGACGTGCGCGGCCACCGCGAAGGCGCCCAGGTTGACGGCGCCGTACATCAGGGCGTACGCCACGGTCGCCCCCGCGCCCTCCTCCGTGTAGGCCGCCGCCGCGATCGGTACCAGCAGGTAGCCGGCCTGCCCGATCGAGGACCAGGCCAGCAGCCTGATGGCGCTGTTCGGGGCCCGCGGGTCGGTGCGCAGCGCGGCCACGTTCCCCGCGGTCATGGTGAGCCCGGCCAGCACCGCGACGAGGGGCCCCCACAGGTCGCCGTGGCCGGGGAACGCCTCGGTGGTCACCAGGATCAGCCCGGCGAGGCCCGCGGTCTTGCCGACGACGGACAGGTAGCCGGCCACGGGCAGCGGCGCGCCGAGGTAGGTCTCCGGCACCCAGAAGTGGAACGGCACGGCCGCCATCTTGAACGCGAAGGCGATCAGGGTCAGCGCGACGCCCGCCTCGGCCAGCGTCGCCAGCCGGGGATCGGCCGCGTCGAGGCCCTCGGCGATGCCGTCGAAGAAGAGGCTGCCGGACGCCGCGTACACGAAGCCGATACCGAGCAGCGCGATGGCGGTGGCGGTGACGGAGGACAGGAAGAATTTCAGGGCCGCCTCCGGGCCCGCGCCGCTCCCCCGCCGCAGCCCGACCAGCGCGTAGGCGGGCAGCGTCGTGACTTCCAGGGCGATGATCAGGGTGGCGAGGTCGCGGGCGGCCGGCAGCAGCGCCGCACCGGCCGCGGAGGACAGCAGCAGGAACCAGAACTCGCCCGCGGGCACCCGCTTGCCGTTCGCCTCCGGGATCGAGAGCAGAACGGTGAGGAACGCGCCGCCGAGCACGAGCAGTTGCAGGATGACGGCGAAGCGGTCGGCGGAGTAGGCGCACAGCGCCGGGTCGTCCGGCAGGCAGAACGTGGACCGGTCGCCGTCCCGCAGCGGCAGGAGCGACAGCGCGGCGAGCGCGAGTCCTGCCGCGGCCAGCGGGCCAAGCAGCGCCTTGCGGGCGGCGGGCAGGAACAGGTCGGCGACGAGCACGGCCACCGCGGTGAAGGCGGCGATCACCGGCGGCGCGATGACGGCCCACTCGACGGTCTGGACGAGGTTCATCGGACGGCTCCCGGCAGGAGGCTCTGCACGACGGGATCGGTGAGGTCGAGCAGCACGGCGGGCCACAGACCGGCCAGTAGGGTGAGCGCCACCAGCGGCCCGAACGCGGCGTACTCGACGGGCCGCAGATCGGGCAGCAGATCGGGCAGCAGACGCCCCCCGCCCGACGCGGCCCCGGCCGCGTCGGTCTCCGCGCCCGCCGGCACGTCCGCCTCCGGCCCCTCGGGGGCCCACCCCGCGGCCGGCCGGTCGCCCATGCAGACGCGGCGCACCACCAGCAACAGGTAGGCCGCGGTCAGCAGGGTGCCGAACCCGGCGACGGCCAGGTAGGTGAGGAACGCGGGTCTGCTCAGCCCGTCGGCGGGGTGGAACGCGCCGAGCATGGCGAGCAGTTCACCCCAGAACCCGGCGAGCCCCGGCAGCCCGAGGGAGGCGACCGCGGCGAAGGCGAACAGCCCGCCGAACCGCGGGGTCCGCCCGTACAGCGCGGCCCCGCCCGCGCCGGCCAGGGTGTCGAGGTCGGTGGAGCCGGTGCGTTCCTTCAGCGCGCCGACCAGGAAGAACAGCAGGCCGGTGATGAGCCCGTGGGCGATGTTGGCGAACAGCGCCCCGTTCACACCGGTGTGGGTGAGCGTCGCGATGCCGAGCAGCACGAAGCCCATATGCCCGACGGACGAGTAGGCGATCAGCCGCTTCAGGTCGCCGCCCGCGCCGGTCCGCACCAGCGCGAGGCAGGCCAGCGACCCGTACACGATGCCGGTGACGGCGAACGCCCCCAGGTAGGGCGCGAACGTCTCCATGCCCTCGGGGGCCATCGGCAGCGCGATGCGCACCAGGCCGTAGGTGCCCATCTTCAGCAGCACGCCGGCCAGCAGCACGGAGCCCGCGGTGGGGGCCGCGGTGTGCGCGTCGGGCAGCCAGCTGTGCAGCGGCCACATCGGCGTCTTCACGGCGAGGCCGATGCCGATGGCCAGCACCGCGAGCAGCTGCGTGGTGTGGCCGAGCCCCTCCCCCTGCGCCTCGGCGAGGGCGACCATGTCGAACGTGCCGCCCTGCACGCCGATCAGCAGCAGCCCGAGCAGCATCACCACCGAGCCGAGCACCGTGTAGAGGACGAACCGCCACGCCGCGGGCCCGCGCCCCTCGCCGCCCCAGCGGGCGATGAGGAAGTACATCGGGATGAGCACCATCTCGAAGGCGAGGAAGAAGAGCAGCAGGTCGAGGACGGCGAACGTGGCGAGCGTGCCGGCCTGGAGCAGCAGCAGGAGCGAGGTGAACGCGGCGGGCCGCGGCCCGCCGGGCGGCCGGAGGTGGGTGTGCAGGGCGCACAGGAAGGTCAGCAGCGCGGTCAGCACGAGCAGCGGCAGCGAGATGCCGTCGACGCCGAGGTGCAGGCGCACGCCGAGCGCCGGAATCCAGCTGACGTCGCTCTCGGCCTGAACGGTGCCCGGGTGGTCGTGGTCGAACCCGGCGGCGAGCAGCAGCGCGGCGGCGAGCACGGCGCCGGTGATGCCGAGGCCGAGCCAGGCGGGGCTGCGTGGCAGGAGCACGGCGGCCGAGCCGAGCAGCGGCAGCACGAGCAGGGCGAGGAGCAGGAGTTGCATCGTGGCGTCGTTCAGCGGGATCACGGCATCACTCTCCGGCTGCGACGAGGACGGCGGCCACGGCGAGGACGAGGGCGCCCGCGACGAGCGCGCTCAGGTAGGTCTGGACGTTCCCGGTCTGGGCGCGGCGGGTGAGGGTGCCGAGCAGCCCCGGGGTGCCGGCCGCGCCGCGTACGTAGGTGTCGACGACCGCCCGGTCCAGGAAGCGGACGAGGCGGGCGGCGGCCCGCGTGGGCCGGACGAACGCGGCGGCGTAGGCGGCGTCGAGGTGGAATCCGGCGGCGGCGTGCCGGTGCAGCGGCCCGAGCAGCCCGGGCCCAGGGTCTATCGGGCCGTCGCTCTCGTAGGCGCGGCGCCAGCCGGCGTAGGCGACGACGCCGCCGATGAGGGCGGCGCAGGTGGCCAGGACCGAGGTGGTGAGGGTGGGCGCGAGGTCACCGCCGTCGAACCAGTCGGGCAGCACCCGGTAGGCCACGCCGAGCAGGAGCGCGGGCACGGCGAGCAGCCACAGCACGGACGTCATCGCCGGGCCTGCGGGCTCGTGCGGCGGCACGGGCTCGGTGCGGGCGCCGACCGGGTCGTGGAAGGCGACCAGCCACAGCCTGGCCGCGTAGGCGGCGGTGAGCAGTGCCGTGGCCAGCCCGGCCACGAGCACGGTCCAGCCCGCGGCGGCGGGGATGCCGTGCGCCGGGTCGAGCGCGGCGTGTTCGGCGGCGCCCAGGACGGCCTCCTTGGAGAAGAAGCCGGAGAACGGGGGGATGGCGGCCAGCGCGAGGAGTCCCACCGTCATCGTCCAGTAGGCGTCGGGCGCACGCTGTTTGAGGCCGCGCATGCGCGACATGGCGGCGAGCGAGCCGGTGCCCGCGGTGGCGATGAGCACGCCGGCGGCGAGGAAGAGGAGCGCCTTGAACGCGCCGTGGGTGATGAGGTGGAAGACGGCGGCCTCGCGGTCGGCGACGGCGAGGGCGCCGGTCATGAAGCCGAGTTGCCCGATGGTCGAGTAGGCGAGGACGCGTTTGACGTCGTCCTGGGCGAGCGCGGCGAGCGCGGACCCGAGCATGGTGAGCGCGGCGACGGCGGCGAGCACGACGAGCGCGGCGGCGGAGGCCGCGAACACCGGCAGCAGGCGGGCGACGAAGTAGACGCCGGCGGCGACCATGGTGGCGGCGTGGATCAGCGCGGACACCGGGGTGGGTCCTGCCATGGCGCCGGGCAGCCAGGTGTGCAGCGGCACCTGGGCGGACTTGCCGGCGACTCCGGCGAGCAGGAGCAGCGCGATCAGCGTGGGGTGGTCGAGGTCCGCGGGGGACAGCGGGGAGCCGAGCCGGGCGACGATGCCGCTGATGCGGAACGTTCCGGCCTCGGAGGCCAGGGCGAGGATGCCGATGAGGAACGGCACGTCGCCGAGCTTGGTGACGAGGAACGCCTTGAGCGACGCGGCGCGGGCCGCGGGCGTCTCCCAGTAGTGGCCGACGAGGAAGTAGGAGCAGATGCCCATGACTTCCCAGCCGACGAGCAGCACGACGAGGTCGTCGGTGTAGACGACGAGGAGCATGGCCGCGGTGAAGAGGGAGACCAGCGCCGCGTAGGAGGGGTAGCGGGCGTCGTTGCGCAGGTAGCCGGTGGAGTACACCTGCACGCAGGAGGCGACGACGGTGACAAGGACGGCGACCAGGACGGCGAACCCGTCGAGGTGCAGGGCGAGTTCGATCGGGAGCTGGTCGTTCCCCGTGGGTGCGAGGCGGGTGGCGGCGGCGATCGGCTCCTCGCCGCCCTGCCGCGCCGCGACGAACACGGCGAGCGCGGCGGCGGCGAGCGTGGGCAGCACGGCGAGCGGGCGGACGAAGCCGGGGGCGCGGCGGCCGGTGAGCAGGATCGCGGCGGCGGCGGCCAGGGGCAGCAGCGGAACGAGGACGGCTGCGGTCGTGGTGTTCACTTCGTCGTCTCCCGTCGGGCCGCGCGGGCGCGGGACCCGGGCTCGGTCGTCTGCGGCCGGGCGGCAGCCGCACGTGGGTGCCTCACGTGACGGTGTTCTCCTCGCGGTTCCCGTTTCCCGCGTCGTCCCGTTCGCGGTCGCCGTCCCGTTCGCGGTCGCCGTCCCGTTCGCGGTCGCCGTCCGGCCCGCGGTCGTCGTCCGCGGCCTCCTCGTCGTCCCGTTCGCGCAGTTCGGTCAGGCGGTCGACGGCGGAGGTGCCGCGCTGCCGGTAGACGAGCAGCACGATGGCCAGGCCGATGCCGATCTCCGCGGCGGCCAGGGCGATGAGGAAGAGCGTGAACACCTGGCCGGAGTGCACCTCGTCGCGCAGCCAGACGTCGAACGCGACCAGGTTGAGGCTGACGGCGGCGAGCATGAGTTCCACCGACATCAGCAGCAGGATGGCGTTGCGCCGGGCCAGTACGCCGTACAGGCCGGTGCAGAACAGCAGCGCGGAGAGGACGGTGGGGTAGACGAGGTGCATCAGGACTCACCGTCCCGTTTGCGTGACACGACGATGGCGCCGATGAGTGCGGCGAGCAGCAGCACCGAGAGCGCCTCGAACGGCAGCACCCAGACGCGGAACAGGCTCGACCCGATCGGGCCCGACTCCCCGTGCGGGGTGTCGAGGTCGATCCACGCGGTGCGGAAGGCGTCGACGACGAGGGTGACAAGCGTCGCGGCGGCGGCCAGGGCGACGACGAACGCGACCGGCCTGTTGCGCGAATCCGCGTCCGGCGAGGGCCCGATGGGCGCCTTGGTGAGCATGAGACCGAACAGCAGCAGCACCACCACGGACCCGAGGTAGATCAGCACCTGCACCCAGGCCACGAACTCGGCGGTGAGCAGCAGGTACTGGACGGCGAGGCCGCCGAGCGCGACGACCAGCCACAGCGCGGCGTGCACGAGCTGCCTGCTGGTCACGCACAGGACGGCGCCGCCCAGGACGACGAGCCCGACGAGGACGAAGACGATCTCCTGTCCCGAGGGGGAGAGATACGCGTTCCCGCCCGTCACGAGCCCTCCCGTTCCGCCGCCTTCGTGGCCGCGGCGATCTCCTTGGGCTCCTCGGCCGCGGGATCGAGCGGCGGCGGCTCGGGCACGGTCCACATCCACGCGCGCAGCCGGTCCCGTTCGTGCGTCAGCTCGTGGATGTCCGTCTCGGCGTACTCGAACTCGGGCGACCAGAAGAGGGCATCGAACGGGCAGACTTCGATGCAGATCCCGCAGTACATGCACAGGGCGAAGTCGATGGCGAAACGGTCCAGGACGTTGCGGCTGCGCTCGCGCCCGCCGGGCGCCGCCGGGGGCACCGTCTCCTTGTGCGAGTCGATGTAGATGCACCAGTCGGGGCACTCGCGGGCGCAGAGCATGCAGACGGTGCAGTTCTCCTCGAACAGCGCGATGACGCCGCGGCTGCGCGGCGGCAGCAGCGGCTGCGTCTCCGGGTACTGCTGGGTGACCGCCCGCCGCGTCATCGTGCGGAACGTGACGGCCAGTCCCTTGGCGAGCCCGGACCCGAGACTCATGAGGTCACCACCTTGACGACTCCGGTGAGGGCGATCTGGGCGAGGGCGAGCGGCACGAGCACCGTCCACGCGAACTGCTGGATCTGGTCGGCGCGCAGCCGTGGCCAGGCGACGCGGGCCCAAATGACGACGAAGCACAGCGCGGCGGTCTTCAGCAGCATCCACAGCCAGCCGAGCTGATCGGCGAAAGGACCGTGCCAGCCGCCGAGGAACAGCACCGCGGTCAGCGCGGAGACGACCACGATGCCCGCGTACTCGGCGAGCAGGAAGAAGGCGAACCGCAGGCCCGAGTACTCGGTGTACGCGCCGAAGACGATCTCCTCGGGGGCGATCGGCGCGTCGAACGGCGGTCGTTGCAACTCGGCGAGCCCGGCGGTGAAGAACACCAGACCGCCGATGAGCTGCCAGGGCACCCACCACCACTCGAACGCGCCGAGGATGCCGGTGAGGCTGAGCGTTCCGGCGGCCATGGCCACGGAGGCCGCGGACAGCAGCAGCGGCAGTTCGTAGGCCATGAGCTGCGCCGCGGTGCGCAGGCCGCCGAGCAGCGAGTACTTGTTGGCGGAGGCCCAGCCGGCCATCAGGGAGCCGAGCACCCCGACGCCGAGCACGGCGAGGACGAAGAAGATGCCCGCGTCCAGGACCTGGCCGACCATCCCGTCGGGGCCGAGCGGGATCGCGACGATGACCACGAGGTAGGGGATGAGCGCGACGGCGGGCGCCAGTTGGAAGATCCGCCGGTCGGCGCCGGCCGGAATGGTGTCCTCCTTCTGCACGAACTTCACGCCGTCGGCCACGAGCTGGGCCCAGCCGTGGAAGCCGCCCGCGTGCATCGGGCCGACGCGGCCCTGCATGTGGGCCATGACCTTGTGCTCGCCCTGCCCGACGAGCAGCGGCAGGAGCAGGAACGCGAGCAGCACGGCCAGCAGCCGCACGGCGACGTCGGCCACGTCCATCAGCCCTCGCCTCCCCCGCCCTCGGTGCCGTCCGTGCCGTCAGTGCCCTCCGTGCCGTCCTCGTCGTCGCGCTGGCTCGCCGAGCCGCCGCTCGCGGAACGGTTCCGCCGCGGCCCGCGCCGCGGCGCGGGCGGCCCGGCGGGCGGCCCGGCCGCCGACTCCGCCGCCGACTCCGCGCCGGGCGGGTGCCAGGGCATGTCTCCCCCAGACTCCGTCCGGGGGGACCCCCACCCAGACTCCGTCCGGGGGGACCCCGACCCCGCCGCCGGCCCGGTCGGCCCCGCGGGACCGGACGCCTCGTTCGCGGAACGGTTGCGCCGCGGCCGGTCCCCCGCTCCCGCGGCGGGGCGCGGGCGGCGCGCCGGGGCCGCCGGGGCGCGGCCCTTCAGCGGGCCCCACTCGTTCGGGTCCGGCACGCCGGGCGGCTGCATCTGACGGCGCTTCGGCCCGCCGTGGCCGGATTCGCCCGGCTCCTTCGCGCCGGGCCACGCCTTCGCCACGCGCGCCGCGAGAACGAAGTCCTTGCGCAGCGGGTGTCCTTCGAAGCTGTCCGGCAGCAGCAGCGGGGCGAGCCCGGGGTGCCCGGCGAAGTCGACGCCGAACATCTCGTGCGTCTCCCGTTCGTGCCACGTCGCGCCCGCGTACACCCCGGTCGCGGTCGGCAGGGACGCGGCCTCGTGCGGAACGGCCGTCCGCAGCAGCAGGCGGCGCGGCGGGGCGCCGAGGGCCACCAGGTGCGCGCAGACGAGGAAGCCGGTGCCCGGCTCGTCGACGGCGCTGAGCCAGTCGAAGAACGTGCAGCCCAGCTCGTCGCGGGCGACCAGCAGCGCCGCGGTCCAGCCGGCCGCCGGCACGTCCACGGTCAGCACGTCGTACGACTCGGCCGCCGTGGCCCCCTCCCCGAAGAGTGCCGCGGGCTCCCGCGGCAGCCAGCCCGCCGTCACCGGCCGCCCTCCCCGGCCGCGGGCGGCGCGTACCGGCCGGGCACCGACTCGTCGGCGATCTTCTGCTGGAGCGTGAGGATGCCCTGGAGCAGCGCCTCGGGGCGCGGCGGGCAGCCGGGCACGTACACGTCGACGGGCACGATCTGGTCGACGCCCTTGGTCACGGAGTAGGAATCCCAGTACGGACCGCCGCAGTTGGAGCAGGCGCCGAAGGAGATGACGTACTTGGGCTCGGGCATCTGCTCGTAGAGCCGCTTGACCGCGGGCGCCATCTTGTCGGTGACCGTTCCGGAGACGACCATCAGGTCGGCCTGCCGCGGTCCCGGGGCGAAGGGGATGACGCCGAGCCGGATGAAGTCGTGCCGTGCCATCGAGGCCGCGATGAACTCGATCGCGCAGCAGGCAAGACCGAAGTTGAACACCCACAGGCTGTAGCGGCGGCCCCAGTTCAGCACGATCTTCATCGGCTCGGGTGCGAGCCGGGCCAGCGGCCCGAGCGCGGGCCGGCCGCCCGCCGGCTTCAGGTCCATGTGAGCACGCCCTTCTTCCACGCGTACAGCAGTCCGACGGCCAGGAAGCCGAGGAAGACGAACATCTCCACCAGCGTGGCCCCGCCGAAGCCGTCCGCCGCGAAGACCGTCGCCCACGGGAAGAGGAACACCGCGTCGACGGCGAAGATCACGTACAGGAACGCGTAGAGGTAGTACCGCACCTGCGTGTGCGCCCAGCCCTCGCCCACCGGGTCGACGCCGCTCTCGTAGACCAGCAGCTTCTCCGGCGTCGGCACCGTCGGCCGCAGCAGGGCCGACGCCCCGAAGGCCACCGCGACGAAGAGCACGCCGACCACCGCAACCAGACCGACGACCGCGTAGCCGTGGAAGTAGTCGGGCACGATCCGCCTTTCGACAAACGGGATACGGACCGGGGAACAGGGCTGGCACGGAGTCTAGGGGAGGCCGGGCGGGTTGTGACCACTCCGCGGGCGGGGAGGAGTGGTGGGGATAGCCCCACCACCGTTCACCGACCCACCCCATGGCGGCGTGCCCGGGGCCCGGGCAGGCTTGGGGGCATGACCAGCGCTCCTCCCCCACCGGGCCACCGGCCCGACGCCCCGCTGCCGCCGCCGCGTGCGGTGCTCGGCGCGCAGACCTGGCGGGAGTGCGGGTATCTGCTGTCGAGCTGGCCGCTGGACGTCGCGGCGTTCGTCTTCGTGATGACGTGGCTCTTCGTCGGCGTGCTGACGTCGCTCACCGTGATCGGGCTGCCGCTGCTGGCCGCCGGCCTGGTGGGCCTGCGCCGCCTCGCGGTGTCGGAGCGGGCGCGGGCCAGGCTGCTGCTGCGGGTGGCGGTGGACGAGCCGAGCGACCTGCGGGCGAGCCGCGAGGCCGGGTTCTTCCCCTGGCTGTGGGCGACCCTGAGGGACCCGGTGGGCTGGCGCACGGCGCTGTTCTACGTGGTCCGCCTGCCGTGGACGACGCTGACCTGCTGGGTGACGGTCGCCGCGTTCTTCGTGGCCTGGCCCGCGCTGCCCTGGCTGGTGCGCTGGATGACGCACGTGGACCGGGCGCTCGTCCGCACACTCCTCGGCCCTTCGGACGAGTTGGAGCGGCGCATCGCGGAGCTGGAGTCGGACCGGTCGACGGTGGTGGACGCCTCGGCCGCGGACCTGCGGCGCATCGAACGCGACCTGCACGACGGCGCACAGGCCCGCCTCGTCGCCCTCGCCATGGACCTCGGCCTCGCCAAGGAAAAACTCACCCAGGACCCGGAAACCGCGGCCCGCATGGTCGACGAAGCCCACGGCGAGGTCAAACTCGCCCTCCAGGAACTCCGCGACCTCGCCCGCGGCATCCACCCCGCCATCCTCACCGACCGCGGCCTCGGCCCCGCACTCTCCGCCGTCGCCTCCCGCTGCACCGTCCCCGTCACCGTCGACGTCGACCTCCACCAGCGCCCCGCAGAAGCCATCGAAGGCATCGCCTACTACACCGCATCGGAACTCCTCCAGAACGTCAGCAAACACAGCGGCGCCCACCGTGCCGATCTTGAGATCTGGCGTTCGGGGAACCGGCTGATGATCCAGGTCACCGACGACGGCCGCGGCGGCGCCGACCCCACCACCGGCTCCGGCCTCGCAGGCCTCGCCGAACGACTCGCCGCCGTCGACGGCCTCCTCGCCGTCACCTCCCCCACCGGCGGACCCACCACCGTCAACGCCGAACTGCCCTGGCGCGACCGCCATCACCGCCAGAAAGGGACCTCCCGATGAACACCCTGCGCATGCCGTTCACGCTCCGCACCTGGCGGGAGGGCCTCTACGCGCTGCTGAACCTGCCCATGGCGCTCGTCGGCTTCCTGATGGCGGTCACGGGGCTCTCGGTCAGCGCGGGGCTGCTGATCACGTTCGTCGGTCTGCCGCTGATGGCGCTCGTCCTGCTGCTGCTGCGCCTCTTCGGCGGCGTGGAGCGGGCGCGGGCCCGCCTGCTGCTCGGCATGAACATCGCCGCCCCCGAGCCGCTGCGGATGCGCGAGGGCTCGCGCGGCGGCCCGCTGGCGTGGACGGCCGCGATGCTGCGCTCCAACGTGTCCTGGCGTTCCGCGGCCTACGCGCTGCTGCACCTGCCGTGGGCGATCTTCTCGTTCACGGTGGTGGCGGCGTTCTGGGCCGGGGGCTGGGCGCTGCTGACGTTCCCGCTGTGGTTCTGGACCATTCCCGCGTACACCGACGAGCCCGGTGTCGGCATCAACACGGACGGCGAGGGCGGCGGCTGGATCTGGGACGGCCCGTTCGAGGTGACCATGGCGGTCGTGCTCGGCCTGCTGCTGCTGATCGCGGGGGCCTGGCTGATCCGCGGCATGGGGGCGGTGGACCGGATGCTGGTGGCCGGCCTGCTCGGCCCCTCGGCGGCGGCCACCCGGATGTGGCAGCTGGAGTCGGACCGGTCGACGGTGGTGGACGCCTCGGCCGCGGACCTGCGGCGCATCGAACGCGACCTGCACGACGGCGCCCAGGCCCGCCTCGTCGCCCTCGCCATGGACCTCGGCCTCGCCAAGGAAAAACTCACCCAGGACCCGGAAACCGCGGCCCGCATGGTCGACGAAGCCCACGGCGAGGTCAAACTCGCCCTCCAGGAACTCCGCGACCTCGCCCGCGGCATCCACCCCGCCATCCTCACCGACCGCGGCCTCGGCCCCGCACTCTCCGCCGTCGCCTCCCGCTGCACCGTCCCCGTCACCGTCGACGTCGACCTCCACCAGCGCCCCGCAGAAGCCATCGAAGGCATCGCCTACTACACCGCGTCCGAACTCCTCCAGAACATCAGCAAACACAGCGGCGCCCACCGCGCGAGCGTCGACGTGTGGCGCGCCGGCGAGCGCCTGATGATCCAGATCACCGACGACGGCCGCGGCGGCGCCGACCCCACCACCGGCTCCGGCCTCGCAGGCCTCGCCGAACGACTCGCCGCCGTCGACGGCCTCCTCGCCGTCACCTCCCCCACCGGCGGACCCACCACCGTCAACGCCGAACTGCCCTGGCGCGACCGGGCGGGGTCCCGCGCCGCCGCGAGGTGAGATCCTTCCAGCACCTTGCCATCGTGAACGGGGAGACGGGGAGTAGGACGTGCGGGTAGTCATCGCCGAGGATTCGGTGCTGCTGCGGGAGGGGCTGACCCGGCTCCTGAACGACCGGGGGCACGAGGTCGTGGCCGGGGTGGGCGACGGGGAGGCGCTGTTCGCGGCGGTGCGCGAGCTGGCGGACGCGGGCGCGGCACCCGATGTGGTGGTGGCGGACGTCCGGATGCCGCCGACGCACACCGACGAGGGGGTGCGGGCGGCCGTGCGGCTGCGGCAGCGCTACCCGCGCCTCGGGGTCCTGGTCCTCTCGCAGTACGTGGAGGAGCAGTACGCGACGGAGCTGATCGCCGGGTCGAGCCGCGGGGTCGGCTATCTGCTGAAGGACCGGGTCGCCGACGTCAGCGAGTTCGTCGAGGCGGTGACGCGCGTGGCGGCGGGCGGCACGGCGCTGGACCCCGAGGTCGTCGCGCAGTTGCTCGGCCGCAGTCGTAAACAGGATGTTCTTGCCGGGCTCACGCCGCGGGAAAGGGAAGTCCTAGGACTTATGGCCGAGGGACGCACGAACTCGGCCGTCGCGCAGCAACTCGTCGTCAGCCACGGCGCGGTCGAAAAACACGTCAGCAACATCTTTATGAAGCTGGGCTTGGCGCAGAGTGACACAGATCACCGGCGCGTTCTGGCGGTTCTCACCTATCTCAATTCCTAGGCGCTGCTGACACGCTGGAGCGGGGATCGCGCGGGACACGGGCGAATCTTTAGGGGGGCTTCAGGGAGCTTCGAGCACGGTACGGGACGGTGACCCGGGGCTACCCGCGTCCATGATGTGATCACCGCCGGGAAGGTCACCCTTACCCGCGTACCATGGCTGACAAGAGCCGCCTCGAAGGAGGGCTACAGCAGTGACCACTGAGGTCGACCAGGCGAGCCAGGACAATAAGGACGTCAGGCGTCTGGACCGGGTGATCATCCGCTTCGCGGGGGATTCCGGGGACGGAATGCAGCTGACCGGGGACCGTTTCACCTCGGAGACCGCTTCCCTGGGCAATGATCTGTCCACGCTGCCGAACTTTCCGGCCGAAATCCGCGCCCCGGCCGGCACCCTGCCGGGCGTCTCCTCCTTCCAGGTGCACTTCGCCGACCACGACATCCTCACCCCGGGCGACGCCCCGGACGTGCTGGTCGCGATGAACCCGGCGGCCCTCAAGGCCAACGTGCCGGACGTGCCGCGCGGCGCGGAGATCATCGTCAACACCGACGAGTTCACCTCGCGGGCCCTGGCCAAGGTCGGCTACGCGGGGAACCCGCTGGAGGACGGCTCCCTCGACGGCTACCGCGTGCACCGCGTGCCCCTGACGACGCTGACGGTGGAGGCCCTGAAGGGCTTCGACCTGACGCGCAAGGAGGCGGGCCGCTCCAAGAACATGTTCGCGCTCGGCCTGCTGTCGTGGATGTACCACCGGCCCACGGAGGGCACGGAGACGTTCCTGCGCCGCAAGTTCGCCAAACGTCCCGAGATCGCCGAGGCCAACATCACGGCCTTCCGCGCCGGGTGGAACTTCGGCGAGACGACCGAGGACTTCGCCGTCTCCTACGAGGTCCTGCCCGCGGCCACCGCGTTCCCCGCCGGCACCTACCGGAACATCTCGGGGAACCTGGCGCTCGCCTACGGCCTGATCGCCGCCTCCCGGTGCGCCGACCTGCCGCTCTACCTCGGCTCGTACCCGATCACGCCGGCCTCCGACGTGCTGCACGAGCTGTCCCGCCACAAGAACTTCGGGGTGCGCACCTTCCAGGCCGAGGACGAGATCGCCGGCATCGGGGCCGCGCTGGGCGCGGCGTTCGGCGGCGCGCTCGGGGTGACCACGACCTCGGGTCCCGGCGTCGCGCTGAAGTCCGAGACGATCGGGCTCGCGGTCTCGCTCGAACTGCCGCTGCTGATCATCGACATCCAGCGCGGCGGGCCCTCCACGGGCCTGCCGACGAAGACCGAGCAGGCCGACCTGCTCCAGGCGATGTACGGGCGCAACGGCGAGGCGCCGGTGCCGATCGTCGCCCCGTCGACGCCCGCCGAGTGCTTCACCGCGGCGCTGGACGCGGCGCGCATCGCGCTGACGTACCGCACGCCGGTCTTCCTGCTCTCCGACGGCTACCTGGCCAACGGCTCCGAGCCGTGGCGCATCCCGGACGCGGATGAACTGCCGGACCTGCGCGTGCAGTTCGCGACCGGGCCGAATCACACGCTGGACGACGGCACCGAGGTGTTCTGGCCGTACAAGCGCGACTCGGCGACCCTGGCCCGCCCCTGGGCCGTGCCCGGCACGCCCGGTCTCGAACACCGCATCGGCGGCATCGAGAAGCAGGACGGCACGGGCAACATCTCCTACGACCCGGCCAACCACGACCACATGGTCCGCACCCGGCAGGCGAAGACCGACGGCATCGCGGTGCCGGACGTGGTGGTCGACGACCCGTCCGGCGCCCCCGGCGAGGGCGCCAAGGTGCTGGTGCTCGGCTGGGGTTCGACGTACGGGCCGATCACGGCGGCCGTCCGCCGCATCCGGCGGGCCGGGGGGCACATCGCGCAGACCCACGTGCGCAGCCTCAACCCGTTCCCCGCCAACCTCGGCGACGTACTGCGGGCCTACGACCGGGTGGTACTCCCCGAGATGAACCTGGGCCAGCTCGCCACCCTGCTGCGTGCGAAGTACCTGGTGGACGTGCGGTCCATCACTCAGGTGACCGGGCTGCCCTTCAAGGCCGAGCAGCTCGCGTCCGCTTTCAAGGAGGCTCTCGACGATGTCCACTGAGACGCCCGTTTCACCCCGCACCGCTCTGGCACTCGTCCCCACCGCCGACAAGCGCCAGACCGCGAAGGACTTCAAGTCGGACCAGGAGGTCCGCTGGTGCCCCGGCTGCGGCGACTACGCCGTACTGGCCGCCGTCCAGGGCTTCATGCCGGAGCTGGGCCTGGCCAAGGAGAACATCGTCTTCGTCTCCGGCATCGGCTGCTCCTCCCGGTTCCCGTACTACATGAACACGTACGGGATGCACTCCATCCACGGCCGCGCCCCGGCCATCGCGACCGGTCTGGCCACCGCCCGCCGCGACCTGTCGGTGTGGGTCGTCACCGGCGACGGGGACGCGCTGTCCATCGGCGGCAACCACCTGATCCACGCCCTGCGCCGCAACGTGAACCTGAAGATCCTGCTGTTCAACAACCGGATCTACGGCCTCACCAAGGGCCAGTACTCGCCCACTTCGGAGCCCGGCAAGATCACCAAGTCCACGCCGATGGGCTCCCTGGACACCCCGTTCAACCCGCTTTCACTCGCGCTGGGCGCGGAGGCGTCCTTCGTGGCCCGCACGATCGACTCCGACCGCAAGCACCTCACGGGCGTGCTGCGCGAGGCGGCTGACCACCGGGGCTCGGCCCTGGTGGAGATCTACCAGAACTGCAACATCTTCAACGACGGGGCGTTCGAGGCGCTGAAGGACAAGCAGCAGGCGCAGGAGGCCGTGATCCGCCTGGAGCACGGCGAGCCGATCCGTTTCGGCGCGCCGGCCGAGGACGGCCTCGGCGGCAAGGGCGTGGTCCGCGACCCGGGGACCGGCGATCTGAAGGTGATCGACGTCGCCGCCGAGGGCACCGAGGGGATTCTGGTGCACGACGCGCACGCGCCGTCCCCGACCACGGCGTTCGCGCTGTCCCGGCTGGCGGACCCGCACACGCTCCACCGCACGCCGATCGGCGTGCTGCGCGACGTGCCGCGGCCCGCGTACGACGACCTGATGGCCGACCAGCTGGAGCAGGCGGTGGAGCAGCGCGGCAAGGGTGACCTGGCGGCGCTGCTGGCGGGCGGCGACACCTGGACGGTCGTCGGCTGACAGGACCGTAACGCAGAAACGGAAATGACAAACCGCCCGCCCGACGTTACGTTCATCAGGTCGTCGCAGCGGTAGCGGGAGGAAGTCGTGGCAGCAGGCAGGGGCCCGGCCGGGCGTTCGGGGCTGGCTTACGGACTCGCGGCCTTCGGCCTGTGGGGCCTGCTGCCGCTGTACTGGGACCTGCTGGCGTCCACCGGCGCCAGCGAGGTGCTGGCCCACCGCATGGTGTGGTCGCTGCCGACGGCCGTGCTGCTCCTGCTGCTGGCCCGTAGCTGGTCCTGGATACGGCCGCTGCTGCGCAACCCCGCGCAGCTGGCCCTGCTGGTCGTCTCCGCGACGCTGATATCGCTCAACTGGTATCTGTTCATCTGGGCCGTCGCCGAGGACCGCGTCCTGGAGGCTTCGCTCGGCTACTTCATCAACCCGCTCCTCACCATCGCCATGGGCGTGGTGCTGCTCGGCGAGCGCCTGCGCCGCATCCAGTGGATCGCCGTCGGCATCGGCGCCTCGGCCGTCGTGGTCATGAGCGTCGCCTACGGCCAGATTCCGTGGATCTCGCTGGCCCTCAGCGTGAGCTTCGCGCTGTACGGCCTGACCAAGAAGAAGACCGGCCTCGACGGCCTCCAGGGATTCACCGCCGACTCCGCGCTCCAGTTCCTGCCCGCCCTCGGCTTCCTGGTGGCGCTCGGTGCGCGCGGCGAGGGAACGTTCACCGCGGAGGGCCCCGGGCACGCGCTGCTGCTGGTAGGAAGCGGCATCGCGACCGCGCTGCCGCTGATCTTCTTCGGCGCCGCGACCGTCCGCGCGCCGCTGTCCACCATCGGGCTGCTCCAGTACATCGCGCCGACGACGATGTTCCTGCTGGGCCTGCTCGTCTTCGGCGAGGAGATGCCGCCCGAGCGGTGGGCCGGCTTCCTGCTGGTGTGGACCGCGCTGTGCCTGCTGACCTGGGACGCGCTGCGGAACGCCCGCCGGGGGCGGCGCACGGTGGCCCGCCACACACCCCCCACCCCCGCCGAGCAGGGGCCGCGCCCGGCCCTCACCACCGACTGAAAGCCCCGTTCGGAGGCCGGGACCCGCCGGCGCCTCGGCGGCCACGCCTCCGCATGGAACGTTTGCGTTTCATCGGGGACCCGGAGTACATTTTGGAACGAGACAGTTCCGTTCCATCTATGCCGGGAGTTCGTCATTTCCACGTCAGACGCGCCTTTGATCCGCCGCCCCCGCATGACCGAGGAGCGTGAGGCCGAAGTCCTCGCCACGGTCGTGGACGTGCTGCGGGAGACCGGTTACGAAGGACTGACGATGGACGCGGTCGCCGCCAGGGCACGGTGCGGCAAGGCCACGCTGTACCGGCAGTGGCACAGCAAACCCCGGCTGGTGGCGGCAGCCCTGCACGCCCACCGGCCCACCCGGATAGATGGCGTGGACACCGGCTCGTTGCGTGGAGATCTGCACGACCTCTTTGTGCGCGCCTCGGAGCAGGCGCAGCAGGACACCGCACTCATCACCGGCCTTGCCAGGGCCACGCTCGACGCCCCGGAGCTAGCCCGGGCGCTTCGAGAGACCCTGGTGGAGCCGGAGATCGCGGAGTTCACCATCTTCATCGATCGCGCCATCGAGCGCGGCGAGCTGACCGGACGGCCGGCCGCGATGGACTTTCTCCCGCAGATGGTCCTGGCCGCCGTGCTGACCCGCCCGCTGATCGAGGACGAGTTCGCGGACGCGGACTACCTGATCCGTTACCTCGACAGTGCACTGCTTCCTGCACTGCTACACAGTTGACCGGAGCCAGACGAACATGTCTCACTCTCAGACCACCGCCGAAGTTCCCGACGCACCCGATGCCCCCCCGGGCGGATCGGCCGCAGCCGCGCGTGCGCACGCCCGCCGCTGGTGGGTCCTGGCCGTCATCGGGACAGCCCAGCTGATGGTGGTGCTCGACGCCACCATCGTGAACATTGCCCTGCCCTCGGCCCAGCAGGACCTCGGCTTCTCCGACGGCGACCGGCAGTGGGTGATCACCGCCTACGCGCTGGCGTTCGGCAGCCTGCTGCTCCTCGGCGGCCGGATCGCCGACCTGTTCGGCCGCAAGATCGTCTTCCTCGTCGGCGCGGTCGGGTTCGCCGCGGCCTCTGCGCTCGGCGGCGCCGCCGCCAACTTCGAGATCCTGGTGACGGCGCGCGCCCTCCAGGGCGTCTTCGGCGCGCTGCTCGCGCCGGCCGCGCTGTCGCTCCTGACCACGACGTTCACCGACACCAAGGAGCGCGCCAGGGCGTTCAGCGTGTACGGGGCCATCGCCGGTGCGGGCGGCGCCATCGGGCTGCTGCTCGGCGGCGTGCTCACCGAGTACCTGGACTGGCGCTGGACGCTCTACGTCAACCTGATCTTCGCCGCCATCGCCTTCGTCGGCGGCCTGATCCTGATGGTCCACTCCGCGCGCAACCGGCACGTCGTCCTGGACGTGCCCGGCACCCTCCTGGTCTCCGCCGGTCTGTTCAGCGTGGTCTACGGCTTCGCCAACGCCGAGTCGAACGACTGGGACCACGTGGCCACCTGGGGCTTCCTGATCGCCGGCGCCGTCCTGATCGCCGCGTTCGGCTGGTGGCAGACGCGCAGCGCGCACCCGCTGCTGCCGCTGCGCGTGCTGCTCCACCGGAACCGGGGCGCCTCGTTCGCCGCCGTACTGATCAGCGGCGCGGGCATGTTCGGCCTCTTCCTGTTCGTCACCTACTACCTCCAGGCCTCGCTGGGGTACACGCCGGTCGAGACCGGCCTGGCGTTCCTGCCCATGATCGGCGGGCTGATGGTCACCGCCACGCTCGCCACCACCACGCTGCTGCCGCGCTTCGGCGGGCGGCCCATCGTGACGGCGGGCATGGCGCTCTCGGCCGCCGGCCTGGTCTGGCTGACCACACTCGACCTGAGCAGCACCTACGCGGCCAACGTGATGCCGCCGCTGATCGTCGCCGGCCTCGGCATGGGCGCGATCATCGCCCCCGCGATGAACCTGGCGACCGCCGGGGTCGACGCCGAGGACGCCGGGGTGGCCTCCGCCCTGGTCAACACCATGCAGCAGATCGGCGGTTCCATCGGCACGGCCGTGCTGAACACTCTGGCCGCGAGCGCCGCCACCGACTACCTGGTCGGCAAGGACCCGCGGGACCCCGCGGTGCGGGCGCAGGCCAGCCTGGAGAGCTACGCGACGGCGTACTGGTGGTCGGCCGCGTTCTTCGCGGCGGGCGTGGTGATCTCCGTTCTCCTCTACCGCCGCGGCGCGACCGGGGCGGGCAGCCGCGAGGACGGGATGCCGACCGTGCACATGTGAGCCGGGTTGCCGGCCGTCCCCGGGCTGTTTCTCGTCCCCGCCCACCGGTTACCCGGGCGGGGACGAGTCACGTTCCGACCTGCTGGAGCCCGCGATGACCATGGCAATCGACGACATGCTGGCCACCTACCCCGCCGACCTCGGCCGGGTGGACCGTGAGCGGCTGATCCGCTGCATCGAGGAGTGCGCGGCCTGCGCGCAGGCCTGTACCGCGTGCGCGGACGCCTGCCTGTCCGAGGCCGAGGTCGCGGATCTCGCCAAGTGCATCAGGACCGACCTGGACTGCGCGGACATCTGCGAGACGACCGGCCGCGTGCTGTCCCGCCACACCGGCTACGACGCGAACATCACCCGCGCACAGCTCCAGGCGTGCGCCACCGTGTGCGCCGCCTGCGCCGACGAGTGCGGCCGGCACGCGGGGACGCACGAGCACTGCCGGGTGTGCGCGGAGGCGTGCCGCCGCTGCGAGCAGGCGTGCAACGACCTGCTGGCCACCCTCGGCTGAGGCGCCGCGGGCACGCGTCAGCCCGACTCCCCGCGGGCGCGCAGGGCACGGACCTTGTGGATGTTTCCGCAGTGCTCCATCGAGCACCAGCGACGGCGGCCTGGCCGTGAGGTGTCCACGTAGACCAGGTGGCAGCGCTCACCCGCGCACATCCGCACCCGGTCCCGGTGCGGGCCGGTCAGGAGGCGCACCGCGTCGCGGGCGACGGTGGCGAGCAGCGCCGTGCCGGTCGCGGCCCCGGCCCAGGCCGGGCCGCCGTCCGCGCCGATGGCGGGGGCCAGCGGGGTCCTGGCCGCCGCCGCGTTGAGCGCGGCGACGTCGTCCGGTGGCGGCGGCTCGCCGCCGACGTGCGCCAGCACCAGCCGCCAGAGCGCGTCCCGCGTCCGCCTGGCCGCCGCCGTCTCCTCCTCGGACACCTCGACGCGGGGCGTCGGATCGAGGCGCGAACGGGCCGCCCAGTCGGCCAGGTCGGCCGGGCCGTGGAGCACCTCGTACCGGGCGAACGCGCCGGGGCCGCCCGTGACCAGCAGCTCCAGGCACAGCGCCCCCGGGTCGAACCGGTACGTCGTGCCGGAGAACGACCGCAACACCAGTCCGGGGGACGTTGCACGCGAAGCCATGTAACCAATATAACTGGTTACATGGCGCTTCAGTGGAAACTGGTCATCGACAGCAGGAACGCCCCGGCGATCGCGGACTTCTGGGCCGCGGCCCTGGAGTACGAGGTGGAGGACCCGAGCGCGCTCATCGAACGGCTGCTCGCCGCCGGGCACATCGGCGAGGAGGCGGTCACCGAGCACGGCGGACGCCGGATCTTCCGCGGCTACGCGGGCGTCCGACACCCCGAGGACCCGTTCGACGAGGTCAGCGGCATCGGCCACGGGCGCAGGCTGCTGTTCCAGGACGTGCCCGAGGGCAGGACAGTGAAGAACCGGCTGCACATCGACGTCCACCGCCCGCGGGGCACCGGTCTGGACGAGCTGGTGGCGCGCCTCGAAGGGCTCGGCGCCACGCGCGTACGCGAGGAGGACCAGGGGCCCGCGGGCCACTGGTGGCAGATGCGGGACCCGGAGGGCAATGAGTTCTGCGCGAGCTGACAACATCGACGCCCGCCCTCACGGGCCCCACGCGAGAAGGGCGCGCGGCGGGCCGCTCCCGCCCCCGCCCCGCGCCCGGCGCCGTCAGCGCGCCGTGTCGGGCAGCAGCCCCTCCAGCCCCTCCAGCCCTTCGAAACCGCCCAGTGCCGCGAACGGGTCCTCCGGGTTGATCTCCACGATCTCCGCGTCGCTCGGCGGCGTGAAGTCGAAGACGCCGCCCGCGGGCTGCGTGTAGTCGATCTGCGAGAAGGACACGTCCAGGGCCTGGCCCTCGCCGCGGTCGGCGGTGACGGCGAGCGGCACGCCCGTCTCCCCGTCCACCGAGATGCGCACCGACGTCAGCCCGCTCTCCGCGTCCTTCGGCTCCACCACCAGCTGGTAGGCGTCGCGGCCCGCGATCCGGGCCGTGCCGTCCACGGCGATGTCCGCGTGCTCCCCCGCCGCGTCGAGCAGCCGCGCGGCCGCGTCCTGCGGCGTCAGCCCGCCCGACCACTCCCCGGCCGGCCCGGTCGACCCGGTCGGCAGCTCCTCCGCCGCCTCGGCGGGCACCTCGGCCTCGTACACGGTGTTGTCCGCGGAGTCGTAGGCCCACAGCCGGTCGCCATTGTGGATCACGGCGAACTCGTCCGAACCGTTCACCACGGCCAGGCGCTGCCGCTCGGGGCCGTCCATCGCGACCCGCAGCGTGCTGTCCCCGGTGGCGAGGCCGGCCAGCCGTCCCGCCGGGCCCTCGATCCCGCTCAGCACGCCGTCGAGCATCCCGCCGAAGTCCGGGATGCCGAGATCGGCGTCCACCCGCACCGTGCCGGAGAGCTGCGCCGTGTCCGCCTCCGCCATCCGCACCAGCAGCTCCTCGGCCGTGATGTCGGGCAGATCGGGACTCCCGTCGCTCGCCAGCGCCGGCCAGAGACCGGCCCCCACCGCGGCGACCCCGGCCACCACCGCGGCCGGCACGGCCGCCCGGCGGATAGTGCTGTTCTTTGCCATCGAAATGCCCCTCCACTCGGCTTTCAGCACCATCAATTGCAACAGGCCGGAAGCTTCGCGGCATCCGCCGACGGTTGGCATCGGTCTACGACCAGCGGAGGACTGCACACCGACGCAGCTGCCCCGAACCCGTAGGGGATCTACCCCGCGGAAGGCAGGGTTCACGCCCCGCGCGCTACGCCGTACGATCCGCCACGGCGTTGCACAGCGCGTCCAGCGCTTCCTTCGCCGGAGTGTCCGGCAGCGGCGCCAGCGTCCGCCGCGCCTCCTCCGCGAACGAGAGGGCGTCCTGCCGGGCCGCCCGCAGCGCCGGGTGGGCCCGCAGCCCCGCCAGCGCCTCCGCATGCCGGGCGTCGTCCGTGAGGTCGCCGTCGAGCAGCTCGCACAGCGCCTGGTCGGCGGGGGACCCGCCCCTGGCCGTCATCTCCCGCAGCCGCAGCACCGGCAGCGTGGCCACGCCCTCCCGCAGGTCGGTGCCCGGCGTCTTGCCCGACTCCCGGCCGTCGCTCGCGACGTCGAGCACGTCGTCGGCGAGCTGGAACGCGATCCCGATGCGTTCGCCGTACTGCGCGAGGACGTCGACCACCGGTTCGGGGGCGCCGGACATCAGCGCGCCCATGCGGCCGGCGACGGCGATCAGCGAGCCCGTCTTCCCGGCGATCACGTCCAGGTGGTGCGCGATGGGGTCCTCCCCCTCGCGCGGGCCCGCGGTCTCCTGGATCTGCCCGGTCACCAGGCGCTCGAACGCCTCCGCCTGGATGCGCACGGCGTCCGTGCCGAGATCGGCCACTATCGTCGAGGCGCGGGAGAAGAGGAAGTCGCCGGTCAGCACGGCGACCGAATTGTTCCAGCGGGCGTTCGCGCTCGGCACGCCCCGCCTGACCTCGGCCTCGTCCATGATGTCGTCGTGGTAGAGGGTGGCGAGGTGCGTCAGCTCGACGACCACCGCGGCGGGCACCACCCCGGGCGCGTACGGATCGCCGAACTGGGCGGCCAGCAGCAGCAAAAGCGGCCGGAAGCGCTTCCCCCCGGCCCGCACGAGATGCTGCGCCGTCTCCGTTATGAAGGGGACATCGCTCTTGGTGGCTTCCACCAGCCCCGCCTCGACAGCCGAGAGACCGGCCTGGACATCGGCTTCCAGGGCCTGGTCCCGCACGCTCACCCCGAAGGGCCCCACGACGGTCACGAGCGTTCTCCCTGTCTCCAGTGCGTTGTCACCGGGCAGCGTAGCCGGTTACGAGTCGATCACCGCCGCTGGGTGAGCCGTGCCGGACCGCTGCGGCGGCACACGCGGGATCGGGCAACCGCGCCCGGTGCGCCCCCCGCCGCGCGGACATCAACGCCCGCTGTTCCGGCGGCCGGCGTGACGCGCGTCCACGAAGGGGAGACCCTGCGCGCGTCCTGGAGCGATGGTGTGGAGGGAACCTCCATATCGACGCTCGCCGACCGGGGGGATATGCCGGATATCTATGACCTTGACCTCGGAGACTTCGGCTTCTGACCGCCCTGACCGAAAGCCGTTCGCGTATCAGTCCGACGGCGAATGCCACACGGTCGTAACATCCCTGACTACCCCACCACCGGCCAAGATAACCTGCCCGGACACGTTCAACATACGAGGGGAACCCATGCGCAGGTCCATACGGCTCGCCGTACCCGCGGTTGCGGCGGCCGCGCTGCTGCTGAGCGGCTGCGGAGACGACGACGACAGCGGCAGCCCGTTCAGCCCCGGCGGCAACCCCGGGGAAAACCAGCCGGAGCAGGGAGAAGAAGGCGGGGAGAGCGGCGGCGGTGATCAGCCCCCGGCCGAGGAGGGCGGGGACACCGGCGGTGGTGGTGGCGGGGCCGCCAGCGACGCCGACTTCAACGGCACCTGGATGCTCAGCGACACCATGGAGAGCTCGCTGACCATCACGGACGGCGACGTGGTGTTCGTCGAAAGCACCGACGCCGAGGGCGACGTCTGCTACGGCGAGGTGTCCGGCGGCCGGATGACCGTCGAGTGCTCGCAGTTCGGGTCCGAACTGTTCCCGGACACCGAAGCGATGCTCAGCCTGGACGGCAGCACGCTCAACGTCGGCTGGGCCTCGGGCAACACCCAGACCTACGAGTCGATGGGTGACATGGGCGAGATGCCTGAGATGCCGGAGATGCCAGACATGGAGGACATGCCCTCCATGCCGCCGCTGGAAGACTCCGACTTGGGGGACTTCGGCCTCTGAGCCGCGCACCACATCAGCAGGAGGCACACCGGAAGGCCCGGCCCCCGAACGGGGGCCGGGCCTTCGGTCGTTCCGGCCAACCTCAGCGCACGAACACGCCCGCGTCGCTCGCCAGGTCGAGGAAGAACTGCGGCGCGACGCCGAGCACCACCGTCACGGCCGCGGCGAGTCCCACCACCGACATCGTCAGCGGGCTGGGAATGACCACGGAAGGACCGTCCGCCTTCGGCTCGCTGAAGAACATCAGCACGATCACCCGCACGTAGAAGAACGCCGCGATCGCCGAGGCGAGCACACCGACGATCACCAGGCCCATCGCCCCGGCGTCCGCCGCCGCCCGGAACACCGCGAACTTGCCGGCGAAGCCCGACGTCAGCGGAATCCCCGCGAAGGCCAGCAGGAACAGCGCGAAGACCGCCGCGAGCAGCGGCGAACGCCGCCCGAGCCCCGCCCACTTGGACAGGTGCGTCGCCTCGCCGTCGCCATCCCGCACCAGCGTCACCACGGCGAACGCGCCGAGCGTCACGAACGAGTAGGCCGACAGGTAGAACAGCACGGACGACACCCCGTCCTCGCTGACCGCGACCACGCCGGACAGGATGAACCCGGCGTGCGCGATCGACGAGTAGGCCAGCAGCCGCTTCACGTCGGTCTGCGTGATCGCGACCACCGCGCCCGCCACCATGGAGGCGATGGCCACGCCCCACAGCACCGGCTCCCAGTCCCACCGCAGCCCCGGCAGCACCACGTACAGCAGCCGCAGCAGCGCGCCGAACGCGGCCACCTTGGTGGCCGCGGCCATGAAGCCGGTCACCGGCGTCGGGGCGCCCTGGTAGACGTCGGGCGTCCACATGTGGAACGGCACGGCGCCGACCTTGAACAGCAGGCCCATCGTCACCATGGCGCCGCCGATCAGCAGCAGCGCGTCGTTCCCCATGGTGGAGGCGAGCCCCGCGTCCACCGCCGCGGGCTCGCCGCTGACGACATCGGCGATGCCCGCGTAGGACACCGTGCCCGCGTACCCGTACAGCATCGCGATGCCGAACAGGAGGAACGCCGAGGCGAACGCGCCCAGCAGGAAGTACTTGAGCGCCGCCTCCTGCGACAGCAGCCGCTTGCGGCGCGCCAGCGCGCACAGCAGGTACAGCGGCAGCGACAGGACCTCAAGGGCGATGAACAGCACCAGCAGGTCGTTGGCCATCGGGAACAGCAGCATGCCGCCGATCGCGAACAGCAGCAGCGGGAAGATCTCCGTGGTGGTGTGCCCGGCCCGCTCCGCCGCCGCCTCGGCCTTGCCGCCCGGCACCGCCGCCGGCTGGGCGGCGAAGGAGTCCACCGCCTGGCCGTGCAGGGCCGGTTCGAGACGGCGCTCGGCGAACAGGAACACCGACACCAGACCGACCAGGACGATGAGGCCCTGGAGGAACAGCGCGGGACCGTCGACGGCCAGCGAGCCCATGCCCGCGACCTGCGCCTCCGACGTGGCGTGCCCGCCCGCGGCGAGCGCGACGACGGCGGCGAACGCACCGGCGAGGCCGGCGATCCCGACGAACACCTCCGCCGGGTAGCGGGAGCGGCGCGGCGCGAACGCCTCGATCAGCACGCCGATGATGGCCGCGCCGAACACGATCAGGCTCGGCGAGAGCGCAGCCCACTCGATGTCCGGAGCCTGGAGCTCCCCCGGGTTCATGCTGCGACTCCTTCGTTTCCTTCGTTCGCCCCGCCGCGTCGTTGCCGGATCGGGCCGTTGGCCCTCGCCCGGTCACTCACGAGTGGCCTCCACTTCGGGAACATGCGGTTGTGGATCGGTCTGCTCGACGTCGGAGAGCGTGTGCTCCACCGCCGGGTTGACGATGTCGGTGAGCGGCTTGGGGTAGACGCCGAGGAACAGCAGCAGCCCGATCAGCGGCCCGACCACGGCCAGCTCCCGCACCTTGAGGTCCGGCAGCTTTTCCAGCCCTTCCTTCAGCGGCCCCGTCATGGTCCGCTGGTAGAGCACCAGCACGTACAGCGCCGCCAGCACTATGCCGCTGCAGGCGATGATGCCGGCCACCTCGTAGCGGCTGAACGTGCCGACCAGCACCAGGAATTCGCTGACGAACGGCCCGGTGCCCGGGAGCGACAGAGTCGCGAGGCCGCCGATGAGGAACGTGCCGGCGAGCATGGGCGCCGTCTTCTGCACGCCGCCGTAGTCGGCGATGAGGCGCGAGCCGCGGCGCGAGATGAGGAAGCCGGCCACCAGCATCAGCGCCGCCGTCGCGATGCCGTGGTTGATCATGTAGAGCGTCGCGCCGCCCTGGCCCTGGCTGGTCATCGCGAAGATGCCCAGCACGATGAACCCGAAGTGGCTGACCGACGCGTACGCGATCAGCCGCTTCATGTCCCGCTGGCCGAGCGCGAGCAGCGCCCCGTAGATGATGCTGACCAGCGCCAGGGTGATCACCACGGGCGTCGCCCACTCGCTGGCCTCGGGGAACAGGCCGAGGCAGAAGCGGAGCATCGCGAACGTGCCGACCTTGTCGACCACGGCGGTGATCAGCACGGCCACCGGCGCCGTCGACTCGCCCATGGCGTTGGGCAGCCAGGTGTGCACCGGCCACAGCGGCGCCTTGATCGCGAAGGCGATGAAGAAGCCGAGGAACAGCCAGCGTTCGGTGCCGGTCGCCAGCTCCAGATCGCCGGAGGCCCGCGCGTCCAGGATGGCCTGGAGCGAGAACGTTCCGGCGTCGAGCTGGTCCGCGGTGGCGATGTACAGGCCGATGACGGCCGCCAGCATGATCAGACCGCCGGCCAGGTTGTAGAGGAGAAACTTGACCGCGGCGTAGGAACGCTGCCTGGCCTGCCCCTCCTCGCCCTGCTCCCCCGCCCGGTCGCCGAAGCCGCCGATGAGGAAGTACATCGGGATCAGCATGGCTTCGAAGAAGATGTAGAAGAGGAACACGTCGGTGGCGGCGAAGGACAGAATGACCATCGCCTCGACCGCGAGGATCAGCGCGAAGAAGCCCTGGGTGGGCCGCCACCGCGTCGCGGGGGCCTGGCCCTCCTTGGGGTCCGCGTCGTTCCAGCCGGCGCCGATGAGGAACGGGATCAGCACGGCCGTCAGCGCGATCATCGCGACGCCGATGCCGTCGACGCCCAGTTCGTACCGGACGCCGAAGTCCTCGATCCAGGAACGGGATTCGGTCAGCTGGAAGCGGTCGGCGCCGTCACCGGTGTCGAACCGCAGCAGCACCGCCGCCGCGAACCCGGCCGTGGCCAGGGAGAACAGCAGCGCGAGCCACTTGGCGGCGGTCCGCCGCGCGGCGGGGACCGCGGCGGTGACGATCGCGCCGATGGCTGGAGTGAGGGCCGTGGCCGTCAGCAGGGGAAAAGACATATCAGACTCCTCAGACCGCCCTCATCAGCAGGGTCGCGGCGACGAGCAGGGCGGCACCGCCGAACATGGAGACCGCGTACGAGCGGGCGAACCCGTTCTGGATGCGCCGCAGCCGCCCGGACAGCCCGCCGAAGGAGGCGGCCGTGCCGTTGACCACGCCGTCCACCAGCTTGTGGTCGAGGTAGACCAGGCCGCGGGTGAGGTAATTGCCCGGCGTGACGAACGCCGCGTGGTTGAAGTCGTCCTGGAGCAGGTCCCGCCGCGCGGCCCGGGTCAGCAGCCCGCCGGTCGGCGCCACCGCGGGCACCGGGCGGCGGCCGTACTGCCACCACGCGCCCGCGACGCCGAGCAGCATCACGCCGGTGGCCGCCAGGCCGACCGTGCCGTGGCTGACCGGCGAATCGCCGTGCTCAAGGCCGGTGACCGGCTCAAGCCAGTGCACGAACGCCTCGCCCGAGTCGAACAGGAAGCCGGCGAAGACCGAGCCGAAGGCCAGCACGATCATCGGGATCGTCATGCTGAGCGGCGACTCGTGCGGGTGCGGCTCGTGCCCGTTCGCGTCGGGCTGCCAGCGCTTCTCGCCGAAGAACGTCATCAGCATGATGCGCGTCATGTAATACGCGGTGAGCGCCGCGCCGACCAGCATCACGCCGCCGAGAATCCAGCCCTCGGTCCCGCCCTTGCTGAACCCGGCGTAGATGATCTCGTCCTTGGAGAAGAAGCCGGAGAGGTAGGGGAAGCCGATGATGGCCAGATAGGCCAGGCCGAACGTGACGAACGTGATCGGCATGTGCTTCCGCAGGCCGCCGTAACGCCGCATGTCGACCTCGTCGTTCATGCCGTGCATGACCGACCCGGCGCCGAGGAAGAGGCCCGCCTTGAAGAAGCCGTGCGTCACCAGGTGCATGATCGCGAAGACGTAGCCGATCGGGCCGAGGCCCGTGGCCAGCATCATGTAGCCGATCTGCGACATCGTCGAGCCGGCCAGGGCCTTCTTGATGTCGTCCTTCGCGCAACCGACGATCGCACCGAAGAGCAGCGTCACCGCGCCGACGACGACCACGACGGTCTGCGCGTCGGGCGCCGCGTTGAAGATCGCCCCCGAGCGCGTGATCAGGTACACGCCCGCGGTCACCATCGTGGCCGCGTGGATCAGCGCCGAGACCGGGGTGGGGCCCTCCATCGCGTCGCCCAGCCAGGACTGGAGCGGCACCTGCGCCGACTTGCCGCAGGCGGCGAGCAGCAGCATCAGCCCGATGCCGGTCAGCGTCGCCTCGCTCGCCTCCGTCGCGCTGCCGAGCACCGGCTCGAACGCGAAGGAGCCGAACGTGGTGAACATCAGCAGGATCGCGATGGACAGGCCCACGTCACCGACGCGGTTGACGACGAACGCCTTCTTCGCCGCCGTCGCCGCGGTCGGCTTGTGCTGCCAGAAGCCGATGAGCAGGAACGAGGCGAGGCCCACGCCCTCCCAGCCGACGTACAGCAGCAGGTAGTTGTCCGCGAGGACGAGCAGCAGCATCGCCCCGAGGAAAAGATTCAGATAGGCGAAGAAGCGCCGCCGCCGCTCGTCGTGCTCCATGTAGCCGACCGAGTAAAGGTGGATCAGGGTGCCCACGCTCGTGATCAGCAGCACGAAGGTCATCGAGAGCTGGTCGAGCTGGAACGCCACGTCCGCCTGGAAGTCGGCGACCGGCACCCAGCTGAACAGATGCTGGTGCAGCGCGCGGTCCTCGCCCTCCTTCTCCAGCAGGTCGAAGAAGAGCACCACGGCCAGGACGAAGGACACGGCGGCGAGCCCGGTGGCCAGCCAGTGCCCCACCCGGTCCAGGCGCCGCCCGCCCAACAGCAGCACGGCGGCGCCGAACAAGGGCGCCCCGACGAGCAGTCCGATCAATGACTCCACTGGATGTGTCCCCTTACAGCTTCATCAGGCTGGCGTCGTCGACCGAGGCCGAGTGACGGGCGCGATAGACCATGACGATGATGGCCAGCCCGACCACGACCTCCGCGGCGGCCACGACCATCACGAAGAACGCCATGATCTGTCCGTCGAGATTGCCGTGCATGCGGGAGAAGGCGACCAGCGCCAGGTTCGCCGCGTTCAGCATCAGCTCGATGGACATGAACACCACGATGGCGTTCCGCCGCAGCAGCACCCCGCAGGCGCCCAGCGTGAACAGCAGGGCGGCCAGGTAGAGGTAGTTCTCCGGGCTCACTTGGGGTCCTCCTCGGCCGGCGCCTCGGCCTCGTCCACGGCCGAGCCGTTGACGCCGGGCGCCGCCTTCTCGTTCACGTAACGCTGGCCGTGGTACCGCGCGGTGCGGCCTTCGAGCGCGGCCACGTCCCGCACCGCCTGCCCGTGCACCTCGCGGACCTGGCCGCGGCTGCGCAGGGTGCTGTTGACGGTCAGCTCGGAGGGAGTGCCGTCGGGCAGCAGCCCGGGCAGGTCCACCGCGTTGTGCCGGGCGTAGACGCCGGGCGCGGGCAGCGGCGGCAGCTGCTTGCCCGAGCGCACCCGCTCCTCGGCCTGCTCGCGCTGCGACTTGATGCGATCGATCCGCTCGCGGTGCGTCAGCAGCGTGGCGCCGACCGCGGCGATCGTCAGCAGGATGCCGGTCACCTCGAAGGCCACCACGTAGCGGGTGAACAGCAGCGAGGCGAGACCCTGCACATTGCCGCCCGAGTTGGCCTCGGACAGGCCGGTGAAGGAGCCGACGGACGCCTGGCCGATACCGGCGATCAGCAGAATGCCGAGCCCGAGCCCGCAGGCCGCGGCCAGCCAGCGCTGCCCGAGGAGCGTCTCCTTCAGCGAGTCGGCCGCGCTCACGCCGATCAGCATGAGCACGAACAGGAACAGCATCATCACGGCACCGGTGTAGACGACGATCTGCACCATGCCGAGGAAGTACGCGCCGTTGGCGAGGTAGAACAGCGCCAGGATCACCATGGTCCCGGCCAGGCAGAGCGCGGAGTACACCGCGCGCCGCATCATGATCGTGCCGATGCCGCCGGCGACGGCCAGCGGGCCGAGCAGCCAGAACTGCACAGCCTCGCCGGTCGATGTGGAGGTCTCCGCGGCGAGCGCGGCGAGCCCGCTCATGCCTGCCCCCCGGACGGGTCGTGCAGGCGGGTCGCGGCGGCGACCGCGTCGTCCTCGGCCAGCTGCTCGCCGGTGACCCGCTGCCGCACCGTGCCGGGCGCCGCGCCGCGCACCTCGCCGCGGTAGTACGACTGCTCGTCGGTACCCGGGTACATCGCGTGCGGCGAGTCGACCATGCCGTCCTGGAGCCCCGCCAGCAGCTCCTCCTTGGTGTAGATGAGGGAGGCGCGGCTGCGGTCGGCCAGCTCGTACTCGTTCGTCATGGTCAGCGCCCGCGTCGGACACGCCTCGACGCAGAGACCGCACAGGATGCAGCGCAGGTAGTTGATCTGGTAGACGCGGCCGTAACGTTCGCCCGGGGAGTAGCGCTCCTCCTCGGTGTTGTCCGCGCCCTCCACGTAGATCGCGTCGGCCGGGCAGGCCCAGGCGCACAGCTCGCAGCCGATGCACTTCTCCAGGCCGTCCGGGTGGCGGTTGAGCTGGTGGCGGCCGTGGAAGCGCGGCGCCGTCGGCTTCTTCTCCTCCGGGTACTGCTCCGTGAGCCGCTTCTTGAACATGGCCTTGAAGGTCACGCCGAAGCCGCCCACGGGATTGCGGAACTCAGCCATCGTCGCCCTCCCTTCCTTCGGGGCTTCCTTCGGTGTCGGCGGCGACTCCGGCCGTCGTCCGCTCCGCCCTGGACGGGCGGCGCGGCACGGGCGGCAGGGTCTGTCCTGGCAGGGGCGGCACGGGGTAGCCGCCCGCCATCGGATCGAACTCCGGCTCTGGTGCCTCGCCCCGCTCGTCCTCCTCGCGCTGCTCGGCACGGTCGCGGAAGAAGTCCACGACGAAGGAGATCAGCAACAGCGTGAGCACCCCGCCGAGCACCCACATCAGGATGTCCGAGAACGCGTAGTCCTCGTTCTGCATGGCGCGGACGGTGGCCACCAGCATCAGCCAGACCAGCGCGATCGGAATGAGGATCTTCCAGCCGAGGACCATGAACTGGTCGTAGCGCACGCGGGGCAGGGAGGCGCGGACCCAGACGAACAGGAAGATCACCATGGTCAGCTTGATGGTGAACCAGAGCATCGGCCACCAGCCGGAGTTGGCGCCCTCCCAAAGGCTGAGCGGCACGGGTGCGCGCCAGCCGCCGAGGAAGAGGGTGACCATCAGTCCTGAGACGGTGACGACGTGGACGTACTCGGACATCATGAAGAACGCGAACTTGATCGACGAGTACTCGGTGAGGTACCCGCCGACGAGGTCGCCCTCGGACTCCGGCATGTCGAACGGCGGCCGGTGGGCCTCGCCGATCATCGCCACCATGTAGATCAGGAACGACACCGGCAGCAGGATCATGAACCAGCGGTCGTCCTGCGCGTCCACGATGGCCGAGGTGGACATCGAGCCGGAGTAGAGGAAGACGGCCGCGAAGGACAGACCCATCGCGACCTCGTAGCTGATGATCTGCGCGGTGGCGCGGACGCCGCCGAGCAGCGGGTACGTGGAGCCGGAGGACCAGCCCGCCAGCACCGTGCCGTACACCGCGATGGCCGAGGTGGCCAGCACGTACAGGATCGCGACCGGCAGGTCCGTCACCTGGAGGACGGTCTCGGTGCCGAAGATGCTGACCGGGTCGTCCTTGGGGCCGAAGGGGATCACGGCGAACGCCATGAACGCCGGGATGACCGCGAGGATCGGCGCCAGCATGAACAGGGCCTTGTCGGAGCCCTTGGGGATGATGTCTTCCTTCAGCATCAGCTTGATGGCGTCGCCGAGGGACTGGAGCATGCCCCAGGGGCCGTGCCGGTTCGGCCCGATGCGCAACTGCATCCAGCCCAGGACCTTGCGCTCCATCACGATGCAGATGACCACCGTGACCAGCACGAACGCGAAGACGAAGACCACCTTCAGCAGCACGAGCCACAGCGGGTCGTCGCCGAATACCGACAGGTCGGGCTCCTGCGCGAGCGGCATCACGCGTTCACCTCCTCAGCCTGGGCAGAGATGCGGACGACGTTCCCCGGGCCGGTGCCCAGGTCGTCGAGGGCGCCGCCGCCGGTCGAGTTGAGGGGAAGCCAGACCACCCGGTCCGGCATCTCCTCCGTCACCGCGAGCGGCAGCGTCACGGAACCGGCCGGGCCGGTGACGGACAGCGCGTCGCCGTCCTTGACGCCGGTCTCGCGGGCGGTGGCGGCGGACAGCCGGGCCACGGCGGCGTGCCGCGTACCGGCCAGCGCCTCGTCGCCGATCTGGAGGGCGCCCTGGTCGAGCAGCAGCCGGTGCCCGGCGAGCACGGCGCTGCCCTCCCCGGGACTGGCCGGCTCGGTGGGCGTCGCGGTCGGGCCGAGCGGCAGCTCGCCGCGCCAGTCGGCGAGCCCGTCCAGCTCGCGGCGGATCGCCGGCAGGTCGGGCAGGCCGAGGTGCACGTCGAGGGCGTCGGCCAGCATGTGGAGCGCGCGGGCGTCGGTCTGCACCAGGCGGCGCGTCATCTGGTCCGGCTTGATCGCGGCGGCGAACTGCCGTGCGCGGCCTTCCCAGTTGAGGAACGTGCCGGACTTCTCGACGGCCGCGGCCACCGGCAGCACCACGTGGGCGCGGGCCGTGACCTCCGAGGGCCGCAACTCCAGGCTGAGCAGGAAGCCGTCCGCGGCGACCCGGTCGAGCGCGGCGCGGGCCCGCGCCGGGTCCGGCAGGTCGGCCACCTCGACGCCCGCCACGACCAGCGCGCCGAGATCGCCGGCCGCGGCGGCCTCGACGATCTGCGCGGTGTCGCGGCCCGGGCGCTCCGGCAGGGCGCCGATGCCCCAGGCGGCGGCGACCTCCTCGCGCGCCCGCCGGGAGCCCTCCGGCCTGCCGCCGGGCAGCAGCCCGGGCAGCGCGCCGGCCTCGATGGCGCCGCGCTCGCCCGCGCGGCGCGGAATCCACACCAGCGCGGCCCCGGTGGCCGCCGCCACGGCGACGGCCGCGGTGTAGGCGCCGGGGGCTGCGGCGAGCCGTTCGCCGACGACGATGACCGCGCCCGGCTCGCGCAGCGCGGCGGCGGCGCGCTGCCCGGCCCCGGTCAGGCCCTCGCCGTCCGCCAGGGCGTTCAGCCAGGCCGGCTCGGTGCCGGGCGCGGCCGGCAGCAGGGTGCCGTTCGTCTTGGCGAGGCCGCGGGTGATGTGGGTGGCGAGGGAGAAGATCCGCATGCCGTGCTTGCGGTTGGCCTTGCGCAGCCGCAGGAAGACGCCGGGGGCTTCCTCCTCCGACTCGAAGCCGGCCAGCAGCACGGCGGGCGCGGCCTCGAGCGCGCGGTTGGTGATGCCGCCGCCGTCCAGGTCGACGCCGTGCCCCGCGACCCGGGAGGCCAGGAACGCGGCCTCCTCGGCGCTGTGCACGCGGGCCCTGAAGTCGATGTCGTTGGTGCCCAGGGCGACCCGCGCGAACTTGGCGTACGCGTAGGAGTCCTCGACGGTCAGCCGGCCGCCGGTCAGCACCGCGGCGCCGCCGGACCTGGCCGCGGCGAGGCCCTCGGCGGCCACCCGCAGGGCCTCCGGCCAGCTGGCCGGGACGAGTTCACCGGTGTCCTGGTCCCGCACCAGCGGGGAGGTGAGCCGGTCGGGCTGCTGCGCGTAGCGGAACGCGAAGCGGCCCTTGTCGCAGATCCACTCCTCGTTGACCTCGTGGTCCTCGGCCGCCATGCGCCGCATCACCTTGCCGCGGCGGTGGTCGGTGCGGGTGGCGCAGCCGCCCGCACAGTGCTCGCACACGCTCGGCGAGGAGACCAGGTCGAACGGGCGGGAGCGGAACCGGTAGGCGGCCGAGGTCAACGCGCCGACCGGGCAGATCTGAATGGTGTTGCCGGAGAAGTACGACTCGAACGGGTCGCCCTCGCCGGTGCCGACCTGCTGGAGCGCGCCGCGTTCCAGCAGCTCGATCATCGGGTCGCCGGCGATCTGCTGCGAGAAGCGGGTGCACCGGGCGCACAGCACGCACCGTTCGCGGTCGAGCAGCACCTGCGTGGAGATGGGCACCGGCTTGTCGAACGTCCGCTTGACGCCGTCGAACCGGGTCTCCGGGTCGCCGGTGGACATCGCCTGGTTCTGCAGGGGGCACTCGCCGCCCTTGTCGCAGACCGGGCAGTCCAGCGGGTGGTTGATGAGCAGCAGCTCCATCACCCCGCGCTGCGCCTTCTCGGCGACGGGCGAGCTGAGGTGGGTTTTGACGACCATGCCGTCGGTGCACGTGATGGTGCAGGAGGCCATCGGCTTGCGCTGGCCCTCGACCTCCACGATGCACTGCCGGCAGGCGCCGGCCGGGTCGAGCAGCGGATGGTCGCAGAACCGCGGGATCTCGATGCCGAGCTGCTCGGCGGCGCGGATGACCAGGGTCCCCTTCGGCACCGAGAGTTCGATGCCGTCGATGGTCAGCGTCACCAGGTCGGCATCCTGCTGCGCCGTCATGCGTTCACCTCCTGGTGAGCGGTGGAGCCTTCGTCCGCCCAGGCGGTGGACTTGGCCGGGTCGAACGGACAGCCGCCGCCGGTGACGTGGCGCTCGTACTCGTCGCGGAAGTACTTCAGCGACGAGAAGATCGGGGCGGCCGCACCGTCGCCGAGGGCACAGAAGGACTTGCCGTTGATGTTGTCGGCGATGTCGGCGAGCTTGTCGAGGTCGCTGAGCAGCCCCTTGCCGGCCTCGATGTCGCGCAGCAGCTGCACGAGCCAGTAGGTGCCCTCGCGGCAGGGTGTGCACTTGCCGCAGGACTCGTGGGCGTAGAACTCGGTCCACCGGGTCACGGCCCGCACCACGCACGTCGTTTCGTCGAAGCACTGGAGCGCCTTGGTGCCCAGCATCGACCCGGCGCCCATGACGCCCTCGTAGTCGAGGGGGACGTCGAGGTGCTCCTCGGTGAACATGGGGGTCGAGGACCCGCCCGGTGTCCAGAACTTGAGCCGGTGCCCCGGCCGCATCCCGCCGCCGAGCTGGAGCAGCTCCCGCAGGGTGACGCCGAGCGGCGCCTCGTACTGGCCGGGGCGGGCGACGTGGCCGGAGAGGGAGTAGAGCGTGAAGCCGGGCGACTTCTCGCTGCCCATGGAGCGGAACCACTCCTTGCCGCGCTCCATGATGGCGGGAACGGACGCGATGGACTCGACGTTGTTCACCACGGTGGGGCAGGCGTAGAGGCCGGCGACCGCGGGGAAGGGGGGCCGCAGGCGCGGCTGGCCGCGGCGGCCCTCCAGGGAGTCGAGGAGCGCCGTCTCCTCGCCGCAGATGTAGGCGCCCGCGCCGGCGTGGACGGTGATGTCCAGGTCGCCGCCGTCGCCGAGGGCGCCCTTGCCGAGATAGCCCGCGGCGTACGCCTCGGCGACCGCCGCGTGCAGGCGGCGCAGCACGGGGACGACCTCGCCGCGGAGGTAGATGAACGCGTGGTTGGAGCGGATGGCGTGACAGGCGATCACGATGCCCTCGACGAGGGAGTGCGGGTTCGCCAGGAGCAGCGGGATGTCCTTGCAGGTGCCGGGCTCCGACTCGTCGGCGTTGACGACGAGGTAGTGCGGCTTGTCGTCGCCCTGCGGGATGAACTGCCACTTCATGCCCGTGGGGAAGCCTGCGCCGCCGCGTCCGCGCAGCCCGGATTCCTTGACGTAGGCGATCACGTCGTCCGGCGGCATGGCCAGGGCCTTGGCGAGACCGCGGTAGCCGCCGTGCGCCCGGTAGACGTCCAGCGTCCAGGATTCGTCCTCGTCCCAGAACGCGGAGAGCACCGGGGTGAGGAGCTTCTCCGGGCTGGTCCGGTCAACTGCTTCTGTCATGACTCATCCCCCTCGGTCACCGGCCCCGCGGGGTGGTGCGGGTCGGAGGCCGAGCTCGGCTGCGGCGCGTCGTGGCGGCTGGCGTGCGTCGTGACCGGCTCCTCGTGCGGCACCTCGGGGTGGCGCGGGGAGACGACGGTCTCGGGGCCGCGTTCGCCCTTGGCCAGCTTCAGGCCGACGAGCGAGGCGGGCCCCGCGCTGCCGCCTGCCTCGACCGAGCCGGGGCGCTGGTCGGGGAAGCCGGCCAGGATGCGGGCGGTCTGCTTGAAGTCGCACAGCGGGGCGCCGCGGGTCGGGATCACCTCGTTGCCCGCGCGCAGGTCGTCGACGAGGCGCTTGGCCGACTCGATGGTCTGGTTGTCGAAGAACTCCCAGTTGACCATCAGGACGGGTGCGAAGTCGCAGGCCGCGTTGCACTCGATGTGCTCCAGGGTGACCTTGCCGTCGGCGGTGGTCTCGCCGTTGCCGACGCCCAGGTGCTCGCGCAGCGCGCCGAAGATGGCGTCGCCGCCCATCACCGCGCACAGCGTGTTGGTGCAGACGCCGACCTGGTAGTCCCCCGAGGGGCGGCGCCGGTACATCGAGTAGAACGTGGCGACGGCGGTCACCTCGGCGGTCGTCAGCCCGAGCACGTCGGCACAGAACTGCATGCCGGTGCGGGTGACGTGGCCCTCCTCCGACTGCACGAGGTGCAGCAGCGGCAGCAGGGCGGAACGGCTGTCGGGGTAGCGGGAGATCACCTCCGCCGCGTCCGTCTCCAGCCGGGCCCGCACCTCGGGCGGGTAGTCCGGCGCGGGCATCGGCGGGATTCCGAGCTGGACGTCCCCGCGCGCTGTCTCGTGGGCGCTCACCTGTCGACGCCTCCCATCACGGGGTCGAGGGATGCCACGGCGACGATGACGTCGGCGACCATGCCGCCCTCGCACATCGCCGCCATGGACTGGAGGTTGGTGAAGGAGGGATCGCGGAAGTGGACCCGGTAGGGGCGCGTGCCGCCGTCGCTGACCAGGTGCACCCCCAGCTCGCCCTTGGCCGACTCCACCGCCGTGTACACCTGTCCCGGCGGGACCCGGAAGCCCTCCGTCACCAACTTGAAGTGGTGGATCAGGGCTTCCATGGAGGTGCCCATGATGTTCCTGATGTGGTCGAGCGAGTTGCCCAGGCCGTCGGGGCCGAGGGCGAGTTGCGCGGGCCAGGCGATCTTCTTGTCGGCGACCATGACGGGTCCTGGCTCGGCGAGCCGGTCGATGCACTGCTCGACGATCCGCAGCGACTGGTGCATCTCCTCAAGACGCAGCAGGAAGCGGCCGAAGGAGTCGCAGGTGTCGGTCGTCGGGACCTCGAAGTCGTAGGTCTCGTAGCCGCAGTAGGGGTCGGTCTTGCGCAGGTCGTGGGGCAGCCCCGCGGAGCGCAGGACCGGTCCTGTGGCGCCGAGCGCGAGGCAGCCGGCCAGGTCGAGGTAACCGACGTCCTTCAGCCGGGCCTTGAAGACCGGGTTGCCGGTGCAGAGCTTGTCGTACTCCGGCAGGTTTTTGCGCATCTTCTTCACGAACTCGCGCAGCGCGTCGATCCCGCCGGGCGGCAGGTCCTGGGCGAGGCCGCCTGGCCTGATGAACGCGTGGTTCATCCGCAGGCCGGTGATCAGCTCGAAGATGTCCAGGCACACTTCACGGTCGCGGAAGCCGTAGATCATCACCGTGGAGGCGCCCAGCTCCATCCCGCCGGTGGCGAAGGCCACGAAGTGGGAGGACAGCCGGTTGATCTCCATGAGCAGGACGCGGATGATCGACGCCCGGTCGGGGACGTCGTCGGTGATGCCGAGCAGCTTCTCCACGCCCAGGCAGTACGCCGCCTCGTTGAAGAACGGGGTGAGGTAGTCCATGCGCGTGACGAAGGTGGGCCCCTGCGTCCAGGTCCGGTACTCGAGGTTCTTCTCGATGCCGGTGTGCAGGTAGCCGATGCCGGCCCTGGCCTCGGTGACGGTCTCGCCGTCGATCTCCAGGATGAGCCGCAGCACGCCGTGGGTGGAGGGGTGCTGGGGCCCCATGTTGACGATGATCTTCTCGTCGTCGGCGCGGTCGGCCACCTCCCGGGCGACCTCGTCCCAGTCGCCGCCGGTGACGGTGTAGACCGTGCCTTCCGTCGTCTCCCTGGCCCCCGCGGGCCGGGTCGCGTGTGTGGTCATCAGCTGTACGACCTCCGCTGGTCGGGTGCCGGGATCTGGGCGCCCTTGTACTCGACGGGTACGCCGCCGAGCGGGTAGTCCTTGCGCTGCGGGTGGCCCTGCCAGTCGTCGGGCATCATGATCCGCGTCAGCGCGGGGTGCCCGTCGAAGATGAGGCCGAAGAAGTCGTAGGCCTCCCGCTCGTGCCAGTCGTTCGTCGGGTAGATGTCGACGACCGAGGGCACGTGCGGGTCACTGTCCGGGGCGCTGACCTCCAGGCGGATGAGGCGCCCGTGGGTCAGCGACCGCAGGTGGTAGACGGCGTGCAGCTCGCGGCCCGTGTCGTGCGGGTTGTGCACGCCGCTGACGCCGGTGCACAGCTCGAAGCGCAGCGCCGGGTCGTCGCGGAGCGTGCGGGCGACCTGCGGCAGGTGCTCGCGGGCGATGTGGAAGGTGATCTCCCCGCGGTCCACCACCGTTCGCTCGATGGCGGCCGCCGGATCGGTGCCCTGCTCCTCGAGCGCGCCTTCGAGCTCGTCCGCGACCTCGTCGAAGTACCCGCCGTACGGCCGGGAGGAGGCGCCCGGCATGTGCACGGTCCGCGTCAGGCCGCCATAACCGGTGGTGTCGCCGCCGTTGTTGGCGCCGAACATGCCGCGCCGCCGCGCGATGGGCTCGCCCGCGTCCGCGCGCTGCGCCGGCGGTCCGCTTGTGCTTGTGTTCCCGTTCACCTGCTCGTCGCCGCTCACGGCAGCACCCTTTCCTCCACGGCTTCGCCCACGGCCGCGCGCCGAGCGCACCTCATCGCAGGAGCCCCTTCATCTCGATCGTCGGCAGCGCCTTGAGGGCCGCCTCCTCCGCCTCGCGGGCCGCCTGCTCGCGGTTGACGCCGAGCTTCTCGCCGCGGATCTTCTCGTGCAGCTTGAGGATCGCGTCCATGAGCATCTCGGGACGCGGCGGGCAGCCCGGCAGGTAGATGTCGACGGGGACGATGTGGTCGACGCCCTGCACGATCGCGTAGTTGTTGAACATGCCGCCCGAGGAGGCGCAGACGCCCATGGAGATGACCCACTTCGGGTTCGGCATCTGGTCGTAGACCTGGCGCAGCACCGGGGCCATCTTCTGGCTGACGCGGCCGGCCACGATCATGAGGTCGGCCTGCCGCGGCGAACCGCGGAAGACCTCCATGCCGAAGCGCGCCAGGTCGTAGCGGCCGGCGCCGGTGGTCATCATCTCGATGGCGCAGCAGGCGAGACCGAACGTCGCGGGGAAGACGGACGACTTCCTGGCCAGCGACGCCAGGTTCTCGACGGTGTTCAGCAGAAAACCGCTGGGCAGCTTCTCTTCGAGACCCATCAGGGAAGCCTCTCTCTCAGTCCCATTCGAGTCCTCCTCGACGCCAGTCGTAGGCGTAGGCGACGCCGATGAGGGCGACAAAAATCAGCATCTGCACCAGACCGAACATCCCCAGCGAGTCGAACTGCACGGCCCAGGGATAGAGAAAGACGATCTCGATGTCGAAGATGATGAACAGCATGGCCGTCAGGTAGTACTTGACGGGGAACCGCCCGCCGCCGGCCGGCTGCGGGGTCGGCTCGACTCCGCATTCGTAGGCCGCAAGCTTGGCCCGGTTGTAGCGCTTGGGACCGGTCACCGCCCCCACGACCACGGAGAAGACGGCAAAGGCGGCCCCGAGGGCACCCAGCACGAGGATGGGAACGTACGCGTTCACCGCAGCTCGCTCCTTCCAGTCGACGGCGACTGCTTATCACTGTGATCATCGCTATGTGAGTCAGTTCACAAAGCTTCCCGCATCCTATGCTGCGATGCCTGTGACCTTCGACACGGGGTCGCCTAACAATCTTGTGATCTCTCCCACCCGACCAAGTCGTTCAAGCCGCCTTGAGGCCGGACGTTTCACTCATGGTGGCCGATCACGTACGAAGTGCCGATTCGGGCATGATCCGCGCGGCCGGACGACCGCGTTCTGTACCACCACGCAACATGGACGAGCAAATTCGCATCCGGGACCACCCGGTGATAGAGGTCGGGCCGGTGTCAGACATAACGTTCACGACGGCCGTCCTGCTCTGCGTCGCCGCCGGGCTCGCCGGCTGGATCGACGCGGTCGTCGGCGGCGGCGGCCTGCTCCAGCTTCCGGCCCTGCTCATCGGCCTGCCGGACGTCTCGCCGACCTACGCGCTCGGCACCAACAAGGCCGTTGCGGTCACCGGTACGTCCATCGCCGCGGTCACCTATGCCCGCAGGGCGCCGGTCGATGTGCGGCTCGCGCTGCGTCTCGGCGCCGTGGCGCTTGCCGCCGCGGGCGGCGGCGCACTGTTTGCATCAGCGGTGGACAAGCGTGTCCTGCAACCGTTGATCATGGTCGCCCTGCTCGCGGTGGCCGCATTCGTCTTCCTGCGCCCGCGGTTCGGCACGACCTCCCCCGGGGGCGCCCCCTCGCGCCGCAGGGCCGCCGCGGCGCTCCTCGTGGTGGGGGTCGGCATCGGCTTCTACGACGGCATCCTGGGGCCCGGCACCGGCACCTTCCTCGTGATCGCGCTCGTGGCGCTGCTGCACATGAACCTGCTGACGGCCTCCGCCACCGCGAAGGTCGTGAACGTCGGCACAAACCTCGGCGCCCTGGCCGTCTTCGCCGCCGGGGGAACGGTGCTGTGGCGACTCGCCGCGGGGATGGCGCTGTTCAACATGGCGGGCGGCTGGGTGGGCGCCCACATGGCGCTGCGGCGGGGCAGCGGCTTCGTCCGCGTCGTCCTGCTCGTGGTCGTCGCGGGCCTGGTGGCCCGGCTCGCCTGGGACCAGTGGGGGACGTGACGTGCGCCACGGCGGGAGCGGTGGCCGGGGCCGGACATTGATGGGGCCGCCCACCGCGTGATAGGTACCGCCCGACGCCCGGACAATCCGGACAACGCGCTGGGCACGGGGACGTCTCCGCGGAAGGCGACCACGCCCGTAACAAACGGCACTTCGGGCATATGCCTCAGCAACTCGCCGCGTACACGCCGAATGTGGCGCATCACACGTTGATTGAGATCAACCACCAGGTACTGATAGCCGTTATCTCCATGTCCCCAATCCGTTATCAAGGGCGGCACCGAAAACCCCGGGCCTCCCGCACCAGCAGCCTCATACGCGGCGGCGTCCTCTCCGGCGTCGTGGGCACGGTCGCCGTCACCGGTGCCACGACCCCTGCCTCCGCCGACGAGAAGCCCGCCGAGTCCACCGGCGAACTCCCGGTGTTCGACACGGCACTCGCCCACGCCGACCGCGCGGCCCGCGCGACGCAGGCGTACGCGAGCGAAGCCGTCACCCAGGACAACTGGCAGCGCGCGCAGGACCGCGTCGTCTCCCGCGCCCAGGAAGCCGCCGCCGAGCGCCGCGCGGCCGCCGAGGAGGCGGAGCGCCGCGCCGAGGCCGAGCGCCGCGCCCAGGAGGCCGCCGCGGCCGAGGAAGCCGCGGCGCAGGAGGCGGCGGCCGCGGAGGCCGCGGCAGAGGCCACGACGTTCGCCGCGGCCGACGAGGCCCCCGCCGCCTCGGGCGGCGGCGGGAGCGGGAGCGCCATCGTCGACTTCGTCCGCGCGCAGCTCGGCGACGGCTACGTGATGGGCGCCTCGGGACCCGGCTCCTGGGACTGCTCCGGCCTGGTCCAGGCCGCCTACGCGCAGGTCGGCGTCTCGCTGCCGCGCACCGCCGCCGAACAGTCGGTGCAAGGCACCCAGGTGTCGCTCGACGCGCTCCAGGCCGGCGACATCCTCTACTGGGGCGGCGCGGGCAGCGCCTACCACGTGGCCGTGTACACGGGGAACGGCACGTTCATCGGCGCCCAGAACCCCTCGACCGGCGTGGCCGAGCACGACCTCGGCTGGGACGCCCCGACCGGAGCCGTCCGCGTCCTGTAGAGCCCACGACCGGTGGCGCCGCGGGCCGCTCGTGCGCGGCCAGGCCCGCGGCGCCACCTTCGCGGCTATGCCCGCGGCGCCACCTTCGTCAGGCCGTTGATCACGCGGTCCATCGCGTCGCCGCCCGTCGGGTCCGTCAGGTTGGCCAGCAGCTTCAGCAGGAAGCGCATCAGCACCGGGTGGCTCAGCCCCCGGTCCGCCGCCACCCGCATGATCGTCGGGTTGCTGATCAGCTGCACGAACGCCCGGCCGAGCGAGTAGTACCCGCCGTAGGTGTCGCGCAGCACCTTCGGGTAGCCCCGCAGCGCCAGCTCCCGCTGCGCGGGCGTCTGCCGCGCCAGCGCCTGGCTGACGACCTCGGCCGCGATCCGCCCGGACTCCATGGCGTAGGCGATGCCCTCGCCGTTGAACGGGTTCACCAGGCCGCCGGAGTCGCCCACCAGCATCAGCCCGCGCGCGTAGTGCGGCTTGCGGTTGAACGCCATCGGCAGCGCCGCCCCGCGGATCGGCCCCGTCATGTACTCCGGGGTGAACTGCCACTCGGCGGGCAGCGTTTCGCACCAGGTGCGCAGCACCTCGCGCCAGTCCAGCTCCTTGAACGAACGGGAGCTGTTCAGCACTCCGAGGCCGACGTTCGACGTGCCGTCGCCCTGGCCGAAGATCCAGCCGTAGCCGGGCAGCAGCCGGTCCTTGTCCGCCCTGCGGTCCCACAGCTCGAACCAGGACTCCAGGTAGTCGTCGTCGTGCCGCGGCGAGGTGAAGTAGGTGCGCACGGCCACGCCCATGGGCCGCTTGTCGTTGCGGTGCAGCCCCATCGCGAGCGAGAGCCGCGAGGAGTTGCCGTCGGCGGCAACGACGACGGGCGCCGTGAACGTGACGCGCTTCTTCTCGTCGCCGAGCTTCGCCTCGACGCCCGTGATGCGGCCGGTCAGCTCGTCGCGGACCGGACCCGACACGTTGCACCGCTCGTACAGCCGCGCGCCCGCCTTCTGGGCGGCGCGCGCCAGCTGCTCGTCGAAGTCCTCGCGCCTGCGCACCAGTCCGTAGTCCGGGTACGAGGCCAGCTCGGGCCAGTCCAGCTGGAGCCGCTGCCCGCCGCCGATGACGCGCAGGCCCTTGTTGTGCAGCCAGCCGGCCTCCTCGGACACGTCGATGCCCATGGCCACCAGCTGCTTCACCGCCCGCGGCGTCAGGCCGTCGCCGCAGACCTTCTCGCGCGGGAACGCGGTCTTCTCCAGCAGCGCCACCTCAAGTCCGGCCTGCGCGAGGTGGAACGCGGTCGCCGAACCGGCCGGTCCGGCCCCGACGACGATCACATCAGCGGTCTCGGCCACGTTGGCTCTCCCATTCGAAGGGGCGTGTCAGGGGTTGCGGGAAGTCTATGCACCGCGGGGCTTGACGCCCCGGTGCAGGGCGACGATGCCGCCCGTCAGATTGCGCCAGGCCACGCGGGACCAGCCGGCCCGCGTCAACCGCCCGGCGAGACCGGCCTGGTCGGGCCAGGAGCGGATGGACTCGGCGAGGTAGACGTACGCGTCGGGGCTGCTCGACACCCGCGTGGCGACCGGCGGCAGCGCCCGCATCAGGTACTCGGTGTACACGGTGCGGAAGGGCGCCCAGGTGGGGTGGCTGAACTCGCAGACCACGAGCCGCCCGCCGGGTGCGGTCACCCGCAGCAGCTCGCGCAGCGCGGCCTCGGTGTCCTGCACGTTCCGCAGGCCGAAGGAGACCGTCACCGCGTCGAAGGCGCCGTCCCGGAACGGCAGCCGCGTCCCGTCCCCGGCGACGAACGGCATCCACGGCTTGCGCCGCTTGCCCTCCGTCAGCATCCCCAGGGAGAAGTCACACGGCACGGTGAACGCCCCGCGGGCGGCGAACGGCTCGGCGGAGGTGCCCGTTCCGGCCGCCAGGTCGAGCACGGTCTCCCCCGGCCGCGCCCCCACGGCCCGCGCCACCTCCTTGCGCCAGCGGCGGTTCTGCCCGAGCGCCAGCACGTCGTTGGTGAGGTCGTAACGCGCCGCCACGGCGTCGAACATGGCGGCGACTTCGCGGGGCTGCTTGTCCAGTGAGGCACGAGTCACGGTGCCCATTCTCCCCGATGCCCGATTACGCCGATCGGGCGACTTGCCGAATCCCGGGGCGAACCCTGCGCACCTGGTCAACTACCGTGCGTGCCATGACTCAGCTTTCCCGTGCCCTCGGCCTGGCCGGCGTGTCGGCTGGTGCCGTGCTGGCGTCCGCGGGCAGCGCGGCGGCCTCGCCCGTTCCCCAGATCGTCCCGATCGTGGTCGGCTCGACGGAGGCGGCCCTCGACCCGGCCCTCGACCTCCAGCTCGACCCCCTCGCCGGAACGGGCAGCGACCCGCTGGCGAACGGGGTGCGCACGCAGGTGGCCGACTTCCCCGCGCTCGGCACCGATGTCGTCACCGGCCCGCTGACCCGCGGCGCCTCGGCGCGCGAGCTGCCTGGCGAGGTGATCGGGGGCCTGCTCGGCGGCCTGCCGGTGACGTTCCCCGCCTGAGGGCCGCGGCGCCCCGCGGTTGCCGCGCGCCGGTCACTCCTCGCGTTCCGCCTCCAAGCGCGCCACGCCCTCCTCGTAGGCGTCTACCTCGCGCAGCGCCGCCGCATGGTAGATCTCCGCGACCAGGCCCCGCGCGGTCCGCTCGTCGAGGGCGCCGCCCGCGCTCGCGAGGAGCCGTCTCGTCCAGGCGTCGATGAAGTCGTCCATGGGGCCATGTGACCGCAGGCCCCGGCCTTCCGCACCTCGGCCGGGCCGCGTGCGCGATTGCGACAGCCCTGTGACGAAATCCGCATGGAGCGGTCGCGCGGCGTATGACTTACTGGGGAGGTGGTGACTCTTCGTCCCGCCCGGGGGAGCGGGGGCGAGGGTCCGCACTTTATGCGGGTCGCCACGAGGGCGGTACACGAGGGCGGTAGGGGTGCCTCCGAAAATGCGTCACGGTGGCGGAGAACGGCGCGATTCCCTGCCGGAAACGCGCGATAGGATTTCACGGTGACTACTGCGAGTTACACCTATTCCGAACGGAAATGGGCGGGCACCGACGCGACGCTCGTCGTGCGCAAGGACGATCTCGACCCGCAGGCGGTCACGGCGCGGCTCGGCCTCGACCCGACGGCCACCCGGCTGCCAGGGCCCGCCCGCCTGCGCCCCGCGGGGGACCCGTCCGGCCTGTGGCTCTACCAGTGCTCGACCGCGGCCCTGGGGCTGCCCGAGCAGATCGACCGCGTGGTGGACGCCGTCGAGGAGCGGGCCGGGGTCCTGCACGAACTGGCCGCGGAGGGGCACGAGGTGACGCTCACGGCCTTCGGATTCGTGGGCAACGGGTCAGTTCTCGAAATCATGCCGCAAACCGCATTGCGCATTGCGTCGCTCGGTATTCCGCTGGAGCTGCGCGTGAGCGGCAGCGAACGATAGGGGAAGGGTCATGGCAGGCAGCACCGCGCACGGTGCGGACCATTGGGAATCGCTCACCGCGACCCTTCTGATCACGAAAAGCGACCTGAATCCGGACGACCTCACGCAACGGCTCGGCACGCCCCCCGACTTCAGCCGCTCCGCGGACGCCGACGCGGGAGCGCGGTTCCGCGGCGGCGTCGGCTGCTGGGCACTGCGCACCGCGGGGGACGACGTCCCCGGGGCGCTGGGCGCGCTGCTGCCCCGAGTCGCGCCGCTCACCGGGGAGTTGGCGGCGCTGCGCGCCGAGGGGCACCGGGTGCAGATCAACGTGGCGGGCGGCGTCGACCGCGGCCGCCGGCTGACGGTGCCCGCGGAGATCCTGGCCCGCGTGGCCGGGCTCGGCCTGCCGCTGTCGTTCACCACGGAGTCGGCCGCGGACAACGGGACGGAGGAGTTTCTCGACTCCCTCGCACGCCCCGCACCCCCGGCACGCACATAACGCTGCGGTAAAGCCGAAGGCACGCGGCCTTGACCGCGCAGAGGCCCGGCGACAACATTTCCGCTCACGACTCAACAAGCCGCTGACCACGGCCTGAGTTCCCGTGAGCACAAGGAGGTGCGTGCCGTGGCCGTCGCCCAAGGTGTCCGCGAACGCGAGTCCGCCCCCCGATGGCGCAGCAGGGAGGCCGGCGTCGCGCTCATCTTCCTGGCGCCCGCCCTGCTCGGCTTCATCGCCTTCTACGCCTGGCCGACCGTCCGCGGCGTGTACCTCAGCTTCACCGACTACGACCTGCTCACCGCGCCGGACTTCTCGGGCCTCGACAACTACCGCAGGCTGCTGACGGACGACGTCTTCTGGAACTCCCTGTGGGTCACCCTGAAATACGTCGTCCTCAACATCGGGGTGCAGACCGTCGTCGCACTCGCGCTCGCCGTGCTCCTCCACCGGCTGACCCGTTCCACCGTGATCCGCGGCCTCATTCTGCTGCCCTACCTCATCTCCAACGTCGTCGTCGCCCTGGTCTGGTACTGGATGGCCGACTACAACCTGGGGATCATCAACCAGATGCTCGGCTGGATCGGCATCGACGCCATCGGCTTCTTCGGTGACGAGGCGTGGGCCATCCCCACCATCGCGGGCATCAACGTCTGGCGTCACATGGGCTACACGGCCCTGCTGATCTTCGCCGGGCTCCAGACCATCAACCGCGACGTGTACGAGGCGGCGGCCGTGGACGGCGCCGGCGAGTTCCGCATCTTCTTCCGCATCACGCTGCCGCTGCTGCGGCCGGTGCTCGCGCTGGTGCTGGTGCTGACCGTCATCGGCTCCTGGCAGATCTTCGACACCGTCGCCGTCACCACCCAGGGCGGTCCCGTCGACGCCACCCGCGTGATCCAGTACTACATCTTCGACCAGGCGTTCACCCGCTTCGACTTCGGCTACGCCTCGGCCATCTCGGTCGTCCTGTTCCTCATCCTCGCCGGCGTCGCCTTCGCGCAGCTGAAGCTGCTGCGCGCGGGCGAGTCCGACCAGTCCTGAAGGAGGCCACGATGACCGCTGTCGTGCAGCCGGCCACCGGCGACCCGGCCGGTTCCGGCGCGCCCGCGGACAGCCCGGGCGGGCGGCCGCGCCCGAGTGCCGGCCGTCTGGTGGCCTGGCTCGTCCTGTTCCTCTTCATTGTCATCAGCCTGGCGCCGTTCCTGTGGATGCTGCGCACCGCGCTGTCCAACAACCGCACGCTGTTCACCGATCCGGACTCGCCGCTGCCCATCGACTTCACCTGGGGGCCGCTGGAGCGCGTGCTCGGCACGGCGACCACCGAGGAGGCGCAGGCGGAGGGCGGCTCCGGCGCGTCCCTCGCGTTCTGGACCTACCTGCGCAACTCGGTGATCATCTCCACGGCCATCACCGTGGGCCAGGTCTTCTTCAGCGCGCTGGCGGCCTACGCGTTCGCGCGCCTTCGCTGGCCGGGCCGCGACAAGGTGTTCTTCGCGTTCATCACCGCGCTGATGGTGCCGCCGGTCTTCTCGATGCTGCCGAACTTCGTGCTGATCAAGGACCTCGGCCTGCTCAACACCTACCCCGGCATCGTCGCGCCGTTCTTCTTCATGACGCCGTTCGCGGTGTTCTTCCTGCGGCAGTTCTTCCTCGGCATCAGCCGCGAGATGGAGGAGGCCGCCATGATCGACGGCGCCGGCTACTTCCGGATCTTCTTCCGCATCATCCTGCCGATGAGTGCCGCGCCGATGGTCACGCTCGCCATCCTCACGTTCATCAACGCGTGGAACGAGTACTTCTGGCCGCAGCTCGTCGGCCAGGACGAGAGCGTCCGGCCGCTCACCGTCGCGCTCGCCGCGTTCCGCACCGCGACGCCCCAGACCGGGCCCGACTGGGCCGGGCTGATGGCGGCCAGCCTGGTGGCCGCGGTGCCGACCATGCTCCTCTTCCTCGCCTTCGGCCGGAAGATCGTCAACTCCATCCAGTTCACCGGCATGAAGTAGGAGGTGCGGCAGCGATGCATCAGACCCGCGCATGGACGGCCGGCGCGGCGGCCGGCGCCCTCGTCCTGTCCGCCTGCGGCGGCGGCGCCGGCGCGGACGGCGGCTCGGAAACGGTCACGTACTGGCTGTGGGACGCCAACCAGCAGCCCGCCTACCAGCGGTGCGCCGACGACTTCGAGGCCGCCCACCCGGACATCGACATCGAGATCGAGCAGCGCGGCTGGGACAACTACTGGACCGGCCTGACGCTCGGCTTCGTCTCCGAATCCGCCCCCGACGTCTTCACCGACCACCTCTCGCGCTACCCCGAGTACGTCACGCGCGACCTGCTGCTCCCGCTCGACACTTACGTCGAACGGGACGAACTGCCGCTCGACATCTACGAGGAGGGCCTGGCCGACCTGTGGGTCGGCGAGGACGGCCACCGCTACGGCCTGCCCAAGGACTGGGACGCCGTCGGCCTCTTCTACAACAAGGACATGGCCGAGGCGGCCGGCCTCGCCGAGGAACAGCTGAACGGCCTCACCTGGAACCCGCGGGACGGCGGCACCTACGAGGACGTCATCGCCCGCCTCACCGTGGACGACAACGGCGTGCGCGGCGACGAGCCCGGATTCGACAAGAACAACGTGCGCACCTACGGGCTGTGGCTGGAGATGCCCGTCGACTACAACCACGGCCAGACGCAGTGGTCCATGTACGCCGTCGCCAACGGCTGGCAGGCCACCGACCGCAACCCGTGGGGCACCGCGTTCAACTACGACGACCCGGCGTTCCAGGAGACCATCGCCTGGTGGAAGGGCCTGGTCGACAAGGGCTACATGCCGAGCCTCGCCGCCCAGACCGGCCTGGAGTCCCCCGACCAGCTCGCCGCGGGCAACGCCGCCATGATCACCCACGGCAGCTGGATGACCAGCTCGATCTTCGGCTACGAGGGCCTGAACGCGGGCATCGCCCCCACCCCGGTGGGCCCCACCGGCAGCCGCGCCAGCATGTTCAACGGACTCGCCGACTCCATCTGGGCCGGCACGGACAGCCCCGAGGCGTCCTGGCAGTGGGTCAGCTACCTGGCGTCGCCCGCGTGCCAGCGGGTCGTCGGGGAGCACCAGGTGGTCTTCCCCGCCATCACCGAGGCGTGGGAGACGGCGCAGGAGGAGTTCGCCGAGGACGGCATCGACGTGTCCCCGTTCACCGACCACGTCGAGGACGGCACCACGTTCCTCTTCCCCATCACCGGCAACGCCGGTGACATCGGGGCCCTCATGGTGCCCGCCCTGGAGGCGGTGATGTCGGGCCGGGCCCCCGTCGACTCGCTGACGGGGGTGAACGAGGAGATCAACGACCTGTTCCGGTGAGACTCCCGGTGAGACTCCCGGTGCGGCGGCCTCAGTTGGCCGCGACGACCTTCAGCTCCGGGTGGGCCGTGCCGCCCTCGATCGCCGTCGAGGACAGGTGCGACACCACCCGGTCGTCCACCGGGTCCTGCGCCGGGTCCTCGTGCACCACCAGGTGCTCGTAGGTGGTGGCGCGCTGCGCCGGAACGCGGCCGGCCGCGCGGATCAGGTGCAGCAGCTCCAGCCGGTTCGACCGGTGCTTCGCCCCGGCCGAGGAGACCACGTTCTCCTCCAGCATCACCGAGCCCAGGTCGTCGGCGCCGTAGTGCAGCGACAGCTGGCCGACCTCCTTGCCCGTGGTCAGCCACGAGCCCTGGATGTGCGCCACGTTGTCGAGGAAGATCCGCGCGATCGCGATGATCCGCAGGTACTCGAAGAGGGTGGCCTGCGTGCGGCCCTTCAGGTGGTTGTTCTCCGGCTGGTAGGTGTACGGGATGAACGCGCGGAAGCCGCCGGTGCGGTCCTGCACGTCGCGGATCATCCGCAGGTGCTCGATCCGTTCCGCGTTGGTCTCCCCGGTGCCCATCAGCATCGTCGAGGTGGACTCGACGCCCAGCCGGTGCGCCGACTCCATGATCTCAAGCCAGCGCTCGCCCGACTCCTTCAGCGGCGCGATGGCCTTCCGCGGGCGGGCGGGCAGCAGCTCGGCGCCCGCGCCGGCGAACGAGTCGAGCCCGGCGGCGTGGATGCGGCGGATCGCCTCCTCGGCCGTCACCCCGGAGATCCGCGCCATGTGCTCCACCTCGGAGGCGCCGAGTGAGTGGATCACCAGCTGGGGGAACTCCTTCTTGATCGCCGCGAAGTGCCGCTCGTAGTACTCGACTCCGTAGTCCGGGTGGTGACCGCCCTGGAACATGATCTGGGTGCCGCCGAGCGCCACCGTCTCCGCGCAGCGCCGCAGGATGTCGTCCAGGTCCCGGGTCCACACGCCGTCGCTCTTGGGCGCGGCGTAGAACGCGCAGAACTTGCAGGCCGTCACGCAGGCGTTGGTGTAGTTGATGTTGCGCTCGATGATGTACGTGGCGATGTGCTCCGTGCCCGCGTAGCGCCGCCGACGCACGGCGTCCGCCGCCCGCCCCAGGGCGTGCAGGGGCGCGGAACGGTACAGGTCCAGCGCCTCCTCGGGACTGATCCGCCCGCCCTCCGCGGCGCGGTCGAGCACGTGTCGAAGCTCGGCGCTCTGCCCCATGGATGCGATCCCTTCCTCACGACAGCGGCCGGACCAGCGTACGTCACCCCGGTTCACCGCAACTGGTGCAGATCCCCCTCCAGCTCGTCGCTGCGGTAGTGCATCACGCCCTGCTCGTCGATCGTCAGCGTGACCCGCCCCGGCTCCTGGTTGCACACCCCGTCGCCGCCCCGCGACTCCTCCTGGTCGATCAGCGAGTCGAACGTCAGCTCGTCCGCGCCGGCCTCGGTGAGCGTCAGCCGGTCCACGCACTGCGAGAGGCCCATGACGTCCGAGGACTGCACGGTCCCGACCTCCTCGCCGACCGCGCCCTGCTCCAGCGTGACGTCCAGGGGCCCCATGGCCATTCCGCCGATACGGATGTCCCCCGACCAGGAGCCGATGAACTCCTCGGGCACCGTTCCCTCGCCGTCGCCCCCGTTCCCGCCGCTCCCCCCGGTGCCACCGCTGCCGCCCTCCTCGTCGGAGCCGCCCACCAGCCCCGTCAGGAACGCGGCGGCCACCAGCGCGGCCACGGCGACCGCCGCGGCCGGCACGATCAGCCACCGCCGGGACCGCCGCGGGGGCGCGGGCGACGGCGTCGCGGACCGCGTCACGTACGGCGGGGTGGGCCACGGCGGCGGACCGTCCCCCGGTTGCGTCGCGTACGGTCCCGCGGCGGGCACCGGCGGCCCGTACGGCGTCGACGGCTGCGTCACCGGCGGCGGCGTCGGGGCGGACGTGGGTGTGGGTGTGGGTGTGGGTGTGGGAGGCGGCGTCGGGTACTGGCCCGGCGCGGGCGGGGGCGCCGTGGCCTCCAGGTTCAGCAACGCGACCGCGCGGCGGCTGACATCCTCCACCACCGGCTGCGGCAGCCAGCCCGGCGCCACCAGGGCCGCCGCGCCTCCCTCGCCCGCGCACGCCACCGCCACCTCCCGCGGCGCGGGCCGCGCCGCGGCGTCCTTCGCCAGGCAGGCCGTGACCAGACCGCGCAGCCACTCCGGCACCCCGTCCAGCCGCGGCTCCTCGTGCACCACCTGGTACAGCAGCTGCGCCGGGGTGTCCCCGGGGAACGGCGCGCGCCCGCCCGCCGCGTACGCCAGCACCGCGCCGAAGGAGAACACGTCGGACGCCGGGCCCACCTGCCCGCCCACCACCTGCTCGGGCGCCATGTAGCCGGGCGAGCCGACCGTCACCCCGGTCGCCGTCAGCTGGGCCGTGGCCTCGCTGGCCCGCGCGATCCCGAAGTCGATCAGCCGCGGCCCCTCCAGGGACAGCAGCACGTTCGACGGTTTGACGTCCCGGTGCACCAGGCCCCGCGCGTGCACGGCGGCCAGCGCCTCGGCGAGGCCCGCGCCCAGGGCCATGACGCCGCGCCGCGGCAGCGGCCCGTGCGCCTGGACCGCGCCGTGCAGGTCCGGGCCCGCCACGTAGCCGGTCGCCACCCACGGCACGTCGGCCGCCGGATCGGCGTCGAGCACCGGCGCCGTCCAGTCCCCGCCGACCAGCCGGGCCGCGGCCACCTCCCTGGCGAACCTGGCCCGGAAGGCCTCGTCCGCCGCGAAGTGCGGGTGCACCACCTTGATCGCGACCGTCCGGCCCCCGGCGCTGCGGCCCAGGTACACCCGGCCCATGCCGCCTTTGCCCAGCCGCCCGATCACCTGGTAGGTGCCGATGCGCCGCGGATCGTCCGCGCTCAGCGGCTCCATGGGCGCGTCCCCGGTGAGGATTCGAGGAGGGCGACGCGCCCGGCGTCCTCCGCCCGGCCGACGCGGCGGGCGAACTCGGCGACGCCTTCGAGCTGCCGCCGGCCGAGCCGGTAGTCGAGCGTCGTGAAGTACCGTTCGAGCACCTCGGCGTCGAAGTCCTCCCAGCGGGCGGCCTGCTCGGCGACCTTGCCGACCTCGGCGAGGGACAGGTCGCGCGAGTCGAGGAACGCCCGGTGGACCTGATGCACCGTCTCCTCCTCGCGCGCGAGGTAGTCGCGGCGCACGCCCCAGGCGGCGAAGACGAACGGCAGCCCCGTCCACTCATGCCACATCCGCCCCAGGTCGTGCACCTCAAGGCCGAGCCGTGGGGCGTCGTGCAGCGAGGCGCGCAGCGCCGCGTCACCGATGAGAACGGCGGCCTCCGCCTCCTGCATCATCAGCCCGAGGTCGGGCGGGCAGGTGTAGTAGTCGGGGGCGACGCCGTGCCGCTCGGCCAGCAGCAGCCGCGCCAGGCGTACGGAGGTGCGGGAGGTGGAGCCCAGAGCCACGCGCGCCCCGTCGAGGCGGTCCAGCGGAACCTGAGAAACGATCACGCACGACATGACGGGGCCGTCGCAGCCGACGGCGATGTCCGGGAGCGCGACCAGCTCGTCCGCATGGTCCAGGAAGTCCACGAGGGACACCGGGCCGATGTCCAGCTCGCCGTTCACCAGACGTTCCCCCAGCTTCTCCGGGGTGTCCTTCGTCAGCTCCAGGTCCAGCAGACTGCCGCTCCTGGCGAGGCCCCAGTAGAGGGGGAGGCAGTTGAGGAACTGGATGTGGCCGACACGGGGGCGGAACCGGTGGTGTGTAGTCACCCTTCGGAGGGTACGCCTCAGGGCATGCGAGCCAGCGGCCAGGGAAGGACCCCCTCCGGGGGTGATCTTTCCTCTTCCGGCCGTGCACAGCGCGTGCTAGGCTCACAGCGAGTTGCAGTTTGGTTTCCCTTGCAGTACGAGCCTGCGGAGCATGTGACCGCGGGCTTTCGTCGTTTTCAGGCTTCATGTGGGTTCTGGAGCAGGGCGACCCTTTTTAGGCCCAAGGAGGGCTTATGGCTACCGGAACCGTCAAGTGGTTCAACGCCGAGAAGGGCTTTGGATTCATCGCCCAGGATGGCGGCGGCCCCGATGTCTTCGTTCACTACTCCGCAATCAATGCCAACGGTTTCCGCTCTCTTGAGGAGAGCCAGGCCGTGACCTTCGACGTCACCCAGGGCCCGAAGGGCCCGCAGGCGGAGAATGTCACCGTCGTCTGAGGCCAGCAGCCACCCGGCCGCAGGACGGACCACGTAAGCGCCGAAGCCCCCGCCCCGCCGGGCGGGGGCTTCGGCGTGCGCGCCGGGCCCTACCAGCCGTCAGAAGAACGCGTCGGCCAGCCTCCCGGCCAAGTCCCTCCCCCAGACTCCGTCCGGGGGGAGGAAGTCGTCCACGAGCAGCGGCCGGCCGGCGGGCAGGGCCCGCAGGTCCTCGAGCACCAGCGGGAACGTCTCACCGTGCAGGCTCGGCATGGCCGCGAACACCTCCTCGGGCGTCGGCGCGACCCACTTCTCGACCGGGGACTGCCGCGCCAGCGCGTGCAGCCGGGGCTGCCCCCGCGGGGTGCAGCGCGCCAGGTACCCGGCCTCGCCCGCGTCGCCGTCGTAGACCGTCACCTCCCGGCCGCGCGCCAGCAGCCCGGTCACGGTGCTCTTCCCCGCGCCGGTGCCACCGCCGATCCACCGCACATGCGCGAACTCCCGCGTCACGCCGTCTCCCCTGCCCGGTAGAGCCCGTCCACCTCGTCCGCGAAATCGCGCAGCACCGCGGCCCTGCGCAGCTTCATCGAGGGTGTCAGATGCCCGGATTCGACCGTGAAGTCGCGGGCCAGCACGTGGAATCCGCGGATCGACTCGGCGGCGGAGACCAGGGCGTTCGCCTCGTCCACCGCGCGCTGGAGATGCTGGTGCAGCTCGGGGTCGCGCGCCAGCTCGTCCGCGGGGGCGCGCCGCCGGCCGGTGACCTGCTGCCAGTGCGCCAGGCCCTCCGCGTCGAGCGTGAGCAGCGCCGTCAGGTGCGGGCGGTCGTCGCCGACCACCAGGCACTGGCTGATCAGCGGGTGCGCCCGCAAGGTGTCTTCCAGCGGCCCCGGGGCCACGTTCTTGCCGCCCGAGGTGACGATGAGGTCCTTCTTGCGGCCGGTGATGGTCAGGTACCCGTCCTCGTCGAGGGAGCCGAGGTCGCCGGTGGCGAGCCAGCCGCCGGCGTCGGTGGCCGGCGTCACCTCGCCGCGCTCCGCGTTCCAGTAACCGCCGAACACCTGCGGGCCGCGCACCAGGACCTCCCCGTCCGGGGCGATGCCGACGGCGGTCCCCGGCATCGGCCAGCCGACGGTGCCGATGCGCGGCGCGTTCGGCGGCGTGACGGTGGCGGCCGCGGCGGTCTCGGTCAGCCCGTACCCCTCGTAGATGGACACGCCCGCGCCCTCGAAGAACGTGCTCAGGCGGCGGCCGAGCGGCGAGCCGCCGCAGACGACGTGCCGCAGCCTGCCGCCGAGCGCGGTCCTGATCCGGCGGTACACCAGCGGGTCGTACAGGCTGCGGGCCGCGCGCAGCCCGAGCCCCGGCCTCGCGGTCCCACCGTGCTGCATGGCCTCGGCGGCGGCGCCGTACTTTTGCGCGACCCGGGCCGCCCGGTCGAAGGCTCCGGCGCGGCCCGACTTCTCCGCGGTGGCGCGACCGGTATTGAAGACCTTTTCCAGCAGGTGGGGAATGGCGAAGAGGAACGTCGGCCGGAAGCTCGCCAGGTCGGCCAGCAGGTCCTCGGTCCGCACACTGGGCGCGTGACCGAGCCGGACGCGGGCCCTGACGCAGCCGAGGGCGACCGTGCGGCCCAGCACATGGGCCAGCGGCAGGAACAGCAGCGTCGAGGCGGGCTCGTCGGTCAGCGACCTGAACACGGGGTAGAGCAGCTCGATGGCGTTGTCCACCTCGGCGAAGAGGTTGGCGTGGGTGAGCACGCAGCCCTTCGGCTCCCCGGTGGTGCCCGAGGTGTAGATGAGGGTGGCGGCCAGCCAGGGCGAGAGCAGCGCGCGGCGCTCCGCGACCGCCGTGTCCGGAACGTCGTGCCCCGCGGCGGAGATCTGGCCGATGGCGCTGGTCTCGTTCCCCGACATCGCGGTGAGCTGCCACACGTGTTCGAGCCCTGGCAGCTCGTGCCGGACCGCGGTGAGCGTGCGCGCCTCCTGCACGCCCTCCACCGCGCACGCGCGCGCCCCCGAGTCGTGCAGAATCCAGCCGACCTGGACCGGCGACGAGGTCGGGTAGACGGGAACGGTGATGAGCCCCGCCGCCCAGGCGGCGAAATCCAGCAGCGTCCACTCGTAGCGGGTGCGGGACATGATGGCCAGCCGGTCACCCGGGCGCAGCCCATGGGCGATCAACCCCTTGGCGACCGCGACCACTTCGGCGGCGAACTCCCTACAGGTGACATCGCGCCAGGTTCCGTCGCGGTGACGGCGGCTGAGAGTCACCGCATCGGGCGCCTCGTAGGCGTTGACGAACGGTACGTCGGCGAGGCTCCCTTGCTCGACTGCGGGTGCGAGCGTCGGCACGAACGCGCTGGTGACAACGCCGTTCTCGCGACGCAACTCGGGGCGGACCAGCCGCGGCGCCGTTGGCGCGGCGTGCACGTTCCCTGATGACATGATGGCGGCCTCCGGGTGCTGCCCCATGCGGGGCCCTTCGGATTCTGCACCGCCCAGGCGGGCTTGACCGGCAGTTTCACCGGACCGTCACGCACCCTGCGCCCCACGGCGACCACAACGCCCAGGAGTGACTTCCCGCCAGCACCCGGTGACCGAAAAGCTCCGCTGCCGCCCGCCCCTCAGCACACACCTCAGGATCGCCTCAGGACACGTCGAGCGGGTCGAAGTCGAAGCGGCACAGGACGCTCTTGCCGCCCTGGTCCCGCGGCGCCCACCAGGTCGCGTCGGCGAGGGCCCGCACGATGAACAGGCCGCGTCCGCTGTCGGACAGCGGCAGTTGCGCGGCGGGCAGCGTGGGCGGGGTGGGGTCCTGGTCGGACACCTCGACGATCAGCCAGCGCACCGAGCAGCGCAGCCCCAGCACGACCGCCCGCTCGCCGCGCACCCCCTTGGCGTGCAGCACCGCGTTCCCCACCAACTCCGAGACACACAGCTCCACATCGTCGGCCAGGTGGCCGAGCCCCCACTCGTGCAGCGCAAGGCGCGCCGTCCGCCGCGCGGCGGACGGCGCGCCGGGGTGGTCCGCGAGAAGAGAGACGGTGCGGACACGGCCTGCCGCTGGTTCGACTCTCATGTCCGGCGATGTCATCGACTTTCCTCCCCCTGGTGAGAATTCCAGTCAAGTGCCACCGGGGCCACTTTGGAAACGTTCATGAGGGGGTTCACGCGGACACACGGGGGGTTCACGGGGCGCACGCAGGATGACGGCAATACGCCCCCCACCGGACCTGCGAGAACACCCTACCGACTGGGCAGCCGCCGGGGGTTCACACGGCGGGCGGCCCACAGGACCGTGGTGCGGCACATGGTGAAGCTCTCCCCACCCCGGAAGCACAGGCGCTTACCACCCGCCGCGACGTTCACCATGTCACTCACGACGAACGCCTGACCGCCCACCATGACCTGATCCCCACGCCGGACGGTCGCCACGTCGATCTCCACGGAGACCACGACACCGACCGGGGGTCCGCCTATGTGCGAGCCGCCGCGCCGGCCGCCTGCTGCTCCGGGGGAGTATGTGTTCATTCGCCTTCCAGCCTCTTGAGGTGTTCGTCAACGCGCCTGCTCAGGTCGGCGAGTTCAGCGCCCAGGTCCGCCCATCCGCCGCGCTCGCCTTCCTGCCCGTCGCTTTGACCGCTGTCGTCGGGCGGAGCTTCCTGCTGGCCGGTCATGTCAGGGTTCACCGGCGATACGGTCCTGGTGGGACAGGCCCCTCCACCGGGCTCAGCAGCCTTGTTGATCGCGCGAGAACTCACCTCGCCTCCTTGGCCGTGCCTCGGACGGCGACCGCTTCCATGTCCTCCGGCCGGACGTGCCACTCACGTCCGCCGCCGGGCAGGGGCCGCAGCCAAGCGCGGCCGGACGGATAGGCCATCGCGCGTCCCACGGTGTTCCGCGAGGTGTCACGCGCCACCGAGCCGACATCGAAAGTCTTTTCGTCGCTCACGACACGACCTCCACCCCGTGAATCCAGCGGGGCCCGGCGTCGGAGACGTTTTGCTGCCTCGAAGTGGCAGGGGCACAGTGCGGCAGCGGCATAGTCCGTACGCCCTCCCTGTCCGGCAGAGCAGGGGAACCCGAGGCACGATGACGACCAGGTGCGGGGAATAGCTGTTGGAGCAGCCGTTCCACGATTTGAGCGATACTCTTCGGCATGTTGACGCTCCTCTGAAGCGTTGACCACGCTCCCGGACCGTCGCCACGGTTGCGGGGGCACCTGCGTAAGCGATCCTGCTACTCGTTCCGGTCACGCAGTAGTTGACCAGCGTTGCTTATGCTGGTGATCAGCAGTCAACCCCCGGTGAGGTGCCGCTGTGAACGACGACTTCGGAGATGTGGCGCGCCGCGCGCTGACAGAACATGGATACTCGATAAGAGCGGCGTCCAAGGCCATCAACTACGACATGGGTTACCTGTCTCGCGTGCTCAGCGGGAAGCAGAGCCCGTCTCCCAACCTGGCGAAGGCAATGGACGACCTGGTGGGGGCCCAAGGGGCTCTCGCCGGCCTGGTGCTGAACCCGGACGACCGAGGCAGGGTTGCACGCAGCACGCAGCATCCCTCACGCGTGGACGCTGCGACCGTCGAAGCACTGGCATCCGTCCTGTCGGCCTACCGACGCCTGGACGACACCGCCAATCCACGAACCATCATCCCCGCCACACTCGCGCAGATGAAGGAAATCACGGGGCTTCTCAAGAGAGCGAGAGGCGAACACAGAGACGCACTTGCAGAAGTCGCATCGGAGTTCGCTCAATTCGGCGGATGGATGCTCGCCCAGGTGCGCCGCGACAAAGAAGCCGAGGCCCTGCTCGGCCAAGCTTTAGGAATCGCCGACGATATCGGAAACGGCACGCTCGCAGCTCAGGCCCTGAACTTTCGCGGGTACATCACCCGCCAGCAGGGAAACCACCAGGGAATCGCCCGTTGGTTCTCGGCGGCAGCTCTCACGCCCGGAGCCCATCCTGCTCAGCGTATCGGCGACACCCTGCAAGCAGCCGCAGGATTCGCTGCTCTCGGTGAACTCAGTCGAGCCCTGCACATGGTGGAGGAAGCCGAGCGTCTCACGGGCAAGGCCGCCGCTGTCCCGCCGCCGGGAACCGCGTACTGGCTCACCCCTGAATTCAACAGGATAAACCTGGGGCTGAGCACGCTCGCCCTGCGACGCTACGACGAAGCCGTGGACCACTTGACGACGGGACTTGCCGGGCTTCCTGCGGAACTGCAAGGCGCACTGTGGACCAACGAGCACCGGGAGGCGCTGAAACGAGCGCGGGAAGCCCAGTAGCGCTCAACTCAGCCCGCGCCTCGGGGAAAGTGCGCTCCCCCCGGCCCATGGCGGGCAGCGGGCCGGGGGAACGGGAATGCTATGCGGGGGTCTTCACCTTCGGCTCGTGGTGGTCGTCCGTTTCGGCCTCGTTGATCTCGAAGCTCGTCGCGCTGTTGTAGGTGTCGTGGTCGAGGATGCGTTCGCGGGCCGCCACGATCACCGGGACGGCCGCCTGGCCGGCCACGTTCGTCGCGGTCCTCATCATGTCCAGGACCGGGTCGATCGCCAGCAGCAGGCCGACGCCCTCCAGGGGCAGGCCGAGGGTGGAGAGGGTCAGGGTGGTCATCACGGTCGCGCCCGTCAGGCCCGCGGTGGCGGCCGAGCCGATCACGGAGACGAAGACGATCAGGATGTAGTCCTGGATGCCCAGGCTGACGTCGAAGATCTCGGCCACGAAGATCGCGGCGAGCGACGGGTAGATGGCGGCGCAGCCGTCCATCTTGGTCGTCGCGCCGAACGGGACGGCGAACGAGGCGTAGTCGCGCTGGACGCCGAGGCGTTCGGTGACCTTCTGGGTGACCGGCAGGGTGCCGACCGAGGAGCGGGAGACGAACGCCAGCTGGATGGCGGGCCAGGCCGCGCGGAAGAAGCGCAGCGGGTCGACGCCCGCCACGAAGCGCAGCAGCAGCGGGTAGACCCCGAACAGCACGAGCGCGCAGCCGATGTACACGTCGGCGGTGAAGGTCGCGTAGTCGCCGAGCAGGTCCCAGCCGTACTCGTTGATCGCGCGGCCGATCAGGCCGAGGGTGCCGAGCGGCGCGAGGCGGATGATCCACCACAGGACCTTCTGGAGCAGGGCAAGCACGGTCTCGCCGAACGAGATCAGCGGCGCGGCCCGCTCGCCCAGGCGGAGCGCGGCGATGCCGGTGACCGCGGCGAGGAAGACGATCTGGAGCACTTCCAGGTCGGCGAAGGGCGTGACCACGTTGGTGGGGATCATTCCGGTGAGGAAGTCCAGCCAGGAGCCCTCGGACTCGGGCAGTTCGCCGTCGGCGGGCGTGAGGCCGGTGCCGTCGCCCGGGTTGGTCAGCAGTCCGAGCGTGAGGCCGATGGCGACCGCGATCAGGGACGTGATCAGGAACCACAGCAGCGTGCGGCCGGCCAGACGGGCGGCGTTCGAGACGTTGCGGAGGTTGGTGATGGAGACGGCGATCGCGAAGAAGACCAGCGGGCCGACGGCCAGCTGGAGGAGCTGGACGAACGTGCCGCCGATCTCGTCGAGGGTTCTGCCGAGCCAGTCGACGTTCCAGTTGCGGGCTATCCAGCCGAACAGCACGCCGAACACGAGGCCGAGGAGGATCTGCGCCCAGAACGGCGGCAGGGCACGGCGGCGCGGCGCGGGCGTTCGCGCGTCCTGGGTGGGGGACGGGGAGGACACAGGCACACTCCGGTCAGGGGTGATATGGGGTACAGATGATCAAAAGGTGCGGATAGCGCACAGGGGAAGGCGCTGAACAGTCGGGAGGGGAGAAGTCAGCGACAGGCCGCGGTCAGACAGCGGCAGAGGTCGATGTGCAGACGCGCGACGAGCGACACGCTCGTGAGGCGGAGGCGCGCGACTGGTGTGTTCATGCCGAGCACGGTAGCACCCCCGGAAACGCACGTCATGGGCCGAAAACGGATTACCGTGGCAGCACAACGCCCCCGCGGGGAACACGATTCCCTGCGGGGGCGGCCCGCGGCGAACGTGAGGCGAATCACGTCCGGCCGGTGCGGGGAGGGGTCAGGCGGCGTCGTCCTCCATGCTCTGGTTGGCGTTCAGCCGGCCCTTGGCGCGCTCGACGCGCGGCACGATCTGCCGGGACATGGCCTCGCGCTGCCCGCGCAGCAGAACGAGGCTGATCGGCGCGGACACCACGATGGCCAGCACCGCCAGCCACAGCGGATTGGCCGTGCCGAAGGACTCGGGGATGACGCCGATGTACGCGAGCACCGCGAGAACGACGAAACACCCGGCGAAGACGCCGAGCCGCAGTCCTGTGTAGCGCAGGGTCGCAGCGGTGGGGCTTGTGCTCACAGCGAATCCTTCCTTCACACGCCATCCCAGTGAAGCACGGCGCCTTCGCGCCGCGCCCCGCGGGCCTCAGCCGAGCGGCAGCCACATGGTGACGTCGTCGCGCAGCTCGCCGTCGCCCAGCTTGATCGCCGCCGGTACCCGCCCGACCTCGCGGTAGCCGCAGGCGGCGTAGAACCGTTCGAGACCGAGACCGCCGCGGCAGGTCAGGCGTATGCCGGTGATATCGGGGTCGATCGCGGTCGCCGCGGCCTCGGCCGCCGCCATCAGCTCACGCCCCGCGCCGCCGCCCTGCCGGTCCGGGTGCACCATCACCGTCTGGAGCCACACCCAGTGCCGCATCAGGCGGTGCGTGTTGAGCGCGAAGAACGCGGTGGCCACCGGCCGGCCGCGCTCGGCCGTGCCGACCAGCAGCCGGGTCGTGCCCTCGGCCATGCCGATGAGGTGCTTGCGCAGCTGGGGCCTGGTGTCCTCGGGCGTCACCGGCGGGACGAAGCCGACCGCGCCGCCCGCGTTGACCACGTCGGCCCACAGCTCGGCGATCCCTTCCCGCAGCTCCGTGGTGACCGGCGGGTCGAGCACGTAGGCCAGCCGCACCGAGCCGCGCGGCTCCGCGGTGTGCACGTCGTTCATCGCGCAGCCTCACACCCGCATCGGCTGCGGCGACTCGCGCCGGCCGGGGTCGGGGCCCTCGTACTCGCGCACGATCTCGTACCGCGTGTTCCGCTCGATGGGGCGGAACCCGGCGTCGCGGATCAGGTCGAGCAGGTCTTCCCTGGTCAGCTTGTCCGGGGTGCCGAAGGCGTCCGCGTCATGCGTGATCTTGTACTCGACGACCGAGCCGTCCATGTCGTCCGCGCCGTGCTGGAGCGCGAGCTGCGCCGTCTGCACGCCGTGCATCACCCAGAAGACCTTCACATGCGGCACGTTGTCGAACAGCAGCCGGGACACCGCGAACGTGCGCAGCGCCTCGGCGCCGGTCGCCATCGTGGTGCGCGCCTGGAGGCGGTTGCGGATCTTGCCGTCCTTCATGTCCACGAAGTCGTGCTGGTACCGCAGCGGGATGAACACCTGGAACCCGCCGGTCTCGTCCTGCAACTCCCGCAGCCGCAGCACGTGGTCGACCCGGTGGCGCGGCTCCTCGATGTGCCCGTACAGCATGGTGCACGGCGTCTTCAGGCCCTTGGAGTGCGCCAGCCGGTGAATGCGCGACCAGTCCTCCCAGTGCGTCCTGTGGTCGACGATGTGCTGCCTGACCTCCCAGTCGAAGATCTCGGCGCCGCCGCCGGTCAGCGATTCGAGCCCGGCGTCGATCAGCTCGTCCAGGATTTCGGTGGCCGGCAGCCCCGAGATGGACTCGAAGTGGTGAATCTCCGTCGCCGTGAACGCCTTCAAGGACACCGACGCGGGCAGCGCTTCCTTCAGCGCGCGCAGCGACCGCGGGTAGTACCGCCACGGCAGCGTCGGGTGCAGTCCGTTGACGATGTGCAGCTCGGTGAGCTGGTCGCCCTCCATCGCCTTGGCCAGCCGCACGGCCTCCTCGATGCGCATGGTGTACGCGTCTTTCTCGCCCGGCTTGCGCTGGAACGAGCAGTAGGCGCACGACGCGGTGCACACGTTCGTCATGTTGAGGTGGCGGTTGACGTTGAAGTAGACGACGTCGCCGTTCTTCCGGGTCCTGACCTCGTGGGCGAGGCCGCCGAGCCACGCCAGGTCGTCGGACTCGTAGAGCGCGATGCCGTCCTCGCGGGTCAGCCGCTCCCCGGCACGGACCTTCTCCTCCAGCTCCCGCTTGAGCCCCGCGTCCATCGGTCGCGCCTCCTCGTTCGTGTCGTGCCGAGCGTCCCGCCCGCTCCGCTCGCCCTTCGAGACTACGCCTGCGTGCCGTCGGGCAGCTCGCCGACCCGGTTCTCCCACTTGGTCGACAGCACGATGGTGCTGCGGGTCCTGGACACGCCCTTGGTGCCCGACAGGCGGCGGATCGTGCGCTCCAGGCCGTCCACATCGCTCGCCCGCACCTTCAGCATGTACGAGTCGTCACCGGCGATGAACCAGCAGTCCTCGATCTCCGGCAGGCCACGCAGCCGCGTCGCGACGTCCTCGTGATCCACCGCGTCCGACAACTGCACGCCGATCAGCGCCGTCACCCCGAGCCCGAGGGAACGCGCGTCGACCGTCGCCCGGTAACCGGTGATCACCCCGGCCGCCTCCAGGCGGTTGATGCGGTCGGTGACGCTGGGACCCGAGAGGCCGACGAGACGGCCCAACTCGGCGTACGACGCCCGGCCGTTCTCGCGCAGCGCCTGAATCAGCTGCCTGTCCACCGCGTCCATGGTCGCAGCGCCTTCCTCGTCCCCGTGGTCAAGTGCACAAAAGAATCTAAGGCATACGCACCCGGTGACCTAAGACTGCTGGGCCGAACGGCCGCCACCGCCCAGCTCCCCGCGCCACCTGCGGTACAGCGCATGCTCCACACCGGCCGCGTCGAGCACCCGCCCGGCGACGAAATCCACCAGATCCTGGATGTGCGTGGCCCCCGCGTAGAACGCCGGCGTGGCCGGCAGGACCACCGCCCCCGCGTCGTCGAGCGCCACCAGGTGCCGCAGCGTCTGCCCGTTCAGCGGCGTCTCGCGCACCGCGACGACCAGCGGGCGCCGCTCCTTCAGCGTCACCGCCGCCGCCCGCTGGAGCAGATCCTTCGACAGGCCGAGCGCCACCCCGGCCACCGCCGCCGTGGACGCGGGCACGATCAGCATGCCCTTCGCCGGGTAGGAGCCGGAGGAGGGCCCGGCCGCCAGATCGCCCGCCGCCCAATACCGCACGCCCGAGACGTCCGCCTCGAACGTGCCCGGCTTGCCGTCCGCGCCGAGCGCCAGCCAGCCGCGCAGGTCGGCGGCCCAGTGCCCGTCCCGGAACGCGAGGCCCGTCTCGTCGAGCAGCGTCAGCCGCGCGGCCCGGCTCACCACCAGGTCCACCGCCTCGCCCGCGGCGAGCAGCGCCCGCAGCACGGCCGCGGCGTACGGCGTCCCCGAGGCCCCCGACACCCCCACGATCCACGGCCTGCGCATGTCCCGAGGCTAACAAGCCGCTTACCGGACGGTGACACCTCGGCCACAGACGGCGCCCCGCGCGAATCCGCCACCCCGCGCACGTGGACACTGGACGGCAGAGCCACCGCGGGACGCCGCGTGTCTCCCCGTCACCCCACGGACAGGAGTGAAGACATCAGTACCCGCCCCATCCTCATGCGGCTGAGCGCCCTCGGCGGCGCCGTGCTCCTCGCGACCGCGACCGGGGCCTGCCAGGTGTTGCAGAACGCCGAGGCCGGCCTTGAGGTCTCGGACGCCGTCGACGAGCTGCTGTCCTGGGAGGGCCTGACCTTGGTGGCCTCGGTCGACGCCACCCCAGAAGAGGTTCACGACTACCTGGTCCGTTCCGGCGCCGACGAGCCCACCATGGCGCAGGCGCGGCTGCTCGCCGATCTGGAGCTGACCGTGGCGGTCGGTGACCCGGAGCAGGACACCCGCCTCACCGACCTGTCCGAGGGCGACCCGCTCGACGGCGGCATGACGGTCAACTTCGGCGGCCGGGACATCACCGGCGTCAAGCAGCTCGAAGGGCGCACCTACGTCCGCGTCGGCGCGGAGGCCGTCATCGAGGACGTGTACGGCTCCGGTGAGGCCGCCGTCGCCCGCGCAGAACGCTTCGAACGGGACGCGGCCGACCTGCCCGACGAGCTGAGCGGCGCCGCCTCCGCGCTCCGCGGCGACTGGGTCGAGATCGAGCCGTTCGAGCACGACGCCTACGCCGACGCGCTCACCGAGCACGCGGACGTCCCCGCCGACGTCGCGCACAACACCGCCGACGCCCTCGTCGACGCCGGGCAGCTGCTGCGGCCTGAGTCGCTCTGGGACGCCGTCGGCCGGTTCGAGAGCACGCTGCGCTCCGGCGCGTCCGTCCGGCCCGCGGGCGAGGAACGCGGCGCCGAGCTGGTCGGCGTCCGGCTGCCCGCGGGCGACGCCCACCACGCCGTCGAGCCGCTGCTCGGCCTGCTCGCCGAGCAGGGCGAACGCTTCGGCCTGCCGCCGCTGGTCGCCGAGCCGGCCGACCCGGACGCCACCGTGTCCGCCGAGCTGGCCATCCGCAACGGCGTGCTGACGCACGCGACGTTCGACCTCGGCCAGTTCGCGGGTCCCGGCGGCGGCTCGCTGCCCCTCGACCTGTTCCTGGCCGGCGGCTCCGCACTCAACCTGAACCCGCCGGAGGGCGCCGCCGGACCGCTGACCGCGGAGGAGCTGTCCGTCGCGCTCCTGTTCCTGGCCGACCTCCAGGAACGCCGCGAGCAGGACGAGGACCGCGCCGACGTTCCGGGCCCGATGCAGCCCTGACCGCGGCGGGGGGGCGCCGCCGGGCCCGGCGGCATACTTCCCCCATGGACATCGTCAACCCCGCCCTGAACGACTACCTCCTCGCCCACGCCAGCCCCGCCGCCGACGACGTGCTGCGCGATCTCGCCGCCGAGACCCGGCAGTCCCTCCCGCGGCACCTGAGCATGCAGATCACCCAGGACGAGGGCGCGTTCCTCGCCCTCCTCGTCCGCCTCACCGGCGCCAGGCTCGCCGTCGAGGTCGGCACGTTCACCGGCTACTCGGCCCTGTGCATCGCCCGCGCCCTGCCGGCCGACGGCCGACTCATCGCCTGCGACGTCAGCGACGAGTGGACCCAGGTGGCGCGCAGGTACTGGACGCGCGCCGGGGTCGCCGACCGCATCGACCTGCGCATCGCCCCCGCCGCCGACACGCTGCGCGCGCTGCCGCGGGAGGAGACCGTCGACTTCGCCTTCATAGACGCCGACAAGGCCGGCTACCCCGTCTACTACGAGGAACTGGTCACCCGGCTGCGCCCCGGCGGCGTGATCGTGCTGGACAACGTGCTGCGCGAGGGCCGCGTCATCGACCCCGCCGCCCAGGAGCCGGCCGACAAGGCGATCCGCGAGATCAACGACACCGTCACCGCCGATCCGCGCGTGGACTCCGTCCTGCTGCCGCTCAGGGACGGCGTCACCGTCGCCCGCAAACGCTGAGCCGCCGCCGAGCGGGCCGTCCGGAATCACGCCATACGGGCATAAGCTGGAACACATGCCCGAGCTGCCGGAAGTCGAGGCACTGCGCGAATTCCTCACCGGCCACCTCGTGGGCCACGAGGTGGCCCGCGCGCTGCCGGTCGCGTTCCACGTCCTGAAGACCTACGACCCGCCGCTGTCCGCCGTCGAGGGCCACCAGGTCACCGCCGTCGGCAGGCACGGCAAGTTCCTCGACCTGGCCGTCGGCGATCTCCACCTCGTCGTCCACCTCGCCCGCGCCGGGTGGCTGCGGTGGCACGACAGCCTCCCCGCCGCGCCGCCGCGCCCCGGCAAGGGCCCCCTCGCACTGCGCGTGGCCCTCGCCGGGCCGCAGGGCGCCGGCTTCGACCTCACCGAGGCGGGCACCCAGAAACGGCTCGCCGTGTACTGCGTGCGCGACCCCGCCGCCGAAGTGCCCGGCATCGCCCGCCTCGGCCCCGACCCGCTCGACCCCGCGCTCGACGAGGCCGCGTTCGCCACGCTGCTGGGCGGCGAGAGCCGGCAGATCAAGGGCGTGCTGCGGGACCAGAGCGTGCTCGCCGGAATCGGCAACGCCTACTCCGACGAGATCCTGCACGCCGCCCGCATGTCCCCGTTCAAACAGGCCGCACGCCTCACCGGCGAGGAGACCGCCGCCCTGCACGCCGCGATGACCGCCACCCTGCGAGCCGCCGTCGAACGGTCCCGCGGCCTGGCCGCCAGGCAGCTGAAGACGGAGAAGAAGACCGGCCTGCGCGTCCACGGCCGCACCGGCGAGCCATGCCCCGTGTGCGGCGACACCATCCGCGAAGTGTCCTACCGGGACTCCGCGCTCCAGTACTGCCCGACCTGCCAGACCGGCGGCAAACCGCTCGCCGACCGCCGCATGTCCCGGCTCCTGAAGTAGCCCGCCCCCGCGCGCCTCACGTCGCGTCCGCCTCCACGGCCACCCCGTGCGCCTCCACGATCTCCGCCAGACCCCCCGCGTACGCCTCGCTGACCGCGGAGAACCACCAGCCGTCGTCCTCCCGCACCAGCTCGCCGAACGTCACCCCCACCGCCCCGGCCGGCCCCGCGGGGAACCCGAAACACAACAGCTCCTCGCCACTGCCGGGATCGATCAGCCGCACGTGCAGCAGACTCACCTCCGACAGGTCCTGGCCGCGCACCTCCGCGTCGTGGACCGACAGCACGAACACGATGCGCTCCGCCGCCGCGCCGAGCGACGGCAGCTCCACCCGGAACCGCGCCTCCGGACCGTCGTCCGTCAGCCGCAGCCCCACGCCGGCCGGCTCCGGATTGTTGTAGAACACGAAGTGCTCGTCCGTCGGCACCCGCCCGTCCGCCCCCACCACCAGGGCGCTCGCGTCCGCCTCCGTGCCCTCCGGGGCCCGCCAGTCCAGGCCCACCTCGAACGCCGACGCCCCCGGCAGTACATCCGTCAGCCGCATCCGCTGCCCCGTCGCCACCGGCAGCGCCCCGCCGCCCGGCCGCGGGCAGCTCGCCAGCAGCACCACCCGCGGGTCGAGCCGCGACTCCACCCGCGTCGGCTGGTACGTCAGCGCCGCCACGGCGGGCGCCGCCGCCCCGCCCGCCGCGCCCGCCACGGGGGCCGCGAGCAGCCGCAGCCGGTCGGCGACCTCGGCGGCGCTGCCCGGCCGGTCCCCCGGCCGCTTCGCCAGCATCGACAGGATCAGCTCGTCCCACCCCGGCGGCAGCCCGGGCCGCAGCACGCTCGGCACCTCGGGCGCGTTCTCCATCTGCTGCCGCAGCAGCTGGTACAGCGAGCCGCCGTGGAACGGCGGCCGGCCGGTGGCCAGCGCATACAGCACGCACCCGGCCGAGTACAGGTCGCTGCCCAGACCGACGGCCGTGCCCTCGATCTGCTCGGGCGACATGTAGGCGGGCGTGCCCACCACGACGCCGGTCGACGTCAGCCGCGCATGGTCGGTGGACTCCGCGAGCACCGCGGCGATCCCGAAGTCCAGCACCCGCGCCAGCCCGTCCGGGCCGACCATCACGTTCGCGGGCTTGAGGTCCCGGTGCACCACGCCCGAGCCGTGCGCGACGGCCAGCGCCCGGCAGACGTGCTCCCCCCAGCGCGCCACCTCGGCCAGCGGCGGCAGCGCCCGGTCCTCCGCGAGCATCTGGTCGAGCGAACGCCCGTGCAGCCGCTCCATCACCAGGTACAGCACCGAGTCCGACTCCCCGTCGAACCGGGCCTCCCCCACGTCGTGCACGGTGACGATGAACGGACTCGACAGGCCCGCCAGCAGCTTCGCCTCCCGCTCGAACCGCTCCCTGGCCCGCGGGTCACGCCCAAAGGTGACGGTGCTCACCAGCTTGACGGCAACCTGCCGTTCGAGACGCAGATCCAGCGCCTCCCACACGGTGCCGCTGCCGCCCGCCCCCAACTGCCGCCCCAACCGGTACCGGCCGTCGAGAATCCGGTCCTGCATCACTCGCACCCCCTGCGCACTCACCGCGGTACCGATACTTTAAGCGGCGCGGAAAGACAGGGAAGGGCACGGGCAGGCACGCCACCGTCCCGGGGGACACCGCCACGGCGAGGAGGCCGGTCCCCGCCGGACACCGCCCGCGGCCGGCTGACGCGGAACGGCGGCGCGCAGCGCGTTGAGGGACCGTTGTCAGTGGGGCTGGCTAGGGTGACCGGACACCAGGACAGACCCGATCGTGACCGGCCAGGGGAGCCCTCGATGAGCAGCGAAACCGCCACGCAGGACCGCGCGCGGACCGACCAGCTTGAGCAGTACCGGAAGGAGCTGACCGGCTACTGCTACCGGATGCTCGGCTCCGCGTTCGAGGCCGAGGACGCGGTGCAGGAGACGATGGTGCGCGCCTGGCGCAGCCTGGACCGTTTCGAGGGCCGCTCCTCGATCCGCTCCTGGCTGTACCGCATCGCAACCAACGTGTGTCTGACCATGCTGAGCGGCAGCGGCAAGCGGGCCAGACCGATGGACATGACGGCCTCCTCCAGGACCTCCGAGGCGGTGCTCGGCCCGCCGCTCGCCGAGTCCGCGTGGGTCGAGCCCATGCCCGACAGCCGCACCATGCCGGAGGACCCGGCGGAGCGGGCCGAGGCCCGCGAGTCCGTGCGGCTCGCGTTCGTCGCCGCGCTCCAGCACCTGGCGCCCAAGCAGCGCGCGGTGCTGATCCTGCGGGAGGTGCTGAGCTGGCGGGCCAGCGAGGTCGCCGAGTTGCTCGGCACCACCGTCGCCTCGGTGAACAGTGCGCTCCAGCGCGCCCGCGCCACCCTGGCTGCCACCGGCGTCACCGAGTCCGACCCCACCGCGCCCCTGTCCGACGAGCACAAGACGCTGCTGTCCCGCTACCTGGCGGCGTTCGAGAGCTACGACATGGAGGCGCTGACCTCGCTGCTCGCCGAGGACGCCACCCTGTCCATGCCGCCCTACGCGCTGTGGATGCGCGGCGCCTCCGACATCAGGGACTGGATGCTCGGCGAGGGCAAGGACTGCCGCGGCTCCCGCCTCATAGCCACCTGGGCCAACGGCAGCCCCGCCTTCGGCCAGTACCGCCCGGCGCCCGACGGCGGCCACGAGCCCTGGGCCCTCCAGATCATCGAGTTCTCAGACGGCCGGATCACCGGGATCAACTCCTTCCTCGACACGGCGCGCCTCTTCCCCCTCTTCGGCCTGCCCGACCGCCTCCCCGAGTCCCAGCCAGCGGAGGAGGGCCTGTAGTCCGCCGCCCACGTTCACCAGCCGCACCCGGCAGCCGAGGCGCGACGCGGTGAGCCGCACCCGCGCGACCACTTCGAGCGCGACGGGATCGGCTTCGCGGACGGCCCCGACGTCCACGATCACCTCCCGGGCCCCGCTGTCGCGCACGAATGCCGCCAGCCGCTCGCAGAGCCCCGGCACATCGGCACGCAGGACGGGCCCCCACACGACGAACACCTCAGTACGCACCGGCGTCTCCTTCCCCACTCGGAGAGGAGACCTCCCCACCCGGGGGAACTCATCGGAGCCGCCCCGCACTTAACGGGGCAGCTGACGCGGCAGCGGCTTGACCCACCGCTGCCACTCCTCCTGCGGCCGGTATCCGCCGGCCCGCCAGGCCCGGTGCGCGAGCGCGTTCCCGGTCAGCACCATGGCATCGGCCCGCCGCCCGCCGAGTTGCGCGAACCGCCGTTCGGCCGCGGCCAGCAGCGCCGCCGCCACGCCCTGCCGCCGCCGCGCCGGCAGCACCGCCAGCCGGTAGAGGTGGCACCGCCACCCGTCGAACCCGGCGATGACCGTGCCCACCAACTCGCCCTGACGCTCCGCCAGCAGCAGCGCCTGCGGATCGCGGGCGATCAACCGCCCCACCCCGTCGAGGTCGTCGGTGACGCTCACCCCCTCCGCGGCCTTCCGCCAGAGCGCGAGCACCGCCCCCGCGTCCCCGGCCGTCGCCGCCCGCACCACCACGTTCACATCTGCGTCATCCATTCCGGCATCCCAGCACACACCCCCGCCCCACCAGCACCACACCCGTCCCACGGGTGCGGCGGGACGGCAGAGATCAACTGGGCCGCGGACGAGCGGAACGTCAGTGGAGGGCGCTAACGTCGTGTGAGGAGGTAATAGACTCGCTGCGGTTGAGGGGGCGCGAACATGAGTTACGGCGACGACTACGAGGACACGAGCGCCCGCCGCATCCCCGCGCGGACCCGCACCCGGCTCCCCGAGCAGGAGGAATCCGCCTCCCGCCGCCCGCCGAGCTCCCCGCGCCGCAATGTGGCCACGATCCTCGGCGTGGTGGTCGTCCTCCTCGCGGCCATCGCCTTCGCCAACCGGTCGACGGACGGGGACGGCAACTCCGGCGGCGGCACCGACGACTCCGCCCCCGACGGCGGCGCCCAGGCCACGGCCCCCACCGGCGAACAGCCCGTGGACGACGCCTTCAACGGCATCCCGACCGGCCACGCCCAGACCGAGCAGGGCGCCCAGAGCGCAGCCGCCAACTACGCGGTGGCCCTGGGCGGCGTGGAGATGTTCAACGCGCAGCAGCGGCGGACCATCGTGGAGACCATCAGCGCGTCCGCTGCCAGAAGCGAGCTGCGGTCCGCGTTCGACGCCGACTACACCACCGGCCTCAACGAGAGCATCGGACTCGACGCCGAGGGCGGCGTACCCGAGGGCTCTACCTTCGTCAACCGGACCATGCCCGTGGGGAGTTCGGTGACCTCTTACGAGGACACCACGGCCGAGGTGTCCGTCTGGTGCTCCGGCCTCTTCGGCATCGCGGGCACCGACTCGCAGAATCCGGTGCGCACCAGCTGGTTCACCATGCACTTCTCACTGATCTGGGAGGACGGGGACTGGAAGATGACGGGCACCGAGCAGTCCGAGGGTCCCACCCCCGTGAACGGCGACAACCGTGTCTCCGGAGCGGACGAGATCGCTGAAGCGGTCGAAGAGTACGGAGGGTTCACCTATGCGCGTTAGCCTCCGCCTCCGCCTGGCCACCCTGGCGTCGGCATCCACGGGCCTCCTCGCATTCGCCCTCGCCCTGGCGCCCCGCGCCAGGGCCGACGAGGAGTGCGAGCTGATCCACGGCACCGCGCGGGACTACTGCGAGGGGGATGAGGAGTCCGGGGGTGGTGGTGGCGGGGAGAGCGACCTGGATGCGCTCGATGTCTCGCTCGACCCGCTGTGGTCGCTCGCCCGGGGCTGTGCCGATGCCGCCGCCTGGGTCGTCAACGAGCTGTCCGAGCTGGTCGATTCGACGACCGCCGTCGACTTCACCAACACCTCCTTCCTCCGCCAGTACGCCGTCGTCTTCGCCGCCTCCACGGTGCTGACGCTCATCCTCTGGCTGCTCGCCATCGTCAAGCGCGCCATCCGCGGCGTGCCGCTGACCACCGCGCTGACCGAGGCCGTCGGCTTCCTGTGGCTGACCGTCATGGCCTCCGCGTTCACGCCCCTCGTCCTCTACGTCGTGGTATCCGCCACCGACGGCGTCACCGATGCCATCGTCGCGGGCACAGGGGACAACTCCGAGGCATTCTTCGGTGGCTTCGCCGCCGCGCTGGAAGCCGGCGACGACATCGGCGGCGGTCCGATCGTGCTGATCCTGGTGTCGCTCATCTCCATCCTGGCCGCCGGCGTGCTCGCGCTCGAGCTGGTGATCCGCGCCGCGATGCTGTACGTCGGCGCGCTCCTGGGCACGGCCGTCTACGCGGGGCTGGTCGACAAGAATCTGTGGGGGCACGTCCGCAACTGGGCGGGCATCATGATCGCGGTCATCCTCATCAAGCCGGTCATCGTCATCGTCCTCGGTCTCGCCGGGGCGCTGACCACCAGCGACGACGGCGGGCCCACCGCGGTCTCCTCGATCATCTCCGGTCTCTCGATCATCCTGCTGGCCATCTTCGCCTCGGCCATGATCTACCGCTTCGTTCCCGGCTTCGGCGACGAGATCGTCAACCACCGCGCGATGCGCCAGGACACCTCCAGCCGCGCCGCCAAGGCCGCCGTGTCCACCCCGGCTTCGATGCTGCGCCAGGGCATGAGCACCCACGGCGGCCGGGACGGGGGCGCCGGTGGCGGCGCCGCGGGCGGGGGCGGGCAGGGCGCGGCCCGCCCGGCCAACCCGCTGGCGGGCGGCGTCGCGGCGCACGGCTCCCGGGCCGGCCAGTCGGGTTCGTCCTCGTCTTCGGCGTCCTCGGCGTCCAGCTCGGGCGGCAGCAGCCGCACCGGTAATCAGGGCAATCGAGGAGGCAGCCGGTGACCGCGCCGCCCAACACTCTCACCCGCCGCCGGACCTACCTCATCGGCCGGGGCCGGCCGCAGGCCATCGTCGGCAGAAACCGCGAGACGGGCGAGATCGCGCTCATCGTCGTGGGCGCGTTCCTGGGCATGATCAGCGGTCTCGTCATCCCCAACCTGACCCTGCGCATCGTCGGTCTTGCGGGCTTCCCGTTGCTCGCTCTCTCCGCGGTGTACATGCCGTACCGGGGCCGCACGTTCTACAGGTGGTTCGAGATCACCCGCAGCTTCCGCCGCACCCAGCGGCACGGCGCCACGTACCGGTCCGGCGCTCCCGAGGCCGGCATCACGCTCGACGGCCGCGAGGCCGAGGTAGGGGCGCCGCACGGCGTCGGCCGGGTGCGGTGGCTGGCCGCCGCGTTCGGCCCGGACGAGCTGGCCGTCCTGCTCCACACCGACCGCAAGACGATCACGGCCGCCATCGAGATCGAGGGCCCGGGCGTCGGGCTGCGCGACAGTGAGGACCAGGAGGCGCTGGTCGAGCGGTTCGGCACGCTGCTGAAGCATGTGGCGAACGGGGACGGCCACGTCACGCGCCTTCAGATGCTGGCGCGCACGCTGCCCGCCGACCCCGACGCGCACGCCAATGACGTCCGCGAGCGCGGCAACGACGGCTCCCCGCCCTGGATTCAGGATTCGTACGAGCAGCTGGCGTCCATGGTGTCGACGTCGAGCGAGCAGCACCGCGCCTACCTCGTGGCCTGCATGCACCACTCGCGCGAGCTGAGCAACGAGGCGCAGACCATCGCCCGCGCCGCAAGGACGGGCGGGCGCGAGAGCCGCAGCCGCCGCATGTCCCGCGACGAGGCGCTGGCCATCGTCATGGCGCGCGAGCTGACCGACATCTGTGCGCGCCTCACGGAGGCCGACATCCGGGTGCGGCAGCCGCTCGGCGAGGCGCGGCTCGCCTCCCTCATCCACTCGATGTACGACCCGGACCACCCCATCGACCACATCCAGGCCATGTCGAAGCGCAACGCCTGGCCGGCCGAGCTGGACGCCAGGGAGGCGACGTACCTCCAGGCCAAGACCCGCGAGTCGGACACCCGTGAGCCCTGGTGCCACGCCACGGCCTGGGTCAAGGAGTGGCCGATGACGCCCATCGGGGTCAACTTCCTGGCGCCTCTCCTCGTGCACACCCCGGACGTGATCCGCACGGTCGCCGTCTGCATGGACCTGGAGCCGACGGAAATCGCCATCGAGCGCATGCTGACCGAGAAGACCAACGACGAGGCCGAGGCTTCGCGCGCCGCCAAGATGAACCGGACGGTCGACCCGCGCGACGTGGCCGCGCACGGCCGTGTCGACCAGCGCGGCGACGACCTGGCCTCCGGCGCCGCCGGGGTCAACCTGGTGGGCTACATCACCGTCTCCTCGCCGCACCCGGAAGCACTTGCCCGGGACAAGCGCACTATCCGTGCGTCCGCGGGTAAGTCATATTTGAAGCTCGAGTGGTGCGACCGCGAGCACCACCGCGCGTTCGTCAACACGCTTCCGTTCGCCACGGGCATCAGGCGATGAGGACCCACGCGCGCACGAGCCCCCCGGGGAAGGAGGTGCCGCCATGCCGCCCCGCGATCCGCTGAGCGCCATCACCGAGGCGTTCACCAGCCTGCTGTTCGGCAGGACCGAGACCACCCGGCTGCCCGTGCGCACCTCCACCGGGCAGGCCCAGGCCGTCTACCTGCCCACCGCCGCGCCCGGCCTGGGCGACTCGGGCGTGATCATCGGCCGCGAGGTCTACTCGGGCAAGGGCTACATCTACGACCCGTTCCAGCTGTACGGCCAGCAACTGCCCGCCCCGCACTGGCTGGTGCTCGGCGAGTCGGGGAACGGCAAGTCCGCGCTGGAGAAGACGTACGTGCTGCGTCAGCTCCGGTTCCGCGACCGGCAGATCGTCGTGCTGGACGCGCAGGGCGAGGACGGCGTCGGCGAGTGGAATCTGATCGCGCAAGAGCTGGGCATCACGCCGATCCGGCTCGACCCGATGGCGACCCTCGACGGCAACGTCCGCCTCAATCCGCTCGATCCGGCGATCACGACGACGGGCCAGCTCGCCCTGCTGCGCACCATCATCGAGGTCGCGCTCGGCCGACTGCTGGACGAGCGGTCCGGTTTCGCGCTGAAGGTCGCCCACGCCTACGTCAACCAGACGACCACCGACCGGCAGCCGATCCTCACCGATATCGTCGAACGGCTGCGCCACCCGCTGCCCGAGGCGGCCGACGCGATGAACGTGGCGCTTGAGGACGTGCGCGCCTGGGGCCTTGACGTCGCGCTGGTCCTCGACCGCCTCGTCGACGGCGACCTGCGCGGCATGTTCGACGGCCCGACGACGGTCGGCATCGACCTCGACGCCCCGCTGATCGTGTTCGACCTCTCACACATCGACCGCAATTCGATCGCGATGCCGATTCTCATGGCGATCGTCGGCGTGTGGCTGGAGCACACCTGGATCAGGCCCGACCGGAAGAAGCGGATCTTCCTGGTCGAGGAGGCCTGGCACATCATCAACTCGCCTTCGGTGGCACAGCTGTTCCAGCGGCTGCTGAAGTTCGGCCGCCGGCTCGGCCTGTCCTTCGTCGCGGTGGTCCACCACCTGTCCGACGTCGTGGACGGCGCGGCGGCCCGGGAGGCGGCGGCGATCCTCAAGATGGCCTCCACGCGCACGATCTACGCCCAGAAGTCGGATGAGGCGAGATCCACCGGCCAGGTCCTCGGCCTGCCCCGGTGGGCGGTGGAGATCATTCCGACGCTGACCCCGGGCATGGCGGTGTGGGACGTCAACGGGAACGTGCAGGTCGTCAAGCATCTGGTGACCGAGACGGAGCGGCCTCTGGTCTTCACCGACCGCGCCATGACGGAGTCCTCCTCGATGGTTCTGGCGGAGGAGCAGCTGCCCACCGCCGAGGACCCGTTCGAGGCGGAGACGGAGGCGCGGGTGATGTCCTTCGAGAAGCGGCAGGGCGTCGGCTAGGACAGGGGACAGCTGATGGCGTATGACGAGCGCGCACGGCGCGCACCGGCCGGGCCGCCGCCGGCCCGGCGCGGCGGCGGGGTGCCGGATGCCCTCCTGGTCGGCACGCTGGCGTTCCTGGTCGGCATCACGGCACTGACGTGGACGGCGACCGGCCTGGCCGGCTGGCTGCGGCACGGCGCGTGGCCGCCGGGCGTCACCTTCCTGGAGACGGCGCACGCGATGCGCTCGTTCCTGACCGCGCCGGGCGACGTGGCCGCCGCCTGGCCCGAGGCGGACCCGGCGGAGCTGCCCGGTGCGGCGATGCTGTGGCTGGTGTTCCTGGCGCAGGTGGTGCTCCTGTTCACCGCCGTGCTGTGGGTGTCGATCCGCGTCGCGCGGTGGCGGGCGGGGCGGCACCCGGCCGGGCAGGTCGGCCCGGCAGCCGAGGCGCCGCCGGAGCCCGTCGGCCCGTGGAACGTTCCGGACACCTACGTTCCGGACACCTATGTACCGGCCCAGGAGCTGCCCCCGCGGGAGGCACCGGCCGCGGAGGTCCCGGTGGAGCGGGCGGCCGAGCCGGAGCCGCCCGGCCCGCTCCCGGAGCCCCGCGACCCGGTCGCGGCCGTCCAGGCCGCCCCGCCGGGGCTCGTGGTCCTGGACCCGGACGGCCGCCTGTGGGCGAAGACGGCGCGCCAGCGCGGCCGGCACGGCCCGGTGCACGTCTACGATCCCGGCCACGTGACCGACGCCCCCGTGCGGCTGCGCTGGGCGCCGCAGCGCGGCTGCGAGGACATGGCGGTGGCCAGGGCCCGCGCGAACGCCCTGCTGGCGCCCGTCCGCCCCACCGAGCCGATCTTCCAGCTGGACGCCGAGACCGCGGAAACCCTGCTGCGCTGCTACCTGCACGCCGCCGCACTCGCCGGGGAGCCGATCACGCAGATCCACCGGTGGGCGCACGGCAGGTCGGGAGGCGAGCCGGGCAAGATCCTGCGCACCCACGCCCGCGCCGCGGGCGGCGCGGCCATGGAGCTGGAGAGCACCCTCACCGGGCACCCGGGGCGCCGGGACGCGGCCCTCGGCCTCATCGGCCGGGCGCTCAGCGGCCTCGACCAGCTGCACATCAGGCAGGCGTGCAGCCCCGGTCGCGTCGACGCCCTGGCCCTGGACAACGTGGCGGGCGAGGGCGGAACGCTGTACGTGGTGGGCGACCACAAGGAGACGGCCGGTCTGCGCGGGGCGCTGGTCGCGGCGATGACCGCCGACCAGCCGGGACTTGAGATCGTGGACATACACGCCCGCTGACGCACACCCCGATGCGCCGGCCATCGTTGCTGTGGGCACGGACGGCCTCGCCGCGGCCCACCCGCGGGCAGGCGCGTCCCGAAGGATACGGCCGACCAGCCGCGCCCTCGGACGCCCGCCCCCGTGCACCGTTCACCGCTGCCGTACGCACGGGCGACTTCGAAGCGGCCTACCCGCGGGGCCGCCGTGCGGCGCCGTGCGTGGGCGTTGTCCAGTGCGCGGGGCGTGACAGGGTCGCGGGCAGGCGTGTGGTGGCGTCGCCCCTGGCCGCGTCGAGTTGGGCCTGTGTCAGGAAGATGCTGCCGGTGAGGTCGGCGCCGCTCAGGTCGGCGTCCCTGAAGTCGGCGCCGATGACGTCCGCCGTTCTGAGGTCGGCCCGCGTCAGGTCGGCCGCGATGAGCCGGGCGCCGCGCAGGCTCGCGCCGCGCAGGTCGGCGCCGCGGAGCCGGGCGCCGATGAGGTCGGCGCCGCGGTGGTTCTTCTTCCGTCCCGGCACGCCCGCGCGCACCAGTTCGCCGGCGCGCAGCAGCAGCGCGTTGACGTCGGCGCGGAGCGCGGCGATGTCGAACGCCAGGAGCGACTCGGGGTCGCCGTCGGCGCGTTGCCGGAGATCGCGTGCCGCGCGCCGCAGCCGCGGGTGCACGGGCGCGGCCGCGGGCAGCGCCAGTGCTTCGGTGACGTACCACAACAGCTCGTGGAGGGCGCGCATCACTGGGAACACCTGGAACATCCGCCCGGCGGTCTCCGGCGCCCGCCGCCAGTCCAGCCCGCCGAACGTGACCGCGGAGACCTGCTGGCCCGCCCCGAAGCAGTCGAAGACGGTGCACCCGACCCAGCCGCGGTCGCGCAGCTCGGCGTGGATACCGCAGCGGAAGTCGTCCCTGAGGTTGCCGCACGGACGGCCGGCGGCCTTGTCGACGGGGAAGTCGGTGGACGCGGCGAAGGGCAGCGCGACGCAGCACAGCCCGAAGCAGTTCGAGCAGTCCGCGCGCAGGTCGGGTGGCCGTTGCGGAGCGGTCATCGCTCCTGCACTCCCTGCCCGGTCTTCAGGGACAGCTCGTACGCCTGGAGCGAGGGATCGCGCGGGTCGCTGTCGGTGTCGCCGGTCGGCTCGAATCCGAGCGAGGCGTAGAACTTGGCGGCCCGCGGATTGTTCTCGTGGACGCGCAGCCGGACTTCGTAGCCGTCGGCCCAGTCGATCGCGGCACGCATCAGCTCGCGGGCGAGTCCCGTGCCGCGATGATCGGGCAGCATGTAGACCCCGACGACGTACACGCGGCCGGAACGGATGAACGCGCCGACCATACCGCCCCACGCACCGGTCTCGGACTCCCCGATGAACGTGACGCTTTCCCGCCCGGAGGCCCGCCTTTCCCACTCCCCCCGGGTCAACTGCACGGCCTCTTCGTACGGTTCGAAGAAGGCCACCGGTGCGACAGGGTCCTGGAGGGCGGCAAGTCGCAGCTCACGCAGCCGCTGCCAGTCCTCGCGGCGCGTCTGCCGGATGCTGTACGCCATGCGCCGATAGTCGCACCCCGCCTCGCGTGCCGCAATGTTCTTTACCATCCGCAGACGATGAGATGGCATACGAATAAGGCCCGTCGCACTGAGTGCAACGGGCCTCACCCGTATTTCAGAATATTGTCCGGCGGTGTCCTACTCTCCCACACGGTCCCCCATGCAGTACCATCGGCGCTGGAGGGCTTAGCTTCCGGGTTCGGAATGTAACCGGGCGTTTCCCCTCCGCCATGACCACCGGAACACTTA
>NZ_JAVREV010000005.1:0-422891 GCF_031845565.1 Streptomyces johnsoniae | reverse complement strand
GAGTAGTACGTGACACCGGGGTACCGCCGGCGGGCCGGCGGCACCCCGGTGTCACGTACTACTCGCGGTTGATCCGGGTGGTGATCTCCGCGTCGGCCTCCTCGGCGGCGGTCTGGTAGTCGTCGCCGTTGAGTGCCTTGGTCATCAGTTCCTTGATGGGGTTGGGCTCGGTCTCCACGTTCGCCCAACCGGTGGTGAGGGGCGGCAGGAAGCCGACGTCCGCGGAGGCCACCATCGCCTCGGCGAAGCTGCCCGGCTCCGGCTCGGCCGTGACATCGGTGCGGTTGGGCACGACGCCGTCGCCGTTGGCGTCGACGAACTTCTGCGCGTATTCCTGCGAGGTGGCCAGGCGGAGGAACTCCATGGCAAGGTCCGGGTTTCCGGCCCGCTCGGAGACGGCCAGGTTGGAGCCGCCGAGGAAGACGTTGCCCAACTGGTCGGCGGTCTTGCCCGGCACCGGGAAGTAGCCGAAGTCGGCCTCGCCGCCGGCCTCCTCGATGGCGGCGATGGCGCCCGCGGCCTCCCAGCCGAGGCCGATCCAGGAGCCGATCTCCTGGTTGGGCACGATGTCGACGGACTGCTGCGGCTCGGCCTCGTCGATGTCGGCCGGCGCCTCGGAGAAGGACTGGAGCGTGCGGTAGAACTCCATGCCCGCCTCGCCCTCGGGCGTGGCCAGCGAACCGGCCCACTCCTCGCCGTCCTCGACGGCGAACGCGCCGCCCTCGTCGGCGACGAAGCCACCCATCACGTAGTAGCTCTGGCCGGGCAGGTAGATGGGCTGGGCCTCGGTGTTCTCGTCGATCAGCTCCAGTGCCTCGACCCACTCGTCCCGTGTGGTGGGCACCTCGGCGCCGGCGTCCGCCCAGACGCTCTGGTCGTAGATGACCACGCGGTTGGCGCCGTACCAGGGCACGGCGTACAGCGTGCCGTCGACCTCGGCGGAGGCCAGCATGTTCTCCGACCAGGGCTCGTCCGCCAGGTCGCTCAGGTCGGCGAGGCCACCGGTGTTGGCGTAGCCGACGGTCTGGGTGTTGCCCAGCTCCAGCACGTCGACGGTGCCGTCCTCGGACAGGGCCGTGGTCAGCCGGTCCTGGATGCCGTCCCACTGCTGGATCTCGACGTTGACCTGGACGTCGTGCTCCTCCTCGAACGCCGCGGTCAGCTCGTCGACCCACGGCTGCGGAGCGGAACCGTCCATGAGCCAGACGGTGATGGAATCGGCGTCGCCGCCATCCCCCCCACTGCCGTCGTCGCCGCAAGCGGCCAAGGCGGCCGTCAGGGCCGTCACACCGACGGCAGCGATCAGCTTGCGCTTCACGTCACCCTCCTCAAAAAAAGAGCCGGACCCCCCACTCTGTGGCCTGGGGACGACCGTTACGTTAGTGGTGTAGACAAGAGGTGTAGACCAGTTGCACGGAGCCTGGACTAGACCACGCCGGGGTGTCAAGGGCCCACGAGCGGCAGCCGCTGTCCGTTACCGGACCGACATCTGCCCGGGGGCACCGCGGTTGTCGGGCCCGTGTCACGATGTCAGCTGCGATGTGTCGGAGGAGCCGGTGACGGCAGAACAGAACGAGTCGGGAAGGCGTGCCATGGCCAGGGACGGTGGAGTGACCGCAGGCGCCGCCGGCCCCGCGGGCACCACTTCCCCCGCCACAGGCCCGGACGGCACCGACCGTACCCGCACTGCCCGTGTCCCTAAGTACTACCGCCTCAAGCGCCATCTGCAACAGATGACGGAGACTCTTCCTCCCGGCACCCCGGTGCCGCCGGAGCGCTCCCTCGCCAGTGAGTTCGATACCTCGCGCACCACGGTGCGTCAGGCGCTCCAGGAGCTGGTCGTCGAGGGCCGCCTCGAACGCATCCAGGGCAAGGGCACGTTCGTCGCCAAGCCGAAGGTCTCCCAGGCCCTCCAGCTGACCTCCTACACCGAGGACATGCGGGCCCAGGGCCTGGAGCCGACCTCCCAGTTGCTGGAGATCGGCTACATCACCGCGGACGAACGGCTCAGCCGCCTGCTCGACCTGCCCGAGGGGGGCAGGGTGCTGCGCATCGAGCGGCTGCGCCTGGCCAGCGGCGAGCCGATGGCGATAGAGACCACGCACCTGTCCCAGGAGCGCTTCCCCGCGCTGCGCCGCAGCCTGGTCCGCTACACCTCGCTGTACACGGCCCTGGCCGAGGTCTACGACGTGCACCTGGCGCACGCCGAGGAGACCATCGAGACCTCGCTGGCCAACCCCCGCGAGGCGGGCCTGCTCGGCACGGACGTCGGCCTTCCGATGCTGATGCTGTCGCGCCACTCGCGCGACACCGGGGGCGAGCCGGTGGAGTGGGTCAGGTCGGTCTACCGCGGCGACCGTTATAAGTTCGTGGCCAATCTGGAACGTCCGCACCCCTCCGCGCCCCGCTGAGGGGCCCGGTTCCCCGCCGATGACCGCGGACCGTGTCCGCCCCATGGTCTTCCGGCCGCTCCTGGCCTAGATTCCGGCGAGTCAGCGAGTGATCACCGGCGGGAGGACATCGTGCAATCCCCACCACGAGCACGTCAGGGGCGGCAGGTACACCCACGTTCCATCGTCGTCTGGACGGCCGTCGCCGTCGTCGGCGGGGTCGGCTGGGCCATGCTGGCGCTGTCCCGCGGCGAGGACGTCTCCGCCGCGTGGATGGTCGCCGCGGCCCTCGGTTCGTACGCCATCGCGTACCGCTTCTACGCCCGTTACATCGCCACCCGGGTCCTGCGGACCGACCACACCAGGGCCACGCCCGCGGAACGGCTCGCCGACGGTCTCGACTACCACCCGACCGACCGGCGGGTGCTGCTCGGCCACCACTTCGCGGGCATCTCAGGCGCCGGGCCGCTCGTCGGCCCGGTGCTGGCCGCGCAGATGGGGTACCTGCCCGGCACCATCTGGATCATCGTCGGCGTGATCTTCGCGGGCGCCGTCCAGGACATGGTCGTGCTCTTCTTCTCCACCCGCAGGGACGGCAAGAGCCTCGGCCAGATCGCCCGCGAGGAGATCGGCCCGGTCGGCGGCACCGCCGCGGTCCTGGCCATCTTCGCCATCATGATCATCCTGCTGGCGGTGCTGGCCCTGGTCGTGGTCAACGCGCTGGCGGAGTCGCCCTGGGGCGCGTTCTCGGTCGGCATGACCATCCCCATCGCCCTGTTCATGGGCATTTACCTCCGCTTCCTGCGCCCCGGCCGCGTCGCCGAGGTCACCGTGATCGGCATCGCACTGCTGCTGTTCGTCATCGCGGCCGGCCGCTGGGTCGCCAACTCCAGCTGGGCCGAGGCGTTCACGCTGGACCCGAGCACGCTGGTCATCTGGCTGGTGCTCTACGGCTTCGCCGCCTCCGTGGTGCCGGTGTGGCTACTGCTCGTGCCGCGCGACTACCTGTCGACGTTCATGAAGATCGGCACCATCGCCCTGCTCGCCGTGGCCATCGTCGTCACCCTGCCGGGGCTGAAGATGGAGGCGGTCACCGACTTCGCGTCCAACGGCGAAGGGCCGGTGTTCGCCGGGTCGATGTTCCCGTTCGTCTTCATCACCATCGCCTGCGGTGCGGTCTCCGGCTTCCACGCGCTGATCTCCTCCGGGACCACGCCGAAGATGATCCAGAAGGAGACGCAGGTCCGCAGCATCGGCTACGGCGCGATGCTCATGGAGTCCTCGGTCGCGGTCATGGCCATCACCGCCGCCTGCGTCCTCGATCCCGGCGTGTACTTCGCGATGAACGCGCCGCCCGCCGTCATCGGCGACACCCTCCAGTCCGCCTCGGACACCATCTCCTCCTGGGGCTTCATGCTGACCCCGGAACAGCTCGCCGAAGCGGCGGAGTCCGTCGAGGAGGAGTCACTGCTGTCCAGAACCGGCGGGGCGCCGACGCTGGCCCTCGGCCTCGCGGGCATCCTCGCCGACATCATCGGCGGCGACAGCATGATGAGCTTCTGGTACCACTTCGCGATCATGTTTGAGGCGCTGTTCATCCTCACCGCCATAGACGCGGGAACGCGCGTCGGCCGGTTCATCCTCCAGGACGCCCTCGGCAGCATTCCGGGGCTCGGCCGTCTGCGTTCCAACACCTGGCTGCCCGGCGTCTGGCTCACCAGCGCGATCGTCGTCGGCCTTTGGGGCTGGCTGCTGTGGGTCGGCGTCAACGACCCGCTCGGCGGCATCAACACGCTGTATCCGATCTTCGGCATCTCCAACCAGCTCCTCGGCGCCGTGGCCCTGGGCATCTGCACCCTGCTGCTGATCAAGGCGGGGCGGCTCAAGTACGCCTGGGTGACCTTCGTGCCCTTCGCCTGGGTGTCCCTGGTGACGCTCACCGCCAGCTGGCAGAAGGTCTTCTCCGGCGACCCGGCCGTCGGCTTCCTCGCCCGCCGCGACCAGTACCAGGACGGCATCGACGCGGGACAGCTGCTGCCGGGCGCCTCCGACATGGACGACATGCGGACCATCGTCAACAACGCGACCGTCGACGCGGTGATCTCCGCCGCGCTCGCGCTGCTCGTCCTCGTCGTGTTCGCCGACGCGCTGCGCGTGTGCCTGAAGGCCATCCGCAACCCGGCCTCCGTCGCGCTGAAGGAGACGCCGTACCAGGAGTCGAAGATGATCGCCCCGGCAGGGCTCGTCGCCACCAAGGAGGAACGCGCCGAACTCGCCGCGGCCGGGCTCGGCCCCGGCGGCGGCATCCCCGAACAGGCCGCGGGCGACCGCGCCCCCGAGGCCCGCACATGAGCCGCCTCGTCACGGCCCCGCGCCGCGCCGCGGCCTGGGTGCGCTGGTACGTCGCCGAGTTCACCGGCGAGACCGCCTACGAGCGCCACGTCGCCTGGCTCGCGCGGCACGACCCCGGCGCCCCGGTGCCCACCCGCCGCGAGTTCGAACGGCGCCGCACCGACGCGCGCTACGCCGACCCGCGCAACGGCCACCACCGCGGCTGCTGCTGACCCGTGCCGGGCGGCCCCCGGCTGCCCGCGGCGCCCGGTGTTCTCGTACCGTTCTTCGATGACCAGGCGGGCGTGGAGGAGAACGGTGTCCGAAGAAGGCCGGACCGGCCCACCGGCGGCGCCGTCCGCCCCCGCCCCCGCGCCCGCGGAGCCGGCGGCGGCCGAGCCGCCCGCCGGCCGGCGAATACGCGCGGCGCGCGCCGCGGCGCGCGCCTGGCGCAGCGGGCGCCTCGACCCGTGGCTGCTCGCCGCCGCGTTCTTCGCGATCTACGCGGCCATATCGGTGACCCGCTGGCTGCGCTGGGAGAACCGCTCCTGGGACCTGGGCATCTTCGAGCAGGTCGTCCGCTCCTACGCCCGCCTCGAAGCTCCGGTCTCCGACCTCAAGGGCCCCGACTTCCCCATCCTGGGCGACCACTTCAGCCCGGTGACCGCGCTGATCGCCCCGTTCTACCGCCTCTTCCCCGGTCCCGTGACGCTTCTCGTCGCGCAGGCCGCCCTGTTCGCGCTCGCCGTCGTCCCCGTCACCCGCGCCGCCGCGCACCTGCTGGGCCGGGGCGCCGGCGCGGCCCTCGGCGCCGCCTACGGGCTGTCCTGGGGTGTGCAGCGCGCCGTGGACTTCGACTTCCACGAGATCGCGTTCGCCGTGCCGCTCATCGCGTTCGCGCTCGAAGCCGTCCTGCGGGAACGGTGGCGCGCCGCGCTGTGCTGGGCCGTTCCGCTGCTGTTCGTCAAGGAGGACCTGGGGCTGACCGCCGCCGCGATCGCCTTCGTCGTCGCCGTCAGGACGTGGCACTCCCGCCCCCGCGCCGCCACCGGCGCGCTCACCACCGCCGCGCTGTGCGTGGCGGGCTGCGCGCTGACCCTGGCCGTCCTCATACCGGCCTTCAACGCGGGCGGCGAGTACGACTACTGGACGAAGCTCGGCGAGGGCGGCGGCGGCCCCGCCGACGCCCTGCTGACCGGGACCGAGGAGAAACTGCGCACGCTGCTGTGGGTGCTGGTGCCCACCACCGGGCTGCTCGCCCTGCGCTCCCCGCTGCTGATCGCCGCCCTGCCCACCCTCGGCTGGCGGTTCGTGTCCCAGGACCCGCACTACTGGTCCACCGACTGGCACTACAGCGCGGTGCTCATGCCGGTCACCGCCCTCGCCCTGGCCGACGCCGTGGCGCGCAGCCGCCGCTCCCCGCGGCCCTGGCTGCGCACCTACGCCCACCACCTGCCCGCCGCCGCCCTGGCCGCCGCGCTCGCGCTCAGCACCGCGCTGCCCGCCGCCGCCCTCACCCGCGCCGAGACCTACCGGCCGGGGCCCGTGGCGGAGGCGGGGGCCCGCGTGCTCGACACCATCCCCGACGGCGCGGAGGTCGCGGCGAACGTGCGGCCCATCTCCCAGCTGACGCAGCGCTGCCGGGTCTTCTGGATCGGCGGCAGCGGCGACCTGGTGCCGGACTGGGTCGCCTACTACGACCCGGCCCACAGCGCCGAGTCCGTGGCCGACTACGTCGAGCAGCTCTACCCGGAAGGCCCCCGCTGGCAGGTGACCGCCCAGGAGGCCGGCTTCTTCGTCCTGCGGGCGGCGGGCCGCTGACCGGCGGCGGACGGCGGCGGACCGCGGCGGACGGCGACTGACCGCGGCGGACGGCGACTGACCGCGGAAAATCCGCTGAGCGGCACGCCGTCCCGCGGCGAGGATGGCCCCATGGACATCATCATCAGGAACGCCGAGCCCGGCGAGCTGGACCGGGCCGGGGAGCTGGTCGCCGCCACCTACCTCGGCGACGGGCTGCTGACCTTCGGCACCGAGGACCCCTACCTGCCCACACTGCGCGACGCCCGCGGCCGCGCCCGGCACGCCGAGGTGCTGGTAGCCGCGGAGCCCGCCGGTGAGCTGCTCGGCTGCGTCACGTTCGTCGGGGCCGGGGGCCCGTTCGCGGACATCGCGGGGCCGGGCGAGGCGGAGTTCCGGATGCTCGCGGTCGTGCCCGCGGCGCGCGGGCGCGGTGCCGGGGAGGCGCTGGTGCGCGCCTGCCTGCACCGGGCGCGCCGACTCGGGCAGCGGCGTGTCGTCCTTTCCAGTCAGTCGCGAATGCACACGGCCCACCGGCTGTACACACGGCTGGGGTTCGTTCGGGCGCCTGAGCGCGACTGGGAGGCCGTTCCCGGGTTCCCGCTTCACGTGTTCGCACGTGAGCTTGCGGATGAGGGAGACGAACAGCACAACATATAGGGGCCCTCGAATCGCTCGGCACAACATGTATGCTCGTGCTCGCTGTCGCCGCAGGGAATCCGGTGTAAATCCGGAACTGTCCCGCAACGGTGTGCGATGGGCGGACTCGTGCTGCCCCTCGTGAGTCCGACCACTGCGGACGGCGCCAACCATGTCCGGGCCTCGTGGGCTGGGCCGACGGACGTCTCGCGGTATGCCTTTGCCTTGTCACACGCATGCCTCGATGCGCCCGCCTGCCCACAGGGGGCCGCCGCGATTCGAGGGAGAGCATCGAGTGACCACTGCACCCGTCGCACCCGCGGAGCCGGTTACAGCCGCGCTGCCGCGCCTGCTGACCGACCTCACCGCCGACCTGCAAGACGCCGACCCCGCCCGGGTGGCGACCGCCGTGCTCCGCGGCCGTCACGCCGGTTCGGACGAGGCCGAGTTGCGTTCGCTCGCCATCGAGGCCGCGGCCGGGCTCATCGCCGAGGAGCCCGCCTACTCCCGGCTCGCGGCCCGGCTGCTCACCCTCGCCATCCGCGACGAAGCCGCCGCGCAGGGCGCCGTCTCCTTCTCCGCCTCGATCGCCACCGGCCACCGCGAGGGGCTCATCGGCGACGCCACCGCCGCGTTCGTGCGCCGGCACGCCGACCGGCTCGACGCGCTGGTCGAACGGGCCGTCGCGGACGGCGCCGACGACCGGTTCGAGTACTTCGGGCTGCGCACCGTCGAGTCCCGCTACCTGCTGCGGCACCCCACCGAACGCCGCGTCATCGAGACCCCGCAGCACTTCCTCCTCCGCGTCGCCTGCGGCCTGGCCGACGGCGACTCCGACCGCGCCCTGGCGGAGGTCGCCGAGCTGTACCGGCTGACCAGCACCCTCGCCTACCTGCCGTCCTCCCCCACCCTGTTCAACTCCGGTACCAGGCACCCGCAGATGTCGTCCTGCTACCTGCTCGACTCGCCCAAGGACGAGCTGGACTCCATCTACGAGCGCTACCACCAGGTCGCCCGCCTCTCCAAGCACGCCGGCGGCATCGGCCTGTCCTACAGCAGGATCAGGGCCCGCGGCTCCCTGATCCGCGGGACGAACGGCAAGTCCAACGGCATCGTCCCGTTCCTGCGCACCCTCGACTCCTCCGTCGCCGCCGTCAACCAGGGCGGCCGGCGCAAGGGCGCGGCCTGCGTCTACCTGGAGACCTGGCACGCGGACCTTGAGGAGTTCCTCGAACTGCGTGACAACACGGGCGAGGAAGCGCGCCGCACCCACAACCTGAACCTGGCGCACTGGATTCCGGACGAGTTCATGCGCCGCGTCGAGGCGGACGCCGACTGGTCGCTGTTCTCGCCCGCCGACGTGCCCGCGCTCACCGACCTGTGGGGCGAGGACTTCGACGCCGCCTACCGCCGCGCCGAGGCCGAGGGCCTCGCCGTACGGACGGTCCCGGCCCGGCAGTTGTACGCGCGCATGATGCGGACGCTCGCGCAGACCGGCAACGGCTGGATGACGTTCAAGGACGCCGCCAACCGCACCGCCAACCAGACGGCGGAGCCCGGCGCGATCGTCCACTCCTCCAACCTGTGCACGGAGATCCTTGAGGTCACCGACGACGGGCAGACCGCCGTGTGCAACCTCGGCTCGGTCAACCTCGCCGCCCACCTCGGTCAGGACGGCTCCCTGGACTGGGACCGCCTCGACGCGACCGTGCGCACCGCCGTCACGTTCCTCGACCGCGTCGTGGACATCAACTTCTACCCGACCGAGCAGGCCGCGACGTCCAACTCCCGCTGGCGGCCCGTCGGTCTCGGCGTCATGGGCCTGCAGGACGTGTTCTTCCGGCTGCGGCTGCCGTTCGACTCGCCCGAGGCGCGCACGCTGTCCACCCGCATCGCGGAACGCATCATGCTCACCGCCTACGAGACCTCCGCCGACCTGGCGGAACGGCACGGCCCGCACCCCGCCTGGGACGCCACCCGCACCGCGCGCGGCGTGCTGCACCCGGACCACTTCCCCGACGCCTCGCCCGCCTGGGCGGACCGCTGGGCGGCCCTGCGGACGCGCATCGCCCGCACCGGCATGCGCAATTCGCTGCTGCTCGCCATCGCGCCGACCGCGACCATCGCCTCCATCGCCGGCGTGTACGAGTGCATCGAGCCGCAGGTGTCCAACCTGTTCAAGCGCGAGACGCTCAGCGGCGAGTTCCTCCAGGTCAACACGTACCTGGTGGCCGACCTCAAGCGGCTCGGCCGCTGGCACGACGCCACCCGCGAGGCCCTGCGCGCGGCCAACGGCTCGGTCGAGGGCCTGCCGGACCTGCCCGAGGAGGTGCGGGCGCTGTACCGCACGGCCTGGGAGCTGCCGCAGCGCGCCCTGATCGACATGGCCGCCGCCCGCACGCCCTACCTCGACCAGAGCCAGTCGCTCAACCTCTTCCTGGCCTCGCCCACCATCGGCAAGCTCAGCTCGATGTACGCCTACGCCTGGAAGCGCGGCCTGAAGACGACGTACTACCTGCGTTCGCGCCCGGCCACCCGGATCGCCCAGGCCGCCGGGGCCGGGGCCCAGAGCGTCGCCCCCGTCACGTCCGTCCCCGAGCAGGCCGTCGCCTGCTCCCTGGAGAACCCCGAGTCCTGCGAGGCATGCCAGTGACCGCCCCCGCCCAGCACAAGAACCTGCTCGACCCCGGCTTCGAACTGACGCTGCGCCCGATGCGCTACCCGGAGTTCTACGAACGCTACCGGGACGCCATCAAGAACACCTGGACCGTGGAGGAGGTCGACCTCCACTCCGACGTCGCCGACCTGGCGAAGCTGTCGCCCGGCGAACAGCACCTGATCGGACGCCTGGTGGCCTTCTTCGCCACCGGCGACTCGATCGTCGCCAACAACCTGGTGCTTACGCTCTACCGGCACATCAACTCCCCCGAGGCGCGCCTCTACCTGTCGCGGCAGCTGTTCGAGGAGGCCGTGCACGTCCAGTTCTACCTGACGCTGCTCGACACCTACCTGCCCGATCCGGACGAGCGGTCGGCGGCGTTCGCGGCCGTCGAGAACATTCCGTCGATCCGCGAGAAGGCGCAGTTCTGCTTCCGCTGGATGGACTCGGTGGAGGACCTGGCGCGCCTGGAGAGCCGGGCGGACCGGCGGCGCTTCCTGCTCAACCTCATCTGCTTCGCGGCCTGCATCGAGGGGCTGTTCTTCTACGGCGCCTTCGCCTACGTGTACTGGTTCCGCTCCCGCGGGCTGCTGCACGGCCTGGCGACCGGCACCAACTGGGTGTTCCGCGACGAGAGCATGCACATGGAGTTCGCGTTCTCGGTCGTGGACACCGTCAGGCGGGAGGAGCCCGACCTGTTCGACGCGGAGATGGAACGCGAGGTCACGGCGATGCTGCGGGAGGCCGTCGAGGCGGAGCTCCAGTTCGCCCGCGACCTGTGCGGTGACGGCCTGCCGGGCATGAACACCGAGTCGATGCGGCAGTACCTGGAGTGCGTCGCCGACCAGCGGCTGGTCCGCCTCGGTCTGGCGCCGGTGTTCGGCTCCAAGAATCCGTTCGGGTTCATGGAGCTGCAGAACGTCCAGGAGCTGACCAACTTCTTCGAACGGCGGCCCTCCGCCTACCAGGTGGCCGTCGAGGGGAACGTCTCCTTCGACGACGACTTCTGATCCGCTGCTGACCCGCGCGGTACCGTTCCGCCGCCGCACCGGTGCGGCGGCGGAACGGGCGCGTTCAGATACCGCAGCTGGGGGCGGACCAGAAGCGGGAGGAACGGTGCGCCAGGTGGGCGTGGTCGTCGTGTCCCGAGTAACCGGGGCCCAGGATCTCCCTGAAGCCGTGGTAGCGCGCCTGCCGGACGATCTGGCAGAACGTCGGGGTGCCGGTGAGGTCGATCCCGTCGCCGTACAGGTGGCGGCTGGTGGCGGAGCCGCCGGCCGCGTTGTTGCAGGCGTACGAACGGAAGCCGCTGCTGGTGGTCAGCGGCCGGTCACCGAGGGCGTGGCGCAGCGCCTCCAGCTTCCACATGCCCACCAGCGCGTTGGCACGGGCCTGTGAGGCGCTGACGGCGCCGCCCGACCAGCTGGTGTTGCAGCGGTTCATCTCGCCGTAGGTGAAGTGGATGGGCGTGCAGTCGTTGTCCTGGAGGGCGTAGATCTTGTTGAACGTCTGGTCCCCCGCGACGCCGTCGGCACCGAGCCCGTACGCCTGCTGGAACCGGGTGACGGCCGCCGCGGTCGCCGGGCCGTACTCGCCGTCGATGGCGAGGACCGCGCCGTAGCCGGGGTAGCCGGCGACGCGGATCTGGAGCTGCCGGACGTCCTCGCCCGAACTGCCCTGGCTCAGAGTCCTGTTCCAGGTGTAGCAGCCGTCCGCGTGGGCCGTACCGGCGGTGACGACCGTACCGGCCAAGGCGGCTGACCCGATCATGACAAGTGTGAGCAGAACACGCACCGCGCGTCTGAACATGCTGCCTCCGTGGGGTGAGAACGTGCGTCGACGACTTGAGTCGACAACGAGGGTGACCGATGGGTCAACGCGCGTCAACCAGGCGGGGAGACGCCAGAGGACCAGCCCTGTGGCGTTCACCCCGCGCCCCGCGTGACATCACTCCTCGTTCGGCACCGTTTCGTACTTCGGGGTGCCCTCGTCCATCATCTTCAGCGCCCGCTTCCGGTCCCGCTTCGAGAGCCGGTCGATGTAGAGGCGGCCGTAAAGGTGGTCCGTCTCGTGCTGGAGGCAGCGGGCGAAGTAGCCGCCGCCGCGCACGGCGATCGGCGCACCCGTCGCGTCCTGGCCGCGCACCACCGCGTAGTCGGGCCGCGGCAGCTCCGCGTAGGCCGTCGGGACCGACAGGCAGCCCTCGTTGTTGTCGTCGAGCACCCGCGACTCGGCGGGCAGTTCGTCGAGCACCGGATTGCAGACGGCCCCGACGTGCCGGACGCCGTCGTCGTCCGGGCAGTCGTATACGAAAACCTTCAAATCCACACCGATCTGGTTCGCGGCGAGACCCACGCCCTCCGCCGCGCGCTGACTCGCGAACATGTCGTCGATCAGCGCGGCGAGCGCGGCGTCGAACTCCGTCACCTCACGGCACTCGCGGTGCAGCATCGGATGCCCGACCACGGTGATGGGCCGGACCGTGCCCCGCTCCCGGTGCGCCTGCTCCCGCTCCGCACAGTCCTTGGTGTCGTCGATGAACTCATCGCTGACCCGCTCATCGGTGTCTTGCTGCGCCATGGTCGGCCGTATGCCTTTCGGTCACGCGTGATGCTGGAGGAAATGATCCGTACAGTTTACGGGCCGCCGCGGCTCGGCGGGCCGGACTTGGGCCCTCTCGACCTGGGCTCAGCAGACCTCTTCAAGATCGCGCCACTCACGGGTGTCGGGGCTGTCGGCGACCCAGCCGTCGAGCAGCCCGCGCACCAGGGACTCGGGCGCCGCGAGACCGCACTCCCGCTCGGGCGACCACATGCCCCCGGCACCGGTGTGGCCCAGCGGGCCCGGGCGGCCCGGCGCGCTGTGGTCATGCGGGTCGTGCTGGGCGAGGCCGTCGCCCTCCTCGCTCGGCATGCGGCTCTCCGAGCAGGCGCGGCACAGCAGTCGCACCGAGGAGGACCAGTCCTCCGCCGCGTACCCGGCGTCCGCGGCCAGCCGCTCCAGGGCATCCCGGTCGGCCTCGGTGGCCGCCTCGATCAGCACCACCCAGGTCGGCACGGCGGACGGCGCCCACAGCTCGATCTCGTCGAAGACCGGGTAGACCGAGGCGACGCCGCCGGACATCGTCGTGCGCTCACCGCGGGGCACCCCGTCGTGCAGCACGACCTCGCCCCAGCGGCGGCCCGAGGAGGGCAGCGGAATGTTCTGAATCTCGATCCTGGCCGGATCGAGCCGCCGGCCCCACACGACCTCGGCCTCACCCTCGGGCGAGAGCCGCACCGCCGCACCACCGAGCCCCATGCCCAGCGGCTCCGCGGCCACCGAGGCGGCACCCGGCACCGGCAGCCCGTACGCCTGCCAGGCGCGGCGGGCCAGCGGCCAGTCCTGGAGCGCGGTCGCGGCGATCCCCACGTTCCACCAGTCCGGCGCCCCCGCGTCCTTCTCCAGCAGCGCGACGGCCCGCAGGCCCGCGGAACGCGCCTGCTCCCAGTCGTGCCGGAACTTGTGCAGCAACGCCAGGTTGAACCAGGACTCCGAGAGCCAGGGCTCCAGATCGGCGGCACGCGTGAGGAGGGCGTCGGCGTCGTCGTAGCGGCCGTCGTCGATGAGGGTGAAAGCCCGGTTGGTGGCCAGTCGCCAGTCGGTGGACGGGCGCTGGCGGACTTTGCCGAAGATCCTCACGTTGTCCTGCCTGATTCCCGCTTGGTTGCGTGCACTTCACAGTTCTCCTGTCCGTCCCGGGCCGCATCCAACCATGGGCGGACGAGTGCCTGCTCACAGGATGGGACAGGCAGGCGCCGCGCGCGAGACGACGGACAACCAGCGGGGTGAAAAACCTGCCGTCAGGGCCCTTCGGCAGGCGGGACCCGGCCACCCACGGCCGGGTCTCCCGCCTCGTCCGCACGGATCGCCTCGATCCGGCCCAGCACCTTGGAACGCAGGTCGGCCGGTACGTCGTCCTGGCCGCAGCAGCGCTTGACGAGCTTCTTCACGGACTGCTCCAGTCCGTATTTCTCCAGACACGGAGAGCACTCGTCGATGTGCTCCTGGAACTTCGCGCAGTCGCCGTCCGGCATCTCACGGTCCAGGTACTCGTACAGGCGGCCAAGGACCTCCGAGCAGTCCGTGGGGTGCGACGCGTCGCCACTCATGATCCTGAACCCTCCTGAGCCCCGGCGGGGACGAGGCCGCGCTCCCGCGCGTAGTCCGCGAGCATGTCGCGGAGCTGACGGCGGCCGCGGTGCAGCCGGGACATCACGGTGCCGATCGGAGTACCCATGATGTCCGCGATCTCCTTGTAGGCAAACCCTTCGACGTCCGCCAGGTAGACGGCGATGCGGAACTCCTCGGGAATGGCCTGGAGTGCTTCCTTCACGTCCGAATCCGGCAGGTGGTCGAGCGCCTGGGACTCGGCGGACCGCAGGCCGGTCGACATGTGCGACTCGGCGCGGGCGAGCTGCCAGTCCTCGATGTCCTCGGCGGCACTGCGCTGCGGCTCGCGCTGCTTTTTGCGGTAAGAGTTGATGAAGGTGTTGGTGAGGATGCGGTACATCCACGCCTTCAGGTTGGTGCCCTGGCGGAACTGGTGGAAGGACCCGTACGCCTTGGCGTAGGTCTCCTGCACCAGGTCCTCGGCATCCGCCGGATTGCGCGTCATGCGCAGCGCGGCGGAGTACATCTGGTCCAGGTAGCCGAGCGCGTCACGCTCGAACCGGGCGTTGCGCTCCGCCTCGGTCTCCTCGTGTGTGTCCTCGTCCGTGCCGGTGACCGGACCCACCTCCTCCGAAAGCGTCAGCAGCCCGGTCGCGGGCTGGTCCGCTTCGGAGGATAGACGACGCCCCGGCGTCCGCGCCGGTCGGGAGGACCGCTCGGCGGCCAGCCGGAGCGTCGCCCAGTCCACCTCGGCGGCCCTGCGGGTCTGAGTCTCGGCGGAACGCGGCGGGCAGGCGATCGGACCCATGGGGGCGGTCTCCCTCGTTGCGAGTGCGTGTCACACGGCACAACACGCGCGCCGCGACGCGCATTCCCCCGCCAGACCCTCAGAAAAGTGTCTCCTCCTCCGGCGCGGGCAGCTCCCGCACGAGGTCGGGCCCGTTGTTGCGCACATTGCTCACGGCCGTGGGCACCGGATGGGCGCGGAAGTGGCCGGGCGGCGGCGGGGCGAGCAGCGGCCGTATCGCGTCGGCGTCCGTGCGGGCCGGATCGAGCCAGGCGTCCCAGCGCTCTGGCGGCAGGGCCAGCGGCATCCGGGGGTGGATGTCGGCCAGCGAACGCGGGCCCGCCCCCTCGGCCGGCGCGTCCGGCAGCGGGGCGGTCTCGGCCTCGGTGGTGACCACCGTGCACGTCGCCCACCAGGCCCTGGGATGGTCGTCGGGCAGCGTGCGGTCGCGCCAGAACTCGTAAAGACCGGCCAGCGCCATCACCGAGCCGTCGGCGGGCGTCACGAAGTACGGCTGCTTCCTCGGCCGCTTCCGCTTCCCCTTCTCCTCCTCCGCACGCTCGCCGCCGCCGGTCACCCATTCGAAGTAACCGTCCGCGGGCAGCAGGCAGCGGCGGGCCGCGAAGGGCCGCCGGTACGCCGGCTTCTCGTGCACGGTCTCGGCCCGCGCGTTGATCATCTTGACGGCCATCTCCGGCGACTTCGCCCAGGACGGCACCAGACCCCACCGCAGCGGACGCAACTGCCGCACCGGCTCGGGCCCCGCCTCCTTCACCGGGCGGTCGAGCACGGCGTACACCTCTTTGGTGGGCGCCACGTTCCAATCGGCCGGGAGCGCCTGCTCCGGCTCCCAGCGCTCGACCCCGAACAGCCCCACCAGATCCTCTGGCCTACGGCTCGCCGCATACCGTCCGCACATGCGCCCCAAGAGTAGTGCCCACCGGTGACACCCCGGCCCCGCCCGGCTGCTTCCCGCGGCCGGGCGGGGCCGGCAGTGCCTCGCCGGGTCAGCCGTTCATCGCGGTGAGCACGCTGACGAGCGTGTCCACGAGGACGTCCCGCGGGATGGCCGCCCGACGCGATGGGGCGTCACCGGGCGGCCGAGCCTCACTCCGCGAGTGTCTCCAGAGACGCCTGCCACAGCAGCGCCGCGGCCTGCGGGTCGAGGGCGTAGGGGGCGACGCCGCTGTTGGTGCCCGGTTCGTTGGGGCCGGCCTCGTTGCAGTCCTCGAAGTACCGGCCGCCGGCGTCTTCCAGTAGCGGGGAGGTCGCCAGCAGCACGGAGGTGGCGGCGCCCTGCTCCGGGGTCTTCCACGCGGCGCCGGGGCCCGCGGCGCGGCGCATCCGCGTCAGTTCCTCCTCCGTGATGTGCCGCTGGAGGTTGGTCCTGATGCCGCCCGGATTCAGCGCGTTGACGGTGATCGCGTCGCCCGCCCAGCGCTTTGACGCCTCGACGGCGAACAGCACGTTCGCCGTCTTCGACTGCCCGTAGGCCAGCCACGGGTCGTAGGGGCGCGTGCGGAAGTGGATGTCCTCGAAGACGACCGGCGACCGCAGGTGGGCGCTGGAGCTGACCGAGACCACGCGTGCCCCGCCCGCCGCGGCGAGCGCCGGGTGCAGCCCGGTCGCGAGCGCGAAGTGACCGAGGTGGTTGGTGGCGAACTGGAGCTCCCAGCCCTCGGGCGTGCGCGTCTCGGGGGCGGCCATCACGCCCGCGTTGTTGACCAGGACGTGCAGCGGCCCGTCCCACAGGTCGACGAACGCGGCGACGGACTCCTGGTCGGTCAGGTCGAGGGAGGCGACGGCCAGCTGCCGGTTGCCCGTGGTCTCCATGATGTCGGCGGCGGTGTTCCGGCCCGCCTCGACGTTGCGGACGGCGAGCGTCACCTGCGCGCCCGCGCCCGCGAACGCGCGGGCGGTCTCGATGCCGATGCCGGAGGCGCCGCCGGTCACGACGGCGCGGCGGCCGGAGAGGTCGATGCCGGAGATGACCTCGGCGGCGGTGGACTCGGCGGTGAAGGGGGTGGTGATGAGCGGGGCAGCGGTCATGATCTTTCCGTCTCGTCCGACGACCGGCCGACGACCCGACGACCGGTACGATAAGAAACGGAGGATTCTCCGTTACCCTCGGACCGTAATCCGCGCCCCCGCACCCGGCAAGCAGCCCCGCGGCACATGCGGCACACCGGGGCCCCGGTGGTCCCGGGGCCCCGGTGCGGGGTTCAGCTCGGTGGTGCCGTGGCGCTCAGCGGTTTACAGGGGCGGGTAGGCGTTGGCCAGCAGCTCCTGGAACTGGGCGGAGAACCAGTGGCCGGAGAGCGGAGCGTCCGGCAGCGCACCCGACATGTTGTGGTTGTTGCGCGGGTTGCCCTCGTAGGCCGGGTCGCACATCCCGTCGAAGCCCTTGCCCTCGTCGTTCGGGATCTCCTCGCTGGAGCCGTCCGACTCCCCCGGGGGCTTGATCCACGCGTAGGCGTCGATGTTCGGCACCGGGGACGCGGTCGGGCGCTCGCCGAGGCCCGCACCACTCTGGTTGCACCAGTTGCCGGTCTGGAAGCGGCCGTCGACGCGGCTGCCCTCGACGTAGGCGTCCACGTCCGTCATCGGGCCGGGGCCGGTGGGCCGGTCGGGGCCGCCCCAGCCGTTGCGGGAGGTGTCGATCAGCATGCCGATCTCGGAGTTGAAGCCCTGGCTGACCAACTCCTCGCGGAAGCCGAGCGCGAACGACTGGTTGTCCACGTAACGGTTCCAGTCCACCCACTCCGACTGCCGCACCGACGTGCCGCCGACGCTGTCGTCGATGCTGTAGTGCGGCTCGACGGACGGGCCGTAGTTGGCGGTGTTGACGATGAAGCCCGCCACGTCGTCCACGGACGCGCCGTTCATCGTGGCGGTCTCGTGGAACAGCTCGGCGGAGGCGGTGAAGTTGTCGTCCCAGCCGATCCAGCCGTAGTGGCCCGCGTCCACGTAGTTGTAGACGTTCGGGATGTCCCCGAGCGTGGAGAGGGCGTAGGAGACACCCTCCTGGTAGTTGCCGTTGGCCAGCATCTCGTCACACTGCGGCGTGCTGGTCGCGCGCGGGCTGACGTTGGTGATGAGGTTGGGCAGCGAGTCGATCTCGATGATCGTGACGATCCGCAGGTCGGCGTAGGCCGGGTCGCCGAGGATGTCGGCGATCGGATCGATGAACTCCTCCTTGTACACGTCGATCTGGTCCGCGGCCAGCTCGCCGTTCGAGGCGAGCGCTGCGCAGTCGCGCCCCGGCAGGTTGTAGACGACGACCTGGAAGACGAAGTCCTCGTGGTCCTGCGCCTGGACCAGGGCGTTGTCCAGGTGCTCGCGCAGGCCGGTGCTGTTGCCGGCCGAGCCGCCGGTGATCGCGGCGCGGCGGTCGAGCCAGACGGCGGTGGGCTCGTCGGCGATGGCGGCGCCGCCGTCGGCACGGGCGTTGGCCGCCCAGTCGGGGTTGACGTAGACGCCCGCACCCTCGTACGGGTTGTCCACGCGGTCACCCGGCGGCTCCGGATCGGGTCCCGGGCCGGGGCCCGGGCCGCCGTCATCGCCGCAGGCGATGCCGTTGACGGAGAAGCCGGTCGGCGCCGCGTTGGTGCCCGAGTAGGTGAAGTTGGCCCCGGTGCTGACGGTGGCGTTCGGGGCGATGGCGCCGTTCCAGCCGGTGTCGCTGACCGTGACGGTCTGCCCGGACTGCGACCACTGGCCGTTCCAGCCCTGCGACAGGCGCTGGTTACCGGAGTAGGAGTAGCTGAGCGTCCAGCCGGTGGTCGCGGTGGAGCCCGTGTTCGTGATGCTCAGGTCGGCGGTGAAACCCGAGCCCCAGTCGTTGGCGGAGTAGTCGACCTCGCAGGCGAAGTCGGCGGCCGAAGCGGTGCCCTGCATCATGCCCCCGGTGCCCAGCGCCGTGGCGGCGAGCACCCCGGCGGTGAACAGCGCGCGGCGTCTGCGCTTCGGTGGGGGGTTGGTGCGGCTCATGTGAATCCTTTCGGTGGTTGCCGGGCCCGATGCCGTGACGGCGGGCGCCCGTACGACCCGAACGACGCCAGAACATGACGTCCGACTCTTGGAAGCGCTCCCACTGGTTGAAGGGAAGGTAGCGCCAACCACCCCTGTCCGCCAGAGTTCTGTTCAAGAAATGTGTCGGTAAAGCGACGAGAGTCCCCAGCAAAGTCAAGGTATGCACGGTCGCGACACGAGCCTGCGTCAAAGGTCTTGACGCGTACGCGACTTAGTCACATTCTTGGGAGCGCTCCCACTGGCTGTTCACTTCGCGACCACAGGACGGATGCACTCCGCACCCCCTCATCCCGGACGAGCCGCAAGGAGGGACCGCTCACATGCGGGTTCGCAGAAGATCACCAGCTGGAACGTCACCCCCGTGGGGCGTCAGACGCAAGCGCACCATCCGCCGCGCCCGCATTGCCGCGGGCGTGGCCCTCGTGCTGCCGCTGACCCTGACCTCCGGCCTCGGCGGCAGCAGCGCACAGGCCGCCGACCCGACGTGCAGCGTCGACTACAGCGCCAACGACTGGGGCTCGGGCTTCACGGCCGCCGTCACCGTCAACAACGAGGGCACCGCCGCGATCGACGGCTGGACGCTCACCTACGCCTACGCGGGCAACCAGCGCCTCGCCCAGGGCTGGAACGGCCGGTGGTCGCAGTCGGGACAGACCGTCACCGTCACCAACGAGAGCTACAACGCGACCATCCCGGCCGGCGGCTCCGTCAGCTCCGGCGCCAACTTCACCTATACGGGCACCAACACGGCGCCGACCAGCTTCTCCGTCAACGGCACGGTCTGCGGCGAGGAGCCGGTCGAGGAGCCCGCCGTCGTCGCCACCCCGACCTCGCTCGCGCTCCAGCCCGGCGGCAGTGGCACGTTCGGCCTGCGCCTGAACGCCGAGCCCGATGCAGATGTCACGGTGAGCGTCGCCCGCACCGGCGGCAACACCGACCTGTCCGTCACCGGTCCGGCGACCCGGACGTTCACCCCGGCCAACTGGAACACCACGCAGCCGATCACCGTCGCCGCGGGCACCACGGGCAGCGGCTCCGCCACGTTCACCGCGACCGCACCGGGCCACGAACCGGCCACCGTCACCGTCACGCAGCTCGGCGGCGGCGGCGACACCGAGAACGAGCAGCGCTTCCTCGACCTGTACGGGCAGCTCAAGGACCCGGCCAACGGGTACTTCTCGCCCGAGGGCGTGCCCTACCACGCGGTCGAGACGCTGATCGTCGAGGCGCCGGACCACGGCCACGAGACGACGTCCGAGGCGTACTCCTACCTCATCTGGCTGGAGGCGCAGTACGGGCGGATCACCGAGGACTGGGGGCCGTTCAACGACTCCTGGGCGCTGATGGAGGAGTGGATGATCCCCTCCGCCGACGAGCAGCCCACCAACAGCTTCTACGATCCGTCCTCGCCCGCGACCTACGCGCCCGAGTCCACCGACCCGGCCGACTACCCGGCCGAGCTGGACGGCACCGTCGACGTCGGCCAGGACCCGCTGGCCGGTGAACTCTCCTCCACGTACGGCACGGACGAGATCTACGGCATGCACTGGCTCCAGGACGTCGACGACACCTACGGCTACGGCGACGCCTGCGGCGGAACGGCCGGCGAGCCGACGTTCATCAACACCTTCCAGCGCGGGCCGCAGGAGTCGGTGTGGGAGACCGTTCCCCAGCCGTCGTGCGATGACTTCACCTACGGCGGCGAGAACGGCTACCTCGACCTGTTCACCGGGGACGCCTCCTACGCCGAGCAGTGGCGCTACACCAACGCGCCGGACGCGGACGCCCGTGCCGTGCAGGCCGCCTACTGGGCCAACCAGTGGGCGTCGGAGCAGGGCAACGGCTCGGCCGTCGCCGGTACGGTCGACAAGGCCGCGCAGATGGGCGACTACCTGCGCTACGCCATGTACGACAAGTACTTCAAGGAGATCGGCGACTGCGTCGGCGCCACCTCCTGCCCGGCCGGCACCGGCAAGAACAGCGCGCACTACCTGCTTTCCTGGTACTACGCCTGGGGCGGCGCGCTCGACTCCTCCGCGGGCTGGGCCTGGCGCATCGGCTCCAGCTACGCGCACTTCGGCTACCAGAACCCGATGGCCGCCTGGGCGCTGAGCAGCGATGCCGACCTGGTGCCCGACTCGCCGACCGCGGGCGACGACTGGGCGACGAGCCTGGAGAGGCAGGTCGAGTTCTACCGGTGGCTCCAGTCCGACGAGGGCGGCATCGCCGGCGGCGCGACCAACAGCTGGGAAGGCGACTACGGCACCCCGCCGGCCGGCACTCCGACGTTCTACGGCATGTACTACGACGAGAAGCCCGTCTACCACGACCCGCCGTCGAACCAGTGGTTCGGCATGCAGGCCTGGTCCATGCAGCGGCTCGCCGAGTACTACTACGCCACGGACGACGCCGACGCGGGCGAGGTCCTGGACAAGTGGGTCGACTGGGTCCTGAGCGAGGTCACCATCGGCGAGGACGGCGACTTCCAGATCCCGGCCACGCTGGCGTGGAGCGGCGCCCCCGACACCTGGAACGCGGCGAACCCGGGCGACAACGCCGGCCTGCACGTCGAGGTGACCGCCCACAGCCAGGACGTCGGCGTCACCGGCTCGCTCGCCAACGCCCTGTCCTACTACGCCGCCGCCAGCGGCGACACCGCGGCGCAGAACGCCGCGGCCGGGCTGCTCGACGCGCTGTGGGCGCACCTCGACCCGGTGGGCATCGCGACGCCGGAGACGCGTTCCGACTTCTCGCGGTTCGAGCAGGAGATCTACATCCCGCCGGGCTGGAGCGGCACGATGCCGAACGGCGACGTGATCGAGCCGGGCGCGACCTTCGAGTCGATCCGCACCTTCTACCACGACGACCCGTCATGGCCCGCGGTCGAGGACTACTTGAACGGCGGCGAGGCACCGACGTTCGAGTACCACCGCTTCTGGGCGCAGGCGGACATCGCCATCGCCGCCGCCACGTACGCCAACCTCTTCGAGTAGGGAAGCGGCGGATGCGGACGGGCCTTAAAAAGGAGCAGTAAAGGAACGGTGCCCACGCCGTGCCCCCGGAGTGCTCGCCGCTCCGGGGGCACAGCCATGCCACATCACAAGCGCCGCTAAGGTGTTCGCCACCCCACTGGTCCATCGCACGAAACGGGGAAGCCGTGGACTACTGCGAGACCTGCCGCCGGCACCTCAACGGCGCGCTCATATGCCCGGGTTGCGGGGAGCTGACCGGGTGGGACGCCAAGGAGCCGACCCGCGCACGCCGCTCCGCCGAGCCGCCACCGCCGGACGCGGACACGACGGCGGAACGGCAGCCGGAACGGGAGCCGGAGCCGGAGGCCGGGCGCACGCCCGAGGACAACGGCGGCACCGCCCCGCTGCCCGTGCCGCCCGCGCGCGGCGGCCGAGCCGCGAAGCGGCACGCGGCAAGCCGCAGAACCGGCCGCAGATACCTGGCCGCGGCGCTGCTCGGCATCGTCGTGCTCGGCGTCGCGGTCGCCGAAGTCGGGGACGTGGTCGCGCCCGCGTCCGACTCCTCGGACGACGACCACGAAACGGCGGCCGCGGACTCCCCCGCACCGTTGGAAACCGGCGAGGCGGAGGAAACCGACGACCCCTCCGGCACGCCGCCCCCCTCCCCCACCGGGGAACCCGCCACCACCCCGGCGGAAACGCCCGGCGACGAGGAGACGCCCGGCACGGAGGAACCCTCGGACGCGCCGCCGCCCGTCGAGGAGGACGGCGCCGTCCAGACCACCGAGCCGCCCGGCACCCCGACCGCACCCCCCTCGGACCCCGAGGACACCTCCTCCCCCACGGCCCCGGAGCCGCCCGACTCCCCGTCACCGACGCCGACGGAGGAGGAAGAGGAGGACGAGGACTGCTTCCTGTGGTGGTGCGGCTGAGCCCGTTCAGCCGCACCACCGCCACGCGGCCCACCGCGGGTCGCCCTGCCGGACGCACCCCTTCCTGTCAGCGGATCGGCATCCCGTTGGAGGCACCTGGCCGAACGTGAGCTGCTCCTCGACCGGGCGCGCGGCGACCGTCGGGGAGGACGCCGTCGCCCGGGACGTTTCCGCGTCCCGGGCAACACGCGTGAACGGCGGGCGGCCCGGTCGGGTCCGGTCAGGGTGTGATCAGGACCGTCTTGCCGGGCAGCCGCCCGGCGCCGGCCTCCTCATGCACGGCGGCCAGCTCGGCCACCGGGCGGCGGGCGGTGACGTGGAGCCGGAGCGTGCCGGCATCCAACTTGCCGACCAGCTCGGCCAGCTGGGCTCCGTCGCTGCGGACCCACAGGCTCGCGCTGCGCACTCCGCGGGCGGGGTCCTCGGGTACCGGGCCGGCGGTGCTGGCGGCGACTCCGCCGTCGGCGACGTAGTTCGTCAGCTGTGCGAGCTCCTCCGGGGAGACGCGCACATGGTTCACCACGACCTGGAACGGACCGCCCACGGCGGCGGGGCCCACGGCGAGGGTGAGCGGGCCGACGACCCGGTCCGCGCCGTAGCCCCGAAGGCGGTCGGCGTGCCGCGACGCGTCCACCGCGGTCACGTGCGCTCCCGCGTCAACGGCGAGTTGCACCACGAGGCTGCCCACCGCGCCTCCCGCCCCGTTGACCAGGACAGTCCGACCGGGCTTCAGCTCGGCGAGCTCGAACGCCGTCTGCCAGGCCGCCAGGCCGGACAGCGGCAGCGCCGCGGCGTCGGCCAGCTCGGTCGTCCGGGGCGCCGGGGCCAGGGACTCGGCCGGGGCGAGCACGTACTCGGCGGCGGCGCCGGCGGAGTCGAGGGGCAGCATCGCCACGACCCGGTCGCCGGCTTCCAGGCCGGTCACGTCCGCGCCGAGTTCGGCGACGGTGCCCGCCAGGTCGATTCCCGGCACATACGGGAGAGTGATCGGGATCATTTCGGCCAGGACACCGGCGCGGATGTGGTCGTCGACCGGGTTGAACGACGTGGCCGCCACCCGCACCAGCACCTCCCCGGCGCCGGGGACCCCGGGCCTGCGACAGCACCCAGCCCCGCCTGTCGAAAGTGATGGACCGCTTCGAAGCCCGCGACTGGGTCGCCCGCCGACCCGACCCCGGCGACGGTCGATACACCCTCGCCACCCTGACCGACGCCGGCCGGCACAAGCTCGTCGAGAGCGCACCGGAACACGTCGCGCAGGTGAAGCGGCTCGTGTTCGATCCGCTCAGCGCCGTTCAACGCCGCCACTTTGAGGCCGCGCTCACCCGCATCGCCGCTACCGTGCGCCGGGAACTCGAAAGAGGCTGAGCGCCGCACCCGGGCGGGGCGCTCGCCGGTCAGACCCCATCACGTCATCCGGTCCTGGCCGGCGGCAAAGGCGCGGGAATTCGACGAGCACAGCATCCGCGGCACGGTCTGACCACCCGGCGGCGCCGTGCAGTACCACCAAGCCGTGGTACGCCCCGGTCGCGGCGATCACCAGGTCCACCGGCGAGGCGCTGCGGTGCCCTCCGGCCTGGGCCATCCGGTATCGCACCGCACTCACCCAGCGTCCGGCGTTCTTGGGTACGGACCCGTCGGGGTATCGGGCGGCCCGTCCGCCGGGCGGTGCCGGCGATGCTCCTGCCGGGAGGCCGGAGCGCCACAGGCGGCGACGAGCACGAGCGTTCCAGAGGCACGAAGGTGTCTCTTCCCGGCCCGGACAGCGCGGTACCCGAGCGTCTGACGGACACTGCGAAACGGTCCCTGTCGGTTCAGTCGCCGGAGTGGTCAGGCAGGAGTTCAGCCGCGAGTGATCGTGCCGTGGCGGTGAGTGTGGCGGTGTCCAACCCGGTCCGGCCCATGAACACGATCCCTTGTTGCGCGGCCAGGAGGGCCCGCGCCAGCGCGATCGGGTCCGCTCCGGCCGGCAGGTCGCCCTCCCGCTGGGCGCGGGCGACGCAGTCACCGATCAGCGCGGTGGACGTCTCGTAGGCGCGGTGGGCGTGGGCGAGGACTTCTGGATCGGCGTTACCGAGTTCGCATGTGCTGTTGGCCAGCAGGCAGCCACGCCGCGCGCCGGCGCCGGTCGGGCCGCCGATCGGTGCCTCAAGGAGCATGCGTAGTGCGTCCAGGGCCCGTGGAGCCGCGGCGAGGGCTTCCCGAAGGCGGCCATGGCTGTCGTCGGTGTAGCTGCGCAGCGCCCGGAGGAAGAGCTGACGCTTGTCGCCGAACGCCGCATAAAGGCTGCCTTTGCCCAGCCCGCTGACCCGCATCAGGTCTTCCAGCGAGGTCGCGGCATAACCGGCGTGCCAGAACTGCTCCCGGACGGCGTTCAGCACCTGCTTCTCGTCGAACGCTCGCGGACGTGCCATGCGCACCAGGATACGGATTCTTGACCGTGCGGTCCACCATCCTTATGGTGGACCGGACAGTCAAGAACTCCGTCGCACCCAGGGAAGTGGCAAGCACATGGGAAAGCTGGACAACAAGGTGGCGATCGTGACCGGCGGGTCGCGGGGGATCGGGGCGGCGTCGGCGCTGGCGCTGGCTGACGAGGGAGCCGACGTCGCGATCAGCTACTCGTCCTCGGCGGATCGGGCCGAGGCCGTGGTCGCCGACCTGGAGGCAAAGGGAGTGCGAGCGGCGGCCTTCCGGGCCGACCAGGCGGATGCGACGCAGGCGGTGGGCCTGATCCACAGCGTGGTCGAGCAGTTCGGAAAGCTGGACATTCTGGTCAACAACGCGGCCACGGGTGGGGGCGGCCTCCTCGACAGCGAGTTCGTCGACGAGGCCGCCCTCGAACGGCAGCTCGCCGTCAACTACACCAGTGTGGTGGCCGGGATACAGGCGGCGTTCCCGCTGCTGCCTGATGGCGGGCGGATCGTCAGTATCAGCTCGGGTGTGGCAACGCGGGCGGGTTTCCCCGGGATGGCGTATTACACGGGAACGAAGTCGGCCCTCGAGGGCTTCAGCCGAGGCGCAGCCCGCGATCTGGCGCACCGGGGCATCACGGTCAACGTCGTCCAGCCCGGGTTCGTCGACACCGAGGGAAACCCCGCCGACGGCCCGGCCGCTGCCGTGTTCCTTCCGACGACGGCGATCGGGCGGTACGGCAGGCCGGAGGAGATCGCCGCAGGCGTTGTCTTCCTCGCCAGCCCGCAGGCTTCCTACGTCACCGGCGCAGTGCTGAGGATCGACGGCGGATACGGCGCATAGCGCGACCGCGCAGCCGACGGTGACAGCCACGGACACCGGTGACGCAGGAGTGAAGTGACACCTACGGGCCGGACACCTCCTGACTCGGCAGCAGCCGGGGAGGAGGACGCGGATGGGGCGTCGAAGCAAGTACCCCGAGGAGTTCCGTCGCGACGCCGCCCAGTTGTCGGTGCTCGACGCGGCCGGTCGGTCCGCGACGTGGCTCGCGAGCTCGGGGTGAACCACAAGACCCCGCGCGACTGGGGCGAGGCCCTGCGCCCGGAACGCTGTGAGGCACGGCGGCGGTCAGCGGCGCCGAACACACCGACCTGGCCCGACCGCGGCGCCGGGTCCCGAACTGGGGCTGGAGACAGAGGTTCCGCGAAAAGCCGCGGTCTTCTCCGCGCGGGAGACGGGCCGGTGACCCTGGAGATGGTGTACGGGTTTCTGCATGGCGGAGAAGGCCGGCCACCGTCGTCGAACGTGGTTTCCGGCGACATCGGCGCGGTGGCCGCCGCCGTGCTCGCCGTGCCGGGCCAGCACGGGCAGACCTGCGTGCTGACCGCCCGAGGCGCTGACCAAGCCCGGCCAAGTGCGCATCCTCACCGAGGCACTGGCGCGGGAGGTCCGTTACGAGGGGCTGGCCGAGCAGCAGGCGAGGGAGAAGTGGGCCGCGGAAGGCCATGACGAGCCGACCATCGACTTCTTCGTATGGGTGCACGGCGACCGGACGGAGATCGGTTACCCGGCGCTGCCCACCGTGGACGGGTACTCGGCCGTCCCGCCCGCACCTTCGCCGCGTGGGCGCGGGAGCGGGCCGGTGGCCGTCCGGGGCGTCCTCAGTGGCGGCGGCTCAGCCAGGCGCGGGCCCGGGTGAGGTGGTTCTCGGCGTGCGCCACGTCGGCGGTGCCCGTGGTGTCGCCGCGTGCGATGCGGTCGGCGTAGTACACGGCGTTGATCGCATAGCGGAAGTCCAGCAGCGGCAGCAGCGCCCGTTCGGCCTCGCCCGGGGGCAGCGCGTCGTGGTGCAGGTAGGCGCGCAGCAGGGGGCGGGCGCGTTCGGGGCCGCCGGCGTCCAGCACGGCCGTGGCCACGTCGTACAGCCGGGGCCGGAAGCCCGCGGCGCCCCAGTCGATCAGGCCGCACCGGCCGGTGGCCGGATCGAGCCGGAAGTGTTCCGGCGCGGGGTCCCCGTGGGACGGGCCCCACGTCAGCGTCTCCGGCCGCAGCCGGCGCAGCCGTTCGGCGACCTCCGTGACCGCCGGCAGAACCCACGGGCGCGCGGCGAACGCGGCGTCCCAGCCGTCGGCCGAGAGGTCGAACGAGGCGCGGGCCGTGGCCGGTTCGACCGGGCCGGTGCCGAGGACGCGGTGGACGCGGGCGAGCGTGGTGCCCAGGCGCACGGTGTCGCATCCGTCGGCGCCGTCCAGTTCCCTGCCCTCGACGCGGCTCAGCAGTGCCAGCACGTGGCCGCCGGTCACCGCGGTCAGCCGCCCGCGTGCGGTCGGCAGGGGCGCGCCGGCCGGAATGCCCGCGGCCTCGACGCGGGCGGCCAGGCGCAGCCCGCGGCGGAACTGTTCCTCGGCCGCGCCGCCGCACGGCACCGCCTTGGCCACCCGGCGGACCGTTCCGCAACGAACGTCCCAGGTAACGGAGTTCATGCCGCCGGGCAGCGGCGTCACCTCGGCACCGTTCAGGCGCCAGTGGGTCAGGAGGGCGGCGGCGATGTCGCGGCAGCCGGGAAGGGGAAGGGGCGATGAGGTCATGGCTGAGGGTGCTCCCGGGATCGACAGGGAGCCGCGGCCGATGGACGGCGGCGGCGTCGGCCTCGTGCTGCGGCGCCGCACGCGCCGCCGGGAGGTCACCTCACGCCGCCGATCCTACGGCGTGTCGCCGAAGCGCCCGGCCGGATACCGGGCGCCGGGTGAACCTACGATGCGGGCCGGAACCACCCGCCCGGTGGCCGCCCCGGCGCCGGGCCCGACCGACCGAGAGGAACCGGCCCGATGAGCGAGACGAGCGAGACGAGCGAGACGAATGAGTGGCAGCTGACCCGGACCTTCCGCAGCACCTCCGGCGCCGTGCGCTGGGACAGCCTCGGACCACCGGGACAGGACCCGGTCGTCCTCCTGCACGGCACGCCCTTCTCCTCCTACGTCTGGCGCGCCGTCGCCCGCGCACTCGCCCGGCGCCACCAGGTGTACGTGTGGGACATGCCCGGTTACGGGGCATCGGCGAAGTCGGCCGGGCAGGACGTTTCCCTGGCCGCCCAGGGCCGGGTCTTCACCGAACTCCTGGCGCACTGGGACCTGGCGGAACCGCTGGTCGTCGCCCACGACTTCGGCGGGGCCGTCGCCCTGCGGGCACACCTGCTCCACGGCGCCCGCTACCGCGCGCTCGCCCTGGTCGACCCGGTCGCGCTGGCGCCGTGGGGCTCCCCGTTCTTCCGGCTCGTCGGCGAGCACGCGGAGGTCTTCGAGCAACTGCCGCCCGCGCTGCACCGTGCGCTGGTGCGCGAGTACGTGAGCTCGGCCAGCAGCCCCGGCCTGCACCCCGCCGTCCTCGACCAGCTTGTCCGGCCCTGGCTCGGGGACCTGGGCCAGGCGGCCTTCTACCGGCAGATCGCGCAGGCCGATCAGCTCCACACCGACGAGGTGCAGGACCGGTACGGCGAGATCGCCGTTCCGGCCTTGGTGTGCTGGGGCCAGGACGACACCTGGATTCCCGCGGCGAAGGGGCGGGAGCTGGCCGCCCGCATCCCGGGCGCGCGACTCGAAACGATCGCCGGTGCGGGCCACCTCGTCTCTGAGGACGCGCCCGCGGAACTCACGGCCGTGCTCGCCGCGTTCCTCCAGCGGCCCGGCAACGGCCCGTTCCGGTCGCGGGCATGACCGAGGGCCCCGGCAGGCGGTGGAACCGGGGCCCTCGGTGGGTGGCGGGCGGGGCGGACCTCAACGCCCTTCCGCCGCGTGCCTACTCCTCAGCGCCGAAGAGCTGGGTGTAGGTGGCCAGGGCGATGGCGATGTCCGCCTGTGCCCAGAACCGGTGGTATTCGAACGTCGGCGCGTCGCCGCCGTTGAGGTACGCCTCGACCTGCGGCCAGTTCTCGTCCTCCTGGTAGAAGGAACGGATGGAGGAGAAGGTCGAACCGGGCTCGATCACGTCGCCGTTGGGCATCGTGCCGCTCCAGCCCTCGGGGATGTAGACCTCGTCCCCGAAGCGGCTGTAGTCGCCGCGGGTCTCGGGCACCGCGATGCCCTGCGCGTCCTGGTTGGCGAGCAGCGCGTCCAGCAGGCCGGACGCCGTCTCCTGCGCCGCGGTGTCGCCGCTGGCGGCGGCGTAGAAGGACAGGGCGTTGGCGAGCGAGCCGGTGACGCCGACGTCCTGGCTGTGGGCGGTCACCTCGACGTGCAGGCCGGCGTTGTCGCCCGGGTTCGCCGGGTCCCACGTGTCGGGGGCGCCGCTCCACTCCAGCTCGGCCGGGATCTGGAAGTCCCCGCCCTCGCCGATGGTGACCTCGCCGACGACCCAGTCGGCCCACTTGTCGAGCACCGGGCCGACGCGCTCGTCCCCGCTGACGTAGTAGTACTCGGCGAGCCGCTGCATGGACCAGGCCTGCATGCCGAACCAGCGGTTCGACGGCGGGTCGTGGTAAACGGGCTTCTCGTCGTAGTACATGCCGTAGAACGTCGGGGTGCCGGCCGGCGGCGTGCCGTAGTCGCCTTCCCAGCTGTTGGTCGCGCCGCCGGCGATGCCGCCCTCGGCCGACTGGAGCCAGGTGTAGAACTCGATCATCCGGTCGAGGCTGTTGCCCCAGTCCTCGCCCGCGCTGGGCGACTGCGGGATCAGGGCCTCGTCGGTCGACAGCACGTACGCGGCCATCGGGTTCTGGTAGCCGAAGTGCGCGTAGCTTGCGCCGATGCGCCAGGCCCAGCCCGCGGAGGTGTCGAGCGCGCCGCCCCAGGCGTAGTACCAGGACATCAGCTGGTGGTTGCTGCTCTTGCCGGAGCCGGCGGCGCACTCGGACGGGCCGACGCAGTCGCCGATCTCCTTGAAGTACTTGTCGTACATCGAGTAGCGCAGGTAGTCGCCCATCTGCGCGGCCTTCTCGACCGTACCGGCCACCGCGGCCGCGTTGCCCTGCTCCGACGCCCACTGGTTGGCCCAGTAGGCGGCCTGCACGGCACGGGCGTCCGCGTCCGGCGCGTTGGTGTAGCGCCACTGCTGCGCGTAGGAGGCGTCCCCGGTGAACAGGTCGAGGTAGCCGTTCTCGCCGCCGAAGGAGAAGTCGTCACAGGAGGGGTGGGTGACGGTCTCCCAGGTGGATTCCTGCGGCCCGCGCTGGAAGGTGTTGATGAACGTCGGGTCCCCGGCCGTTCCGCCGCACGCGGAGCCGTAGCCGTAGGTGTCGTCGACGTCCTGGAGCCAGTGCATGCCGTAGATCTCGTCCGTGCCGTACGTGGACGAGAGTTCGTCGGCCAGCGGGTCCTCGCCGACGGGCACGTCGGGGTCCATCTGGGCCGGGTAGTCGGCCGGGTCGGTGGACTCGGGCGCGTAGGTCGCGGGCGAGGACGGATCGTAGAAGCTGTTGCTCGGCTGCTCGTCGGCGGAGGGGATCATCCACTCCTCCATCAGCGCCCACGAGTCGTTGAACGGCTGCCAGTCGCCGGTGACCTGGCCGTACTGTGCCTCCAGCCAGATGAGGTACGAGTACGCCTCGGAGGTCGTCTGGTGGCCGTGGTCCGGCGCCTCGACGATCAGCGTCTCGACGGAGTGGTAAGGGATGCCCTCGTCCGAGAAGTACCCGTTGGCCGGGTCCTTGATCGTTTCGTAGAGGGTGAGGAACTGCTCCTCGTACTGGAGCAGTTCCGGCTCGTCTCCGAACGGCGAGCTGGCGTTGCCCTGCGCGGCTGCCGTCAGTCCCAGCGGCAGGGACAGAGCGATGGCCCCGGCGGTCCAGAGACGCCGGGACTTCTTTCGGGATCTGGTTCTGGCCGGGCTACCGATGTCTGATCCACGACGGATCGGCATGGCATCCTCCTCGCGGCTCGTGGGGGTTGAGGAGCTGAGACCAGTGGGAGCGCTCCCAAGCTTTGAGCAATGGACTGCACACGTCAACCCCCCGGACTAATTCGGCTGTTGCACGGCAGGTCAGCGGTAATTTCTCGAACGACCCCTTGGCGAGAAGGGGACTTGTGGCCTACGGTCCCTTCAACCAGTGGGAGCGGTCCCAAACTGTCCGGCGCCGAGGACGGCGCGTCGTGACGAAGCGGAGCCGCTCCGAGCATGAACACCCCCACAACCCCCACCACCACCCCCACAACCTCCCGGTCGATCCCCTGCGAACGATCAACGGTGAGTTCCCATGTGCCCACAGCCGGGGCCGGTTCGGCGCCCCGGCCGGCGAGCCCCCCTTCTCGCCGTCTCCCCGCCCCCGCCACGTGCGGGGAACGGGCACGTGTGGGTGTGCGACGGGTCGTGAGATGCCTCGGCGGCGGCCCGCGGTCGCCACAGCGGTCGTTCATCCGCCGCTCGGGCAGCCAACGCCGTTCGGCATCGGCCGTACGCAACCATCCGGAGGATCAGAACTGATGAGCCGCACCAACCCCCCACATCGCCGGCTGCGCCGGCGATCCGTCACCATCGCGGGTGCCCTGGTCGGGGCCGCCGCTCTGACGGTGAGCACCCTGAGCACCGCCACGGCGGGCGAGGACGCAGACACGCTGGCCCGGGTCGACAACCCCTACGAGGGCGCGTCGCTCTACGTGAACCCGGACTGGTCCGCCGCGGCCACCGAGGGTGGCGGCTCGGCCATCGCCGACACGCCGACCGCCGTCTGGCTCGACAGCAGGGCCGCGATCACGGGCGGCTCGGCCGGCAACAGCACCGGGCTGCGCGAGCACCTGGACAACGCGGTGGCCGGTGGCTATGACGCCATCCAGATCGTCACCTACAACCTGCCGGGCCGTGACTGCGCCGCGCTCGCCTCCAACGGCGAGCTGGGCCCGGAAGAGATCGACGTCTACAAGACCGAGTTCATCGACCCGATCAACGAGATCGTGTCGGACCCGGCGTACGCCGACCTCCGCATCATCAACATCGTGGAGATCGACTCGCTGCCGAACCTGGTCACCAACGTCGGCAGCCGCGAGACCGCGACGCCCGAGTGCGACGAGATGCTGGCCAACGGCAACTACGTCAAGGGTGTCGGCTACAACATCGCCACCCTGGGCGACAACGAGAACGTCTACAACTACATCGACATCGGCCACCACGGCTGGATCGGCTGGGAGGACAACTTCCAGGCGAGCGCGGACCTGCTGTTCGAGGCCGCCAACGCCGAGGGCGCCACCCCCGAGGACGTGGCCGGTTTCGCCGCCAACACGGCGAACTACAGCGCGACGGTGGAGGACAACTTCGCCATCGGCGACACGATCGGCGGCCAGCCGATCCGCGGGGAAAGCTCCTGGATCGACTGGAACAACTACGTCGACGAGCAGTCCTTCGCCCAGGACTTCGCCACGGTGGCGGCCCCCGCGGCGGGCTTCCCCGACGGCCTCGGTGTCATCATCGACACCTCGCGCAACGGCTGGGGCGGCGCGGACCGTCCCACCGGCCCCGGTCCTGAGACCAGCGCCGACGAGTACGTCGACGGTGGCCGCTACGACCGCCGCATCCACCTCGGCAACTGGTGCAACCAGAGTGGTGCGGGCCTCGGCGAGCGCCCGACCGCGTCCCCGGCGCCGAACATCGACGCCTACGCGTGGATCAAGCCCCCGGGGGAGTCGGACGGCTCCAGCGAGGAGATCCCGAACGACGAGGGCAAGGGCTTCGACCGGATGTGCGACCCCACCTACGAGGGCAACCCGCGCAACCAGAACAACATGTCGGGCGCGCTGCCGGACGCTCCGATCTCGGGCCACTGGTTCCAGGCCCAGTTCGAGGAGCTGATGGCGAACGCCCACCCGCCCCTGTGATCCGGGCACACCGACCGGATTCACCCTGAACGGGACCGGGTCCGTTCCCGCACCCGCGGGAGCGGACCCGGCACCCGGACCCGCAACCGCATGACCGGCACCCGCCGGTGGTCCCCCCACGCACCCGCCCCCGATGCCGCTGCCGGCACCGGGGGCGCGGTGCGTCATCCGTTCGGGAAACGAACGCACCGCGCGCGGCCGGCGGCCGGGCGGCGGCCTCAGAGAGAAGCAAAGAAGAGAAGAAGAGAAAGAGGAACGGAAAGGGGCACGGACCGAGTCGGCGCGCGATCCCGGACGGCATCGCTCATTACGCGGCGACCTGGGCACGTCGAGGGCCGGTGCCCGCCGGAGCCGCTGGTCGAGCCGCTGGTCGAGCCGCTGGTCGGTGGCGCTGGTCGGTGGCGCTCGCCTGATACCGGCAGGCAGGTCCGGCACCTCCTGCCGCGGACGGCGGCGGTGGTGGCGTCGGGCGGGGCATCACAGGTTGCGGTAGGCGTCCCGCCTGTCGCCCACCTTGACGACCAGGATGACGAGCTCACCATCGTTGATCTGGTACGCGACCCGGTAGCTCCCGATCCGGAGCCGGTAGAGCCCCGACGGACCGGTGAGCTTCTTGACATCGGCGTCCTGGCGGTACGGGTCGTCGCCGAGCGCGGTCAGCGCGGCCAGAACGCGCATGGCGTCGGGTCGGCTGATAGCCCGGAGCTGCCGCTGCGCCGCCGTGGTGAACCGGAAGGCGTACTTCACTCCGCCTCGTCGTCCCGCTCGGTGAACAGATCCGCCAGAAGTTCCGCCATCGTCACGGTGTGGCCGCCCTCGGCCAGGACCGCTTCCGCTTCGCGCGCCAGCATCAGGTCGGCCGCTTCCTCCAGTGCTTCGAAGTCCGCGATCGGAACCACGGCCGCCACCGGGGCGCCGTTGCGTGTGATGACCGTCGGAATGCCTTCCTCGGCCCGGTTGATTCGCTCCGCGAGATGCGCGCGGGCTTCTCGTACTGTCGCGGTGTTCTCGACCATGCGGCAAGTGTACACATTTTAGTGTACACGCATACCGGTAGCGATCCCGGCGGGGAAGGACGGCCCGCCGGACGAAGGCCGCGAACGGGGGAGGACGGGTCAGGAATCCATGCGGTCACGTCGGCCGGGGCCCCGCGGCACACGCCGCGGGGCGCCGGCGGCCGTCAGGCCGGTGCGGTCACGGCGGCCCGCAGGGGCCAGCGGCGCACCCCGAACTGCGTGACGGTGACGAGGGTTTCGCCGTCGGGCGACAGCGCGACGCCACCGTCCGCGCGGCCGAACGGCAGCTCCGCGAGTACCGTGCCGCTGTCCGCGTCCCACACGGCGCCCCAGCCGTGGCTCCCGGGGAAGTACGCGAGCGGCCCGCGGCCCGCCGGCCAGACCAGGCTGCCGTCCGGCTGGTCGTGCATCGGCAGGTCAGGAACCGCCGTCCGCGGCGCGGGCCCGGCCGACGCCGACGCGTCGGGCGGCAGCTGCCACAGCGCGGCGTGGCCGCGGTCCGTGGCGCCGGCCACGGCAAGCGCCGAGCCGTCCGGGGCGAAGGCCAGGCCCGTGATCTGCCGCAGCCCGTCCGGCTCCGCGCGGCCCAGCACCTCGCCCGTCCCGACATCGCACACCACGACGCGGCTGCTCGCGTCCCGCACGCCGAACGCGACCCGCCGCCCCGCCGCGTCAAGCGCCACCGCCTCCACCCGCAGCCGCCGCCAGTGCTCGGCGTACCTGGCCGGCTCGGTGACGGTGAGCACGGTATCGCCGGTCGCCGCGTCGAGCACGACGATGCGGCCGAGACCGTGCAGCGCCAGCGCGAGCCGGGCGCCGTCCGCGCCGAAGGCGAGGCGCAGCCGCTCCTCGCCGTGCGGCGCCGCGGGCGGCAGCGGGTACCGCCAGCGGGTCTCGCCGGTGGCCACGTCGTTCAGCACGACGCAGGACTCCTCGCCGAGCAGCGCCCGCACCAGAACGTCGCCGCGCGGCCCGAACGCCAGGTCGGTCAGGTAGGCGGCGTCCGCGACGGCGGGCAGGAGGCTGACCGCGGGCGGCCCGCCGCTGCCCTCGGGCCAGCGGCACAGCACCTGCGGGCGGTCGGCGGAGTCGCGGTCGAGCTTGGCGCAGAACGCGAGCGCGCGGGCGTCGTCGGCGACCGCGGCCAGCGGCACCGACCAGTGGGACAGCGGCAGTTCGGGCTCGGCATCGGACGCGGGCCGGCCGACGAGCGTGGCCGGCAGGCCGGTGAGCAGCACCTGCCCCGGGCCCGGCTCCGGCGGCCGCGGCACCACCGCACCCGGCGGCGCGAGCCCGGCCAGGAACCAGGCGTCGATCTCCTCCTGCACCACCACGAGCGCGCTGCCGTCCGGCGTGAACGCGGCGGTGGCGCCCGCGGGATCGGCCCACAGCGTCCGGCCGCGGCCGTCGAAAAGCAGCGAGCCGAAGTCCGCGCCGATGAACGCGAAGGGCCCGGCGCCCGTCCACACCGCACGGGTGGTGAGGGCCGCGGCCGGCGAGTCCGCGTCGAGCTCCCCGGCGAAGCCGTCCGGGCGCAGCAGCTCCCCCGGCGCGAAGTCGGCGCCGTCCGCCCGCGCGCGCAGCGTGAGCAGCCGCGCGGCGGGGCGCGCGGAGGTGGCGAGCCCGGCCTGGTCAGGGGCGCCGCCGACGGCGCCGCCCACCGCGAACACCGCGCCGCCGTCCGGCGCCGCGGCCAGCGCGCCCACGGCGGTCAGCCCGGTCTCCGCGGTGGCCAGCACCAGACCCGTGGCCACGTCGCGTGCCACCACCCGGCCGGCCGGACCCGCGTGGAACAGCAGCCGCCCGGCCGCGTCCAGCGCGACGGGGCCGAACGCGTCCTGCCCCTCGGGCACATGCAGCAGCACCTTGCCGGTGCCGGTCTCGACCACGGCGACCACATCGGTGCTGCCGGTGCCGACGGCCAGCCGTTCCCCGTTCGCGGAGAAGGCGAACCTGACCAGGTCGTCGCGGCTGAAGCAGGGCGCGTCCTCCGCGCCCACATGCGGCCGCACCTCCCACAACGGCTCGCCCGCCGCGGACCAGGCCCGCCACACGCCCTCGACGGCCGTCACCACGGTGCCGCCGTCCGGGCTGACGGCCAGGTCGTACGCCTCGTCGTAGTACTCCCCGCCACCGAGGAACCAGACCAGCGGCGCGTCCCGCGTGGTGTCCCAGCGCACGACGTCCCCGCCGTTGTGGTGCCACTCCGCGGCGGCGGCGAGCGCGAGCCAGCGCAGCCCGGGGGCCGCGGCCACGGCGCTCGCGCCGCTGTAGAAGTACGCGCCCTGACTGCTGTCCCCGTCCTCCCGGTCGTCCTCCACCGGCACCGGCACCGTGCCCGTCTCGACGCTGTCGAGACGGCCGAGTCTGCGGGTGCCGGCCAGCGCGTGACACGGGCGGACGTCGCCCGCGACCCACTGGGCCCACCACGCGTCCGGCATCGGGCGCTGCCCCGCCGGCCAGCGCAGCACGCGCGGGGCGACCTCGCCCAGCTGCCGCTCGTCGAGTTGTTCGAGCAGGTGGCAGATCTCCAGCCAGCCCGCCCGGCTCGGGCGGGCGTCGAGCAGGACTTGCAACGTTGTCATCGCGTCGTTCCTTGCTTCCGCACGTCAGCCGAGGTCGTACGCGCGCACCTCGACGGGGGTTGCGACGACCAGCGCGCGGCCGTCAGGGCTGAGCGCCCAGGCCGTCGAACGGCCCAGGTCGGGGACGGAGAGCAGCGATCTGCCGTCGGCGAGATCCCACACCGTCACCGTGCGGCCGGCGCGAATCGCGGCCCGCGGGCCGTCGGCACCCCATACCGGCCGCACTATCTGCTGCCTGGCCTCGCCCGGGAGTTCGGCCAGCGCCCGCCGGACCACCTCCCCCTCGTCCAGCGCGACGCGCACGGCGAGCGCCGTGCCGTCCGCCGCCCCCACCACGGCGAGCGAGCGCCCGTCCGGCGCGAAGACGAGACCGGAACACCAGCTCACGCCCGTCCGGAACGTCGTGATGCCGCCGTCGCGCAGATCGAGGACCGCGATGCCGCCGCCCGGCGCCCGCTCGTACGGGCGGCACAGCCGGAACGCCACGCGCGAGCCGTCCGCGTCCACCGCGACCGCCTCGCTGCCCCCGATCCCGACCGGGTCGGCGAGCTGCCGCCCGTCGGGCGCGGCCCAGGCCACCACGCTGCGGCTGCTCTGGTCGCAGCCCGCGATCGTCTCGCCGTCGCCGCTGACCGCGAGCCTCACGCCGCCGAAATCGCCGTAACCGGCGTACACCGGGCGGCTGATGGCGCGGCGCCACCGTTCCGCGGTGGCGGCCAGGCGCCAGTGCGCGACCTGCCCGACGTGGTGCTCCTCGGTCCCGCCGAGCGAGGCCGTCAGCGCGGCCCCGCCGGGCCCGAACACCAGGTCGCGCACGACCGCGCCGGGCGCGCGTCTGGCCACGCCGAGCCGAACGGGCCGCCGTTCCACGCCCGGCTGTATCACCAGCAGCTCACCGAACGCGGGGAACCAGGGCGCGGCCGTGGCGACCGCGACCCGCTCCACCCCTTCCGAAACGGCGACGGCCGTCACGCGCTGCGCCACGGCCGGCCGCCCGGGCAACGGCCGGGTGATGTCCAAGTCCCCCGGTTCGCACAGGTGCCGAACAACCATGACACGGACCCTAGACCGCCGGACGGGCTCGGGGGGCCGGGTTGCGAAACCAGCTGAGCCACAATTCGACTACATCGTGCGTGACCAAACGGATACGGGCGTCGAATAGGCCGCCGGACGCCCGTTCTCCGGCCCGCTCCGGGCTTCGGCACGGGTCAACCATGCTCCGGCTCGACACCCGGGAGATATATACGAGCCACTCCGGAGCGTCACTCACACGAATGAATTCCGGCCGCATCGCACGGAGTTGACGGAGCTGACGGAGCTGACGGCCTCGACAGCGTTGACGGCGTCGGCCCGCACCCGCCGCGGGCGTTCCGGCGCCGTCAGTCCGAGGCGCGGACCCGGGCGCCGAACTCCTCGAAGGGCACGGCGTGATGCCAGGCCGCATCGCGCACCTGGCAGGCGCGCAGCACCTCCTGGGGCTCGGTGACCACCTCGATGCCGGTCAGCCGGTCGGCGTCGTCGAAGCGCAGCACCGCGAGCACCCGGGAGTCGAACAGCCAGAAGTCCTCGCCCGGCAGCTTCAGCCACTCCGCGTCCGCCCGCCACAGGTTGCGCACGTCCTCGCCCGCCCTCGCGTTCCGCCGCGCGGCGTCGAGCAGATACAGCTGCCCCAGCGTCGGCGGATCGTCCACGACGCGCACCCGCTCCACCCGCCTGCCCAGCGCCGGCTGCCGCCTGCGGCCCGCGCCGCGCGGCTCCTCGGGCGCGGGCCCAGGGCCCGCCCGCTGCCCGGTGACGAACCGCTGGTAGGCGGCGCTCTGCTCGGCCGCCTGATACCGGCAGCGCGACTCCAGTCGCCACGCCGTGTGCTCGAACGTCTCCGACGTCCCGAACACGCCTGCGAACTCGTCGCAGGCCGCCCAGTCCTGCACCTGCGCGGCCCCGTCGGCCCAGCACGTCTCCCGGAGCCGCGCCAGGACGTGCTCCGTCTCCACGCCCTGGACACCGAAGTCGGTGTCCGCGAAGCTCAGCCGCCTGCCCATGCGCGCGCTCCTTCCGTCGCTGCCCGGACCAGCATGACCATTCGGTGATGATCTGTCAGCGGCGCGTTACCGGACAGCCGCGCGCCCCATCCGGCCACCGGCGGGCGGGGCCCACCCGCCGGCTCCTCGGGACCCACGGGTCCCCCCGGCCGCGGCCGCGCGGAGCGCCGGGGAAAAAGCGCTGATCAGCGCCGCGCCTCCGCGCCGCCGTCCCGGCGACCCCCTGCCCCGCGCCCCGGCGTCGCCCCGCCCGTTTCCCCGCCGGTCCTGCCCGTTGTCCGTCCGCCTACCGCGCGCGCACCGCGAGACGGGCCAGGCCCGGGCGCCGCACCGGCCCACCGCCGACCGCCGACCGCCGGGGCCGACCGCCGGGGGCTGGGGCCCACCGCCGCCCGCCGGGCCCGGCGGGCCGGGCGGCTACGACGAGGAGCGGCGCACCAGCTCGGTCGGGAGCACCAGGCGGGGGCGGTCGGTTCCCCCGTCGGAGATCTCGGCCAGCAGGGCCCGCGTCATCGCCCGGCCCATGCCCTCCATGGGCTGCCGGACGCTGGTCAGCGGCGGGTCCAGGTGGCGGGCGAGCGCGGAGTCGTCGAAGCCGACGAGCGCCACGTCGTCGGGCACGGAACGCCCCAGCTCGCGCAGCGCGCGCCGGGCGCCGATCGCCATGAGGTCGGAGGCGCAGAACACCGCGTCCAGGTCGGGGCGCCGCGCCACCAGCTCGCGCATGGCCGCGTGTCCGCTCTCCTCGGTGAAGTCCCCGCGCCCCACCAGCTCCACCGCCGGCTCGCGGCCGGCGGCGCGCAGTGCCTCCTGGTAGCCGTCGAGCCGGCACCTGGCGACGTACATGTCGGCGGGCCCGGTGATCGTCGCGACGCGGCTGCGCCCGCGGCCCAGCAGGTGCTCCACGGCGAGCTGGGCCCCGCCGACGTTGTCGCAGTCGACGTGCGGCACCGGCTCGTCGGCCGACCTGCGGCCGGTCATCACCACGGGCAGGCCCATGTCCGCCAGCTGGTCGGGCAGCGGATCGTCGCCGTGCACGGACACCAGCAGCACGCCGTCGACGCGGTGGCTCGCGGCGTACTGGGCGAACCTGGTGCGCTCCTTCGGGGTCCTGATCAGCGTCAGCAGCAGCTGGATGTCGGTGTCCGCCAGCTCCGCCGAGACCCCGCGGAGAATGCCGGAGAAGAACGGCTCGGCGAACAGCCGCGTCTCCGCCTCGGGCACCACCAGGGCAATGGCGTCCGACCTGTTGGCGGCCAGCGCCCTGGCCGCCCGGTGCGGTACGTACCCCAGATCGGCGATGGCCTGCTCGACCGCGGCCCGCGTCCTGTCACTTACCCTTGGTGATCCGTTGATGACGCGGGACACCGTGCCACGGCCCACCCCCGCCCGTGCCGCGACTTGTTCAAGTGTCGGTCTTCCATCGCGGCCCGCGCCGCGCCTTGCCATCGCCATCGCTTCCTCCCGTTTCCGCCCCAGGGTCCAACTACATCACGGAATCCGAGACGGACCGCTTTACGCCTTGACACCCGGCGAGCACTCGGACACCCTTCAACCCATCACAACTGGGAGCGCTCCCACGCTCCTGGAACCCTATAGAACCGTACGTTCCGAGCCCAGGCCCCCTATCCCCCACGTGTCGAAACCACCCGGCTGGGAAGGCAACGTCAGTGCGCCAGGAGGACGACGACGTCATGCGCAACACCACCCGTATCACGAACCGGCCGCGACGCCGAGCGGCCAGAGCCGTCGCAGTCGGTCTGACCGCGACCCTCGCGACCGCGCTGCTCGGCGCCTGTTCGAGCGACGACGACGGCGGCGGCGGTGATGACGAGAACATCACTTTGAGAGTCGGTGTGTTCGGGCAGTTCGGTTACCAAGAAGCCGGGCTGTACGACGAATACATGGAGGCCAACCCGAACATCACGATCGAGCAGGACTCCACCACCGAGAACGCCGACTACATCGCCCAGCTCCGCACGCGCCTCGGCCAGAACAGCGGCCTCGCCGACATCCAGGCCATCGAGGTCGGCAACATCGCCGAGATGACCAGCGAACTGAGCCCGCGCTGGGTCGACTTCAACGAGTATGACGTGGACACCAGCCACTTCGTGCCGTGGAAGGTCGACCAGGCGACGGACGCCGACGGGCGGGTCATCGGTCTTGGCACCGACATCGGCCCCACCGGCATCTGCTACCGCACGGACTACTTCGAGCAGGCCGGGCTGCCGACCGAGAGCGAGGCGGTCAGCGAACTGTTCGCCGGCGGCTGGGAGGACTACATCGCGGTCGGCGAGGACTTCGCGGCGAACGCGCCCGACGACGTCGCCTACCTCGACTCGGCGGGCGGCATGTTCAACGCGGTCGTCTCCGCCTTCGAGGAGCGCTACACCAACGAGGCGGGCGAGGTCATCTACCAGGAGAGCGAGGGCGTTCAGACCGCCTGGGACCTCTCCCTCCAGGTCGCCGACGCCGGACTGACCGACCAGCAGCAGCAGTTCTCCCCCGAGTGGGAGCGGGCCCTGGCCAACGGTGCCTTCGCGACGCTGCCGGCCTGCCCCGCCTGGATGCTGACGACCATTCAGTCGCACGCGGGTGACGCGGGCGCCGGTTTGTGGAGCATGGCCCGTTCGCCCGAACCGTCCAACTGGGGCGGCTCGTTCATCGGCGTGACGGACGCTTCGGAGCACAAGGAGGAGGCCGTCGCCCTCGCCGAGTGGCTGACCGCCCCCGAGCAGCAGGCCAAGATCTTCGCCAACGCGGGCAACTTCCCCAGCTCCGCCACGGCGCAGGAGACGGAAGACGTCCAGAACGCTACGAACGAGTACTTTCCCGGCGTCCAGATCGGCCAGATCCTCTCCACGGCCGCCGCCGAGATCCCGTCCACGCCGATCGGCCCCAACGACCAGATCATCCAGGAATCGATCACCAACGGTCTGGTCACGGTCGAGCAGCAGGGCAACGACCCGGACAGCGCCTGGGAAGACGTCGTGAGCGCGCTGGACAACGCACTAGCGGAATGACCAGGACTCGCCGATGACCACTGAACACCGAGAGGCCGCGCCCCCCGCGAAGGGGGGCGCGGCCCCGCGCCCGAAACCACCGGCGTCCGGCACGGCGCACCCCGCACCAGGCCCCAAGGAACAGCGGCGCGCGGAGCGCCGCTCCCGGCGCTACCGCTGGGATCTGAAGTACAGCCCGTACGCGTTCGTCTCGCCGTTCTTCCTCTTCTTCGCCGCCTTCGGCCTCTTCCCGCTCCTCTACACGGGCTGGTCCGCGCTGCACAGCGCGTCGATGCTGACCCCCAACGAGATGGAGTGGGTGGGCTTCGAGAACTTCACGCGGCTGTGGGAGGACGAGTTCTTCTGGAAGGCCCTGCGCAACACCTTCACCATCGGCATCATCTCCACGGTGCCGCAGCTGCTGATGGCGCTCGGCCTCGCCCACCTGCTCAACTACCGGCTGCGCGGCAGCATGTTCTTCCGCGTCGCGATCCTCACGCCGTACGCCACCTCGATCGCCGCCGCGACGCTCGTGTTCGCGATGCTCTACGGCCGCGACTACGGCGTGATCAACTGGGCTCTGGATCTGATCGGCATTGACCGCGTGGACTGGCAGGCGGGCACCTGGTCCTCCCAGTTCGCCGTGTCGACCATCGTCATCTGGCGCTGGACCGGCTACAACACGCTGATCTACCTCGCCGCGATGCAGGCCGTTCCGAACGACCTCTACGAGTCGGCCGCCCTCGACGGGGCGTCCCGGTGGAAGCAGTTCATCCACATCACGCTGCCTTCGCTACGGCCGACGATCCTGTTCACCATCGTCGTGTCCACGATCGGCGCCACCCAGCTGTTCGGCGAGCCGCTGCTGTTCGCGGGCGACCCGTCCGGCGGCACGCAGAACCAGTACCAGACGCTCGGCCTCTACATGTACGAGATGGGCTGGATCAACAGGCATCTCGGCCGGGCGGCGGCCATCGCCTGGACGATGTTCCTGCTGCTCATCATCATCGGAATCATCTACTGGGTGATCACCCGATGGGTTGGCCGCAGCAACGGCGAGGAGGAATGATGGCCGTTGTCAACACCCAGCCGGCTCCGCAGGACGCGGCCACGGCGGACGGTCCCGAACGGGGCCGCAGGGCACGCCGGGCCAAGGCGGGCACCGCGGGCGGGCATCTGCACGGCGGCTGGCTCACGTACACCATCCTGGCGGTCTTCGCCCTCGGGTCCATCGTCCCGCTGGTGTACTCCGCCATCGCCGCCTCGCACAGCAAGGCCCGGCTGTCGGAGGCCACGCCGCCCTTCTGGTTCGGCGGCCGGCTGTTCACCAACCTGGAGAGGGCCTGGGACGACGCCAATCTCGGCAAGGCGATGATCAACACGATCTTCGTCGCGGGCACCATCACCGTCTCGACCGTGCTGTTCGCGACGCTGGCCGGCTTCGCCTTCGCCAAGCTCAGGTTCCGCGCGAAGAACGTCCTGATGCTGCTGGTCATCGGCACGATGATGGTGCCGCCGCAGCTCACGGTGGTACCGATGTTCATGGCCGTCGCGGAGTTGGAGTGGAGCAACCACCTCCAGGCCGTGATCCTGCCGATGATGGTGAGCGCCTTCGGCGTCTTCTTCATGCGGCAGTACCTCGTGCAGGCCCTGCCGACCGAGCTGATCGAGGCCGCCAGAGTCGACGGCTCCAACAGCCTGCGCGTCGTGTGGCACGTCGTCTTCCCCGCCGCCCGCCCGGCCATGGCGGTGCTCGGCATGCTCACCTTCGTGCTGGCCTGGAACGAGTTCTTCTGGCCAATGATCGCGCTCACCCAGCAGAACCCGACCGTGCAGGTCGCGCTCACGGGCCTGGGACAGGGCTATGTCCCCGACCAAGGGGTGATCATGGCCGGCGCACTGCTCGGCACGCTCCCCCTGCTCATCGCGTTCGTGCTGTTCGGCAAGCAGATCGTGGGCGGCATCATGCACGGCGCACTCAAGGGCTGAGCACCCCGTCGCGCGCGGTTCGGTACCCTCTCTACGAGCAAGAATGGGAGCGCTTCCATGACTGAAAAACAACCCCGGGTCTTCCCACCCGACTTCCTGTGGGGCTCGGCCACCGCGAGCTACCAGATCGAAGGTGCGGCCCGTGAGGACGGCCGCACCCCCTCGATCTGGGACACCTTCAGCCGGACCCCCGGGAAGGTGCACGCAGGGGACACGGGGGACGTGGCCTGCGACCACTACCACCGCTGGCAGGAGGACGTCGGCCTCATGGCCGAACTCGGCCTCGCCGCCTACCGGTTCTCGGTGTCGTGGTCACGCGTCCAGCCCACCGGACGCGGCCCCGCGGTACAGCGCGGGCTCGACTTCTACCGCGCCCTCGCCGACGGCCTGCTGGAGCGCGGGATCACGCCGGCGATCACCCTGTACCACTGGGACCTGCCGCAGGACCTGGAGGACTCGGGCGGGTGGCCGGAGCGGGAGACCGCCGAACGGTTCGCGGAGTACGCGCAGATCGTCGGCGAGGCGCTGGGCGACCGGGTGGCCATGTGGACGACGCTGAACGAGCCGTTCTGCAGCGCGTTCCTCGGCTACGGCTCCGGCGTGCACGCCCCGGGGCGCACTGAGCCGGAGAGTGTGCTCAAGGCGGCGCACCACCTGAACCTCGCGCACGGCCTCGGCGTCCAGGCGCTTCGCGCCGCCCTGCCGCGCAACGCCGAGATCGGCGTCACGCTCAACCCGGTGGTCGCCCGGCCGCGCACCGACGCACCGGCGGACGTGGACGCGGCGCGCCGCATCGACGCGCTGCAGACCCGCATCTTCTCCGGCCCGCTGCTGCACGGCAGCTACCCCGAGGACCTGCGGCAGGACACCGCGCGCGTCAGCGACTGGTCGTTCCTGCGCGCGGGCGACGAGGCGGCGATCCACCAGCCGCTGGACTTCCTCGGCCTGAACTACTACCAGCCGTCGGTCGTCTCCGCGCCGACGGGCGGCTCGCAGGCCAAGCGCAACGACGGCCACGGCTCGGGCACGCACTCCCCGTGGGTGGGCTCCGAGGACGTGGAGTTCCACCTCGCGCCCGGCGAGCGCACGGACATGGGCTGGGTCGTCGACCCGACCGGCCTGTACGAGCTGCTCCAGCGCTTCCACAGCGAACTGCCGAACCTGCCGCTCTACATCACCGAGAACGGCGCCGCGTTCGACGACAAGATGGACGCGGCGGGCGTCGTGCACGACCCGGAGCGGATCTCCTATCTGCACGGCCACCTCGACGCCGTCCACCGTTCGATCGAACAGGGCGTCGACATCCGCGGCTACTTCCTGTGGTCGCTGCTGGACAACTTCGAATGGGCCTACGGGTACAGCAAGCGCTTCGGCGTGGTGCACGTGGACTTCGACACGCTCCGGCGCACGCCGAAGGCGAGCGCCCGCTGGTACGCCGGCGTGGTGGGCTCGGGACGGCTGCCCGCCACCTGAGCCACGGGCGCGGCGCGGGCACCGCGGCGCGCCCACCGGACTCCCCCGTGTCCACCCGGAAGCCTTTCCGGCTCCCTCCCGGAAAGGGGGGCAAGGGGGTCGGCCCCCGGCCAGGACCGCGCACCGCGGCACCTGGCCGGGGGCCGGGTCATTCCCCGCGCCCGTTCCCTTCCGGCAGCCGCCTGGCGGGGCCGAACGCGTGGAGGTGGATCAGCGCGTCGTGCCCCGCGGCGAGGATGAACGGCCGGTACGGGTCGCCGGGCGGCCCGATGTCCCGCGTGGGCCGCTCCTCGCTCAGCCAGGCGCGGGCCGCGGCCGGGGCCGTCCGCACGTCCAGCAGGAAGTCCCGGTGGCCCGCCAGCCGCCCCGCCCGTTCGAGGATCTTCTCGGAGCTGCCGGCGCGCGGCGGACCCTCGGACGCGGTCTGCCACTCCCCGCTGCCGTCCGGCACGGTCCAGCTGCCGCGGCCGAAGGTCGTGCCCACCGAGAGGTAGGACGCGCCGAGCAGATCCCGCAGATAGGCCCCCTGGGTGACGGGGTAGTGCACGGGGTCGTACGTCTCGTACGCCGTGTGCCCGTTGTGCGCCGACAGCAGCACCTTGTGTCCCGTCTGCCGGTGCCACCAGGCGGTGTTGACCGCCATCAGCTCATCCCGGTAACGCATGGCCGCCGGCTGTTCCGCCGGATCGTTCAGCCGGAACGCGAGCAGCGTCGCGGTCTGCGCCAGCACCCGCGCGTGCTGCGCCGCCCAGGCGTGCGCGGCGCCGCCGGGCGCCGGGTCGAGGGCCGCGACCCGGTCGGCGGCCCGCCGGGCGAGCCCCGCGATCCGCTGCCGTTCCGCGTCGGGCAGGGCCTGGAAGTCGGCCGCGGCGGCGTGTTCGCGCAACTCCAGGTAGCAGGCGTCCAGTTCGGGCCGCAGGCCCGGCGCGTACCGGTCGGCCCAGCCGGTGACGCCGTCGAAGATCGTGTCGGCGATACGCGGGAACGCCAGGTCGTTGCCCATGAACCGCAGCGGGGCCCCGCGGTGGCGGGCGTTGTGCGCGCGCATCCACGCGATCAGGTCCAGGTACTCCTCGACGTGCCACGGCCAGGCCCCGTTGCCGAACTCCTCGTCCAGGATCGTGCGCAGGTCGCCGGTGCCGTTCCTGACGTAGGAGTCGATCCGCAGCCCGGCGCCCCAGCCCACCTCCAGGGCGAAGGTGCGGAAGCCCTTTTCGGCCACCAGATAGCGGAAGGCGCGGTGCTTGAGCGTGTACAGCTCATGCGCCCCGTGCACGACCTCGCCGAGCCCGACGACCGGCACCTCGCCGATCGCCGCGCCGAGCGGCGCCAGGTCGTCGTGGGGGCCGTGCGGCTCGGTGGTGCGCAGCGGCCTGGCGGCGCGGGCCAGCGCGGCGACGGCGTCGCCGCGCCGCTCGCCGGGGCGGGCCGCGGTGGCCGGGCCGGCCGCCGCGGCGAGCCCCGCGGCGGTGACGGGCAGCGCGCCGAGCAACGCACGGCGGGAAACGGATGGCATGTGGTGGTCCCTCCCCGGGAACGAGACACCGGCCCGGCGCCGGCGTCTGTCCGCTCAAGGCTCCGCCGGAGCGCGGGGGCGGCGATATCCCGCCATCCCCCGTTCCGTTCCTGGGGCGGCCCCCACCACGGCCCCCCGGCCACTGCCACCGGCCACCGGCCACCGGCCCCCGGCCCCCGGCCGCCTCAGCCGAAGGTGCCGTCCGGCGGCGGCGGGGACGGTACGGCGGTGGCGTCCGTCACGACGGGCGCGCCCGCGGTGAAATCGGCCAGTTCGCGGCCGGCGAGCAGCCGGGCGGGCGCCGGGTCGCGGGCGCAGCGGCCGGCCAGTTCCACGGTGGGCAGCGGGCCGTCGGCGGCGCAGACGATGCCGTTCCCGAAGCGGCGGCCGCGGAGCACGGGCGGCTCGGCGGCCAGGCAGACCTCGGCGAAGCGGCCGGCGGCGGTGGCCACCTGGGCGCGCAGGTGGGCCAGCGGCGGGCCGTCGGTGACGTTGGCCGCGTACCAGCCGCCGGGACGCAGGACGCGGCGCACCTCGTCGAGGAACTCGGCGCTGGTGCAGTGCGCGGGGGTGCGCGCGTCGGCGAACACGTCCGTGATGACGAGGTCGGCCCAGCCGTCCGGCAGCCGCCCGAGCAGGTCCCTGGCGTCGGCCGGGCGGACGCGGATGCGGGCGCCGTCGGGCAGCGGAAGCTCGCGGCGGACGAAGGCGGTGAGGCCGCTGTCGGGCTCGGCCACCTGCTGAACGGAACGGGGGCGGGTGGCGGCGATGTAGCGGGCCACGGTCAGGGCGCCGCCGCCGAGGTGCAGGACGGCGAGCGGGCGGCCGGGCGGCGCGGCGAGGTCGGCGACGTGGCCGAGTCTGCGCTGGTACTCGAAGCGGAGGCGCGTGGGGTCGGCAAGATCCACGTGGGACTGCGGGGCACCGTCGATCAGCAGCTCCCAGCTGCCGGTCCGGTCGGGATCGGGCATCAGCTGGGCCAGGCCGCCGCCCACCGCTTCGGTCAGGGCCTTGCCGGCGTCACCGCGCCGCAGTCGTCTTTTCGCCACATCATCCAGTGTGACCTTCCGCGGCGGGTCACGTGGAACGGTCCACCACTCGGAGCATCGACACCGCCTCGTTCAGCGCGGCGCGCAGCCGCTCCGGCTCGGTGGCCTTGATGACGGCGCCCTCCGGTGGGACGAGCCAGCCGCTGCCGGTGACCGGCGGCTGTGCGCCGCAGCGGCTCCCGCCGTAGGTCTGGGTGCAGGCGCTGCCGGGCAGGTCCCAGCGCTCGGCGGTGCCGGCCGGCACGATGAACCCCAGGGTGTCGCACTCCCGGTCGTGCAGCACGGGGCCCACGCCGTGCCGCAGGCGCAGGATGTCGACGGCTTCCAGTCCTTCCCTGGCCGGCACGGTGACCAGATCGCAGGGCTCCGTTTCGCCGGTGTCCGCCATGGGGTCCTCCTCCACGCTGTCGGATGTGTTGTTCAACGCGCGACCATCGTCAAGGGCTACGGCCCGGTTCCGCCGCAATGGGTGGCAGTTCATGGCAGATCACGGGGGCAATGCACCTTTTGCCCGCAAACGCATGGTAGTTGGAACGCCACAGCCGGTACCGTCCGCCCATGGCGACGTCACCCCCCGCCCCCCGCTCCGGCGGCCCCAATTCCGTCTTCCGCACGCTGCGGGGCACCCAGTCGCAAGGGGAGTTCGCCGCGGCGGTGCGGCGGGCCGCGCGGGAGATCGGCGAACGGGTCTCCTGCGACGCGCGGTACATCGGCCGCGTCGAGGCAGGCGAGATTCGTTGCCCTAACTACGCGTACGAGCGGGTATTCCTTCATATGTTCCCGGGGCGTTCCCTCACGGAGTTGGGATTCGAGCCCCGGCAGGTCGTCCGCCGGCGCGCTCCGCGGTCCGGCGCCGACACGTCTCCGCCGACCCCGCACCCCCCGACCCTTCCCCCCCTTCCGAACCGCTCGGCGGCGGAGAGCACAGACATCGACAACACGGAGGAGGGCGACGTGCTGCGTCGCGTGTTCATGACCGGCGGACCCGCCGCCGTTGCGTCCCTGACGGCCCTGGGCGCGTCCCCGGCCGCCGCCGAGTCCCGCGGGGCGCCCGGCGCCGGGCGCCCGGGCGCGGCGGACGCCGCGGCCGTGCGGCAGACGGTCCGCGACATCCGCCTGCTCGACGACCGGCACGGCGCGGAACGCCTGTACCGGCCGGCCGGGGAGGCGCTGCGGTCCGCCCACCAGCTGCTGGACAGGGGCGCCGGGCGCCAGTCGGTCGACGAGGAACTGCACGCGGGCGCGGGCGAGCTGGCGATCTCCGTCGGCTGGCTCGCCCACGACTCCGGGCGGCTGTCCGACGCCAGGTCCTACTACGCCGAGGCGCTGGCGACCGCGCGCGTGCACGGGAACGATGCGCTGGAGGCGCACGCCTTCTGCAACACCGCCTCCCTCGCCGGGGCGACCGGGCGCCCCAGGGAGGCCGTGCGCGCCGCCCAGGCCGGCCAGCACGCGGCGCGGCAGCTCGGGTCCGACCGGCTGCTGTCCCTGCTGTCGCTGCGCGAGGCCGGCGGCTGGGCGCGGCTGGCCGACCGCGGCGGCACGGAGGCGTCGCTCGCGCGGGCGCTCACGCGGCACGAGCGCGGCCCGGCCCCCGCGGACCCGGAGTGGATGACGTTCTACGGCGAGGCGGAGTTCGCCTGCCTGGAGGCCAAGTGCTGGGCGGCGCTCGGTGACTGGGCGCGCGCCGGCGACTGCGGCAGGCGCGCGGTGAGCGCCGCGCTCCAGGACCCGCACTTCGCCCGGAACCTCGCGCTCTACTCGGCGCAGTTGGCCGGTTACCTGGCGGAGGGCGGCGAGCCGGAGGAGGCCGCGGCCTTCGGCCACAGATCGCTCGACCTGCTGACCGACGTGCGTTCCACGCGGATCACCCGGTCACTGGCGCGGACCGCGGACCGGCTGGCGCCCGCACGCGGGGACAGCACGGTCGCCACGTTCCTCGACCGCGTCGCCTAGCCGACGGGGTCCAGGTGAGCGGTATCGTTCCAGCGCTCGACCGCGGGGCTGCCGTAGGCCAGGCCGAGAACACAGACCGCCGCGGCGTCCAGCCGCAGGCGGGCCGCGAAGGAGACGTCCTGGCCGAGCCAACGGGCGGCCACCGCACGCAGAATGTGCCCGTGCGCGAAGAGGACGACGTCGCGACCCCCGCCGAGCGTGGCGCGGGCCCCCGCCACCACCTCGTCGGCGCGCGCCGACAGTTGGTCCAGGCTCTCGCCGCCGACCACGCCGTCGCGCCAGATGACCCAGTCGCCGCCGTGACGCCCGGCGATCTGCTCGGTGGTCAGGCCCTCCGCCTGTCCGTAGTCCCACTCCTGCAGCGCGTCCCAGCCGGTGGCGCGCTCGCCGAAGCCGGCCAGCTCGCACGTCTCCCGCGCCCGGGACAGCGGGCTGGTGCGGACCTCGGCGTCCGGCAGCCCCTCCCACGGCGCCTGCCGCAGCCGCTCGCCGAGGGCCGCGGCCTGCGCTCTGCCCTCGTCGAGAAGCGGCACATCCGTGCGTCCGGTGTGACGCCCGGTGACCGACCAGGCAGTCCGTCCGTGCCGGATCAGCAGGATGCGCGCAGCCATGAAGGTCCCTTCTTCCGTCCCATGCGTCACTCATCATCCCTGACGCAACCGAATGGGGCTCCCCGGGCGTCTGTTCTCCTGCACTTCGCCGTACGGTGGAACGACCACTTGCCGGCTCCCAGCCGATGACGACGCGAATATGGAGTCTTGTCCGATGTCCAGAGACCGGCCACGCTGGTGGACCGAGCTGCTGCTGATCGTGGTCGTCTACGGGGCCTATTCGGGGGCCCGTCTCCTGGCGCGCGGCGACGTGGGCACGGCGGTGGACAACGGGCTGGCCATCCTGCGGCTCGAAAGCTCGCTGTGGCTGCACGCGGAGGACCCGCTCAACGAGCTGTTCACGCAGGAGAAGTGGCTCGGGGTGCCCTCGTCGTTCGCGTATGCCTCGCTGCACTACGTGGTGACGCCCATAGTGCTGGTGTGGCTGTTCCGGCGGCGTCCGCTGCACTACCGGTTGATGCGCACCTGGCTGCTGACCTCGACTGTGCTCGGCCTGATCGGGTTCACGCTGATGCCGACGAGCCCGCCGCGGCTGCTGCCGGTCGACTACGGCTTCGTCGACAGCCTCGCGCAGTACGCCGACTACGGCTGGTGGACGGACGACGCGTCCGCGCCCAGCGGCATGGGCGACTTCACCAACCAGTACGCGGCGATGCCGAGCCTGCACGTCGGCTGGTCGATCTGGTGCGGGGTCGCGCTGTGGCACTACGGGTCGCGCACGCCGCTGATCCGCGCCCTGGCCGTGGGGTATCCGCTCATAACCATCATCGTCGTGATGGGCACGGGCAACCATTACTTCCTCGACGCGCTCGCCGGCGCCGCCGTCATGGTGGCCGGCCTGCTCGCGGCCCGTCCGCTGCTGCGCCTCGCGGGGCGCGTGAAGGAGCGGATGGGCGTGGGCGGTCCCGTACCGGGTACCGAGCACGACAGCATCACGCCGGACGAGGCGGCGCCGCGGCGCTTCCGCCCGCGGCAGCGCCGGGCCGTGGAGGACGACCCGGCGGGGCAGGCGGCCCGGCACAATGGAGCGGCGGCGCAGCACGAGCAGCTGGCACCGCCGTCGTGACGCGAACCGCCGACCAGGGAGGCTGATCACCCGATGGCTGATACCGGCCAGGCACCCGAGCCGCCCCGCGGCGGGCCGCCGCGCCACCGCAGGCCGGCGGCGCTGTTCTTCGAGCCGCCCGCCGGTCAGCAGGAGCAGGAGCACTTCTTCGCACTGGAGACCATCACCGACCCGCGGGAGCTGCTCGACCGCGCCACGGAGCTGGCGGTGGCGTTCCAGGCGGCGGCGGACCGTTCCATGGAATTCCAGGCGCTCGCGGCGGCGCAGCTGGCCGATCCGAAGCGCTTCGACGCACTGCCCGCCGCGGCGGTCGCCGAGCGGGCGGGATGGACCGAGGACTACGCGGTCAAGATGATCGAGTACGGCCGTGAGCTGCTGCGGGGCCCCTCCTAACCGATTTTTGCTCCCTCCCCGAAGGGTGCTAATGTCTACGACGTCAGCAGGCGCCGCTAGCTCAGTTGGTTAGAGCAGCTGACTCTTAATCAGCGGGTCCGGGGTTCGAGTCCCTGGCGGCGCACCGACAGGGGAAGCCCCCACCAGCCGGTTTCGGCGGGTGGGGGCTTCTTCGTGCGCCCGAAACGGTGTTCCAAGATCGCCGGCTCGGTCGAACCGTTAACGATCATGAGCCGAGGAGACCGTCGTGCCGGGGTCGGCCGCCCCCGCTGCCGGACGGCCTCGATCCGGTCGACGCGGCCTCCCTCCCGGTCTACGACATGGTCGCCGGCGGTGGCTGCTGGTGCCGTGCGGGCTGCCCGGTCGGAACGGCTTGATCGTTCCGTGCCGTCACTCGCGGACGACCTTCACGTTCCAGCCGCCGGTGACGGTCCGTTCGCCGACCTCGACCCGTACGCCCGCGGATGCGTCGTAGTAGCTCTCGCCGGTTTCGAGCGGCGCGTCGGCCAGCCGCGGGTGGACGGACGCGGCGTGGCAGGCGCTGGTGTCGGGGTGGCCGTCGAGCACCTGAACCGGCCCTTCGGCCGAGGCGACGTCACTGCGCACCCGGTAGAGCAGTACGCCCCGCGTGCACGTGGTGGTGTCGTTGCCCACGGGGGCGCGCGCCTCGGCCACGAGCGCCTCCTGCGGTCCGGTGCGGACCACGGCGAGCCGGGTGTCCGATTCGGGGTTGCCCTTCTCCAGGGGCGCACCGAGGGGCTGGAGGGTGTGCAGCGTGGTGCCGGCCCCGCGCACGCAGTCGACGTGCCCCGGGCCGAGCCACCCGAGTTTCCACTTGTGCCAGCCGAAGAGTTCGGGGGCCAGGCCGAACTGGCTGCCCATGAGGTCCCAGTCGCCGACGTGGGTGTCCCAGTCGCCGAAACCGTTCTCCGGCCGGTTGTAGAGGTCGGGCAGGTCGAAGACGTGCCCGGTCTCGTGGGCGAGGACATTGCGGTCCGGGCGGCGCTGTTCGAACACCGTGACGAGCCGGCGGATCTCCGCGTCGCCGACGGTGACGGGCTTGTCGAAGTTGACGACCTTGGTGGCGTCCGGGTCCACGCCGGGCGCGTCCGGATCGGCGACCAGGTAGACGATGTCGTAGGCGGCGAGGTCGACGCGCCCGGAGACCACCTCGATCGCGTCCTCGATGTACGCGGAGCGCCCGGCGGGCGCCCAGTCGCGCTGTATGCCGTAGTCCGCCGAGGCCTCGGGCATCGGCAGCCAGTCGTCCACCACTTCGGTCTCCAGGTCCAGCTTCCCGTAGGAGGCGGTGCGGAAGTAGTCGCTGGTGGCCGGGAAGTAGTCCTCGGCGATGCGGTCGGGGCGCAGCCGCGGGGTGGCGTCGGGGAACGCGAGGAAGAGCATGACGGCCTTCAGCGTGCCCAGGGGGCGGGGGTAGGCGTCGTTCCAGGTGTCGACGCCCTCGGAGTGGTGGATGGCCGAACGCGGCAGGCTGCACGGCTCGTCGGCCATGGCCGCGGTGCCAGGGCCCGCGGTCAGCGTCGTCCCCAGGAGGGCGGTCAGCGCGGCGAGCACGGCCGCGGGACGTCGGTGAGCACGGCGCACGACGACCTCCGATCGGGCCTTATGGGAACACCGCCACCACTTTGTTCAGATTTCCCATGTTTTGCCCTGTTTCGATAGCCCGCCCGGGTCACGGAGATACGATTACCCTGCGTGCACTTCAGTCGGGAACGATCCGGAGGGCACACCCGTCGAGCAGAAACGATCAGCTAGTCGAAAGCTTGTCGGAAGCACAGGTTTCGGGTTGCGAAACAGCCACTGCGGGCACTGGCTCCATCCGCGCCCCAGCCTCTATGATCGCCACATTTCCAGCGCGGATACGCCAAGCGGGCAGCCGGGGAGCGCCCGACAGCACCATCGGGAGCGATCGGTGAACGGACCCCACACAGCACCGGGCCACGACCCCGGAAGGCCCCACGAAGCGAACCCATCAGCCCTTACGGAAAGTGACATCCTGCGGGACTACCGGGCCGCGTTCCAGATCGCCCAGTTCCCCATGGCGCTGGTCGGCGCCGCCGGCCAGATCCTCGCCGCCAACGCCGCGTTGGGGCTGCTGCTCGGCGTCGAGCCGGAGCGCCTGGCGGGCGTACGCGCCGACGCCGTCGCCGGCCTCGGCCTCGACGGGCGCACCCGCGGCTCCTACCACGCGGTGCTGCGCGGCCACAGCGACCGCCTGCGCTGCACCCGGCGCCTGAAGCACGCCGACGGGCACAGCCTGTGGGCCGAGGTCACCGTCCTGCCCACCCCCACCGAGGACTCCGCCGCGCTGCTGACCGTGCTCGACATCAGCGAACGCCGCGAGCTGCAGGAGCGGCTGCGGCACATTCAGATGCACGACCCCGTCACCCTCCTGCCGAACCGTGCCCTCTTCTTCGAACGGCTGGCCACCGCCGTGTCCGACTCCGCGACCGGCCGGATCGGGCTGTGCTTCCTGGACCTCGACGGCTTCAAGGCCGTCAACGACACGCTCGGGTACCGCGTCGGGGACGAGCTGCTCGGCGCCGCCGCCCAGCGCCTCGCCGAATGCGCCACCGGCGCAGGCGGCCACCTGGTGGCGCGGCTCGGCGGCGACGAGTTCGCCGTCCTGGTCGAGGGGTCGAGCGGCACGAAGCAGCTGACGGACCTGGCCGAGACCATGCTCACCGCGCTCCAGCGCCCGTTCGACCTGGCCGGGCAGCGGCTCGCCGTCTCGGCCAGCATCGGCGTCGTCGAGCGGGAGTCGGCGACCACGACGGCCACGGGGCTGATGCAGGCCGCGAGCACCACGCTGTACTGGGCCAAGGCCGACGGCAAGGCCCGCTGGACGCTGTTCGACCCCGAGCGCAACGCGCACCGCATGACCCGCCAGTCGCTGTCCTCCACGCTGCGGCGGGGGGTGGACCGCGGCGAGTTCACCCTGGAGTACCAGCCGATCGTCGGGCTGGCCGACGACATCGTGCGCGGCGCGGAGGCGCTGGTGCGCTGGCGCCACCCGCAGTTCGGCACGCTCGGCCCCGACCGGTTCATCGGCCTCGCCGAGGAGAACGGGGCGATCGTGCCGCTCGGCCGCTGGGTGCTCGGCGAGGCGTGCCGCCAGGCCCGCCGCTGGCAGGTCGAGCACCCGGGCCCGCCGCTGTTCGTCAGCGTCAACGTGGCGGTCCGCCAGGTCTGGGACTCCGACCTGGTCAGCGATGTCGCGGAGGCGCTGCGCGTATCGGGCCTGCCGTCCGGGCTGCTCCAGCTGGAGCTGACCGAGTCCGCCGTCATGGGCTCCGCGGGCCGCCCCCTGCAGGCCCTCCAGGCGCTGTCCGACATGGGCGTGCGCATCGCGATCGACGACTTCGGGACCGGGTACTCCAACCTGGCCTACCTCAGCCGCCTCCCGGTGCGCGCGCTGAAGCTGGACGGCATGTTCGTCCGCGGCTTCCGCACCGCCCGCCACCTCAACCCGGCCGACGAGACCATCGTCAGCTCCCTGGTCCAGCTCGCCCACAAGCTCGGCCTGACCGTCACCGCCGAGTGCGTCGAGGGTCCCGCCCAGGCCGAACGGCTGCGCCGCATCGGCTGCGACACCGGCCAGGGCTGGCACTACGCGCGGCCCATGCCGCCCGACCACCTCGCCACGCTGCTCGCGGGCCGCGACTGAGGCGGAGCGCACCGCGGTCGGCGTGCCGCGGACCTGTACGGGGGGAGGCGGCGCAGGAATACTCCCGAGCCATGGCGATCATGGCTGAATTCATCCCCCTCGACCGCTTCCTGCGGCTCCTCGCCGACGAGTCCGTTCCCGTGGTGCACCGCGCCCTGTGGGCGCTGCTGTGGGAAAGCGACGTGCGGGTGCTCGATCTGCTCGCGCTCGACGTATCGGCGGAGCCCCGCATAAGACCCCCGGCCGGCGGCGACCTCGGCGGGCCGGCCGCCGCGCTGCTGGGCCGGCTGGCCGGCGACCGCACCTCGGGGCCGCTGTTCGCGGTGGGCCCGAGGGCTCTTTCCTGGGCCGAGGCGGTGCGCGCGGCGCAGGCCGGCGGCGTGGCCATCCATGCCATCCGCACCAGCGGCAGGCGGCACCGCGGCCGACGCTGACCCCGGCGGCGGGGCGCTGACCCTGTCGGCCCGGCGCTGCCCCGGCGGCCGGGGCGCGCGGGGCCGGGTCCACGCACGCCGCGGGCCCCGGCCGGAGAGCCGGGGCCCGCGGGGTGTGCGCGGTGGTACGCGGCGCGCGCAGGGGCGCGCAGGAACGGGCTACGCGGCGCGCGTGAAGAGGCCGCCTAGCGCCGGGCAGGCCGCGGTGCGGCCCAGCAGGCGCAGACCCTCCCAGGCGGTCACCTGGTTGGCCGTCAGCACCGGCTTGCCCGCCGCGGCCTCCAGATCGGGCAGCCAGGCCGCCGTGTGGAGCGCCGTGTCCGGCAGCAGCACCGCGTCCGCCGCCGGGTCGTCGCCCTCGCGCAGCAGCCGCAGCACCTCCTCCCGGCCCCACGTGCCCACCTCGGCGGCCGTGATGATGCCGCTGCCCCGCACGCCGACGACCTCGATGCCCGCGGCCTTCAGGAAGTCCGCGAACAGCGCCGCCACGTCGTCCGGATAGGTCGCCGCGACGGCCACCCGTTCCACGCCGATGGCCTGTGCGGCGCGGGCGAAGGCGAACGACGTGCTGGACGCCGGCCGCCCGGCGTGCGCGGCCAGGCGGCGCACCTGCTCCGCCGCGCCGTCGGGTCCGAAGACGAAACTGGCGCTGGTGCAGGCCCACACCACGGCCTCGGCGCCGTGCGCGGTGATCTCGTCCAGCTTTGCCGTCAGCCGGTCGACCGAGCCCATCTCGAGCAGCGCGTCCACCCGGTGGGCGTCCGTGCCGATATCGGTGTGCACGAGCGGGAGCCGGACGTCCGCCCCCGCGTCGTTCAGCAGCGCCTCCATGCGGGGGAAGTCGTCCTCCGCGGAGAAGCCCGGGTAAAGGAAACCAACCGTCGCGGCCATACGGATCTCACACTTCCTCGTCGGGGAACACCGGCGGCGGCTCGGCGGCGAGCGCCACCTCTGGGCTGCCCACGTCCGGTGCCATGGACGCGGGGCCGCGTCTGGCCACCGGGTCGAGCAGGGCCTGGTACGGGCCGACGGCCGCCTTGCCTATGGACCGTAGCGCGGACCACATGGTGACCTGGTTCGCCGAGACGACCGGCATCCGCAGCTCCGCCTCCAGTTGCGGGATGACGTCGTAGGTGGGCAGGTTGGTGCAGCTGATGAACAGGGCGTCCGGTGCGTCCGCCACGGCGTCCCGCGCCATGTCGACCACGTCCCGGTACGGCACCCGCCAGATCTCCCTGGTCAGCCCCAGATAACTGCGTCCGCTGACCTCGACGCCCGCCTCGCGGAGATACTCCTCCAGCGAGTCGGTCACGGACCTGGTGTACGGCGTGACCACGGCGATCCGCCGCGCGCCCAGCTCGTCGAGCGCGGCGAGCAGTGCGCCCGACGTGGTCAGCGCCGGCAGCTCGCCGGCCTGCCGCATGGCGGCGCTCATGGCCCGTTCGCCGGCGACACCGCCGACGAAACTCCCCGAGGTGCAGGCGTAGGCCACCACCTCGGGACTGACCGCCGACAGCGCGCGGACCGCTTCGCGCAGCGTCTCGTGCTCGCTGACCAGCCGCGCCAGGTGGAGGCTGACCTCCACCGGGACGAACGGCGTCCGTGTCAGGTGCAACGAGACGTCATCGGGCACCCACCGCCAGAGCTCACGGTCGAGCGCGAAATCGAATGGTGCGACGACTCCGATGCCCCGCTGCGGGAGCGGGCCACCCAGAAAGGAGACATCCATGTCGAACCCCGCTTCATACGGGCCGGGAATACCGGGAAGAGACTTGAAAAAGCAGATGCCTTCGTTGACGAAGGTAGAGACGGGTTCCTACCGTGGTCAATCCTTGACTTCCAGCCAAACACCCCCTCGTTGCGGAGCGGTTTCCCTGCCATGTCCGAAGCCCGCGTTCTCGTCCTCGACGCCGACCCCCTGCCCCGCCTCGAACGGCTGACGGGCCGCGCCGTGGTGCGGCACAGCGACGAGCAGTCGCTGGCCCGCCTGCTGCCCGACGCCGACGTGCTGCTCGTGTGGGACTTCACCTCGGACGCCGTGCGCGAGGCGTGGCCCGGGCCGGGTGCCCGGCCGCGCTGGGTTCACACCGCGAGCGCGGGGGTCGACCGGCTGCTGTTCCCCGAGCTGCTGGCGTCCGACACGGTGCTGACGAACGCCCGCGGGGTGTTCGACCGGCCGATCGCCGAGTACGTGGCGGGGCTCGTGCTGGCCATGGCCAAGGATTTCCGGCACAGCTGGAACGTCCAGCGCGAGCGCCGCTGGCAGCACCGCGAGACCGAAAAGGTGTTCGGCAGCAGGGCCGTCGTCGTCGGCTCGGGACCGATCGGGCGGCGCATCGGCACCACGTTGCGGGCACTCGGCGTGACGGTGGACCTGGTCGGACGCACCGCCCGCGAGGCCGACGCGGACTTCGGCCGCGTCCACGCGGGCGGGGACCTGCCCGCGCTGCTGCCGACGGCGGACTGGGTGGTCTGCGCGGCTCCGCTGACCCCGCAGACCGAAGGCATGTTCGACGCGGCGGCCTTCGCGCTCATGAAGCCCACGGCCCGGTTCCTGAACGTCGGGCGCGGCGGGCACGTCGTCGAGGACGACCTCGTCGCGGCGCTGCGCGCCGGGCGGCTCGCGGGGGCCGCGCTGGACGTGTTCGCCGAGGAGCCGCTGCCCGCGGACAGCCCGTTGTGGGATCTTCCGGAACTGATCGTGTCGCCGCACATGTCCGGCGACACTCATGGCTGGCGTGACGACCTCGCCGACCAGTTCCAGGACAACTTCGACCGCTGGCTTGCGGGTGAACCGCTGGCCAACGTTGTGGACAAGCGCCTTGGCTACGTGCCCGCGGAGGGCTGATGACCGATCTCTGTTCCCTGACCGCCGTCGAACTGACCGCCCGGTACGCGTCCGGGGACCTCTCCCCGGTGGCCGTGACGAAGGCCGCGCTGGCGAGAGCCGAGGCCGTGCAGCCGGCCGTCAACGCCTTCGTGTTCACCGACGCGGAGGGCGCCCTGGCGCAGGCGGCGGCCGCCGAGGAACGCTGGGCGCGCGGCGCGCCCGCGGGCCCCGTGGACGGTGTGCCCGTGACCGTCAAGGACATCCTGCTCCAGCGTGGCCACCCCACGCGGCGCGGCTCCGCCGCCCTGCCCGCGGGCGCGGGCCCGTGGGCGGAGGACGCGCCCGCGGTCGCGCGGCTGCGCGAGTCGGGTGCGGTGTTCCTCGGAAAGACCACCACGCCGGAATTCGGCTGGAAAGGAGTCACGGACGCGCCGCTCTCCGGCGCGACCGGCAACCCGTACGCGCCGGAGCGCACTGCCGGCGGTTCGAGCGGCGGGAGCGCCGCGGCGGTCGCGCTGGGCGCGGGGCCGCTGAGCCTGGGCACGGACGGCGGCGGGTCGGTCCGGATTCCGGCCTCGTTCTGCGGGATCTTCGCGCTGAAGCCCACCTACGGCCGGGTGCCGCTGTACCCGGCGAGCGCGTTCGGCACGCTGGCCCACGTCGGCCCGATGACCTCGGACGCGGCGGACGCGGCGCTGCTGCTCGACGTCATCGCCCGGCCCGATCCGCGGGACTGGTCCCAACTGGCGCCGCCCGCCCGTCCGTTCCGCGAGGCGCTGACGGCCGGCGAGGGCGGTCTCGCCGGGCTGCGCGTCGCCTGGTCGCCCACGCTCGGCGGAGTGGTCGTGGCGCCGGACGTGGCCGCCGCCGTGCGCGGGGCGGTGGAGCGCCTGGCCGGGCTCGGCGCCGAGGTGACGGAGACCGACCCGCCGCTGCCGCCGCTGCCCGAGGTGCTCGCCGCGTTCCACACCCTGTGGTTCAGCGGCGCGGCGCGTGTCACCCAGCACTTCGACGAGGCGCAGCGGGCGGCGATGGACCCGGGCCTGCGGGAGATCGTGGCGCAGGGCGCCGGGTACGGGGCGCTGGACTACCTGGCGGCGGTCGACGTGCGGATGGCGATGGGCCGCCTGATGGGCGCGTTCCACGAGGAGTACGACCTGCTGCTCACGCCGACCCTGCCGATCACGGCGTTCGGCGCCGGGACGGAGGTGCCCGAGGGCTCGGGGCTGGAGAGGTGGACGGAGTGGACGCCGTTCACCTACCCGTTCAACATGACCCAGCAGCCCGCGGCTTCCGTGCCCTGCGGGACCGGCGCGGACGGGCTGCCGGTCGGCCTCCAACTCGTGGGCGCGCGGCATGCGGACGCGCTGGTGCTGCGCGCCGCGCACGCCCTGTACGCGGCGGGCGTGGCCGGAATTCCCGCGCCCGCGCTCGGGGCGCCCGCGCCCGGGGATCTCGCGCCCGGGGATCTCGCGCCCGGGGATCTCGCGACCGGGGCGCCCGGGCGCGGGCGCTGAGCGCGTTCAGCGGCCCGCGTTCAGCCTTCAGCGGCCCGGAGGGCCGGGGGCCCTACGCCCGGCGGAAGGAGAGCGTTTCGCCGAGGGCCCCGGCCCGCCACAGGTCCTGGCAGGCGTCGGCCATCCCGTCGAGACCGTCGACCACCGCGCCCCAGACGATGCCGGGGACCCAGCCCGCATCGCCGTTGATCAGCAGGTTGTTCCGCTCGTAGAACAGCGCCAGGTCCACGACGGTCGTCCGGCCCTGGTGCTTGGCGTCGGTCTCGTAGCCGTAGGAACTGGTGCCCAACTGGGTCTGGGAGAACGTGAAGTAGCACAGGTCGCCGGGGATCGGGGTGATCGTCGGGTTCTCCAGGGGCGGCTCCTGGGGCGCGAAGGGCGGGACCAGGGCGTAGATCTCGTTGCGCGCGTACTTCGCGTGGTACACGTCGCCGCCGAGCGGCAGCGCGTTCCACACGGCGTCGCAGGTGATCGGCGCTCGGTCGCTCAGCAGCCGGGCCGTACAGCTGACCCCGCGCTTGTCGAGCGAGACGGTGATGAACCGGTCGTCGGCGTTCGTCATGAGGTTCCCTCCTGTGGTGGGCGGGCCGGATGCCCACGATGCCACGCCGCCGGCCGGCGGCGGGACGGCTCCTGGCGGCCCGCGGGCGGCGGGCCGAGCACCCGCGCGACGCAGTGCAGCGCCAGGCGTGCCTGGAGCTCGGCCTGGTCACGGACCGGAACGGCACACGGCGCGAACTCCGCCTCGAACTCCCGGCACCACTCCGTCAGGAGATCGTCGAGCCCGAGGCGCGCCTTCGCGGCGCCGGGGCCCGGCGCGGCGCGCAGCGAACGGTCCAGCATCGCCGCGGCGCGCAGCGCGATGCGGCGGGCGGCGATCAGCAGGGCGGCGGCGCTGCCGCGGGTGGCGGCGGGGCGGGTGCCGTCGGCGTACCGGAAGCCCGGCTTCAGCCAGGTCTCGACCACGCCGGGCGAAACGGCGACGAGTTCGCGGACGGCGGGCAGGAACGGGTCGTGCACGGCGCCGTTCCACTCGTCGGCGAGGGCCAGCAGACCGGCGACCTGGCCGATGCGCTGAAGCAGATTCTCGCCGGCCTCGGCAATGGCCTTCTCCGGGTCGGGGTAGGGCGCGGGGTCGGCGACGGCCTCGACCGCCCAGGCCGGCGCCTCCAGGATCACCGTGACCGTGCCGTACCGCGCCGGGTACAGCCACGTCGTGCCGGTGATCAGCCCCGAGGGATCACGCTCGCGCACGGTGTCCGGCTCGGGGAGCACCAGAACGCCGGGGCCCGACACGTGCCAGTCGATTCCATCGAAAGGGCGCAGGTCGACGGGAATCGACAAGGCGGCGGAAACCTCCCGCACGGCGTCGACGAGACCGGGAACGGCGCGGGTGGTCTGGACGAATGCGCCGCCCATTTCACTTCCGTGCAGGGTGAATTGGAACTCCGGGCGCAGCTCATCCAGCAGCGCAAGCAGAATTTCCGATTCCGGCAGCGGACGGCGATTGCCGCCGGGCGCGGGAAGGAATTCGGGCTGGCTTGCGAAAAGTGGCCGGTAGAAGCCGTGAAAGTATTCCCGGACGCCCGACAGGCCGTGCAGCCAATCCTCGTTGAGTCGGGAACCGTCCGGGTCGAGACAGAGCAGGAAATGCCAGGAGCAGTCGGAGTCCTCAAGAAGTCCGCCCCCCGCGGCCGTCCCGGTGGCACCGCCGGAGCCACCCAGGAGCAGCTCCACGAGCCGCAGCGAAGTCGCCCCTCCCACAGGCTCGTTGGCATGGGCTCCGGCCACCAGGAGTACATTGCGCGCACCGTGGCCCACGGTGAGCAGAAGCAACGGGTCGCCCGCGCGGGAGCTGCCCAGGCGCCTTAATCGAATGGCCTTCGGATGGCGCCGCGCCATCCCGTGAGCGACATGAACCAGGTCATCGACCGATGGGTACCCCATGATGCTGTTCAACGACACCCTGAATCCAAGTCTCTGGGGCGGCGCGGCGCCGGACGTGGTTACGTACCGATGGAGTTGCTCTCCCCCGTCGTCTCCTTCTTGTCCAGCGGTCGTATCTCGATACGGGTCATGCCGCCCCCTTCCAATGGCCTGACGTCTTGCCAGTGTTCGCCCGGCGGGGCAGAGTGTCAAGGGTTGGACTCGCCAATTGGACGGGAACACATGGCTGTTGAGGCGTTATGGAAGCCGCGGATCAAGCCGGAGCATGCCGCTTATCGCACCACCGAAGGGAACATCCGTATCGGCAGTGTCATCTTCGGAATCGGTGCCGAGATCAAGGACCCCGCCGGCTGGCTGTGGACGCTGGCATCGGGAGCGGACGGCACCCGCACGGAAAAGGCGCTGATCGGACACGTGCTCGCGGGCCATCCCGAGCTTCCTGAGCTGACGGAGGACGAGGTCGGCGACGCGCTGCGGCAGTTGAACGAGGCCGGCTTCGTCGAGGACGCCGCCGCCGAACGGCCCGCCGCCCTGTCCGAACGGGAGGCCGAGCGCTACAGCCGCGGCGTACCGCTGCTGCGCTGGATGGACCTCTCCCCGCGCCGCAACGCCTGGGAGGCGCAGGCGCGGCTGAAGGAGTCCGCCGTCCTGCTGATCGGCCTCGGCGGCGTCGGCGGCATGGCGGCGCAGGCACTGGTGGCCTCGGGCGTCGGGCGCCTGCACTGCGTGGACTCCGACCGCGTCGAACTGTCCAACCTCAACCGGCAGACTCTCTACCGCGAAGCGGACCTCGGCAGCGGCAAGGTCGCCGCCGGGGTGGCCCACTTGCAGGCGCTGAACTCCGATGTGCGGGTCACCGGCCAGGAGGCCCGCGTCGGAACGCCCGGCGAGCTGGCGGCGCTGCTGTCCCGGCCGCCCGCCGGGGCGGGGGCGTGGGACGCGCTCCTGCTGTGCGCCGACCAGCCCTCGGACATCAGGCGCTGGACCAACCTGACCTGCCTGGCCGCGGGGGTGCCGTGGGTGGACGGCGGCTATCGCGGGCCGCTCATCACCGTCGGCGTGTACCGGCCGGGCCGGGGCGGCTGCTACGAATGCCTGCGGACCGCCGAATACGCCAGGCGGGACCTGCGGCTCGCCCCGGGACAGGACGAGTCGCGGGCCGCCCCGCGCATGGCGTGGAACCCGGTGAACGCCGTGACGGCGGGCGTCGCGGGCAGCCTGATGGCCCACGCGGTGCTGACGCTGCTCACCGGCATCCCGCCGACCGAGCCCGGCTTCCGCTTCGGCGTCAACCTGATGGCGCTCGACGACGCCACCTATACGCGTGACCCGGCCCGCCCCGACTGCCCGGCCTGCGGCACCGGCACCGGCCAAGGGCGCGGGCGGGACGGGGAGGAGCCGGAACAGCGTCTCCCCAAGGCTCACGACCGGGCCGGCCGGGCCGGCCGGGCCGCCGGCGGCGTCGGAAGGTGAGGAGCCGGGCGGTATCTCCCTGAACCTGGCGAACCGCAGCAGCCGGACGTGGTCGGGCCGGAGACGTCCGGCTCCGATCCGGGACACGGCCGGGGCCGAGCAGCCGCCGCCGTCACCGACTTGAGCCCGGGTCAGGCGGCGGGTCCAGCGAGCGCGGCGGGTCCAGCGGGCGCAGCGGAGAACCGCGCCGTTTGCCGGGCCGGCGCCCGCCGCGTCCGGCAGCGCCCGGCGGCCCCGGAACAGCCGGACGAGCGACCGGACGAGCGACCGAGCGCGCCGCAGCACCACCGCACGACGGACACCTCCGCGGCCGGATGCGGCCGCGGCCCTGAAGCGTGAGCGCAGCATCGAGGTGCCCCCCATCGGTCGTGCACAGCGGTCTCATCGGCTCGCCCGCTCCCCGGCGAGCGAGCCGATGACAACAACCCTACGCCGAGTCACCGACAACGCACTCCCGGTAGCGGGTCACCGTCTCCGCCAGCACCTCCTGCCCGTCGCGTGCCCACAGTCCGTCGTTGAAGATCTCCACCTCCACCGGCCCGCGGTACCCCGCCTCCGCCACGGCGTCCCGGAACCACCGCATGTCCACCGCGCCGTCCCCGAGCTGCCCGCGCCCGTTCAGCACCCCGGCGGGCAACGGCGTGACCCAGTCGGCCAGTTGGAAGCTGTGGATACGCCCGCCCGCCCCGGCCCTGCTGATCTGCGCGGCGACGCGGTCGTCCCACCACAGGTGGTACGTGTCCACGACGATGCCGACCTGCTCGGCCGGGAAACGTTCCGCCAGGTCGAGGGCCTGCTCCAGCGTCGAGACGACGCACCGGTCGGCGGCGTACATCGGGTGCAGCGGCTCGATCGCCAGCCGCACGCCGCGCTCGGCCGCGTAGGGGCCCAGCTCGGTCAGCGCGTCGGCGATGCGTTCCCGCGCGCCCGCCAGGTCGCGGCTGCCGGCCGGGAGGCCGCCGGAGACCAGCACCAGCGTGTCGGTGCCGAGCGCCGCCGCCTCGTCGACGGCGGCGCGGTTGTCGGCGAGCGCCGCCGCCCGTTCCACCGGGTCGATGGCGGTGAGGAAACCGCCCCGGCACAGCGTGGTGACCGACAGCCCGGCGTCGGCCACGAGCGCGGCAGTCGCCGCGAGCCCGTACCGCGCGACCGGCTCGCGCCACAGCCCGACCCCCGGCACGCCGAGACCGACGAGGCCGTTGACCAGCTCGGGCAACGGCAGCTGCTTGGCGGTCATCTGGTTGATGGAGAACCCGGTGAGGTCGGTCACCGCGCCACCCCGTGCACCGCGAGCAGCCGCGCCATCCGTTCCCTGGCCAGCGCCGGGTCGGGGAACAGGCCGAGCCCGTCCGCCAGTTCGTACGCTCGCGCCAGATGCGGCAGCGAACGGGCCGACTGAAGCCCGCCCACCATCGTGAAGTGGTCCTGGTGCCCGGCCAGCCAGGCCAGCAGCACGACCCCCGTCTTGTAGAAGCGCGTCGGCGCCCGGAACAGGTGCCGGGACAGCTCCACCGTCGGGTCGAGGCGCGCCCGGAAGCCCGCGACGTCGCCGGTGTCCAGCGTCCGCACGGCCTCGGCGGCCAGCGGGCCGAGCGGGTCGAAGATGCCGAGCAGCGCATGACTGAAGCCCTGCTCGTCGCCCGCGATCAGCTCCGGGTAGTTGAAGTCGTCGCCCGTGTAGCAGCGCACGCCCGAGGGCAGCCGCCGCCGCAGTTTGATCTCGCGCTGGGCGTCGAGCAGCGACACCTTGACCCCGTCCACCTTGTCGGCGTGGGTCCCGATGATGTCGAGGAACGTGTCGGTCGCCGCGTCCAGGTCCTCGCTGCCCCAGTAACCCGTCAGCGCCGGGTCGAACATCGGCCCGAGCCAGTGCAGGACCACCGGCTCGGCGGCCTGCCGCAGCAGGTGCCCGTACACCTCCGCGTAGTCCTCCGGGCCCCGGGCCGCCGCCGCCAGCGCCCGGGAGGCCATGAGGATCGCCTGCGCGCCGGTCTCCTCGACCACCGCGAGCTGCTCCTCGTACGCGGCGCGCACCGCGGCGGTGTCCGCCGGGCCGGTCAGCTGGTCGGTGCCGACGCCGCACGCGATGCGCCCGCCCGCCGCGCGCGCCTCCGCGCCGGAACGGCGGATCAGTTCCGCGGCCCCCGCCCAGTCGAGGCCCATGCCGCGCTGCGCGGTGTCCATCGCCTCCGCCACGCCGAGGCCGTGGGCCCAGAGGTGCCGGCGGAACGCCAGGGTGGTGTCCCAGTCCACGGCCGCCGGCCCTTCGGGCGTCGTGTCGGCGAACGGGTCGGCGACGACGTGCGCCGCCGAGAAGACGATGCGGGAGGTGAGCGGCGCGCCCCCCGGCGCGAGGCTCGCGGGCACGGCGCGCGGCCGGTATTCGCGCAACTGGCCGCCGGGTTCGGGCAGCCGGATCACTTCGGTCACGTTCTGGCCCTCCTCGCGGGCTCGGTCATCACGGGCTCGGTACGCACGGGCTCGGTCATCACGGGCCCGGTCCACACGGGTTCGGTCATCACAGGCTCGGTCATCACAGGCTCAGCTCGGGAACGGTCAGGCGGCGACCGTCCGCCGAGGACGCGAGCCCCAGCTCGGCGAGCTGCACGCCCCGCGCGCCCGCCAGCAGGTCCCAGGTGTACGGCTCGTCGAGCACCACGTGCCGCAGGAACAGCTCCCACTGCGCCTTGAAGCCGTTGTCGAACTCGCCGTTGTCCGGCACCTCCTGCCACTGCTCGCGGAACACCTCGGTGGCCGGCAGGTCCGGGTTCCACACCGGCTTGGGCGTGGCCGAACGGTGCTGCGCCCGGCAGTTGCGCAGACCGGCGACCGCGGAGCCCTCGGTGCCGTCCACCTGGAACTCCACCAGCTCGTCCCGGTTGACCCGCACCGACCAGGACGAGTTGATCTGCGCGATGATGCCGCCGGCCAGCTGGAAGATGCCGTACGCGGCGTCGTCCGCGGTGGCCTCGTAGGGCTTGCCCTGCTCGTTCCAACGCTGCGGGATGTGCGTGGCGGCCAGCGCCTGCACGGTCTCCACGCGCCCGAACAGCTCGTGCAGCACGTACTCCCAGTGCGGGAACATGTCGACGACGATGCCGCCGCCCTCCTCGGACCTGTAGTTCCAGGAGGGACGCTGGGCGGGCTGCCAGTCCCCCTCGAAGACCCAGTACCCGAACTCGCCGCGCACCGACAGGATGCGCCCGAAGAAGCCGCCGTCCACCAGCCGCTTGAGCTTCTGGAGCCCCGGCAGGAACAGCTTGTCCTGCACCACCCCGTGCTTGACGCCCGCGTCCGCGGCCTGCCGGGCCAGCGCCAGCGCGCCCTCCAGGGAGGTCGCGGTCGGCTTCTCCGTGTAGATGTGCTTGCCCGCCGCGATGGCCTGCTTGATGGCCGCCTCGCGGGTCAGAGTGATCTGCGAGTCGAAGTAGATGTCGATGCCGTCGTCGGCCAGCACCGCGTCGAGGTCCGTGGTGACCGCCGCCTCGGGGTCGAGGCCGTGCCGCCGCGCGATCTCGCGCAGCGCGTGCTCGCGGCGCCCGACCAGCACCGGCTCGGGCCAGATCACCGAGCCGTCGCCGAGGTCGACGCCGCCCTGTTCCCGGATGGCCAGGATCGAACGGACCAGGTGCTGGCGGTAGCCCATGCGTCCGGTGACACCGTTCATGGCGATCCGGACGGTCTTCTTCGTCGTCATGCCGTTCCCTCCTAGAAAACGCAGTAAGCGCTTTCTACCCGTGGAGAAGCTAACCTCTCCCCAGCGGCTAGGACAAGTGGGAGCAGAGCATGTCAGTCACGCTGGCGGACGTTGCCGCCCGCGCGGGGGTGTCCGCGGCAACGGTTTCCCGCGTTCTCAACGGCAACTACCCCGTGGCGGGCGCCACGAGGAACCGGGTGCTGCGGGCCGTCGAAGAGCTGGAGTACGTGGTCAACGGCCCGGCCAGCGCCCTGGCCGCCGCCACATCCGACCTCGTCGGCGTGCTGGTCAACGACATCGCCGACCCGTTCTTCGGGATCATGGCCGGCGCGGTGCAGTCCGAGATCGGGCACGCCACGCGCAAGCTGGCCATCGTCTGCAATACCGGCGGCTCCCCGGAGCGCGAGCTGACCTACCTCACGCTCCTCCAGCGGCAGCGGGCGGCGGCCGTCGTGCTCACCGGCGGGGCGGTGGAGGACCCGGCGCACGGGGAAGCGCTCGCCGCGCGGCTGCGGCGGTTGGACGCCGCGGGCAGCCAGGTCGTGCTGTGCGGCCGGCCGCCGCTGGGCGCGGCCGCGGCCGGCCCGCACCCGCTGACCGTGACGTTCGACAACCGGGGCGGCGCCCGGCGCCTGACCGACCACCTGCTGACCCTCGGTCACCGCCGCCTCGGCTACCTCGCCGGCCCGGCCGCCAGGACGACCACCCGCCACCGTCTCGAAGGCCACCGCACCGCCATGGCGGCCGCCGGCCTGGCCGACGACGCCGAACGGCTGACGGCGCACGGCGCCTACGACCGCGCCTCCGGCTACGACGGCGCGCTGGAACTGCTGCGCCGCGACCCGGACCTGACGGCCATTCTGGCCGCCAACGACACGGTGGCCCTCGGCGTCTGCGCGGCGCTGCGCGACCGCGGCCTGCGCATCCCGCAGGACGTGTCCGTCACCGGGTTCGACGACCTGCCGTTCGCGGTGGACGCGATGCCCGCGCTCACCACGGTCCGCCTCCCGCTGCACGCCGCCGGCGCCCGTGCCGGGCGCCTCGCGCTCGGCCGCGAGGACGCGCCCCCCGGTGGCGTCGCCACGTTCCGCGGCGACCTGATGGTCCGTGACTCCACGGCACCACCCCGCCGCTGAACCGGGACGCCCCGGGGACCGTCGGAGCCCGGCCCGGGCGGGGCGGGGCGGGGGCGTGGGGACGGGACACGGGATTTCCGACGAACGGCCGGACGGCCGAGAACGGCCGGGCACGGCCGGGCACGGTCAGCCGGATACGCGCCCCGGTGAACGGCCCAGGCCCGAACCCGGAACGGCCGAGGCCACGCCCCGGAAACCCTCGGGCACGGCCGACGGGCAACGGACCCCGACGAACAGCCCGGGCGCCGCCCACCACGGCCCCGCGGGAACGACCCCGGCGGGACGGTTGGACGGCGGACGGGCGAGGCGGTCGGCTCATGCCGACGTTCAGGGGGGCTCCGTGCCGTGGATATCGCGGCTCAGGAATTTGTGGAAGAAGCTGGCCGGCTGCAACGTGCCTGCCGGATCGGACGCGTAGTCCGGCACCTCGCCGTACTTGGTCCAGCCCGCGGACCGGTACAGGTACTCCGCGGCGCTGCCCGTCTCGGTGTCGAGGAGCAGCAGCGTCACTCCCGCGGCCGCCGCCGCCCGCTCGGCCGTGGCCAGCAGCGCCGCGGCCGTGCCCCGGCCGCGCGCCCCGGGGTGCACCATCAGCTTCGCTATGTGGCCGCGATGCCGCCCGTTCTGCTCGGGGGCGAGGGCCAGGCTGACCGTGCCGACCAGCCGCCCGCCGGACCGGGCCGCCCATACCGTCAGGCCGCCGTCCGCGAGCGCGGGGGCGCGGGCCGCCCACCAGGCCGCCGCGTCCGCGCGGCCGAAGGGCCGCACGAAGCCGAGCGAGGCGCCGTCCGCGACCACCTCGGCCAGCAGGGCGGCGAACTCCTCCGCGTGCGCCAGCAACTCCTCGGGAGCGGACAGCCGGACGATCACGGTGCTCACGGTGCTCACGGCAGCACCACCACAACGGCGTACCGGACGGCCGCCGGTCCTGGGCAGTGGTAGCGCGAGGGGCCCCAGAGCCGGAACCGCACGCAGTCGCCCCGCCGCAGCCCGTGCGTCTCCTCCCCCACCGTGATCTCGACGGCGCCGTCGAGCACCCACACGTGGTGCTCGAGCCCGGGCACGGGCGGCGCGTCGTAGGCGATGGCGGCGCCGGGCAGCAGCTCGCCCTCGATCACCTCGCCGCGCAGCCCCGCGTGCGGCGGCGAGACCGAGCGCCGGACGAACCCGGCGGAGGTGTCGGCCCACACCTCCTGCCGACCGGCGCGCACCAGGCCGGGCGGCTCCCGCTCGACCTCGCTGAGCAGGCGCGACATCGTGCGCTCGTAGACGGTGCACAGCTTGCCGAGCATGGCCGCGGTGGGGCTCAGCTCGGCACGCTCCACGCGCGAGAGCGTCGAACGGCTCACCCCGCTGCGCTCGGCCAGCTCTTCGAGCGACCAGCCCCGCTCGCCGCGCAGCTCGCCGAGCCGCGCCGCCAGCCTGGCGTCGACCGACCCGTCCGGCGGACCGGCCGCCACCTCTGCGCTTCCCATATCCGGGAGCTTATCCCACATCAGAGACAGCGAGGATCGTCTAGGGTCCGGCCATGGCCACCCAGAAGGAACGCATGCTCGCCGGTGAGCTGTACATCGCCGACGACCCCGAAATCGCGGCCGACGCCGCGCGCGCCGTGCAGCTCTCCGAACGGTTCAACGCCACCGCGACCGCCGATCCCGAGACCAGGCGGGCGGCGCTGGCCGCGCTGCTCGGGGAGGTCGGCGAGGGCACCGAGGTGCGGCCCCCGTTCCACGTCGACTACGGGCACCACATCACGATCGGCCCGCGCACGTTCGTGAACTTCGGCGCCGTCTTCCTCGACGTCGCCCGCATCACCATCGGCGCGGACGTCCAGATCGGGCCGAACGTCCAGCTGCTCACCCCGACCCATCCGGTCGAACCGGAGCCGCGGCGCGAGAAGTGGGAGGCCGCGGCCCCCATCACCATCGGCGACAACGTGTGGCTCGGCGGCGGCGTCATCGTCTGCCCCGGGGTCACCATCGGCGAGAACACCGTGGTCGGCGCGGGTGCCGTCGTCACCAAGGATCTGCCGCCGAACGTCGTCGCGGTCGGCAACCCCGCCCGCGTCACCCGGGGCGTCTAGCCGCGCACACACCGTACGGCCGTCGGTCGCGGGGGACCACCCCCGCGGCTACGGTGGTCGGGAGGGCCACTGAAGCCGGGAGGTGCACCACGTGACTTCCCTCCGCCGCGGCGGCAAGGGCGGCGCGTTCACCCTGCTGCTCGTCTACCTCGCGCTGCTCACGGCCCTCCAGATCTGGTCGGGGCACAACAACCTCACCGGCTGGTCCGCGTACTCGGTACTCGCGCCGATGGCCGCGAGCGCCCTGCTCACCATGCGCGCCACTCTGGTGGTGGGCCTGCTGACCATCGTCTCCGTGATCATCGCCTACGGCGGCAGCATCCCGGGGCTCTCCAGCGGCACCCGGGGCGTCATCGTCTCCTCGGCCGCCTGCTCGACCGTGCTCGGCCTGGTGATCTGCCGCATCCGGCTGAACCGGGAGGCCCGCGTCAGCCGGCTGACGATCGCCCGCGAACGGCTGACGCTGCTCCGCGTCGCCAGCCGCCACGTCGGCAGCACGCTCGACGTGCGCCGCACGGCGCGCGAGGTCACCGAGATCGCCGTGCCCGGCTTCGCCGACCTGGTCACGGTGGACCTGTACGAGTCGGTGCTGCGCGGCGAGGAGCCGGCCGCCCCGGACGGCAACCCGCTGCGCCGCGTCGCGCAGCGCTCCGTCGCGGACGAGGAGCCGGCGGGCGAAGGCGCGGGGGACGGCGCGGGGGACGGCGCGGACGGACAGCAGGAAGAACAGAAACAGCAGGAAGAACAGGCAGAACAGGAGAAACAGGAGAGGACCGACGGGAAGGAGGCGTACGAGGGCGGCGCCCCGGGCCACCGCCTGGCCCAGGGCCCCGACGTGCGCGCCCGCATCCTGGACGACTCCGACGTCGGCACCTGGCTGGCGGCGAACCCGCGGTACGCCGCCCAGGCCACCGCGGGCACCGGCCGCTCCGGCATCGCGGTGCCGCTGCGCGCCCGCGGCACCACCCTCGGCGTGGCCGTCTTCGTCCGGCACCTGCGGGCCGACCCGTTCGACGCGGACGACCTGCTGCTCGCCGAGGAGATCGGCGCCCAGGCCGCCGTCTGCGTCGACAACGCCCGCCGGTACACCCACGAGCACCGCGCCTCGCTCACCCTCCAGCAGAGCCTCCTGCCGCGCCGGCTGCCCGAGGTCGCGGCCGTCGAGGTGGCCACCCGTTACCTGCCCGCGGACTCGAGCGCCGGGGTGGGCGGCGACTGGTTCGACGTCATCCAGCTGTCCGGCGCCCGGGTGGCGCTGGTCGTCGGCGACGTGGTGGGGCACGGTCTGTACGCCTCGGCGACCATGGGGCGGCTGCGTTCCGCGGTGCGCACCCTCGCCGACATCGACCTGGCGCCCGACGAACTGCTCACCCACCTCGACGACGTCGTCATCCGGCTGCGTTCGGAGACCGAGGGCGGCGAGCAGGAGGGCGAGGCCCAGGAGAACCCGGCCGGCGCGGTCGGCGCCACCTGCCTGTACGCCGTGTACGACCCGGTCTCCCGCACCTGCTCGATGGCGCGCGCCGGCCACCCCGCGCCGGCGCTGGTCCGGCCGGACGGGCGCGTGGAGTTCATCGACGCGCCGCCGGGCCAGCCGCTCGGGCTCGGCGGGCTGCCGTTCGAGGCCCACGAAGTGCTGCTGCCGGAGGGCAGCTACCTCGCCCTCTACACGAACGGGCTGATCGCGCGCGACCGCGACATGGAACGCGGGCAGGCGACGCTTCGGCAGGCCCTGTCCCAGCCGGCGCACTCGGCCGAGGCGGCCTGCGACGCCGTCCTGGCGGCCATGCTCGACGGGGGGCCCACCGACGACATCGCCCTGCTCGTCGCCCGCACCCGCGCGCTGGACGCCGCGCACGTCGCGAGCTGGCACATCCCCGACGACCCGACCGCCGTCGCCCACGCCCGCGAGCTGGCCGAACGCCAGCTGACCTCCTGGGGACTCGAGGAGGCGACGTTCACCATGGAACTCGTCGTCAGCGAGCTGGTGACCAACGCCATCAGGCACGCGGACGGACCCATCCAGCTGCGCCTCATCCGCGAGCCCGCGGCCCTGATCTGCGAAGTGTCGGACAACAGCAGCACCTCACCGCACCTGCGCCGGGCGCGGGTCTTCGACGAGAGCGGCCGGGGTCTGTTCATCGTCGCCCACCTGACCGCGCGCTGGGGCACCAGGCACGGCCGCGAGGGCAAGACGATCTGGGCCGAACTGTCCTCCTCGCCCTCGCCCGAAGGGCTGCTCGCCGCCGGCTGACGCCGCGGCCGGCCGGCCGCGGCGCGCCGCGCTTCGCCTACGCTTCCGGCATGACCGAATCCGCCGCGCCGCTCGCCACCGGACCGCTGGGTATGCGGCTGCTCGCGTTCGACCGCCTGCCGGAGGACACCCGGTTCGACCGGGAGCCGGTCGGCTACGGACTCGTGGCGCTGTGGCACGCGGGGCTGCTGCTCCTGGTGCACGTGCGCGACCGGGACTGCTGGGAGCTGCCGGGCGGCAGGCTGGACCCGGGCGAGACGCCGCGCGAGGCCGCGGCGCGGGAGCTGGCCGAGGAGTCGGGGCAGCACGTCGCGCCGGAGCGGCTGCACTTCGCGGGCTTCGCGCGCACGTGGCTGCCGGACCGGCCGGTGCTGCGCGGCGCGCTGTTCCACGCCGAGGCGGACGAACGGGCCGTGTTCGAGCCGACGCCGGAGATAGCCGGCGTCCACTGGTGGAACCTGCGGGACCCGATGCCGCACGGCAGGCTCCAGACGGTCGACGCTTATCTGGCGGCGCTGGTCCGCCCCTGACCGGTACGGTTGCGCGATGGGGTTCGATTTCCGCGAGCATCCCGACGGCTCCGTGCACATCACGCACCACGGCCGCCGGGCCACCACGCTGCGCGGCGCGCGTACCCTGCGGTTCCTCGCCGAGGTGAACGGGGACGATCCGCAGCGGGTGATGGCCCGGTGGACGGGCAACTACCGCCGCGGCAACGAGCGCACCGCCCGCAGCCACCCGCGCAACCGCTGACGCCCAGCTGACACCCAGCTGACACCCAGGGGCCCGCGGGGCAATGTGCCTAATACCGCCGGACGCGGTTGGCGATGACGTTTCCGGCGACGAGGTACACCACGGCGGCGAGTCCGTAGCCGCACACCACCCGGGCCCATTCCTCGTCGAACGTGAACAGGTCGTGCGACCAGGCGGCCAGCCAGCGGGACGCGTCGTGCAGGAACTCCACCAGGCCGTTCTGCTCGTTGGCGTCCAGCAGGTGCATGAGGACCCAGAGGCCGATGACGCACGCGGCGATGTCCGCGACCACGGCGATGATCGCAGCCGTCGGCCCAAGATTCACTTTTCTAGTGGACATGACACGTCGAGTTGCCCGCGCCCCGCCCGTCAAACGCCCGCCCGTCAAACGCCCGCGGACCGCGCGGGCTCCCCCGCGTAGGTGCGCCACAGCTCCGCGTACCGGCCGCCGGCCGCGAGGAGTTCGGCGTGGGTGCCGTCCTCGGCGACCCGCCCGTGGTCGAGGACCACGACGCGGTCGGCGCGCGCGGCGGTCGTCAGCCGGTGGGCCACGACCAGCGTGGTCCGGCTGCCGGCGAGGCGGTCAGTCGCCCGGTTGACCAGCGCCTCCGTCGCCAGGTCGAGGGCGGCGGTCGCCTCGTCGAGCAGCAGTACGTCCGGCCGCACCAGCTCCGCGCGGGCCAGGGCGATCAACTGCCGCTGCCCCGCCGACAGGTTCCGCCCGCGTTCGCCCACCTCGTAGTGGTAACCGCCCACGAGCGCCGCGATCATGCCGTGCGCGCCGACCGCGCGCGCCGCCGCCTCCACCTCCGCGTCGGTCGCGCCGGGGCGGCCGTAGGCGATGGCGTCCCGGACCGTGCCCTGGAACAGGTACGGCTCCTGCGGCACCACGCCGAGCCGGTGCCGGTACCCGGCCAGGTCCAGGTCCCGCAGGTCGGTGCCGTCCACCAGGACCGCGCCGCCCGTCGGGTCGTAGAACCGGGCCACGAGCTTGACCAGCGTCGACTTGCCCGCGCCCGTCTCGCCGACGAACGCCACCGTCTGCCCGGCCGGAATGGCCAGCCGGATGCCCGCCAGCGCCTCCTTGCCGTCCGCGTAGGCGAAGTGCACGTCGTCGAAGCGGAGTTCGCCGCGCAGCGACGCCACCGGCAGCGGCCGCGCCGCCTCGGGCGTCGTGGTGGGCTCGCGCAGCAGCTCCTGGATGCGGCGCAGCGAGACCAGCGCCTGCTGGTAGCCGTCGAAGACCTGCGACAGCTGCTGCACCGGCGCGAAGAACAGCTCGATGTACAGCAGGTACGCCACCAGCGCGCCCGCGGAGAGCGTGCCGTCCGCCACGCGCCCCGCGCCGACGATCAGCACGCCCGCGGTGGCGAGCGTCGCCAGGAGCTGCACGAACGGGAAGTACACCGACATCAGCCACTGCCCGTGCACACGTGCCTGCCGGTAGCCATTCGAACGGGCGGTGAACCGTTCGTACCCGTCGCGTTCGCGCCGGAACGCCTGCACCATCCGCAGCCCGGCCACCGACTCCTGAAGGTCGGCGTTGACGCCGCTGACCCGTTCGCGCGCCAGCTCGTAGGCGCGCACGCTGTGCCGCCTGAAGACGACCGTGCCGATGGCGAGCGGCACCAGCGTGGCCAGCACCACCAGCGCCAGCTGACCGTCGAGGACGATCAGCACGCCCATGATCCCGAAGAACGTCAGCACCGCGACCAGGGCCTGCGTCAGTCCGGTCTGGAGGAACGTGGTCAGCGCGTCCACGTCCGTCGTCATCCGGGTCATCAGCCGGCCGGTCAGCTCCCGCTCGTAGTAGTCGAGGCCGAGCCGCTGGAGGTGGCTGAAGATCTTCACGCGCAACGAGTACAGGGCGCGTTCGCCGGTGCGGCCGACCGCCCGGGTGGCGCCGAACTGCGCGGCCCACTGGGCGAGGACGACGACGAGCGCGAGCCCGGCAGCCGTCCACACCGCGCCGAGCGCCGCCCGCTGCACCCCCTCGTCGATGCCGTGCCGGATCAGCACCGGCAGCAGCAGCGAGGCCGCCGCGTCCGCGACGACGAGCAGCAGCGCCAGCACCAGCGGCCGGCCGAGACCGCCCAGCAGCCGGCGCAGCCCGTAGCTCGCCTCGGGGCGGGTGGCGCGTTCCTCGTCGATGTCCGGGGTCCCGTCGGCCGGCGGCAGCGCGGCGACCTGCGCCAGCAGTTCGGGCGTCGCGCCCTGCGCGTCCGGCGCGTCCGGCGCGTCCTGAAATCCGGTCCGCGCGGGCCGCGCCCACGGGTCGGCCGCCGGTTCGGCTCCCGGCCCGGCCCCCGGCCCGCCTCCCGGTTCGGTCTCCTGAAGGCCCGCCGGGTCGCGTTCGACGCCGCCGAGCTCGCCCGGGTCGGCGAGCAGCCGCCGGTACAGGTCGCAGCGGGCCACCAGTTCCTCGTGCGTGCCGGTGTCCACCAGCCGCCCGCGGTCCAGCACGGCGATGCGGTCGGCGAGCTGGAGGGTGGACTGCCGGTGCGCGATAAGCAGCGTCGTCCGCCCGGACATGACCGAACGCAGCGCGTCGTGGATCTCGTGCTCGACGCGGGCGTCGACGGCCGAGGTGGCGTCGTCCAGAATCAGCAGTCTGGGGTCGGTGAGGATCGCGCGGGCCAGCGAGACGCGCTGCCGCTGGCCGCCGGAGAGCGTGAGGCCCTGTTCGCCGACGACCGTGTCGTAGCCCTCGGGCAGCGCGGAGATGAAGCCGTCGGCCTGCGCGGCGCGCGCGGCGGCCCTGATCTGCTCCTCGTTCGCCTCCAGGTGGCCGTAGGCCAGGTTGGCGCGGATGGTGTCGGAGAAGAGGAAGCTGTCCTCGGGCACCAGGCCGATGGCGGCGCGCAGCGACGCGTAGGTGAGGTCCCGGACGTCCTCGCCGCCGACCCGCACGGCGCCGCCGTCCGGGTCGTAGAACCGCGGCAGCAGCAGCGACACCGTCGACTTGCCGCTGCCGGACGGGCCCACCACGGCCAGGGTCTCGCCCGGTTCGATGCGCAGCGACAGGTTGTTCAGCACCGGCGGCCCCTCGCCGTAGCCGAAGCTGACGGCGTCGAACTCGACGGTCGCGGGCGCGTCGGCGGGCAGTTCGTGCGCGTTCTCCGCCTCGCGGATCTCCGGTTCTGTGTCGATCAGTTCGAGCACGCGCTCGACGCCGGCCCGCGCCTGCTGGCCCATGGTGAGGATGACGGTGAGCATCCGCACCGGCCCGACGAGCTGGGCCAGGTAGGTGGAGAACGCGACGAACGTGCCCAGCGTGATCCGGCCCTCGGTCGCCATCCAGCCGCCGAGCGCCAGCATGGCGACCTGGCCGAGCGAGGGAACGGCCTGGAGGAGCGGGGTGTACCTGGCGGAGAGGCGGACGGTCCGCAGCCGCGCCGCGAACAGCTTCCGCCCCGCGGCGCGCAGCTTCCCGGTCTCCTGCTCCTCCTGCCCGAAGCCCTTGACGACCCGCACGCCCGTGATGGCGCCGTCGACGACGCCGGCGACCGTGCCCGCCTCGTTCTGCGCGACCCAGGTGGCGGGGAACAGCCGGGTGCGGCTGCGCCGCGCGACGAACCACAGCGCGGGCGCGACGGCCAGCGCGATCAGGGTCAGGGGCGGCGAGAGGGTCAGCATGACGACCAGGGAGACCGCGAAGAGCATCAGGTTCCCGATGGTCATCGGCATCATGAACAGCAGGCCCTGGATCAGCTGGAGATCACTGGTACCGCGGCCGACGACCTGCCCCGTACTGAGCTGGTCCTGCCGCCGGCCGTCCAGTCGGGTGATGCTGCGGAACATCTCGGTGCGCAGATCGTGCTGCACGTCGATGCCGAGCCGGCCGCCGTAGTAGCGACGGACGTACGTCAGCGCGTAGACGACGACGGCCGAGGCGGCCAGCAGTCCGATCCACAGGGCGAGGCCGCCCTCCTCGCCGATCACGACGTCGTCGATGACGACCTTGATGAGCAGCGGCATGAGCGCCATCACGCCCATGCCGACGAGCGAGGCGCCGACCGAGAGCAGGAGATTGCGCCGGTACCGCCAGCAGTAGGCGGTCAGCCGCCGTATCCATCCACCATCCCGTGCCGTCACCGCAGCGCCTCCCGTTCCCTGATGACCGCAGTGCTCAACACCTCGGGCCTGCGTTTTTCATCCCACCGCAACAATATGAAGAACTTTCCGGCTGTCCGCTAAATGATTTGGCGGTCCAGCGGCGGTGTGCATAGGCTCTGGCGCATGGCAGGAACGCTGTACATCGACGGACTGTGCGCCAACGCGCGGTCCGCCGACTGGAGCCCGCTCCACATCCGCCGCCCTCGCGTTCGGCGCCCGGCCCTGGTCCGCCAGGACTCGCCCGGCGTCTGAGCCTTCACGTCTCCAGAGCCTTTCGCGTCTTCTCACGGCAGCCAGGGCCGTCCGGGTCCCACCCGACCGGACAGGCCGACGGCACAGTGTTCACAGCGTTCCCTGTTTCCCCTGATGACCGCCGCCCGGCCTGTCCTCAGCCCCGAGGACGACGCCCGTGGCTTCCCGCCGCAAAACCCTCTCCCAGAATTTCCTGCACAGCACCGCCGTGCTGGGCCAGATCGTCCGCGCCGCCGAGCTGGGGCCGAGCGACCTGGTCGTCGAGCCCGGCGCGGGCGAGGGCACCCTCACCCGCGCGCTGGCGCGCGCCACGCGCCAGGTCATCGCCTATGAGCTGGACCCGGCCCTGGCGGCCCGGCTGCCCGGACGGCTGCGCACCGAACGCAACGTCCGGGTGGTACCGGGCGACTTCCTGCGCGCGCAGCCGCCGCGCACACCGTTCGCCGTGGTCGGCAACATTCCGTACTCCCGCACCACGGACATCGTGCGGTGGTGCCTGACGGCCAGGGGCCTGACCTCGGCCACGCTGGTCACCCAGCTGGAGTTCGCCCGCAAACGCACCGGCGACTTCGGCACGTGGCCGCTGCTGACGGTGCAGAGCTGGCCAGAACACTCCTGGCACCTGGGCCCGCGCATCCGGCGCCACCACTTCACGCCGGTGCCGCGCACGGACTCCGCGGTGCTGCGCATCGTGCGCCGGCCCGCCCCCCTCGTGCCCCGGCGCGACCTGCCCGCCTACCGCGCGCTGGTCGCCGAGGGCTTCACCGGGGTCGGCGGCTCCCTGCGCGCGACGCTGTCGCGGCACCACGACACGTCCCGGGTGCGGGAAGCGCTGCGGGCCGCGGGGGTACCGAACGACGCGCCGGTGGGCCGCGTGACGCCACGGCAGTGGCTGTCGGTGTTCACGCGGCTGCACCGGGGGCGCGGCGGATGAGGCGCGAGGTGCCGCGTCCGTCGCCGCGGGCCCGGCGCGGGGCACGCGCTCAGGCGGCCGGCAGCTCGCTCACCGCGCAGCCGGTCACCACCTCGTCGAGCGACAGGCCGAGCGCGCTCGCGAGGGCGGCCACCGTGAAGAACGCGGGGGTGGGCGCGCGTCCCGTCTCGATCTTGCGCAGCGTCTCGACGGAGATCCCGGCGCGGGCCGCGATCTCGCCCATGCTGTGCCCGCCGCGGGCCTGCCGCAGCAACGCGCCGAGCCGGCAGCCGCGTTCACGTTCCTCGGGGGTGAGTGGAGTACGGACCATGCCGTGATACTAATACCGGTATAAGAATTGGTCGACCCCGGCCCACCACGGCCGGGGCCGGCCGTCGGCCGACCCTTCGGAGGCGAGAGACCGTGGTGGAGATCAAGACGGACGCGGCGATGGACGCCATGCGGGAAGCGGGCCGCGTCGTCGCCCGCGCGCTGGCCGCCGCACGCGCGGCGGCGGCGCCCGGCGTGCGGCTGCGCGAGCTGGACGAGGCGGCCAGGGACGTCATCGAGAGCGCGGGCGCCACCGCCCCGTTCCTGCACTACCTGCCCTCGTTCGCGCCCGTGCCCTACCCCGGCGTGATCTGCACCTCGGTCAACGACGCCATAGTCCACGGCATCCCGGGCGACTACCGGCTGCGCGCGGGCGACCTGCTCGGCATCGACTGCGGCGCCACCCTCGACGGCTGGACCGGCGACGCGGCCGAGACGTTCACCGTCGGCGCCGCGGAGCCCGAGGACGCCCGGCTCATCGCCGCGACCCGCGGCGCCCTGGAGGCCGGTATCGCCGCGGCCGTCGTGGGCGGGCGGCTCGGGGACATCTCGCACGCCATCGGCCGCGCCGGGCGCGCCGCGGGCTACGGCATCCCCGAGGGCTTCGGCGGCCACGGCATCGGGCGCCGCATGCACGAGGACCCGCACGTGGCCAACGAGGGGCGGCCCGGCCGCGGCTTCCCCCTCCGGCACGGCCTGGTGCTCGCGCTGGAGCCGATGCTGACGGCGGGCGGCCACGACGGCTACTACTGCGCGGCCGACGGCTGGACCCTGCGCACCCAGGACGGCAGCCGCGCCGCCCACTTCGAGCACACGGTCGCCATCACCGACGCGGGGCCGCGCATCCTCACCATGCTGTGAACGGGCCGCCTCACCCGGCCGGAGCACGCGCCACCGCGCCACCGATGACTTTCCGCCCGCGGACGGGTCGACAGGAGTGGAACGGGTGACACGGCTGCACCCGCGAGCGGAAGGCACCCCGATGTTCAAGAACACCAAGGCGTTCAGCGGCTTCTCCGTCGACGACACCGACCGGGCCGCGCAGTTCTACGGCGAGACGCTCGGCCTGGACCTCTCCCAGGAGAACGGCATGCTGATCCTGCACCTCGCGGGGGACCGGGACGTCCTGGTCTACCCCAAGCCCAACCACGAGCCCTCCACCTGCACGCTGCTCAACTTCCCGGTGCCGGACATCGAGGCCGCCGTCGACGAACTGGCCTCCCGCGGCGTGGAGTTCATCCACTACGAGGGCGCGGACGCCCGGGGGGTCCACCGGGGCAACGGCGGCCCGCCCATCGCCTGGTTCCGCGACCCGGCGGGCAACTTCCTCTCCGTGCTCGTCACCGGCTGAGCCGCGTCAGCCCGCGTCCGGCACCCGCAGGGCCAGCAGCGCGATGTCGTCCGAGCCGCCGGGCGGCATGCGTTCGAGGAGCTGCGCGCAGAAGTCGTCCGGCGGGCGGCCGGCCAGGGCGATGGCGTGCCGGCGCAGCCGGTTCATGCCGGTGTCCAGGTCGCTGCCCGCCATCTCCACCAGACCGTCGGTGAACAACAGCACGGTCGACCCCGGCGGCAGCGGCTCCACGGCGTCCGCGCGTTCCACCTGCACCTCGGCCCGCGCACCGAGCAGCAGGTCCTGGCCCTGTTCGAGATACTGCGCCCGGCCCTCGTCCGTGACCAGCAGCGGCGGCGGGTGGCCCGCGCTCACCCAGCGCATCCGCCAGCGCGCCCCCGGCCCGCCCACGTCCCCGACCGTCTCGATCCTGGCCAGCAGCAGCGTGGCCATCTGCACGTCCGTGATGTCCGACATCGCGTCGTCGAGGCGGCCGACGATGAGGCTCGGCGGCTCGGCGCGGTCCCAGGCCAGCACCCGCAGCATGTTCCGCAGCTGCGCCATGCCCGCCGCGGCCGACAGGTCGTGGCCGACGACGTCCCCGACGGCGAGCGCGGTGGCGCCGTCCGGCAGCACCAGCGCGTCGTACCAGTCCCCGCCGACCTGCGAGCCGCGCGGCGCCGGCTGGTAGCGGGCGGCCAGCCGCAGCGGGGCGATGTCCGGCAGCGCGGGCAGCAGGTGCTGCTGCATCATGGCCGCGACGTCCCGCTGCCGCTCGAAGAGGCGCGCGTTGTCGATGGCCAGGCCGGCCCGCCGCCCGATGTCCCGGATCAGCGGCAGCTCGTCCGGGCGGAACGGGCGTTCCGGATCGGTGCGGGCGATGGTCAGCGCGCCCACGACCTGCCGGGGCGTGCTCAGCGGCACCACGGCCGCGGACGTGGCGCCCAGCAGGTGCAGGAACTTGTGCACGACGGCCCGCGGGCTCTCCGGCGGCGCCTCGATCTCCTCGCGCGTCATCAGCAGCGACTCGTTCCTGCGCAGCACGCGCGACAGCACGGCGCTGGCGGACTCGGGCATGAGGGTGGTGTCGTCCCGGCCGGTCTCCGCCTCGCCCTCGCGCCCCTGCGGGCCCACGACGGCGACCCGCCGCACCCCCTCCTCGCCCTCGCGCAGGTCCACGGTCACCCAGTCCCCCAGCCGAGGAACGACCAGCCGCCCGAGCCGGTTCAGCGCCTCCTCGGCCTCCAGCGTCTGCGTCAGCACGTCCGTGATCTCCTGCACCAGGGACAGCCGCTCCGCCAGGTCCTCCATGGCCGCCAGGTGCGCGGCCTGGTGGTTGCGCTTCTCCCGCTGCTCGTCGTTCTCGCCGAACAGCGTCAGCACCTGGGTGGTCGCGCCGCCCCTGACGACCGGCGCGCCGGACCAGCTGACCGGCAGCAGGCTGCCGTCCCCGCGCAGGAAGCTGTCGGTCGTCACCAGGACCATCCGGGTCTCCTCCAGCACGGCCACCAGCGGGCACTCCTCGCGCGGGGCGAGCGTTCCGTCCTCCCTGCGGTGCAGCAGCTCGTGGAAATCCTTGCCGACCACCGTGCGGCCCGGGAGACCGATCAGCTGCAACGCGTGCGGGTTGACGGCCGTGATCAGCCCGTCCCGGTCGGTGAGGATCACCCCGGCTTCGAGGCTGTCGAACGCGGTCAACAGGTCCTCGGGTTCCACCGGCACGGAATCGGCCATGGATGTCGCCGCCTTCTCTCGGCCCGCTGGTAGCCCTGCTGCCCCCTTTCCATTCACCGGCAGCCACGGAGACTCCGCAACCGCCACGCGGCTGCCCGCGCGGTCAGGAACGCCGCTCCCGCAGGCGCCGCCGGTGTGCGGCGACGCGGGAACGGGAGGCGCAGGGCGCCGAACAGTAGCGGCGGGCGGGCCCGGGGCCGGTACCGAGGTAGAGAACGCGGCAGCCGTCCGCGGCGCACTCGCCCCAGGGCACGCGGCCGTACTCGGTGAGGATCTGCGCGAGCGCGAGGGCGCTCGCGGCGAGGAACCACTCGCCCCAGCCCGCGTCGTCCCCGCGGTCCACGTGCAGATGCCAGCCGTGGCCGTCGTGGGCGCTGAGCCGCGGCCTGGCGCCGCACTCGGCGAGCAGCGCGTTCAGGGCGTGCGCGGCACGGTCGGCGTCGCGCTCGGCCAGCACGCCCGCGATGCGGGCCGCGGCGGCCCGCAGCTCGGCCGCCGCCGCCTCGGAGAGGTCCGCCGCCCGCTCCCCGTGCCGGACGAGCAGCGCGCGCAGCGCCGCGCGGGACAGCTCGGGGTCCTGGCGCACGGCGTTGGCCACGTCGAGCAGGCGCTCGGCCGGCCGGAATCCGTGCGGTGCCTCGGGCATGGGCCCTCCTGAGGTTGTAACGTGTTACACCTCCAACACGTTACAGCCCGGTGGGGCGTGCGCAGGGAAGGGGCGGCGGGTGCGGCGCTACCTGATCACGGCCTTCTTCGCCCGGCTCGCGGACGAGGGCATGGCCGTCGCCGCCGTGCTCCTCGCCCTCCAGCGCGCGGACTCCGCCGCGCAGGGCGCGTTCACCCTCACCGCCTGGATGGCCCCGCACGTGCTCGCCGCGCCGCTGGTCGGCGGCCTCGCCGCGCGCGCCACCCGGCCGCGCCTGTTCTACTGCGGCGCGCTGGCCTGCTTCGCCGCGGCCCTCGCGGGCCTCGCCCTCGCCCTCGGCCGGGCACCCACCCCGGTCACGCTCGCCATCGCCCTGGCCGGCGGCGCCTGCGGGCCGGTCGTCACCGGCGGCCTGTCCGGCCTGCTCGGCGCACTGGCGCCACAAGGCCCGGCCCGCGCCCGTGCCTACGCGCTGGACGCCGCCACCTACAACGCGGCCTCCGTCGCCGGCCCCGCCGCCGTCGGCGCGGTCGCCACCGCCGCCTCCGCCGCCGCGGCCACCGCGCTGCTCGCCGTCGCGGCCTGCGTGGCCGCGGCGCTCGCCGCGCTGCTGCCGCTGCGCCCCGCCGCCGCGGACGCGGGCCGCTTCGCGTGGGCGGCCGGCCTCACGGCCGTCGCGCGTACGCCGCGGCTGCGCGCCATCACGGCCGCCACCTGCGTGGCGTTCCTCGGCATCGGCGGCCTCACCACCACCGCCGTGCTGCGGGCCGCGGACCTCGGGCGGCCGGCGGGCGGCGGCGTGCTGATGACGGCGTTCGCGCTCGGCGCGCTGGCCGGGTCGCTGGTCCTGGCCCGCCGACCGCCCCGGACGTCCGCACGGCGGCTGGCCACGTTCAGCCTGCTCGCCACCGGTGCGGCGCTCGGCGGCGCCGCGCTCGCGCCCTCGTTCGCCGTGCTGCTCGCGCTGTTCGCCCTGGCGGGCGTGTGCGACGGGCCGCTGCTGAGCGCCACGCTGCGCATCCGCGCCGACCACGCGCCGCCCGGCACCCGCACCCAGGTGTTCACCATCGGCGCCGGGCTGAAGATCACCGCGGCTGCGGCGGGCGCCGCCCTGGCGGGAACGGCCGCCGGCCTCCCGCCGGCCGCGCTGCTCGCCGCCATCGCCGCGCTCCAGTTCGCCGCCGCGGCCGTGCTGGCCGCGCTCTCCCGCCGGCCCGCGGCGGGAGAGCGGATGCCCGTCGGCCGCCACTGACCGCCACCGGGCCGCCGCTGTCAGTGCGGCGTGCCACCATGCGACGACATGGACGCCTCCCGCAGCCACGGCCCCGATCGCCTGAGCGCCCTCCTCGGCCCGCCCGCCGCCGCGCCCGTCCCCGTCGACTGGCCGGCCGTGGAGTCCTGGCTCCGGCTGCGCCTGCCCGCCGACTACAAGGCACTTGCCGCCGCCTACGGCCCGCTCGACATCGGCGACTGCCTGTGGCTGCACACCCCGTGCGTGCAGGCCGGGCATTTCGACTGGGGCACGTGGCTGCGCACCACCCACCGGCACTGCCGGATCTCCTCCCGCGACGCCCCGCCGAACGAGCCGCCGCCGTTCCACCCCGCACCCGGCGGCCTGCTCGCGTTCGGGATGACCAGGTCGAGCAGCCACCTGTTCTGGGACACCGCCGCCTGCGCCGATCCGGACCGCTGGCCCGTGGTCCTCTTCCACCAGGACGCCGTCTACCGGGGGATCAACCCGTGGCGGAGCTACGGCACCCCGCTGCTCGACTTCCTGGATGCCGCCCTGGCCACCGGCATACCACTGCCCGGCGGCGGCACGCTCGGGCCGCTGCCCCCGACCGCGCGGCGCACCGCGTTCCTGCCGGGGGCCGTGCCCTGGGCGCCCCCGGCGCCGGGCGCCGAGCCGGTCCCGGCCGCGCACAGGCGGGCCGCGCTCCGCGAGGGCAGCGGGCTGGACGCGCTGCGGCTGCTGATCCCACCGCCCCGCGTCCCCCGCCTCGGCCCCGGGGACTGGCCCGCGCTGTTCGACCGCCTCGGCACGCGGCTGCCGGCCGACTACCTGGCGCTGATGTCCCGGTACGGCGCCGGCTGCTGGATGGGCTGGCTGCGCTTCCTCACCCCGCTGCGGACGGGCGAGGACGGCTTCGTCCGGCACGTGGCGCAGACGCTCAACGGGTACCGCACCCTGCGCGAGCACGCCCCCCAGGGGCACCGGCTGCCGCTGTGGCCGGCGGCGGGCGGCTTCCTGCCGTTCGCCAACTCCATCGACGGCGACCAGTTCGGCTGGCTGACCGAGGGCGATCCGGACGGCTGGCCGCTCACCGTGTGGCCCCGCCACGCCGACCAGGGGCCCCCGCTCCCCGGCACGCTGACCGAGGTGCTGCTCGCGTGGCTGCGCGGCACCCTCTCCGCGGAGGGGCTGCCGGGCCTCGACCGGGACGACGACCCGCTGGAGTACGCCACCTTCGAGCCCTGGACGGACGCCAGCTACTGGTGACGCCGCCCGCGGCGGCTCACCCCTTCACCGATCCCGTCGCCATCCCCTTGGTCAGGAACGGTTCGAGGAACAGGAAGAGAACGATCATCGGCACCATCGAGATCAGGCCGACGGCCATCAGGCCGGACCAGTCGACGCTGAACTCGCCGATGAAGGAGGCGATGCCGACGGTGACGGTCCAGCCGTCGGGGTTGCCCATGAGCGTGCGGGCGAAGAGGAAGTCACCCCAGGTGAGAATCGACGCATAGGTGAAAGTCGCGGCGATCCCGGGCTTGAGCAGGGGCACGATCACGCGCCACAGCGCGCCCGCCCTTCCGCATCCGTCGATCATCGCGGCCTGTTCGATCTCGACCGGGACGGCATCGACGAAGCCCTTCATCAGCCAGGTGGTGAACGGAACGGTGGCCGCGGTGTTGACCAAGGTGACCGACCACAGATTGTTGACCATGCCGAAGTTGGCGAAGAGCACGAAGGTCGGAATGATCAGCAGTGTGCCCGGCAGCATCCGGCTGAACAGCAGGGTGAAGCCCATTGCCTGCTGGCCCTTGGAGCGGAAGCGGGAAAGGCTGTAGCCGCCCAGCGTACTGACCACCGTGGAGATGACAGCAGCGCCCACGGTGGTGAGCGCGGAGTTCCGCATCCACTCGAGGACGGGCACGTCGCGGAGCACGGAGGTGTAGGCGCTGAACGAGGTGGCGTCGGCGGGCGGGACCAGTGGCGGATCGGAGACCAGCAGCCGCTCTGAAGGGACGACCGAAGTCATGATCATCCAGTAGATGGGGAACATCAGCACGGACGTGACCGCGATCGCCAGGGCGAGCAGGGACCACCGGCGTGTGCGGGAGAGTGTGGTGGACATGGGTGCTCCTGTGGTGACGGGCCGGTTCAGCCGAACTCGCGGCGCACGGACCGGCCCGCGGCCTTGAGCAGGGCCCCGCAGATCGCCATGGTCACGATGCCGAGCGCGGCGGCGGTGCCCATCTCGAAGAACTGGAAGGCCTCGTTGTAGATCCGGATGGCGAGAGTCTGGGTGGCGTCGTTGGGGCCCCCGCCGGTGAGCGGGAAGATGAAGTCGAATTCGCGGAACACGCCGATGCCGGTGATCACGATGGCGAGTGAGGCGGCCGTACGGACCGCGGGCCAGGTGACGTGGGTGAACTGCCGCAGTGGCGACGCACCGTCCACCCGCGCGGCTTCGTACAGCTCCTTGGGCACCGACTGGAGCTGGGCCAGCAGGACCAGGACGAAGAACGGGTAGTACTTCCAGATCGTCGGCAGGATCACGGCGAACATGGCGGTATCAGAGTCGACGAGCCAGGCGACGTTGCCGTCGATCACGCCGACCGTACGCAGCAGGTAGTTCACGACACCATAGGAGGCATCGAACATCCAGGCGAACGCCGCGCTCACCACCACGCCGGGCACCGCCCACGGCAGCAGGACCAGGGGACGGATGATCCGCCGGCCGGGGAAGGCCTTGTTGAGCAGGACGGCGAGGCCCAGGCCGAGCGCGAAGGCGGGGATCACGACGCCGAGGGTGTAGACGATCGACCGCACGATGTCGCTGACCAGGCCGGGGTCGGTGAGGACGTCGCCGTAGTTGTCGAGCGTGAGCGGGTTCTGCTCCAGGTTGAGCAGGTCGGAGATCTGGCCGCCGCGGAGGCTGAGGTCGATCGCCACGTAGAGCGGGTAGGCCATCAGCAGACCGACGATGGCGAGGGTGGGCGAGAGCGTCAGGTACGCGAAGACGCTGCGGCGCCGGTGCTCGCGCCGCAGCGCGGGCGAGCGTTCGGGCGCGTTCGGCGGCCTGGGGGTGGCGGGCTTGGCGACACCTCTGCGCGGGGTGTGCTGCGGTTCGGTGGTCATCAGGACTCCATGGCCTGCTGGAGCTCGTCCTGCAGATGGGCGGCGATCGAGGCGGTCGACTCGTCGGTGGTGATCAGGGACGTGGCGGCGGCCGACACGATGTCGCTGATGCGGCCGAACCGCTCCCGGTGGGCCTGATTGCCCGGGAAGATCGACACGGCTTCGTCGGCAAGCTGCTGGAAGAGTTCGAGTTGCGGGGTCTCGGCGACGGCCCGGGCGGTGATCGAGCCCGCCCGTGGTGCGGGGTTGGTGGTCAGCTCGGTGTAGCGGCGCTGCCACTGGGGGGTGCCGGCCAGCGCGATGAAGTCCCACACCGCCTCTGCCTTGCGCGGGTCGATGCCGGCCGGCATGTGGATGCTGTTCGAGACGCCGCCGGGGACCTGCGGGAACGGTGCCCGCGCGGCCTTGAGGCCGGGGCGGACCGCGTCGGTCGCGCTGCCCAGCTCGTTCAGGAAGAACGGGCCGTCCAGGAGCATGGCGATCTTTCCGGTGAGGAACAGCTCGTTGCGCTGCTGGGACTGGATGCCTTGCGGCGCTTGGGCGAGGGCACGGCGGTAGAGGTCGAGGCCCGCGATCGCCGCGTCGCTGTCGGCGGTGAACGCACCGTCGTCGGTGGACAGCGCGGCCCCGCTGCCGACGACGAAGGCAGCAAGCTCGGTGAAGTTGTCGGGGTTGGGGGCCGTCGTGGCGCCGAAGCCGTAGATCCCGTCGCCGGTGATCGCTTCGGCTGCCGCGATCATCTCCTCCGCGGTGGCCGGCACCCCGGCTCCGACGGATTCGAGCAACTGCTGGTTGTAGTAAAGGTTGTAGCCGTAGCCGAGCAGCAGGACGCCGTAGTTCTCACCGTCCAGCGCCATCACTTCCTGCAACGGCGTCCAGGTGCGCGGGATGTCGGTGGACCGCAGGCGGTCCTCCAGCGACTCGAGCCAGCCGCGGCCGGCGAACTCGGCGGCGTTGCGCGCCGGCAGGTGCACGATCTCGGGGCGGTCGTTGGCGGCGAACCTGATCGTGAGCTGGTCGACGTAAGAGTCGAACGGCAGCGAGTAGAAGTCCACCCGCACATCGGGGTGGGTCCGTTCGAACTCGGTGATCAGCTCCCGCCACCACAGCGCGAAGGTTCCCTCGGCAGCCTGCCAGGAGGGGAACTCCAGCACGGTCTTCCCGCCGGCCGTTCCTCCGCCCGAGTGGCAGCCGGAGAGGGCCGCACCCGTGGCGGCCGCCAGCCCCAGCGAAAGCATTCTCCGCCGGGAAGGGCCCGAGGGCCGGGCCGGCACCTGGCCCCCGCGCAGCGCCGTCATCGGCCGGCACCGCCTGACGTGCGGGGTGAGTCGGTGGCCGGACCGGCATGGTGTGGGTACACGGCGGGGCCGGTGTAGCCCAGTGCCGTGCTGACCTCGTCGGCCGTCTCGATCACGCGTCCGGCCAGCTCCCCCTCGCGGTTGTCGAGGTCGATGGCCGACAGCGAGCCGGAGATCGAGATGGCCGCCACGACCTCCCCTGCGGCGTCACGGATCGGCGCGGCCACGCAGGCGCGGCCCAGAGCAAGCTCCTCGACCTCCGTGGCGTACCCGCGTCCGACGACCAGTTCGACCTGCGCATCCAGCTCCTCGTGGGTGCCGGTGGTCCTGCCGGTGAACTTCGGCAGCTGGGGAAGCATCGCGCGCCGCTGGCCGGCGGTGGTGCCGACCAGCAGGCACTTGCCCATGCCGGTGGCGTGCAGGGCGTTGCGCTGTCCGGCCAGGGTCATCGACTTCGGCGCGAGCGCTCCCTCGTAATTGGCGAGGTAGAAGACGGTGCCACGGTGCAGGACGGACACGTTGACGCCGAGGCCGAGCAGCGCGGCGGCCTCCTGGGCATGCCGCCGGGAGGCGCGGTAGACCGGATGCTGGTTGAGCGCAGACCCGGCCAGGGTGATCAGTCCGGTGCCGAGCCGGTAGAGGCCGGACTCGGTGTCGCGCTCCACGTATTCGAGGGCTTCGAGCGTCGCCAGCATGCGGGAGGTCGTGGACTGGCCGAGCCCCGCGCGGGAGGAGACGTCGGCGACCCGGAGCGGCCGCCCGTCGTGGAACGCCGCGAGGACGGCGGCCGCGCGTTCGACGCTCTGGTTCGTGCTCGTGCCCTGCTCAGCACCCATTGCCAGCTCTCCAACATCCGAAACGCTTGCCTTACGCGATGGATACTGCATTAGGCTATCCGCTCAGCGCAAGAGATCAGCCGAAGAATGGATGCGTGCATGCAGATCGCCTCGGTCGAGACGTTCGTACTCAAGGTCTTCCATCACGAGCCCTACCTCGGCGCCCTGCCGGACGGCAGCGAGGTGCCGCCGGGCTATCAAGTGCGCGCGCCCTGGCGCAGCCTGTATTCGCGCCGGTTCGAGACCCTGCTGGTCAAGGTGACCGCCGAAGACGGCACCGCGGGCTGGGGCGAGGCGCTGGCGCCCGTCGCCCCCGAGGTGCCCGCCGACATCGTCGACCTGCTGCTCGCTCCCGTCCTGCTGGGGCAGGACGCGCTCGCGCCGCGGCCCGCCTGGGCGATGCTGCGGGACCTGATGCGTGAACGCGGGCATCTCGTCGGCCACCAGGCCGACGCGCTGGCGGCCGTGGACATCGCGCTGTGGGACCTGGCCGGCCGGCTGCGCGGTGCACCCGTCGCCGCCCTGCTCGGCGGAGCCTTCCGGGACCGGCTGCCGACGTACGTGTCCGGGCTGCCCCGTGCCACCGACGACCAGCGAGCCCAGCTCGCCGCCGACTGGGCGGGCCGGGGCGCCGGCGCCGTCAAACTGCATCTGGGGCACGGCGTGGCGGCCGATCTGGCCACGGTGGACGCCGTCCGGACCGCCGCGCCCGCGCTGCGGGTCGCCGTGGACGCGCACTGGGCCTACGGCCAGGCCGATGCCCGACGGCTCGCCGCCGGCCTGGCCGACCGCGGCGGCTGGTTCCTCGAAGCGCCGCTGGCCCCCGAGGACGAGGAGGGCCACCGCAGGCTCGGCGAGCGGACGGAGCTGCCCGTCGCGGTGGGCGAGACCCTGCGCAACCGGTACGAGTTCGCCCGCTGGCTGCGTGGTCACGCGCTGGAGATCGCCCAGCCGGACGTGGCCCGTACCGGCATCACCGAGGCAATGGCGATCGCCGAGCTGTGCGCGGCGTCACACGTTCCGGTGGCGCCGCACCACTCCGTCGGGCTCGGGGTCTCCCTCGCCGCGGGCCTGCACGTGGGGGCGGCCGTCGAGGACCTGTTGGTATTCGAGTACCAGCCGACCTCGACCGAGGTCGGCCAGCGCATTCTGCGCACCCCGCTTGAGGTCCGCCCCGACCACTTCCCCCTCCCCGCCGGGCCCGGACTCGGCATCGACATCGACGAGCAGGTCGTCCGCGACCTCGCCGGAAAGGACTGATCTCCTCATGCCCCTGGTCCACGGGCTCGCCCCGATCCTGGCTACCCCCTTCGCGTCGGACGGCTCCCTCGACCTCCCCTCGCTGCGCCGCGTGGTGGAGTTCAACCTCATGAGCGGCGTCGACGGGCTGGCCGTCTCCGGTATGGCGAGCGAGACCTTCGCGCTCACCGCCGAGGAACGTGCCCGCGTGCTGCGGGAAGTCGTCTCCGTCACGGCGGGTGCGGTCCCGGTGGTGGCCGGGGTCAACGCGACCTCCACGGTCACCGCCGTGGAACAGGCCCGGGCCGCGGCCGCGGACGGCGCTGCCGCGCTCATGGTGCTGCCGCCGTACATGGTCAAGCCCACCCCCGCACAGGTCCTCGACTTCTACGCGGACGTCGCGGCCGCCACGGACTGCGAGGTGATGGTCCAGGACGCCCCCGGAGTCACCGGCGTGACCATGGCTCCCACGACGCTGGCCGAGCTGGGCAAGCTGCCGGGCGTCACCTCGGTCAAGGTCGAGGCGCCGCCGACACCGGCCAAGGTGACCGCGGTGGCCGACGCGTCCACCGGGGAGGACTTCGCGATACTGGGCGGCCTGAACGCCCAGTTCTGCCTCGACGAATACGCCCGCGGCGCCATCGGCACCATGCCCGCCTGCGAGTTCCCCGATCTGCTGCGCCCGGTGCTCGACGACTGGGCCGCCGGACGCCGCGAGAAGGCCCGGGAGGGCTTCGCCCGGCTGCTGCCCCTGGTACTGCACGGACTCCAGCAGGGCTGGGCCTGGGCGGTACACAAGGAGGTGCTCCTCGCCAGGAAGCTCATCGCCGACGCCACCGTCCGCACCCCCGCTCGCCCGCTCGACGCCCCGACCCGAGCCGCCCTGCACGAGGTACTCGCGCCCCTGGGCATCACGGCCGGTTGACAGCCGTCCGCACCCGTCCGCACCCGTCCGCACCCATCTTGACCAGCGGGGCGATTCCGACCGTCCTGGTCGCTGGCGCCACGGTCCGCACGCGTCGTTCGCAGGGAGCGCCCGCAGATCACAGCTCGGCGACTCCCGCCCCGGAATCCCCCCATCCGGGCGATACTGGCCGTATGCCGACGACCGCCGCCCCGTCCCGATCCGAACTGATCAGCCACCTCGTCAACACCCGGATCGCCGGCGAGGTCGCCACCCCCCGCGAGAACAATCTGGCGCACTACCGCGAGCTGGCGAACGGGAATCGGTACTTCTGGCTCGGCCTGGAGTTCGGCGACCGGTGGGCGGACGAGCAGGATGTGCTGGCCGTGATGGCGGAGCGCTGCGGCGTCGACGGGGACCCAGAGCACCGGCAGGGGCAGGACACCATCGATCCCGAGCTGACGGTCGACGGCCTCGACCGCGCCGCCACCCTGCTGCGGAAGGCCGCGGTCGGCTCCCGGCGGGTCCTGGTGGCCACCGGCCACCCCGGTGGACTGCTCGACGTGCACTCCCGGACGGCCGCCGCGCTGACCGCCGCGGGCTGCGAGCTGGTCCGCGTGCCCATCGGCCTGACCGCCGACGAGGGCGTCGTCACCCAGCTCGCCGACGTCGCCGTGTGGGAGCGCGGCGCCACCCTGTGGCACACCCACTCGCCGCAGCCCATGGCCGAGATACTCGACGCCCTCCCCCAGGAGGGCCAGGCCCTGCCTGACCTCGTCATCGCCGACCACGGCTGGGCCGGCTGCGCCGCCCAGTACGGCATCGACACCATCGGCTACGCCGACTGCAACGACCCGGCGCTCTTCCTCGGCGAGGCCGAGGGCACGCTCTCGGTCTGCGTGCCGCTGGACGACCACGTCACCAACGCCCGCTACTACGAGCCCATGACCGCCTACCTGCTGGACGTCGCCGGGCTGGCACCCGGATGAGGGCGGCCTGGCGCCCCAGGGCGCTGGACCCGCTCCTTCCCCGGGCCATCCCGCTCCCGCGGCCCGCGGCGGGCGACGTCCTGCTGTGCGTGCCGGGCGCGGCGGGCGTCTACCGCCGGAAGCGGCCCGATCCCGAGTCGTTCGACGCCAGTTGGTGCGCCGCCGACCGGCACGAGCTGCACGCGGATCTCACCGGGCCCGACCGCGCCGCCGCCCTCGACGCGCTGCTCACCGCCTGGGAGGAGCACCTCGTGCCCTGGCCGCCTGGGGCCGACGCGGAGGCGGTGTTCACCTGGCCGAGCCGCGATGCCGCGCTGGTCCCGGTGCTCCGCGGGCACGGCCTGACGCCGCAGCGCGTCGCCGCGGTCCGCCCGGCCGGGCGGACCGTTCCCTGGCCGCGGCGGGCGCCGGAGGCGTGTGTCCGCCCGCTGGGCCCGGCCGATCTCGAAGCCGCCGCCGCGCTGTGGCTGGCGGAGCTGCACTGGGAGGCGCAGTTCGGCTCCTGTGTGATCCGCCCCTCCACGGCACGCAATGTCGGACGGCAGCTGGCCGGGGCCCTCGGCTGGGTGGCCGAGGCCGGTGGCCGGCTGGTCGGCCTCCTCGCGGTCGAGGACCCGCGCCGCACCGCTTGGGCGGCCCGCCTGGCGAGGGCCAGGCACCCGGGCTACCTCACGTCGCTGATGGTCTCTCCCGCGTACCGCGGCTCCGGCATCGGCACCGCGCTGGTCCGCACCGCCCACGCGGCGCTCGAAGAGGCCGGGTGCACCGTGACGATGCTGCACTACGCCGCGCTCAACCCGCTGTCCGCGCCGTTCTGGCACCGCTGCGGCTACCGCCCGCTGTGGACCACCTGGACCGGTCCCGCCCACCGCGGCCGCGTCAACGGGGCACGCGCATCAGTCCCTCCTGGATGACGGACACCGCCAGCCGCCCGTCCCTGGTGAACATGCGCCCGCGCGCGAGGCCCCGCCCGGCCTGGGAGGTCGGGGAGTCCGTGTCGTACAGCAGCCACTCGTCCGAGCGGAACGGCCGGTGGAACCACATCGCGTGGTCCAGGCTCGCCCCGACCGTGTCACCCGTCATCCAGCCGCCCCGCCCGTGCGCGAGCAGCACGGAGTCCAGCAGGGTCATGTCCGAGACGTAGGTGCCGAGACACAGGTGGACCACCGGGTTGTCCTGCTTGCCCGTCAGCTCGCCGTTGAGCCGGAACCACACCTGCGCCCGCGGCTCGCGCGGGGTGCCCGCGGTGCCGAACGGCGGCTCGTTCACGTACCGCAGGTCGATGGCCTGCCTGGCCTGGAGTAGCAGTTCGACCACGCTCGGGTCCCAGAACAGGTCGGCGTAGCGCGGCAGCAGCTCCTCCGCCGTCGGCAGGGTCTCCGGATCGGGCGCGGGCGGCATCGGCTCCTGGTGCTCAAGCCCCTCCTCCGGCTTGGCGAACGACGCCGAAAGGGTGAAGATCGGCTGCCCGTGCTGAACGGCCACCACCCGGCGGGTGGCGAAGGACCGGCCGTCGCGGGTGCGGTCCACCGTGTACACGATGCGCGAACCGGGGTCGCCCGGCCGCAGGAAGTAGGAGTGCAGCGAGTGCGGCAGCCGGTCCTCCGGCACGGTCCGGCAGGCCGCGACCAGCGCCTGCGCGGCGACCTGGCCGCCGAAGACCCGGGGGATGACGGAGGCGTGACTCCGGCCGCGGAAGATGTCCTGCTCGATCGGCTCCAGATCGAGCAGATCGAGCAGGTACTGGAGAGTAGCGTGCATGTGCTGATTCTCCACGCCCGTCGGACGCGCCGGATACCTGCACCGGCCGGAAGGGGCGTCGCACATGCCACGAGGGCCCGCATCCTGAATCAGGATACGGGCCCTCGTCACCAGTAGCGGGGACAGGATTTGAACCTGCGACCTCTGGGTTATGAGCCCAGCGAGCTACCGAGCTGCTCCACCCCGCGTCGTTGTGTGTCTTTACTCTAACCCCCTGAGTACGGGGCGTGCAAATCAAGCCCCGGCGGCACAGTCGGGGCAGCGCCCGTAGTACGTGACGGCGACCTCGGAGACCGCGAAGCCGAAGCGCTCACCCTCGGGCAGCGCCGCCATCGGGTCCTGCGTCAGCTGGACGTCGCGCATCATGCCGCAGCCGGCGCAGACCAGGTGCTGGTGCGGGTGGTGGGCATTGGGGTCGTACCGCTTCGCCCGGCCGTCCGTGGTCACCTCGACGATCTCGCCGAGGGCGACGAGCTCACCCAGGGTGTTGTAGACAGAGGCGCGGGAGATCTCCGGCAGCCGCCGGGCCGCCTTGGCGTGCACCTCGTCGGCCGTGTAGTGAACGTGCTCACCGTCCAGCACCTCGGCGATGACTCGCCGCTGCGCGGTGAGCCGCCAGCCGCGGTCCCGGAGTCGCTGAAGCAGGTCACTCATGTCTGCCACCCTAGCGCGCGGCCCTCATATGAGCCGACTGTGTATGGATTCAGGAGTCGTCTTGACTTGGACATAGTCCAATATAGGATCGTTCACAGGCAACGGCCAAGGGCCCGAGCAGCACCAGAGACCTGAAGACAGCTGAAGGGCGTGACAGGTAAATGACCGACCAGATCACCACGGGACCGCTCACCACGGAGGCCGGTGCCCCGGTCGCGGACAATCAGAACAGCCAGTCCGCCGGCCCCGGCGGTCCCGGACTGATCCAGGACCAGCTGCTGATCGAGAAGCTGGCCCACTTCAACCGTGAGCGGATTCCCGAGCGCATCGTGCACGCGCGCGGCGCGGGCGCCTACGGCACGTTCACCGTGACCGCGGACCTGACGAAGTACACGCGGGCCAAGTTCCTCTCCGAGATCGGCAAGGAGACCGAGGTCTTCCTCCGCTTCTCCACCGTCGCGGGGAACCTGGGCGCGCCGGACGCGGTGCGGGACCCGCGTGGCTTCGCGCTCAAGTTCTACACCGAAGAGGGCAATTACGACCTGGTCGGCAACAACACCCCGGTCTTCTTCATCAAGGACGCGATCAAGTTCCCGGACTTCATCCACACCCAGAAGCGTGACCCGTACACGGGTTCGCAGGAGGCGGACAACGTCTGGGACTTCTGGGGCCTGTCGCCCGAGTCGACGCACCAGGTCACCTGGCTGTTCGGCGACCGCGGCATTCCGGCGTCCTACCGCCACATGAACGGGTACGGCTCGCACACGTTCCAGTGGAACAACGAGGCGGGCGAGGCGTTCTGGGTCAAGTACCACTTCAAGACGGACCAGGGCATCAAGACCCTGACCGCCCAGGAGGCCGCGGACCTCACCGGCCAGGACCCGGACAGCCACCAGCGTGACCTGCGCACCTCGATCGAAAACGGCGACTTCCCGACCTGGACCGTTCAGGTGCAGATCATGCCCGTCGCCGAAGCGGCCACCTACCGGTTCAACCCGTTCGACCTGACCAAGGTCTGGCCGCACGCGGACTACCCGCCGATCGAGATCGGCAAGCTGGAGCTCAACCGCAACCCGCAGAACATCTTTGCCGAGGTCGAGCAGTCGATCTTCTCCCCGCACCACTTCGTGCCGGGCATCGGCCCCTCGCCCGACAAGATGCTCCAGGGCCGCCTGTTCGCCTACGGCGACGCCCACCGCTACCGCGTCGGCATCAATGCCGACCACCTGCCGGTCAACCGGCCGCACGCCACCGAGGCGCGCTCCCACGGCCGCGACGGCTTCGCGTACGACGGCAGGCACGGCGGCGCGAAGAACTACGAGCCCAACAGCTTCGGCGGCCCGGTCCAGACCGACCGCCCGCTGTGGGAGCCGACCGCGGTCACCGGCTACACCGGCGACCACGAGGCGCCCTCGCACGCCGAGGACAACGACTTCGTGCAGGCCGGCGCCCTGTACCGGCTCATGTCGGACGACGAGAAGGACCGCCTGATCGAAAACCTGGCGGGCTTCATCTCCCAGGTCTCCCGTGACGACATCGCCGAGCGGGCGATCGAAAACTTCCGCAAGGCGGACGAGGACTACGGCAAGCGGCTCCAGGCCGCGGTCCAGGCCCTCCGCGGCTGATTTCCCGCAACGCCGCTTGCCGTACACCCCGGGGCGGCCGGAGCCTGTCGACAGGCTCCGGCCGCCCCGGACTTCATCCGACGCCGACCGCGCTGACGACCGGCGTCCAGCAGTTGATGATGTCGCGCACCGAGACGATGCCGACCGGCTCGTGCTCGTCGAGCACGACCAGGTGCCGGAAGCCGCCCTGCGCCATCGCGGAGGCGGCGTCGGCGAGGGTCCACTGCGGCGCCGCGTAGACGACGTCCGTCGTGGTGTGCGCACCGACGCGCTCCCGGTCCGGGTCCTGGCCGCGTCCGACGGACGTGAGGACGTCCCGTTCGGTGAGAATGCCGATGCCTGCGGTATCGGGGTCGAGGACCACGGCCGCGCCCACCCGCCGGGCGGACATCAGCCGGGCCGCCTGCCTGAGCGTGTGATCGGGGCCGATGGTGAGGACGATGGTGCTCATCGCGTCACGGACCAGCATGGGATGAGCCACCTCCTGCCAGGGTCGAGGGAAGGGGAGGGGCCGCTTGAGACAGCTTTCACAAAGTCACAAGCGGAGAAATTCTCATGCTCACATGCCCTCTTCCGCTCAACAAGGGTCAGGACGGGGCGAAAGCCGCCGATTCCGTGAAGACCACGATCAGGCGTGAAGGCTACGTGCCCAGGTAGCCGAGCAGCCGCTCGTGCAGCAGGCCGTTGCTCGCCGCCGCGTTCCCGCCGTGCGGCCCTTCCGCCCCGTCGAGACCGGTGAACCTGCCCCCCGCCTCCTGCACGATGATCGCCGGCGCCGCCATGTCCCACAGCGACAGCTCCGGCTCGGCGCACACGTCGACCGCGCCCTCGGCCACCATCATGTAGGACCAGAAGTCGCCGTACGCGCGCGTGCGCCAGCAGTCCCGCGACAGGTCGAGCAGCCCGCCGAGCCGCCCCCGCTCCTCCCAGCCGCCGAGCGAGGAGTACGAGAACGAGGCGTCCTCGATCCGCGCCACCCGCGACACCGAGATCCGCGTCGCCGACGTCAGGCTGCGCCCCGCGTACGCCCCGCCGCCCAGCGCCGCCCACCAGCGCCGGTTCAGCGCGGGCGCGGACACCACCCCGACCACCGGCCGGTCGCCGCCCTCCCCGCGCTCCATCAGCGCGATGAGTGTCGCCCACACCGGAACGCCGCGCACATAGTTCTTGGTGCCGTCGATCGGGTCGACGACCCAGCGCCGCGGCCCCTGCCCCTCGCCGCCGAACTCCTCGCCCAGCACCGCGTCCCGCGGCCTCGCCCGCCCGAGCACCGACCGGATCAGCTCCTCCGCGGCCCGATCCGCCTCCGTCACCGGTGTCAGGTCCGGCTTGGTCTCCACTTTCAGGTCGAGCGCCCGGAAGCGGTCCATCGTCGCGGCATCGGCGGAGTCGGCGAGCACGTGCGCCAGGCGCAGGTCGTCGTGGTAATCGGGCATGCCTCACAGTATCCGGCCGGGCGCCCGGCACCGGTGCGGGGCATCTTGACACCGCACCCGGGCGCGTCAATCCTGTCCGGCACCAGGACAGAGCCGCTCCTGGAAGCGAGGAGGCAACGGTGCCCACCGCGCGAGAATCCCTCCTGAACGCTGCCGCGCAGGCCGTCGAACGACGCCCCTGGCCCGTGGTCAGGATGATCGAGGTCGCAGCGGCGGCCGGGGTGTCCCGGCAGACGCTCTACAACGAGTTCGGCGACAAGGCGGGGCTCGGCTCCGCCCTGGCGGAGCACAGGACGGCCGTGTTCCTCGACGGGTTCCAGGCGTTCCTGCGCGCCCGCCGCCACGACCCCGCCGCCCTGTCCGCCGCCACCGGCTGGATCGTCCGCACCGCCCGGGCGGACCGCGTCGTGCACGCCGCCCTCACGGGCTGCCGCTGTGCCGGCCTGCCGCCGCACGCCCGCGCCCCGGGACAGCTGGTCGGCGAGTTGTGCGCGTGTGCCGTGCGCACCCTCGGCGAGGGCGCGGACCTGGATGCCGCCCGCACCTGCGAGACGGCGGTCCGCCTCGCGATCTCCCACCTGGTCGCCCCGCCGGCCGCCGCGCCCGCCGCGGCCGGCGCCTGATCAGTCGCCCTCGCGCCGCTCGCGCGTGGCCAGCAGGCGCCGGAGCGAATACAGCCGCGCCGGCTCCGCGTGCCCCTCGGCCACCCAGGCGTCGAGGGCACAGTCCCGCTCGTCGTGGCTGCACGCCCGCGGGCAGCCCGCGGTGCCCGGCTCCAGGTCGGGAAAGGCGTGGATGACGCGCGAGGGCTCGATGTGATGCAGCCCGAACGACCGGACGCCCGGCGTGTCGATGACCCAGCCGGCCGTGCCCGGCAGCGGCAGGGCCAGCGCCGAGACGGTGGTGTGCCGGCCGCGGCCGGTCACCGCGTTCACCTCGCCCGTCGCCCGCTGCCGCTCCGGCGGCACCAGCGCGTTCACCAGCGTCGTCTTGCCGACGCCGCTGTGCCCGACGAACGCCGTGGTCCGGCCGGCCAGCAACTCCCGCACCCGGGCCACCGACTCCTCGTCGAACTCCTCACGGCTGGTCACCACATGCCGGGTGCCCAGCGGCGCGTACGTGTCGAGCAGTGGGCCGGCCGGCGCCAGGTCGGACTTGGTGAGGATCAGCAGCGGGTCGAGCCCCGCGTCGAACGCGGCGACCAGACAGCGGTCGATCAGCCGCGGCCGCGGCTCCGGATCGGCGAGCGCGGTGACGATGGCGAGCTGGTCGGCGTTCGCCACCACCACCCGTTCGAACGGGTCGTCGTCGTCCGCGGTCCGCCGCAGCACCGACGTGCGCTCCGCCACCCGCACCACCCGGGCCAGCGTGTCCTTGTGGCCCGACAGATCGCCGACCACCGCGACCCGGTCGCCGACGACCACGCTCTTGCGCCCCAGCTCACGCGCCTTCATCGCGGTGACCGTGCGGTCCGCGACGAGACAGGTGATCCGGCCCCGGTCGACGGTGAGGACGAAGCCGTCCTCCGCGTCCTCGTGGGCGGGCCGCCGATGGGTGCGCGGCCTGCTCCCCCGGCGGCTCGGCCGGACCCGGACGTCGTCCTCGTCGGTGTGCTTGCCGTACCGGCGCATCGCGGGCCGCGGTCCTCAGGCGCCCTCTCCGGCCAGCATGCGGTGCCACAGGTCGGGGAAGTCGGGCATGGTCTTGCCCGTGGTAGCGATGTTCTCGATCTCGACATCCTTGACGACCAGGCCGAGTACGGCGCCCGCGGTCGCGAGCCGGTGGTCCTCGTACGTGTGGAAGACACCGCCGCGCAGCGCGCGCGGCCGGATGCGCAGGCCGTCCTCGGTCTCCGTGACGTCGCCGCCCAGCGCGTTGATCTCCTTGGTGAGGGCCGCCAGGCGGTCGGTCTCGTGCAGCCGCAGGTGCGCGACGCCGCGCAGCACCGACTCGCCCTCGGCCAGCGCGGCGACGGCGGCGATGCCGGGCGTCAGCTCGCCCACCTCGCCCAGATCCGCGTCGATGCCGCGTACCCGCCCGCTGCCGGAGAACGTCAGTCCGCGGTCGTCCAGCGTGCAGGTGCCGCCCATCTCGGTGAAGATGTGCCGCAGCGCGTCGCCCGGCTGGGTGGTGCGGACGGGCCAGTCGGGGATGGTGACCGTGCCGCCGGTGACGAGCGCGGCGGCCAGGAACGGCTGCGCGTTGGACAGGTCGGGCTCCACCACCAGGTCCCGGCCGAGCAGGGCGCCGGGGGTCACGCGCCACACGTTCGGCTCGCCGCCCGAGTCGGGCGCGTCGACCTGCACCCCGGCGCGGCGCAGCATGTCCACGGTCATGCGGATATGCGGCAGGGACGGCAGCGTCCTGCCGGTGTGCCGCACCTCGACGCCCTGGTTGAAGCGGGGCGCGGAGAGCAGCAGCGCGCTGATGAACTGCGAGGAGGTCGAGGCGTCCACCTCGACGGGGCCGCCGTCGAGCGAGCCGACGCCGTGCACGGTGAGCGGCATGCTGCCGCGCCCGCCGTCCTCGACGCGGGCGCCGAGGGAACGCAGCGCGTCGATCAGGCTGCGCAGCGGGCGCTCGTGCGAACGCGGGTCGCCGTCGAAGCGGACCTCGCCCTCGGCCAGCGCGGCCAGCGGCGGCAGGAAGCGCATGACCGTTCCGGCGTTGCCGACGTCGACGGTGGCCGGCGCCTGCGGCAGGGCGGGGATGACGCGCCAGGACTCGCCGCGGCCCTGCGGGAGGCCGGAGACGGCGGAGTTGGAGGAGACGGTCTCCTCGATGCCGATGCCGAGGGAACGCAGCGCGTCCGCCATCAGCAGGGTGTCGCGGGACCGGAGCGGGCGGCGCAGCCACCCCGGGTCGGCGGCCAGCGCGGCGAGGATCAGGGCCCGGTTGGTGACCGACTTGGACCCGGGCACCGTGACCGTTGCGTCGACCGCGCGCGAAGCGGACGGCGCGGGCCAGAGATCGAGACTTTCGCTGTGGTCGGTCATGCTCTCACTCTAGTGCGCGGCATGGCCCGGACAGGTGTTTCAGACGTCGAGCAGCCAGCGTCCGCCGCCGATCAGCGACGTGAGCGCCACGGCGTGGAAGAGGAGCAGCCACATCAGCGCGGGGACGCGCGTGAGCCGTGCGAGCTGGTCCGCGTCCGAGTCGCGCGCCGCCCCGCGCCGGCGCTTGGCCTGGAGCTCGAACACCGGCCGGACGCCGCCGAGCAGCAGGAACCACACGACCACGTAGGCGAACGCCGCCTGCACATCGGGCTCCGTGAGCCAGGAGACCAGCAGGAACGCGGCCCCGGTCAGCACGACGGTCAGCATGCCGTACGCGTTGCGCACCATGACCAGAAGCGCGAGCAGCAGGGCGGTGGCCCCCCACAGCAGGGCGGTGATGCGGCCCTCGGAGAGCAGCGCGGCCCCGCCGAGCCCCAGCAGCGAGGGGGCGGTGTACCCGGCGGCCGCGGTGAGGATCATGCCGAAGCCGGTCGGCTTGCCCCGGGAGACCGTAAGGCCCGAGGTGTCGGAGTGCAGGCGTATGCCCTCCAGGCGGCGGCCGGTCACCAGGGCCATCAGGCCGTGGCCGCCCTCGTGCGCGATGGTGATGGTGTTGCGGGACAGCCGCCACACGCCGAACGGCGCGACCGCCGCCAGGGCGACGGCGGCCGTCGCGAGTATCAGCCACAGCTCGGGCCCGGGCTGCGTGCCGGTCACGCGGCCCCACAGTTCGTCGATGTCAGCGGTATCCATAGCGGGGCCGATCCTAGGACCTGACTACCGGGCGCCCCCGGGGGCCTCCAGGAGCGGGGGCAGCGAGGGCAGGGCTGGAGAGCCCTCCTCGTCGAACGGCCGGGGCGGCGTCAAGGTGCCCGGCCCCGGGGCGCAGTCGCCCGCCTCCGGCAGGACCTCGGCCACTCCGGGGGCGCACAAGGCCACGTCCGCGCCGGGGATTGCATCGAGCGCCGGCTCCGGCACGGGCACCGGCTGCTCCTCGGGCGCCGGGTCCGGAACGCGCGCGCGGGTCCGTTCCGGCGCATGAGACGGCGCGTCCGTCGGGTCCGCACGCCGCTCCCGTTCCTCCTGCGCCGGCTCCCGGTCACGGTCGGGCGCCTCCACGCGGTCCCCGGCCGCCCCCTGTCCGTCCCGCGCCTCCTCGTCCCGGGCCTGGCTGTGACCGTGGTCGTGGCCGCCGGACAACTGCCCGGTCAGCGGCGCCGATCCGGTGGCGGTGACCGCGGCGAGCGCCACGGTGGCGGTGACCGTCACCTTGCTCAGCAGGCCGCCCGCACCGGTCAGCCCGCCCGCGCCCGCGAGGCCGCCCGCGCCCGCCACCCCGGCGGCCTTCCCGGCCAGCTCGGCCGTTCCCGCGACGCCGGGCACGGCGAACCAGCCCGCGAGAACGAGCGGAAGCACCCCGCGCAGCGTCTCGTTGAGGTCGGCCAGCTCCCGGTAGGCGGAGCGGCAGCGCTCGCAGTCATCGAGATGCCGCCGCAGCCCGAGGTACCCGCGGCGCAGGTACGGGCGGCGGGCATAGGTGCCCAGCCGGCTCGCGTACCGCCGGCACTCCTCCTGCCCGGTGAGGGACTCGCTCACGTGCGCCTGGAGGTAGGCCGCCCGCAGCCCCTCCCGGGCGCGGTGCGCGAGCACCGCCGTGGCGTTGGCCGACAGGCCGAGGCGCCGCGCGACACGGCGGACCGGCTCCCCGTCCACCGTCGTTCGCCACAGCACCTCCTGCCAGCGCTCCGGCAGGGTCAGGAACGCCCGCACCACCATCGACCGGTCGGCCCGCGCGATCGTGCCCGCCTCAGCCTGCGATTCGCCCGGCGGACCGGCCGCGACCGCGCCCGGCTCCGGCACGGGCAGTTCCAGCGCGCCGTCCGCGCCCCACTGCGCCGCCGCGCGCCGCACCATGGTCAGCAGGTAGGCGCGCACCGCCGTACGCGGCCCGCCCCCGGCGCGCACCGCGCGCAGCGTCCGCGCGAACACTTCCGCCGTCAGGTCCTCCGCCGTGTGCGCGTCGCGGCAGCAGAGCCGCGCGTAGCGCCGTACCGCCGGCTCGTGCCGCCGGTACAGCTCCGCGAATCCCGCGTCGTCACCGGCCCGGACGCGCACCAGCAGGGCGCTGTCGGACTCGGCCGGCGCGCCGTCATCCATCGCCATGCACCCTCCCGTTGCTCGTGTGTTGATCAAAACCGCCAACGACGCCCGGCGGCCGAAGAAACGGTTCGGTCAAGGCGCCGCTCCGCCCGCCACTCCTGGAGCACCATTCACTCCAATGCCACACATCCCCCCAAGTCACCCCTCGTTGGCGGTTTGTGATGCCACTCAACCAGCAGATGATGTACGACCCGACGGCGACCACGCACCTGTTTCTGCCGCCGGATCTGCTCGTCGGCCCCACCGCCGACGCGCCCCCCTCCGACGGCCAGGGCCCGCGGCAGCACGCGGCACGGAGCCACCGCAGGGAACGCCGGCGCGTCACCTGGCGACACGGCTCGGTCCGTTCGTGGTGGATGAGGTGCGCGAGCCTGATGCTCGCCGCCGCGGCCGCCGTCCTCGTCGCGATGCTCAGCGTCCTCGGCGGCCTCGTCTCCTACGAGCCGCTGCGGGACGCCGCTTCCCCCGGCGTCCCGCAGCAACTGATCGACTGGTGGCCCCTGCTGATCTTCGGGCCCTGGCTGGTGGCCTCCCTGTCGATCCTGCGCGCGGCGCTGCACCAGCGGCACGCGCTGCACTCGTGGGCGGTCGTCGTCTTCTTCTCCGGTCTGGCCATCGCCCTGTGCATGTCGCAGGTGCCCAGGACCCCGACGAACCTGGCCGTGGCCGGTCTTCCGCCGCTCTCCGCACTGCTGGCGTTCCACCAGATCGTGCGCCAGGTGACGCTGATCAACCCGCCCCGGCACGCGCTCCCGCGACGGCGCCCCGGACGCCGCCGCGGCTGAACCGCGCGGTCAGCCCCGCCCCGCGGCCTCGACGGCCTGCTCGATGCGGGCGACCAGCTCCTCCGCGTCCACCGACCCGTCCCGCGCCGCGAGCGCCCCGGCCAGCTCGGCCACGGCGGCGCGCAGCGCGACCACCTCGCCGTGCGTCCTGCTGAGCAGCGCCCAGGCATCCCGGTCGGCGCCCTCCGCCCTGAACTGCCAGGTGTGATGCGGACTTGCCGCGTCGTCCCACATCTGCCGCGCGTCGCGCGAGTCCATCCGGTCGTCCTTGTAGAGCGCCACCTGGCGGGCCGCGGCCTTCGCCACCTTCTCGATGTCGGCGTCGCTCAGCGGCATGTCGTCCTCCTCGGGGTCCCAGTCGGCGGGGTGCCGCAGTCGTTCGGCGACGCGCTTGCGCACGTCGCTCATGGAGATGCCGGGCCCGCGTGGGTCGATCTTGCCCGGCTGCCATTCCAGATGGCCGATCACCGAGGTCGTGCCCTGCTTGCCCCAGCCGTGCGCCCGGCAGATGGCCGCCGAGGCGCGCACGATGGCATCGACCTGCGCACCCGGCCACGGGTCCTTGTTGTCGCCCAGGTTGATGCATTCGAAGCCGTAGAAGTACCGATTGCCGTCGGTGTTCGCCTGGTTGTCGGGGGGAAGGGTCCGCTCCGCGATCACGGCGTCCAGCACGTCCCCGTCGCCGCTGCCCGCGTGGTTGGCCCGGCCGTGCCCGACGAGGTGGACCACGCCGTCCTTGGCGATGACGCCGTGGCACAGCGGCCCAGGCAGCGTGGAGTGGCCGTCGTAGCACAGGTCCACGCTGGAGTTGGTGCCGGTGGTGACGGTGTGGTGGATCATCACTCCGTGCACGGGCCCCCAGGACCCGACGTGATTCCGGTTGTGCGTGCGCCAGGACCGGTGTTCCTCGATCCTGACGCCCTCCCCCTTGAGAGCGCTCACCAGCTTGGCGGCGGAAAGTGGAGAAGCCATACCTGTTCCCTTCCCCGGTTCCGGCGGCTCATGGCCCCTGCCGCCCCAACTCCACCCGTTTCAGGCACAGAACGCACACCCCCGCACCGCCGGCGCGGGACTTCGGGCACGCTCAAAGGCCCGGCCCGCGTTTCCGCGGACCGGGCCTTGATCATCTGGGGTGAGTGACGGGACTTGAACCCGCGGCCACCTGGACCACAACCAGGTGCTCTACCAACTGAGCTACACCCACCATGATCGGCTGCCCGGGGCGCCACCAGAGCTTCCCGTACCAGCCGGAATATGAGTGTACAGGGTCGTCGGCAGTGGCCGCGCCATGGTTCTCACTGCACCACGTGCTGCGCCGCGATGCGCTTGGCCTCGTCGCTGTCGGGGCCCGGCTGCGGTACGAAGACCGCCTGCCGGTAGTAGCGCAGCTCGGCGATGGACTCCCTGATGTCCGCGAGCGCGCGGTGGTTGCCGCTCTTCTCCGGGCTGTTGAAATAGGCCCGCGGATACCAGCGGCGGGCCAGCTCCTTGACGGAGGAGACGTCGATCACGCGGTAGTGCAGGTGCGACTCCAGGCGCGGCATGTCCCGGGCCAGGAAGCCGCGGTCGGTGCCGATCGAATTGCCGCACAGCGGGGTCTTCCCGGCCTCGGGGGCGTGCGCCCTGATGTAGTCGAGAACGCGCTCCTCCGCCTCCGCCAGCGTGGTGCCCGCGGCCAGCTCGTCCAGCAGGCCGGAAGCGGTGTGCATGGCACGCACCACTTCCGGCATCGACTCCAGGGCCGCGGCCGGCGGCCGGATCACCACGTCCACCCCGTCCCCGAGCACATTCAGCTCGGAGTCGGTCACCAGCGCGGCCACCTCGACGAGCGCGTCGTCGGCCAGCGAAAGGCCGGTCATCTCGCAGTCGATCCACACCATGCGATCGTTCATGCGAACAACCTTACGTCGCTCAGCGCGACTGTCCCGCACCGGTGCTCACGGAGCGGGACGCCCCCGCTGGCCGGGCAGCCTGGGCGAGAAGCCGTCGCCGACCGGCTTGCCGCGCTCCGGCGCGTCCTGCTGCCGCGCACGGTAGGCGGCCCGGTAGGCGGCGGGCGAGGCGCCCAGCTGGCGCCGGAAGTGGCCGCGCAGCGCCACGGGGGAACGGAATCCGCAGCGGCCCGCCACCTCGTCCACCGAGTAGTCGGACACTTCGAGCAGCCGTTGCGCCTGGAGGACACGCTGGGTGATCAGCCACTGGAGCGGGGCGCTGCCGGTCAGCGCGCGGAAGCGGCGGTCGAACGTGCGCCTGCTCATGTAGGCACGCGCGGCCAGCGTCTCCACGTCGAACTGCTCGTGCAAGTGCTCCAGCGCCCACGCGACGACCTCGGCGAGCGGGTCGGCGCCGATGTCCTCGGGTAAAGAACGGTCGAGGTGCCGGTGGGCCCCCACCTCCGCCCCGTTCCCCCGGCGCGGGGGCAGCACCAGACGGCGGGCCAGCGCGGCGGCGGCCTCGGGGCCGTGGTCCTGCCGGACGATGTGCAGGCACAGGTCGATGCCGGCGGCGGTGCCCGCGGAGGTGAGGATGTCGCCGTCGTCGACGAACAGCTCCCTGGGGTCCACGTGGACCGAGGGGTACCGCTTGGCGAGCGTCGGCGCGTACATCCAGTGGGTGGTCGCCGGCCGCCCGTCCAGCAGCCCGGCCGCACCCAGGGCGAACGCCCCGGTGCACAGGCCGACGATGCGTGCGCCCTCGCCGTGCGCGCGGCGCAGCGCGGCCAGCGCCGCGCTCGGCGGCGGGCCGGTGATGGACCGCCAGGCGGGAACGATGACGGTGCCCGCCCTGGCCACGGCGCCGAGCCCGTAGGGGGCTCTCAGCTCCAGGCCGCCCGTGGTCCGCAGCGGCCCTTCCTCGCCCGCGCAGGCGAGGAGCCGGTAGCGCGGGACCCCCGCATCCTGGCGGTCGACGCCGAAGACGGACAGCGGAATGGAGCTTTCGAACATGGGACTGCCGCTGAACAGCAGCACCGCGACGACTTCGCGGCGGCGTCGGGCAGCGAGCTTTACAGCGGGCTCGGGGCCGTGCGTTGGGTCCTGGCTCATGCTCCTCAGTTCCCTCGGTCGTCGCGTCCTCTCGGTCCTGCACGTTTCCCCCGACGTGATGCCAAGATCGAATCTACTGTGTCGGGTGAGGTCGGCGGGACAAGTTCATCACTCGGCGCTATATCGACATGACAACGTGGCGCGAAGCATTCGATCAGGAAGCGTTACACGTAGGAGCAGTTGGGGGAAGTGCGCCTCACCTCGCCGCTCGGCACGGGGGGTCTGGAGCGCCGGGAGGCGCCTCTCCCTCCCGGTATACAGGAGATGTTGGCGGGGCGTGTGAGCAACGTGGTTCTGGAGTGGCGAAGTTGGCCGAAAATGAGACCCGCCGGCGGGACCCCTCCAGCGCACGCCGGGCGTACGCCGGGGGCGTTCACCGCATGGCCGTGCTGTAATTGTCTCGGTACGGAACGCGATCAGCCGCTGCTCTCGGCCACGGGTCCAGTCGTCAAGAACGGAACGCGCGAGGTCACCCTGGCCGGTCACCCAGCGGAAGCGGCCGTGTCAGCGGGTGTCCGAAAGCATTGCGCCCCCGCTCCGGGGTAGGGCATGCTGCACGGTCACGGCGCCAGGGGCCGGTTTCATGGGTTGTACACACCGGCCCTGGGAACTAGCTACCTGACGCCGTACCCTGGAGGTGGAACCAGTGGAAGCACAGAGAATCTCCCCCGCTTCTTCGCGTGCCACCCCCATCACCGACACACTCACGAGGTTTCCTCACTGACCCACCGCTGAGGCTCCGATGGCTGGATACGAGTTCCCCGAACCAGCGGATCGCAGGCAAGTCGCCGATCCCCCGCCCACGCCCGACCTGATGGAGGACACCGGGGCGTCGCACGACCCGGCCTTCCAGCACGGCGTGGTAGTGGGTTTCGACGGCTCGACATCGAGTGAGCGCGCCCTGGCGTACGCTTCCGGCATGTCCCGGCGGTCCGGTTCCGGACTGATCATCGTGCACGTGGCCAACCGCCTGCCGACCACCGTGTGGGCCGGCTGCGAGCCGCCGGCCCTGGTCGACGTTCCCGATCACCGCACCGAGGTGCTCGGTCTGGAGCTGGCCTGCGCCGAGCACCTGACGGACGTGCCCTGGGTCCTTCTCGAACGTGGCGGCGACATCTGCCACGAGCTGGAGGAGGTCGGCCGGGAGTACGAGGCCGACGCCATCGTCGTCGGCACCACGCACGGACTGCTGGGCCGCCTCTTCGGCTCGGTGTCCGGGCGCCTCGCCCGCCGCGCCCAGCGTCCGGTGGTCGTCATCCCCTGACCCGGGGACGGCACCGGTGCCGCCGACCGGCTCCCGGGCGCGCTCGACGCGCCCGGGGCCGCCCCGTGGCGCTCCAGGGCCCCCCGGTCGCTCCCGCTCGCCCCTGGGCCCGCAGACGGCCATGTGTGGCGTCCTCGCGTGCGGCGGGGCGGGTGCTCACCGACCATTCACCAAATTCGTCGCCCGGGAGTGGTGGATTGTGCGCTTGTGATGGGCATAAAGGGGACACCGACCGTTGCTTGGGCCGCCGACGGGAGGTGACGGACCCGACGGCGGCTTCTCCCCGCCGGCGTAATGGGCGACGCCGGCGCATATGGCGGCCCCCGGGGCGCGTTTGGTGGCACGCACCCCCGGGGGCCGCCGTGCGCCCCGTCGCGCCCCCCCGGCGGGGAGCCGGCGCCGGGCCCCCCCCCGGCGGGCCGGCCCCACCCCGATGCGCGCCGAGGCACCCCGAGTCCGCCGTTCCGCGCCGTGCCGTTCCGCGCCGTTCCGCGCCGAAACCGGCGTTTCCGCGCCTATTCCACGGTGACGGACTTGGCGAGATTCCGCGGCTTGTCGATGTCCCGGCCCAGCGCCAGGGCCGTGTGGTACGCCAGCAGCTGGAGCGGAATGCCCATCAGCACCGGGTCCAGCTCCGGCTCGTTCCGCGGCACCACGATCGTGCTGTCCGCCTTCGGCTGCTCCTCGTGCGCGACCGCCAGGATGCGCCCGCTGCGCGCCTTGATCTCCTCCAGGGTCGCCCGGTTCTTCTCCAGCAGCTCGTCCGTCGGCATGATCGCCACGGTCGGCACGGCGGGCTCGACCAAAGCCAGCGGGCCGTGCTTCAGCTCCGAGGCGGGGTACGCCTCCGCGTGGATGTAGGAGACCTCCTTCAGCTTCAGCGAGGCTTCCTTCGCCACCGGGAAGCCGCGCACCCGGCCGACGAACATCATGCTCCTGGACTCCGCCAGCTCGGCCGCGAGCTTCGCGATCCTGTCCTCCTCGCGCAGGATCTCGCCGATCTGCTCCGGCAGCCTGCGCAGCCCTTCGATGATTCGCTTGCCGTCGGCCACCGACAGGTCCCTGATGCGGCCCAGGTGCAGCGCGAGCAGCGCGAACGCCACGGCCGTGTTGGTGAAGCACTTGGTGGACACGACGCACACCTCGGGCCCGGCGTGCACGTAGACCCCGCCGTCCGTCTCCCGCGCGATGGCGGAGCCGACCACGTTGACCACGCCGAGCACCATGGCGCCCTTGCGCTTCAGCTCCTGCACCGCGGCCAGGGTGTCGTACGTCTCGCCGGACTGGCTCGTCGCGATGTACAGGGTGTCCGGGTCCACGACGGCGTTGCGGTAGCGGAACTCGCTGGCCGGCTCGGCGTCCGCGGGGATGCGGGCCAGCTCCTCGATCATCTGGGCGCCGATCAGGCCCGCGTGGTAGGCCGAGCCACAGCCCAGGATCTTGACCCGCCGCACCCCGCGCGCCGCCCTGGCGTCCAGGTTGAGACCGCCGAGCCGCACCGTGGCGAACCGGTCGTCGATCCGCCCGCGCAGCACACGGTCCACGGCCTCCGGCTGCTCGGCGATCTCCTTGTGCATGTAGGTGTCGTGGCCGCCCATGTCGTAGCTCTCGGCCTCCCACTCCACGGTGGTCGGCGCGGCGGCGGTGCGGCTGCCGTCGGTGGTGTAGGTGCGGTAGTCGTCGGCCTTGATCGTCGCCAGTTCGCCGTCGTCCAGCGTGATCACCTGCCGGGTGTGGCTGATCAGCGCGGCCACGTCGGAGGCGACGAACATCTCCTTCTCGCCGATGCCGAGCACCACGGGGGAGCCGTTGCGGGCCACGACGATGCGGTCGGGGAAGTCGGCGTGCAGCACGGCGATCCCGTAGGTGCCCTCGATGTACCGCAGGGCCTCGCGGACCTTGTCCTCCAGCTTCTCGGCCCCGGCGCGGGCGATGAGGTGGGCCAGCACTTCGGTGTCGGTCTCCGAGGCCAGCTCGATGCCCTCGGCGGCCAGCTTGGCGCGCAGATCGGCGGAGTTGTCGATGATGCCGTTGTGCACGACGGCGATGCGGCCCGCGGCGTCGAGGTGGGGGTGGGCGTTGGCGTCGTTGGGGGCGCCGTGGGTCGCCCACCGGGTGTGGGCGATGCCGCTGGTGCCCGAGAACCGGGCGGGGACCTTGCCCTCCAGATCGCGAACGCGGCCCGCGTTCTTGACCGTCTTCAGGCCGCCGCCGCGCCCGCCGTTCTGGATGGCGATGCCCGCGGAGTCGTACCCGCGGTACTCCAGCCGCTGGAGGCCCTCCAGCAGGAGGGGCGCAACATCCCGTTTGCCGATATATCCGACGATCCCACACATAGACGTTCCTCCTGCTGGTCGTTCGCTTGCTGTCCGCCCGTCCGCGCCGGCGCTCAGCCGTACACGATCCGCCGCAGCTGCCGCTGGGACAGCTCGGGGGGCGCCACCGCGCGGTGCGGCAGCTCGTCCGCGATCCGCTGGAAGATGGCGGTATTGGTCAGGCCCCGGGATTGCAGCTCCCGGTGGCGGCGGCGGACGAACTCCTCGGCGGTCTCGTCGAAATACGCCAGCACATCGAGGACCACCCGGGCCGCCTCGCCACGCGCGAGAGGGGTGCTGCGCACCAGGTGGTCCACGAGGTCGTCGTGGGGCGTACGGCGTCCGAGCACCCCTCGATACTGCGTAGCCGGGATGCTTTTCGCAACAATCCTGCCCGATATCGGGCACGGGCGTGTCGCCCGGCAGGGCCCCGGCGCCCCCGGCAGCCCCCGGCAGAGCCGCTACAAACGGTCGATCATGGCCTTCTTCGCCGTGGCGAACTCCTCGTCCGTCAGCACGCCGCTCCGGTGCAGCTCGCCCAGCTCCCGCAGCCGCCGCAGCACGGTGTCCGGATCGGCCGCGCCGTCGGCCGCCCCGCCCTCCGCGGGCTTGTCCAGCACGTCCGCGACCGCCGGCGGCTCCGCGGCGGCCGACGGGTGCGGCAGCCGCGCCGTCACGGCGGCGGCGAGCAGCGCCGACTCGGCGATCTCGCGGGCCGGGCGCCAGCCCCACAGGACCACGCAGTTCGGGTCGTGCGACGCCTTGCCCGGTCCTGGCCCCTGCCGGGGCAGCAGCCGCAGATAGCCGCTCTCCAGCCGCGGGGGCGACCACTTCACGGCGGCCACCTCGCCCAGCCGGACGGAACGGAAGCCGGTGGTCTTCTTGCTCTCCTCGGCCGCCCAGTTCCAGGAGATCCGGATCTCCTCGCCGTCGAACACCATCTCGCCGTCCGAACCGTGCAGCGTCAGCGGAACGGAGGGGCCTGGCAGCAGATAGCGGTCCGTGGCCGTGTCGGGCACCTGCTCGATGGTCAGCGCGTCCCGCACCGCGTCCGCCAGGTAGTCGGCGATCCCGGCCCGGTCCCGGTCGACCTCAAGCCGGTAGGGGTCCGCCGCGTCGGGCAGCCACCCGCCGGTGGCCTGCGTCAGCGGGTCGGCGCCGCTGCGCAGCCGGAGCCGGAGCTTGCCCGACTTCTTCCCGGTCTCGTGGGACACGCCGGCCACGGCTTCGAGGGGCACCGCGACCTCGCCGAGCGCGGTGCGCAGCGCGTGGACGCCACGGCCGTGACCGGGAACGATGCGCAGCGTGTCGCCGTCGAAGGTCCATGTGCCGGTGGGCTGGGTGATCTCTGCCATCGGGGCCATGGCCCCGATTGTCGCAAACGGCTCGCGCGGCATTTCGGCACCCCAACGCTCGTGCGGCGCCCATCCGTTCCGCGGCACCCGCACGCCCGTGTCACCCGGCCGCCGCCAGGTCGGACAGGCCCAGCTCCCTGCTGATCAGCATGCGCTGGACCTCGCTGGTGCCCTCCCCGATCTCCAGGATCTTCGCGTCACGCCACATGCGGGCCACCGGGTACTCGTTCATGAATCCGTACCCGCCGTGGATCTGCGTGGCCTCGCGGGCGTTCGTCACGGCCACGTCGGAGGAGTGCAGCTTGGCGATGGCCGCCTCCTTCTTGAACGGCTCGCCCGCCAGCAGCCGCGAGGCCGCGTCGCGCCACGCGACGCGGGCGGTGTGGGCGCGGGCCGCCATGTCGGCCAGCTTGAACTGGATGGCCTGGTTCGCCCCGATCGGGCGGCCGAAGGCGGTGCGTGTGCGCGCGTAGGCGACGGACTCGTCCACGCAGCCCTGCGCGAGGCCGGTGGCCAGGGCCGAGATCGCGATGCGGCCCTCGTCGAGGATGCGCAGGAACTGGGCGTAGCCGCGGCCCTCCTCGCCCAGCAGGCTGTCCGCGGGGACACGGACGCCGGCGAAGTGCAGCTCGCGGGTGTCCGACGCGTTCCAGCCGACCTTGGAGTACGCGGGCGCGACCGTCAGCCCCGGCGTGCCGGCGGGGACGATGAAGGTGGAGATCAGCGGGGCGCCGTCCGGCTTGCGGCCGGTGACGGCGGTGACGGTGACGAGGCCGGTGATGTCGGTGCCGGAGTTGGTGATGAAGCTCTTGGTGCCGTTGATCACCCACTCCCCGCCGTCCCGCACCGCGGTGGTGCGGGTGCCGCCCGCGTCCGAGCCGAAGTCGGGCTCGGTGAGGCCGAACGCGCCCAGGATCTCGCCGCGGCACAGGCGCGGCAGCCAGCGGCGCTTCTGCTCCTCGGTGCCGAAGCGGTGGATCGGCATGGCGCCCAGCGACACGCCGGCCTCCAGCGTGATGGCCACGGAGGAGTCCACCCGGGCCAGCTCCTCCAGGGCCAGGCACAACGCCAGGTAGTCGCCGCCCATGCCGCCGTGCTCTTCGGGGAACGGCAGCCCGAAAAGCCCCATCCGGCCCATCTCGCGGACGATGTCGTAGGGGAACGCGTGGCGCTCGTAGAAGTCCCCGATCTTGGGGGCCACCACGTCGTGCGCGAACGCCTCGACGGTACGGCGCAGTTCCTCGTGCTCGGGGCTCAGGCGGTGGTCCAGGGTCATGGGCTCGGCCTCCTCGGCTGCGTGTCGACGGGGTCCTCGTGGGACAGTGCGCGCACGGTGCGGGACGGGCTCGGGCGGCCGAGGTGGCCGGCCAGCCACCGGCTGGTGGCGACGAGCCCGTCGAGGTCGACGCCGGTCTCGATGCCCAGCCCGTTCAGCATCCACAGCAGGTCCTCGGTCGCCAGGTTGCCCGTCGCGCTGCGGGCGAACGGGCAGCCGCCGAGCCCGCCGGCCGAGGCGTCGACGGTGGTGACGCCGTGCCGCAGGGCGGTGAGGGTGTTCGCCAGGGCCTGCCCGTAGGTGTCGTGGAAGTGGACGGCGAGCCGGTCGGTGGGGATGCCCGCCTCGTTCAGCGCGGTCAGCAGCTCGGTCACCTGGTTCGGCGTGGCGACGCCGATCGTGTCGCCGAGGCTCAGCCGGGCGCAGCCCAGGTCGATGAGGCGGCGGGCGACGCGCACGGTCCGCTCGGGCGGCACCGCGCCCTCCCAGGGGTCGCCGAAGCACATCGACAGGTAGCCGCGGACCGGCACCTCGGCGTCGGTGGCGCGCGCCACGACGGGGGTGAACATGGCCAGCGACTCGTCGACCGTGCGGCCCAGGTTGGCGCGTGCGAACGACTCGGTGACGCTGGCGAAGACGGCGACCTCGCGCACGCCGAGGGCCAGGGCCCGGTCCAGGCCGCGCTCGTTCGGCACCAGCACGGGCAGCCGCACGTCGAGGTCGCGCAGCAGCGGGAACAACTCCTCGGCGTCGGCGAGCTGCGGAACGAGGTCGGGCCGCACGAAGCTGGTGGCCTCGATGGTGGTCAGCCCGGCGGCGGCCAGCCGGTGCACGAACTCGGCCTTCACCGCGGCGGGCACGACCGTCTTCTCGTTCTGAAGGCCGTCCCGCGGCCCCACCTCGTGGATGGTGACGCGGGCGGGCAGGCCGGTGTCTGCGGTCATCGCGGCTCCTTCGGGCTGACCTGGGCCAGGACCTGGTCGATGGCGACCGTGCTGCCTGCCGTCACCTTCAGCTCGGTGACCGTGCCGTCGTGCGGGGCGGAGATGACGTGCTCCATCTTCATCGCCTCCACGACCAGCAGGCCCTGCCCGGCCCGCACCACGTCGCCGACGGCCGCCTTCACGACCGTGACCGTGCCGGGCATGGGGGCGGTGAGCGTGTCGGCGCCGGCCGCGGCGCCCGCGCCCGCGGCGGCGACGGGGTCGTACCCGGCGATGTGCCAGGCGTCGCCGTCGCGGCCGAGCCAGTGCCCGCCGGGCACGGCGGCGTGCGCGAACGTATGGGTGGCGCCGGCGTGTTCGAGGCGCACGAACGCCTCCCCGCGCCCCCGTTCCTCACCGGCCAGCAGGCGGGCCGGCCGCGGCTCCTCGTCACCGCACGCGACCTCGCCGGGCCGCACCCGCACCGTCACCGGCTCGCGCCCGGCGGCCCGCAGCCGGTGCACCGTCCAGGCCGGCTCGCCGCCCAGACGCCAGCCCGAGGGCACGTCGAACGGGTCGACCCAGCCGTCCGCGTCCGGCACGGGACGCGAACCCGCCTGCCGCAGCAGCGCCGCCGCCACGTACACCTCGGCGGGCACGGAGCGCGGGAGCAGCCCGGCCGCCGCCGCGTCCACCAGACCGGTGTCGAAGTCCCCCGACTCGACGGCGGGATGGGCCAGCAGGCGGCGCAGGAAGCCGGTGTTGGTGTCGACCCCCAGCACCGTGGTGCGCGCCAGCGCCGCGCGCAGCCGGCGCAGCGCCGTGGCGCGGTCGGGGCCGTGCGCGACGACCTTGGCGAGCATCGGGTCGTAGGCGGTGCCCACCTCGGTGCCCTCGGCAAGACCCGAGTCCACGCGCACGCCCTCGCCGACGGGCTCGCGCAGCAGCAGCACCTCGCCCGCGGAGGGCAGGAACGCGACTCCGCCGTCCGCCGTCTCCTGGGCCGTCTCGGCGCAGATCCTGGCCTCGACGGCATGTCCGGCCGCGGCCGGGACGCTGCCCTGGCCGAACGGCAGCGGCTCGCCCGCGGCCACCCGCAGCTGCCACTCCACGAGGTCGAGCCCGGTGATCAGCTCGGTGACCGGATGCTCGACCTGAAGCCTGGTGTTCATCTCCATGAACCAGAACGAGGAACGGTCCCCGCCCGGCACGATGAACTCCACGGTGCCCGCCCCGCGGTAGCCGCAGGCCCGCGCCGCGCGCACCGCGGCCTCGCCCATCGCCGCGCGGGTCGCCGGGTCGAGCAGCGGGCTCGGCGCCTCCTCGACGATCTTCTGGTGGCGGCGCTGGAGCGAGCATTCGCGCTCGCCGAGGTGCACGACCGTTCCGTGGCCGTCGGCGAGCACCTGGATCTCGATATGCCGCGGCCGGTCGATCCACCGCTCGGCGAGCAGCGTGTCGTCGCCGAACGCCGCCCGCGCCTCCCGGCGGGCCGCGGCGATCTCCTCGTCCAGGCGTGCGAGGTCGCGCACCAGGCGCATGCCCTTGCCGCCACCACCCGCCGAGGGCTTGAGCAGCACGGGCCCGCCCATGGCGCGCGCCGCGGCGGCCAGCCCGTCCCCGTGCGCCCCCGGTACGACGGGCACGCCGGCGGCGCCCACCGTCTCCTTGGCGCGGATCTTGTCGCCCATCGTCTCGATGGCCTCGGCGGGCGGCCCGATGAACGTCAGCCCCGCGCCGGTGACCGCGCGCGCGAACGCCGCGTTCTCGGCGAGGAACCCGTATCCGGGGTGCACCGCCTCGGCGCCCGCCCGTTCGGCGGCATCGAGCAGCGCCGGGGCCGACAGGTAGCTCCGCGCCGCCTGCGCGGGCCCGATCCGCACCGCGCGGTCGGCCTCGGCGACGTGCCTGGCCCCGGCGTCGGCGTCGCTGTAGACGGCGACGGAGGTGATGCCGAGGCGCCGCAGGGTGCGGATCACGCGGACGGCGATCTCACCGCGGTTGGCGACGAGCACGGAGTCGAACATCGGCGGCGAACCCCCTCACTTGGTCACATCTCACATCCGGAAGACGCCGTAGGACGTCTCGGCCAGCGGCGCGTTGGCGCAGGCGGTCAGGGCCAGGCCGAGGACCGTGCGGGTCTGGAGCGGGTCGATCACGCCGTCGTCCCACAGCCGGGCGGTCGCGTAGTAGGCGTTCCCCTGCGTCTCGTACTGCTCGCGGATCGGCGCCTTGAACGCCTCCTCCGCGTCCGCGCCCCACTCCTCGCCCTCGTGCAGCCGCTCCCGCCTGACGGTCGCGAGCACGGCGGCGGCCTGCTCGCCGCCCATCACGGAGATCTTCGCGTTCGGCCACATCCACAGGAAACGCGGCGAGTAGGCCCGCCCGCACATCGAGTAGTTCCCCGCGCCGTAGGAGCCGCCGATGACCACCGTCAGCTTCGGCACGCGGGCGCAGGCGACGGCCGTCACCATCTTCGCGCCGTGTTTGGCGATGCCGCCCGCCTCGTAGGCACGGCCGACCATGAATCCCGAGATGTTCTGAAGGAACAGCAGCGGGATGCCGCGCTGGTCGCACAGCTCGACGAAGTGGGCGCCCTTCTGGGCCGACTCGGAGAAGAGGATGCCGTTGTTGGCGACGATGCCCACCGGGTGGCCGTGCACCCGGGCGAAGCCGGTGACGAGTGTGGTGCCGAACTCCGCCTTGAACTCCTGGAAGCGCGATCCGTCCACGATCCGCGCGATCACCTCGCGCACGTCGTACGCCGTCCGCGAGTCCACCGGCACCACGCCGTACAGCCCGGCCGGGTCCGCCGCCGGCTCCTCGGCCGGCGCCACGCTCCAGGGCAGCGGGCCGCGGGCCGGGAGCGTCGCCACGACCGACCTGACGATGCGCAGCGCGTGCGCGTCGTCCTCGGCGAGGTGGTCGGTGACGCCCGATACCCGGGCGTGCACCTCGCCGCCGCCCAGCTCCTCCGCCGTCACGACCTCGCCGGTGGCGGCCTTCACCAGCGGCGGGCCGCCGAGGAAGATCGTGCCCTGGCCGCGCACGATGACGGCCTCGTCGCTCATCGCGGGCACGTACGCGCCGCCGGCCGTGCAGGAGCCGAGCACGGCGGCGATCTGCGGGATGCCGGCCGCCGACATGCGCGCCTGGTTGTAGAAGATGCGCCCGAAGTGCTCGCGGTCGGGGAAGACCTCGTCCTGCATCGGCAGGAACGCGCCGCCCGAGTCGACCAGGTACAGGCACGGCAGGCGGTTCTCCAGGGCCACCTCCTGCGCGCGCAGATGCTTCTTGACGGTCATCGGGTAGTAGGTGCCGCCCTTGACCGTCGCGTCGTTCGCCACGACCATCGCCTCGCGGCCGCTCACCCGCCCGATGCCCGCGATCACTCCGGCGGCCGGCGCCTCTCCGCCGTACATGCCGTCGGCGGCGAGCGGCGCCAGCTCCAGGAAGGGCGAACCGGGGTCGAGCAGGGTGTCGACGCGGTCGCGGGGCAGCAGCTTGCCGCGGGCCGTGTGCCGGGCGCGGGCGCGCTCGCCCCCGCCCAGGCGGGCGGCGGCCAGCTTCTCCCGCAGCCGGGCCGCCAGCTCGCGGTGCCCCGCCTCGTTGGCCCGGTAGGTGTCGGATGCCGGATCGGCCGTGCTGCTCAGCGTCGGTGCCTGCCGCATGCCAGACAGGTTAACGGTCGCTAACAGCCGTGTCTACAATGGGGTCTCATGACCACGCACGCCACGCCCCGCCGGGAGCAGATCCTGCGCGAAGCCTCACGGCTCTTCGCGGAACGCGGCTTCCACGGCGTGGGCGTCGACGAGATAGGCGCCGCCGTCGGCATCAGCGGCCCGGCCCTCTACCGCCACTTCGCCGGCAAGGACGCGATGCTGACCGAGCTGCTCGTCGGCATCAGCAGCCGCCTGCGGGACGGCGGCTACCGCAGGGTCACCGAGGCCGAGGCGGCCGGGCTGCCGCCGACCGCCGCGCTCGACTCGCTCATCGCGGGGCATATCGACTTCGCCCTGGACGACCGGGCGCTGATCACGCTCCACGACCGCGAGCTCGACCGCCTGCCCGACGCCGACCGCAAGCGCGTCAGGCAGCTGCAACGGCAGTACGTCGAGCTGTGGGTGGACGTGGTCCGCCGCGTGCACCCGCGGCTGGCCGAGCCGCCGGCCCGCGCCTGTGTCCACGCCGTCTTCGGCCTGCTCAACTCCACGCCCCACCTCTCCCGCCCCAGTGCGCTCCCCGACCGCGAGGAAACGGCCGCCCTCCTCCACCGGCTGGCCCGCGGCGCCTTCGCGGCGGCGGTGGCGGGGGCCGGGGCCGGGACGCCCCACGCACCGGCCTGATCTTCGGCCGGCCCGCGGGCCGGCCGAAGATCAGGCCGTCAGCTCCTGCCGGAGCGCGTCACGCAGCCGGGCGGCCCGCTCCGCGACCTCCGGCGGGCCCAGCTCCATCGCCCGCGTGCACCACGTCCCGCCGCCCGTGAGGTCCCCGCGCCGCGAGGCGAGCAGCGCGAGCCGCAGCGCCGCGCGGCCGTGCCCCGCCTCCGCGGCACGCGTCCACCACAGCGCCGCCTCCGGCTCGCTGCCCTCGCGGGCCAGCAGCAGCCCGAGATTGAACGCGCCGTTCGGGCTGCCCGCCTCCGCCGCCGCGCGGTACCAGCGCGCCGCGGTCACGATGTCGCCGGCCGCCGCCGCCACCATCCCGAGCCGCACCTGCGCGCGCCGGTGACCCTGCTCGGCCGCCCTGGCCAGCCACGGCTCCGCCGCCTCGGCCCGGCCGCCGCGCTCCAGCAGCACCGCGAGCCGGAACGCGCCCTCGACGCTGCCGCCCTCCGCGGCCTGCCGCAGCCGCGGCTCCGCCTTCCGCTGCTCGCCCTCGCGCAGCAGCTCGACGGCGAGCTGGAGCGCGGCCTCGGCGTGCCCGGCCGCCGCGGCCTGCTCGTACCAGCGCCTGGCCTGCGCCGTCTCCTCCCGGCCCGCGTGCAGGATGCCGAGATTGAACGCGGCGTCGACGCTGCCCGCCTCGGCCGCCTTGGAGAACCACGGCTCGGCCCCCGCCGCGTCGCCCCGCTGCAGCAGCAGCACGGCGAGCGCGTTGGACGCCTCCCGGTGCCCGGCGTACGCCGCGCGGCGGTACCACTGCTCGGCCTGCGCCGTGCGGCCCTGCGCGGAGCACAGCAGCGCGAGGTTGAACGCGCCGTTGATGTCGCCCGCCTCAAGCGCCGCGGCGTACCACCGCTGCGCCTCCTGCCGCTCGCCGCGCTCCGCGTGCAGCGCGCCCAGCGCGTTGGCCGCCGGGCCGTCGCCCTCGCGCGCCGCGCGCCGCCACCAGCCCTCGGCGCCCGCCGCGTCACCCGCGTCCCGCAGCAGGAAGCCGAGCGCGCTCGCGGCCCGTGCCTCGCCGTCCTCGGCCGCCGCCAGGTACCAGCGGCCCGCCTCCTCCGCCTCGCCCCGCGCCTCGAGCAGCGCGCCGAGGCGCAGCGCGGCACGCCGGTGGCCGCGGGCCGCCGACTGCCGGAACCAGGGCTCTGCCGTCTCGTCCCCGCGCTCCGCCAGCAGGCACGCGTACCGGTATGCCGCCTCGCGGTGGCCGCTCTCGGCCGCCGTGCGGAACCACTGCCCGGCCTCCGGCGCGCCACGGTGGTCGAGCAGGTCCCCCAACGCGTAGGCGCCGGAGGCGTGCCCGCACTCCGCGGCCTGCCTCAGCCAGTACTCGGCGGCCGTCTCGTCGCCGCGCTCGCGGTGATGGCGGCCCAGGGCGTGCGCCGCCGGCGCCGAGCCCGCGACGGCGGCGATGCGCCACCACTCGGCGGCCTCGTGGCCGCGGCCCGACTGGTGCAGCAGCACCCCCAGATTGTTGGCCGCGGACCGCTCCCCGTCCGACGCCGCCGCGCGCAGCGGCGCCTCGGCGCGGTCCAGGTCGCCAAGGCGCAGCAGCCGCGCGCCCTCGTGCGCGGCCGCACGGCTCCCCTCGAACCTCGCACTGTCCCCCATAAGGTCCATAGTCGCACCACCTGAAACCTGCGTACACCTGGTATACCGCGGCCAGTGAAGTCACTTCAGCGGTTTGTCGACTTCCCGATATGGATACACCCAAACACGTTGAGCCGCAGGGAGTTGTCCAGGATTCGACACGCAGTATGACGCGAAAACAGTCATGGCAGGTCAGCGCCCGGCGGCAGCAAACGCCGAACGTCTGCTCAAGGTTGACGCCGGCTCCGGCGCGGAGACGCCGTCAGGACGGCGGCGGGAGACGGGAACAGACGAAAGGGCCCGCGGTCACGAGGACACGCGGACCCTTCGCCTCAGGCGGCCTGCGGCGGCTCGACGGCGCTAGGCGCCTTCACCGCCCCCGTCACCCTCGTTGTTGCCCTCTTCCGCAGGAGGCGTCTCCTCCTGCTCGTTGCGCGCGCTCTCCAGCTCGGACAGCCGGGCGAGTGCCTCCTCCAGGCGGCCCTGGGCCGCGCCGTACGCCTCCCAGTCGCCCTCGGCGAGCGCGTCCTGGCCCTCCTGCCACGCGTCCTCGGCCTCGGCGATCGCCTCCTGGAGGGTGGCCTCCTCCGTCGGTGGCTCCTCGCCCTCGTCCGGTGGCGGTGGCTCCTCCTCGCCGGGGTCTTCACCCTCCTCGGTGACACCGAACACGACGTCCAGGGCTCTGTCGAGGGATTCCTCGAAGACGATCTCCTCGCCGTACGCGACCAGCACCCGTTGCAGCAGCGGGTAATTCTGCCCGGCGCCGCGGACGTACACCGGCTCCACGTACAGCAGGCCGCCTTCGAGTGGCACGGTCAGCAGGTTGCCGTACTCGACCTCGGAGTCACCACGTCTCAGCAGGTTGATGCTCTCGGCGATCTCCGGATCGGAGTTGAATCTGCTCTGGACCTGTTGTGGACCCCAGACCGTCGTCGTCGATGGCAGGGTCAGCACTCTCATGGTGCCGTAGTCCTCGGATCTGGCATCCGCCTCGACCGCCATATAGGCGGCGAGCGTATCTCTGTTGAGCGGAGTGAACGACGTGGTCAGCGAGAAGACCTGCTCGTCCTGGTCCGGCATCTTCATGCTGAGGTAGTACGGCGGCACGGACTGGCCCTGGTGGGTCGGGTCGTCCGGCACCTCCCAGCGCTCGGAACCACTGTAGAACTGCGCCGGGTTGTCCACGTGGTACCGCTGGAGCAGGTCGCGCTGCACGTTGAACAGGTCCTGCGGGTAGCGCAGGTGGTCCATCAGCTCGTCACTGATGGCGTCCCGGTCCTGCACCACGCCGGGGAACGCCTTGCGCCAGGTCTGGAGCACCGGGTCCTGCTCGTCCCACTCGTAGAGGGACACCTCGCCGCTGTAGGCGTCGACCGTGGCCTTCACCGAGTTGCGGATGTAGTTGACCTGGTTCTCCTGGGCGATGACCTCGCCCTGGTTCTCCGTGAGGGAGGTCTCCGTGGCGTCGCCCAGCGTCGTCCGCGCCGAATACGGATAGCCGCTGGTCGTGGTGTAGGCGTCCACGATCCACTGAATCCTGCCGTCCACGACCGCCGGATACGGGTCGCCGTCGATCGTCAGCCACGGGGCCACCGCCTCGACGCGCTCCTTGGGCGTGCGGTTGTACAGGATCTGCGAACCCTGCCCGATCGCACCGGAGTACAGGATCTGCGGCTCGCCCATCGTCAGCGCGTACGCGGCGCGGTTGAACCAGTTGCCCAGCGAGACACCCGCGTCGCCCGAGTAGCTGTACTCGACCTCGCCGTCCTCGCCGGCGTAGTCGATCTCCCGCTGCGGGCCGCCGACGATCGAGTACTGGGTGGTGTACTCACCGAAGTAGATCCGCGGCTCGTAGTCGGGCAGCTCGCCCCGCGGCGGCAGGTCCTGCTCGGTGAACGACGGCTGGCCGTTGTCCTGGACCTCGGTGCCGCTCGCGGCGACCATGCCGAAGCCGTGCGTGTAGCGGAAGTGCTCATTGATCCAGTTCCGCTCGGGAAGCTGGTTCACATTCATCTCGCGGAGGCCGACCACGGTGTCCTGGTCGCCGTTCTCCGTCGGGTAGCGGTCGACGTCCAGCGTGGCGGGGAACTGGTAGTAGCCGCGGACCTGCTGGATCTGCTGGAACGCCGGGGAGACGACGCTCGGGTCGAGCAGCCGGATGCTGGCCGTGGTGTTCACCGCGTTGCGCAGCGTCTCCGGCTCGGCCTCGCTCGTGCCCGAATAATCCTCGATCTGGGCATCGGCAATGTCATACGCGTCCTTGGTGGACTCCATATGCTTGTCGATGTACTCGGTCTCCTTGGCCTGCTCGTTCGGCCGGACCTGGAACTGCTGCACCAGCGCCGGGTAGACCCCGCCGATCAGCACCGCGGACAGCACCATGAGGCCGAGTCCGATCACCGGCAGCTGCCAGCCGCGCCGCCACAGGGTGGCGAAGAACAGCAGCGCACAGATGGCGGCGATGATCGTCAGGATCGTCTTCGCGGGCAGATACGCGTTCGCGTCGACGTAGCGCAGGCCCGTCCAGCCCTCCGCGTTCCTGAGGTCGCCGCTCTTGAGCGCGAGTCCGTACCGGTCCAGCCAGTACGCCACCGCCTTCAGCGCCACGAAGATGCCGAGCAGCACCGACAGGTGGCCGGTGGCCGCCGGGGTGATCCGGCTGCCGGGCGTGGTCAGCCGCACCCCGCCGTACAGATAGTGCGTCAGCGCGGCAGCCAGCGTGGAGAGCACCACGACCGCGAAGCCGAAGCCCAGCAGGAAACGGTAGAACGGATAGTCGAACGCGAAGAACGACACGTCCATGCCGAACTGCGGGTCGGTCGTCCCGAACGACGTGCCGTTGACCCACTGGAGCCAGGTGCGCCACTGGCTGGAGGCCGAACCGCCCGCGATCAGACCGATCACCACCGCGACCGCAAGGAGCACCCAGCGCTTGTACGGCGCGATGCTCATGCGGTAGCGGTCCAGGTTCTGCTGCTCCATCGACATCGCGCTCAGCGGCGGGCGCAGCCGGTGGGCCAGCCAGATGTTGAACCCGACGGCGAGCGCCATCAACACGCCGAAGACCGCGAACATGGTCACCCGGGTGAGCAACTCGGTGCGGTACACGCTCGTGTAGTCCACCGAGCGGTACCACAGCCAGTCGGTCCAGAACCCGGCGAACATGGCGAAGAGGATGGCCAGTCCGGCCAGGATCGCCGCCGTGATCAGCAGCGACTTGGCACCTCTCGACGGGCGGCCTACGTTGAACCGCGGTCCGCCGGGACCTCTGGGGCCTCTCGGCCCGTTCGGACCATTGGGGCCACGTCCCGAGCCCCGGTCCGGCATCTGGAAAGCCAACGCGCGCACCTCAACGATTCGCAGGGTCTTCGGCCAGGCCGACCTAGAGAGCGGCCCACTGCACTAACTTACTCAAGCTTTACTCGGTTCCCGTTTTCGGGGTGCGAGACGGCACGATATGCCCATGGACAACACTCCTCCCGACGTACCTGAGACTCCGTCCGCCGCGACCGCACTGACAAGGGCCGTGCTCGAAATCGACGAATACGCCGCTGGACTGGGCTGGGACCGGCCCGCCCAGCTGTTCGCGCTGGTGGACACGGACCGGCTGCGGACCGAGGAGCCCGGACTCGCCGAGCAGCTGGAGCTCGGCGGCAGCGGCAGCAGCAGCCTGACGCCGGTCGAGCAGGACGAGTTGCCCGCGGGAGCGCCGCTCGACGAATTCCTCGCGACGATCGCCTGGCCGGACGCGGTCGCCGGCTGCGCGATGACCGTCGAACGGCTGATGCTCCCGCCCGCCGCCGAGGCGACGCTGCCGGACGGGGTGCCAGGTCCCGAGCTGACGCGGTGGGTCGCGGAGCACCCGGAACGCCAGGAGGTGCGGATGACGGTGGCCGTACTGCGGGACGGGCGGCGCGAGTCGGCGGTGCGGCTGCGCGAGAAGGACACGGCGACGGAGGTGCTCACCGGGCCCGACCTCGTGCCCGGCCTCGCCGACGCGCTGGCCGCGACGTTCGAGGAGTGAGGCGGGCGGCCGACGGCGCGGGGCCCGGCTGCCGCCGCGGTCCCGCGCCGGCCCGGCGGCCCGAGCCCCGTCAGCCGGCCGGACACCGGCTCAGGTTCTCAGTGGTCCCCTCGCGTATGTCGGTCAGGGCGGCGAGGGCGTCCTCCAGCGTGCCGACCTCGACGAGGGTCAGCCCGTCCGGCACGTCCTCGGCGGCCACCTCGCAGTTGTCCTCGGGCGTCAGGAAGAACTCGGCGCCCGCGCCCCTCGCGGCGATCGTCTTCATCGAGACTCCGCCGATCGGCCCGACCCGGCCGTCCTCGTCGATGGTGCCCGTCCCGGCCACGAAGGCGCCGCCGGTCAGGTCGCCTGGGCTCAGCCGGTCGATCAGCCCGAGCGCGAACATCAGGCCCGCGCTCGGCCCGCCGACATCCGCCAGCTCGATGTCTATCTCGAACGGGAAGGTGTGGCTCGTGCCCGCCTGGATGCCCACGATGGCACGCCCGTCGTCCGGCGCCTCACCGGTGGTGATGGTGACGTCCGTGGTCTCGTCCGGCAGTTCGCCACCGGACTCCCGCGCGGCCTCCACCGCGTCGGCGGGCACGATGGTGAAGACGACGTCCTCGCCCGCACGGTGCTCCGTCACCAGCTCCGCCACCTGCTCCGGCTCGGTCACCTCCGTGCCGTCCACCGCCACGATCGCGTCGCCCGCGTGCAGCTCCCCCTGGGCCGGGCTGTCCTCGACGACCGCGCCGACGATCGTCTGCGAGCCGACCTCGAAACCCAGCTCCTCAAGGGCGGCGACCTTGGCGGTCTCCTGCGAGGCCGTGAACTCCTCCGCGTTCTGCTCCTCGACCTGATCGGCCGACACGTCCTCCGGATACAGCGTCTCGTAGGGCACGACCGCGGCATCGTCGGAGAGCCAGCTGCCCACGGCCTCCAGCAGATTCATCCGGTAGTCCACGCCGGTGACGCGCACCGTCGTCATGTTCAGATGGCCGGCCGCCTCGAAGGTCTCCTCGCCCTCGATGTGGAGAACGGGCTCACCGTCGTGCTCGCCCAGCGTGTTGACCGTCGGCCCGGGGGACATCTCCGCGTAGGGCACCTTGATGAGCACTCCGGCGCAGAGGAGCCCTATGAGCAGCAGGGTCGACGTCAGCAGCGTCGCGGTGCGGCGTGGCATGTCTTGACACTACGTGACGGCACTGTCAGCCGTCTGCCGGGGCCCGCTCCATGGCGGCCCGGAACGCCTCGTACCCGCGCACGCCTGCGGCGTCGCACACGCCGCCCGCACCCGTGCTGCGGCGCGTGGCCCACGCGCTCCACAGCCCCGCCACCACGGCCCCGGCGACGGGAATCAGCAGCCATACGAGGACCGCCATGACCTACCTCCCACCTCGGCGACGTATCACCAACGCTCCGATGTGGGAACGGGTTACGCAACCGGAGTAGTGCCCGCCGAACGGTAACGAACCGGACTCGTTCGGCGGGCCCCCGAGGGGGCGTTCACGCGCGGACGCCCACCCACTCCTGGGTGCCGTCGGCGAAGGTCTGATGCTTCCAGATGGGGACCTGACGCTTCAGGTCGTCGATCAGCCGGCGGGCCGCCGCGAACGCCTCGCCGCGGTGGTCGCAGGCGACCGCGACGACCACCGCGGGCTCGCCGATGGCCAGTTCGCCGACGCGGTGCACGGCCGCGAGTGCCCGCACGGGGAAGTCCGCGGTCACGCCCTCCGCGACCCGGCGCAGCTCGTCCGCGGCGGAAGGATGGGCCGAATAGCCCAATGAGGTGACGGCCACTCCCTCCGCGTGCCCGTCGTGGTCGCGCACCGTGCCGACGAACAGCGCGGTCCCGCCCGCGGAACGGTCCCCCACCGCGCCGTACACCTCGTCCACCGACAGCGGTGCGTCCCTGATGTCAAGCAGCCGGATGGGGTCCTTCTCCGTCATCGCACTCATACGCTCATCCTCACATCAGCGGCGCCTGGCCCGGCGCGCGCGTCGGACCAGCGCCGCGGTGCCGACCAGCGCCACGGTCGCACCGGCCGCGCCGAGCGTCGTCGCCGCGTCCTTGCGGCCGAGCCTGCGACCGGCCACGGTATGCCGGCCCGCCACCTCGTCCAGCAGCTCGGCCAGCACCTCCTCGTTGCTCCAGCCCGGCCGCCAGCCCGCCTCGTACAGCTTGCTGCCGCTGACCACCCACGGGTGCATCGTGTAGGCGAGGTCGCCGGCGGGGGACGGCGTGAGGCCGAGGCGGTGCAGCCGGGCCGCGGCGCCCAGGGCCACCGGGGGCGGCAGCTCCATGCGCCTGATGCCGGTCAGCTCCTCGACCTCCTCCTGCTCCAGCCAGCCGTCGCAGCCGACCGCCAGCTCGCCCTCCACCTGCTCGCGGGCCGCGAACTCCAGGGCGCTGACCAGGTCCTCGACATGGCAGAACTGCCAGCGGGGCCGCGAGCCCGCGACGACAAGGAGCCGCGGGGACTCGAAGTAGCGGGTGAGCGCGGTGTCCGTGCCGCCGACGAGGATGGCCGGGCGCAGCACCGTGACGTTCAGCCCGGGGTGGGCGCGCGGGGCGCGCTGGGCCAGCCGCTCGATCTCAAGCAGGTCGCCGACGCACGTCGCGTCCGCGGTGGCGCGCAGTTCCGCGTCCTCGGCCAGGGGCACGTCGTTGTCCGGGAGCGCGCCATACACCATGGCGGAGGTGCACAGCACCACCCGGCGCACCCCGGCCGCCGCGGCGGCGGTGAGGACGGTCTGGGCACCGCGCACATTGAACGCCGTGCGGGCCGCCGGGTCGGCCTCCAGGTCGAGGTCGAGCGCGAGGTGCACGACGACGTCGACGGGGGCGGCGTCCTCGTTCGCCCGCTCCCGCGCGTCACCGGCGTCCGCGTCGCGGGCGGCGCCCGAGGTGCGCAGCAGGTCGGCGATGGCCGGGTCCCTGATGTCGAGGGTGTGCCACTCCGCGCCCTTGGCCTCGCCGACGCGCTCGTCGAGGGCGAGGACCCGCTTGACGTCATCTGCGGCCAGCAACCGCTCGGTGAGCAGTGCGCCGACCCCTGTGGCAGCGCCCGTGACCGCGATGGTCAACGGGGCGGCGGGGCCGTTTCGCGCTGCGCGAACGGCTGACTCCGGGGAACTCACAGGACCTCTCCAGCGGTTGTTTCGGTACGACGTGCGCAGGCCCATCCTGCCTGAGAGGTGTCTAGGCTGGGGGCACAGACCAGCGAATCACAGGCACGTTGGTTCCGTTCGACGACACAGACCCGAGGATTCCCGTGAGTAACAATCCATTCGGATTCGGCCTCCCCGAGGAGCCGGAGGACGGCGAATCCGGCGAGAAGAAGGGCGGCGGCGGGCCGGGACCGGCCGACAATCCGCTGGCTGCCATGTTCGGCTTCGGCGCGGGTGGCCCCGGCGGGATGAATCCGCAGGATCTGGGCGCCGCGTTCCAGCAGCTGGGGCAGATGCTGTCGTACGAGGGCGGCCCGGTGAACTGGGAGCTGGCCCGCAGCATGGCGAGACAGTCGGTCGCACAGGGCGCGCCGGACGGCTCGCGCGACGCGAGCGTGGGCGCGCGCGACCGTGCGCAGGTCGAGGAGGCCGTGCGGCTGGCCGATCTGTGGCTGGACGGCGTGACCTCGCTGCCCTCGGGCTCGGGCTCGGCGGTGGCATGGAGCCGTGCCGAATGGGTCGAGGCGACGCTGCCGGTGTGGCGTGAGCTGGTCGACCCGGTGGCCGAGCGCGTGGGTGCCGCGATGGGCAATGTGCTGCCGCAGGAGATGCAGGCCATGGCCGGCCCGCTGCTCGGCATGATGCGCTCGATGGGCGGTGCCATGTTCGGCACCCAGATCGGGCAGGCCGTGGGCGTGCTGGCCGGAGAGGTCGTGGGCTCGACCGACGTCGGGCTGCCGCTCGGCCCGGCGGGCAAGGCGGCTCTCCTCCCGCAGAACGTCACGGCGTTCGGCGAGGGCCTCGGCGTGCCGCAGGAGGAGGTCAGGCTGTACCTGGCGCTGCGCGAGGCCGCCCACCAGCGGCTGTTCGCGCACGTGCCGTGGCTGCGTTCGCACCTGTTCGGCGCGGTAGACGGCTATGCGCGGGGCATCCAGGTGGACACCGCGAAGCTGGAGGACATGGTCGGCCAGCTGGACCCGACGCGCCCCGAGGAGTTGCAGGAGAAGCTTCAGCAGGGCCTGTTCCAGCCGGAGGACACGCCGCAGCAGAAGGCGGCGCTCGCCCGCCTGGAGACGGCGCTGGCCCTCGTGGAGGGCTGGGTGGACGCGGTTGTGCACGCCGCGGCGCAGCCGCACCTGCCGTCGGCCGGCGCACTGCGGGAGACGCTGCGGCGGCGGCGGGCCTCCGGCGGGCCCGCGGAGCAGACGTTCGCCACGCTGATCGGCCTGGAGCTGCGCCCACGGCGGCTGCGGGACGCGGCGCGGCTGTGGGCCTCGCTGACCGACGCCCGCGGTGCGCAGGCGCGGGACGGGCTGTGGTCGCACCCCGACATGCTGCCGACGGCCGAGGACCTGGACGACCCGGACGGCTTCGTGCACCGCGACCAGCCGGACTTCTCCGAGCTCGACCGCATGCTCGGGGACGCGGCGGGCGGCTCGGGTGCCCCCGGTGCGGGCGGCTCAGGACCGCGCCTGGACAAGGACGGGACGCGAGGACAGGACGACGCGCCCGGCGGGGACGACGCGGCGGGCGGGCCGGACGAGAAGGGCGAAGGCGACCGTTGAGTCTGCACGGCGACGCGGTCCGCGTGCTGCGCGAGTGGGCCGCGCCCGACGCGGCGCAGGACGGACTGCGGGAGGCGTACGCGGCGCACCTCGCGGCCCATCCCGACGGCATGTGGAAGGCGTGCCGGGCCGGGCACGTCACGGCGTCGGCGCTGGTCGTGGACCCGGTGCGGGAGCGGGCGCTCCTGACGCTGCACGGGAAGCTGGGCCTGTGGCTCCAGACCGGCGGGCACTGCGAGCCCGCGGACGCGACGCTGGCCGGTGCGGCGCTGCGCGAGGCGACCGAGGAGTCCGGCATCGAAGGGCTGCGCCTGCTGCCCGCCCCGGCCGGGCTCGACCGGCACCACACGCCCTGCGCGGTGCACCTGGACGTGCAGTACGCGGCGGTGGCGCCGCCCGGTGCCCGAGCGGTGATGAGCGAGGAGTCGCGCGACCTGCGCTGGTTCCCGTTCGACGAGGTGGCCGACGTCGCGGACATGTCGGTCGTGCGGCTGCTCGACCGCACGCGCGCGCTGCTGTGACGCCTGGACCGTCCGCGCCGCGGCGGGGACGGCCCCGTCACGTTCACGTCATCGGGTGCCCCAGGCGCCTCCCTGGTTGAGCCCAGGCCCCGCCCCCTGGCGGAACGGGAGCGGCTCGCCATGGGACGTCTGCTGGGGCGGCAGCATCTCGCTGGGCTGGACCACGACGTGGCCGTCGCCCATGAAGCTCAGCTCCCAGCCCTCCCCGGTGCTGCCCCGCCGCCGCCAGATCGGCCGGCTGCTGGTCTGCGCCTGCATCTGCACGCGGAGCGAGGTGGACCAGGCCACCACGGCGTCGGCATCGGCACTGCAGTAGCGCTCGGGCGTGACCCGCATGGCCAGCGGCCGTCCCGAGGTGGTGATGGCCACCTTCCCCTGCCCGCTGATGACCAGGTTGTACGCGCCGACGCCGGGAATGCCGTACTGGCTCTCCACGGATACGACGTCCCAGTGCAGATGCGCGTCGAGCGCCAGAACGTAGGAGCTGTCCACGGTCAGGCCCTCGTGGTCGACCTCCAGGATGTGGACATGCTGCGCCAGGTTGGCGAGCCAGACGGAGCCCTGGCCGTAGCAGCGCATCAGCGGCAGTGATTCGCCCGCGTACTGCTGGCGGCTGTGCTGGCCGGGCGGCTGGTACTCGCCGTCGAACTCGACCATGCCCTCGAAGGCGACCATGCTCCCGGCCCTGGCCACCACGTCGTCGCCCTGTCCGAGGCCGACGCGGAGCATGTGCGACCCCTGGAGGGCGAACTTGTCCTCCGACTGGGTCACGGTGTGATGAAAAATCGGGCTCTGCATCGCGGCACTCCCCCGTCAGTTCTGCGGCTGCGCGTTGAGCCGGTCGGTACTGTCCTCGTTGGGCTGCACGATGACGAACCCCTGGCCGGAGAAGGCCAGCTGGAACGCCTCTCCGCTGCCGCGGCCGACGAGGGAACTGGCCTTGAAGCTGCGCTTGCCCTTCACCTCAAGGCCGGTGGACCAGGCCACCAGCGCGTCGGGGTCGACGCACGTCTCGCCGGACTGGCCGCAGTCCACGACGACCGGTATGCCGCGGCTGGTGACGGCGACCCAGCCGGTGCCGGAGATCCCCAGGTTGAACAGGCCCTGACCGGCGAACTTGGCGACACCCTTGACCCGTTGGACGCCCCATTCGAGCTGCGCGTCGAAGGCGAGCACATTCGTGGCGTTCACCGAGAGGCTGTCGTTCTGCAGGGGGAGGCAGACGATGTCGGCGCCGTAGTCGGCGAGGTAGAGCAAACCGTCGCCCTGGCACTTCATCAGCGGCACGCTCTCGCCGGAGAGCCGCCCGGCAACGGCCTGGCGCATGGCCGTCGGATTGGACTCGTACTGGATGAAGCCCTCGTAGGCGACCATCGAACCGATCCTGGCGAACAGGTCGTTGCCGGACTGCATGGCGACCCTGGCCATGGTGGGGCCGTGGTTCTCCATACGCGCGGCGGGCGGGGCGGGGGCGAAGCCCGCAACCATCCGTTGATCCATCACGGGCTCCCGTCAGATCTCGTAGGGCTGGACGATGGCGAAGTTTCCCGGTGCGCCGCGGAACTGGAGCTGCGTCGTCTCACCGGAGTGCCCCGGGTACGCCTGCCTGCGCAGCCGCACCTGATTGGCGACGAGCACCTGCGCCCCGGCCGACCAGGCGATCACCGCATTGGCGTCGGCGAACGTCATCGGCGTGACCGGCAGCACCAGCGGCTCGCCGTGGGTCTTGACCACCAGGGTGCCGTGGCCCTGGAACTGGAGGGCGAACAGCGAACCGCCGGGCAGCCCGTGGCCGTCGATACGGCGTACCTCGTACTCCAGCGACTCGTCGAAGGCGAGAACGTGCTGCGAGGCGACGCATATCGCGTCGCCCTGGAGCTCCACCGGGTGCAGGCGGGTGGCCCCCTCGGCGAGGTAGACCTGCCCGCTGCCGGTGCACCGCATCATCGAGGGGAAGCCCTGCCCGGTGGCCCAGGTGGTCGCGCGGCGCTTGAGCCCGCCGCCCTTGAAGCCGAAGTCGACGTCCCCCTGGTACAGCACCATGCTGCCCTGGAGCGCCATGAGCGGCTGGCCGTCGATGCCGAGGTCGGCGCGCATGAGCTGCGGATTCCGCTGGCTCCAGCGGCGCCGCTCGGTCGCCCCGCGGTACTGCTCGAGCACCGCGAGCATGCCGCCGGGCACTTGCGCGGCCCCGGGCACGGGCTGGACCCCGGGCACGGGCAGCGGCGCGCCGGGCACCGGCTGCGGCGCACCGGGTACGTGCTGGGCGCCGGGCACCGGCTGCGGGGGCATCTGCTGGTACGGCTGCGGCGGCGCGCCGTAAGGGGCGGCCGGCGGCGCGCCGGGCGGCGCGGCGTAGCCGCCGGGCGGCGGCACGGGCGGGGCCCCGAAGCCGCCGGGCGGCGGGGGCGGGGCCGAGCCCGGGCCCGGCGGGGGCGCGTACCCGCCGCCGGGCGGCGGCGCGAAGGCGCCGGGCACCGGGATGGGTTGCGTGGGCGCGGGGGCCGGGGGCACCGGGGCAGGCGCGGGAGCCGCCGGTGCGGGGGCAGGTGCGGGCGCGGGCGGCGGGGCGGCGGCCTGGGGCGGGGGCGAGGCCCCGCCTGGCGGCGGTGCGAACCCGGGGACCGGCGCGGGCCCGCCGCCCGGCGGCGCGAATCCGGGCGCCGCGGCGGGCGCCGAGGGCGGCGGCTCCTCCTCGGCGACCTCGCCGCCGAAGTGCCTCAGCAGGGCGTCCAGACCGCCGTCGAAACCCTGACCGACCGCGGCGAAGCGCCAGCCGTCCTTGCGGTAGAAGTCGCCGAGCATGACGGCACGTTCGGTGCTGAACTCGGAGTGGTCGAAGGAGTAGCGCGCGACTTCCTCGCCACCGGCGACGATGCGCAGGTAGCCGGAGGTGATCCCGGACATCGTGCCCTCGCCGTCGACAGTCGCGGTGAAGGCGAGCCGATCGATCGACGCAGGCACCCGGTCGAGGGTGACGCGGAACGAGTCCGTGTCCCCGGCCTGGGCGCCGAGCTGCTGCAGAGCCTCCTCGGGAGACTTCGGCTGGTTGAAGAAGATGAAGTAACGGTCGTCCGACAGCCGTTCGTCCGCGTCAAGGCCGAAACAGCTGATGTCGAAGACCATTCCGGGCCCCGTGATCTGCACGCCCACGTACAGGTCGGTGCCCAGTGTGAGGTCGCTGAGCCTGGCCTTCCGGCCGCGCTGGAAGTGGGTCACCATACGTAACGACCGTCCCCCGTCCGATAAGACAAACATTCGGCGGGGCCAGACTAGCTCCTACTGCGGACAGTCACCGCGGGCCGGTCAGTCCCTGCGGAGCCAGGGCACGTACGGCAGCCGCTCGGCCGCCACGACGCCCTCCAGGAAACCGCGGGCGCGCTCGGTGCGCGGATAGCCGTCGAGCAGTGCCCAGAAGCGCGGGCCGTGACCGGGAACGAGCAGGTGGGCCAGCTCGTGGAGCAGCACGTAGTCGATGACGTACTCCGGCATGCCCTGGAGGCGGTGGGAGAGGCGAATGCTGCCCAGGGCCGGCGTGCAGGAGCCCCAGCGGGCGTTCTGATTCGTCACCCAGCGCACGCTGTCCGGTCGCGCGCGCCCCTGGAGGTAGCGCTCGGACAGCTCGGCGGCCCGGTGCGCGAGTGCGTCGTCGCCGATGAGACGCCGCTCCTCCTGGGCGGCGAGCTTGTCGAGCATCACGGAGACCCAGCGCCGCTCCTCGTCCGCGGTCATCCGCGCCGGGATCAGCACGATCGTGCGGTCGCCCTCGCGGTAGGCGGAGACGGTGCGCCTGCGGCGGGCGCTGCGCCGCACCTCGACGTGCTCACGGTGGCTTCCGTCCAGCACCGCCCGGCCCGCCGGGTGACTGCGCTGCGGCGGGCCGGCGCTGTTCAGCGGGTCGGCGGGCACACCTCGACGTTACCCGTTGTGAGCCTGATATGTCCCGCCCGCCTGCCACCGGATGCCCTGGCCCGGCCGCCAACACCCCACCCTTCCGCCCTATTTATAGGATTATCTCTGCTTCCTGTGGAAAACATCACACGCGTCTGCTCTGTCCCGCGCATCATGGGGGCATGCATCCCATGATCAAGCCCTCGCTCCGCCGCGGATGGCGGGACAAACACACCGTCCGTTACGGCGTCACCCCCGCCCACTCCGTTCTCTTCGGCCCGCTGGACACGGCTACGGAGAGCTTCCTGACCCTGCTCGACGGCACCCGCTCGCTCGCCGCCCTCCGCGACGCCGCGGCCGCCCTCGGCCTGCGCCGGGGTGCGGCCGACCGGCTGGCCGCGCAGCTCGCCGCCGCCGGCGTGCTGGACGACGCCTCGGCGGACCGCGAGGCGGCGGCGCAGGTCACCGACCAGCTCCGCCCCGACCTGGCCTCGCTCTCCCTGCTGCACCCCGAGCCGGGTGGCGGACTGCGGCGGCTCGTCGGCCGCCGGAAGGCCCGGGTCCAGGTGCGGGGCGCGGGGCGGGTCGGGGCGACGCTCGCGGCCTCCCTCGCGCAGGCCGGTGTCGGCGAGGTCGCGGTGGTGGACGGCGGCCGGGTCGAGCCCGCGGACACGGCACCCGGCGGGCTGCGCGCCGAGCACACCGGGCGGCGCAGGGCCGAGGCCGCGGCCGGCGTGGTCGGGGCCGCCACGCCCTGGCGCGGCGGCGGCGGTCGCGGGGCGGAGGCGGAGCCGGACGGCAGCCTGCTGGTGATCTTCACGCCGCGCGACGGGGTCGCCGCCTACGCCCCCGACCCGGCGGCGGCCGAGGAGGTGCTCGCCGCGGGCACCCCGCACCTGTACGCCGGGGTGGTGGAGGCGACCGGGTTCGTCGGCCCGCTGGTGCTGCCGGGGGCGACGGGGTGCGCCGGCTGCCTGCTGCGCGCCCGGGCCGTCCGCGAGCCCTGCTGGCCGCTGCTGGTCGCCCAGTGGCGGAACGCACGGCGGACCGGCGTGCCCGCCTGCGACGGCGCGCTCGCCACCGCCGTCGCCGGTCTGGCCGCGTGCACGGCCCTTGGCTTCCTCGACGGGACGGCGCCGCAGGCGCCCGGCACGGTCACGGAGGTGGTGCTGCCCCACCTGTCGGTGACGAGCCGTACCGTCGAGCCCCACGAGGAATGTCCCTGCGGTGCCGCCCGCGCCCCCCGAGCGCCGTAGGACGGGTCCACAATGAACGGGTAGGGACAGCTGGAGCCGTGCATCTCGTCACGCCTCGGTGCACCAGGTGACTCGGGGGCGCATTTCTGGGAGTTGGAGGGGACGACATGTCTGATCTACCCCGCAAGGCGGTGACCAGGACCGCGAAGCTCGCCACACTACCGCTCGGATTCGCCGGCCGGGCGACCTGGAGCCTGGGCAAGCGCATCGGCGGGCGCTCCGCCGAGCTGGTGGGCAGCGAGCTGCAACAGCGCACCGCGCAGCAGCTGTTCTCCGTCCTGGGCGAGTTGAAGGGCGGGGCGATGAAGTTCGGCCAGGCCCTGTCGGTCTTCGAGTCGGCGCTGCCGGAGAGCGTCGCCGGCCCCTACCGCGCCGCCCTGACCAAGCTCCAGGACGCGGCGCCGCCGCTGCCTGCCGGGTCGGTGCGGGCCGCGCTGGCGGAGCGGCTCGGCGAGGACTGGCAGGAGCTGTTCGAGGAGTTCGACGAGAAGCCGGCGGCGGCGGCCTCGATCGGGCAGGTGCACCGCGCGGTGTGGCACGACGGCCGGGAGGTCGCCGTGAAGATCCAGTACCCGGGGGCGGGGGAGGCGCTGCTGTCCGACCTGACGCAGCTCGGCAGATTCGCCAGAATCCTGGGCCCCTTCATACCCGGCATGGACGTCAAGCCGCTCATAGAGGAGCTGCGGGACCGGGTCGTGGAGGAGCTGGACTACGCCCTGGAAGCGGAGGCCCAGCGCGCCTACGCAGCGGAGTTCCGCGACGATCCGGACGTGCTGGTGCCGGACGTGGTGTGCCAGCGGGACGAAGTGCTGATCACCGAGTGGCTGGCGGGGATACCGCTGTCGCGGGTGATCGGCGAGGGCGCTCAGGAGGAGCGGGACCGGGCGGGACAGCTGCTCGCCAGGTTCCTGTTCTCCGGCACCGCCAGGACCGGACTGCTGCACGCCGACGCCCACCCGGGGAACTTCCGGCTGGTGCCCGAGGAGGACCAGCCGGTCTCCGCCTGGCGCCTGGGCGTGATGGACTTCGGCGCGGTCAACCGGCTGCCCGAGGGCCTGCCGCCCGCCATCGGTCCCGCGCTGCGCATGACGCTCGACGGCCGGGCGGACGAGGTGTACGCCCAGCTGGTCACCGAGGGGTTCGTCAAGCCCGACATCGAGCTGGACCCGCAGGACGTACTCGACTATCTCCTGCCGATCATCGAGCCGGCGCGGGTCGAGGAGTTCACGTTCAGCCGGGAGTGGCTGCGCGAGCAGGCGGGGCGCATAGCCGATCCGCGGTCCGCCGCCCACCAGTTGGGCCGGCAGCTCAACCTGCCGCCCTCCTACCTGCTGATCCACCGCGTCACGCTCAGCACGATCGGGGTGCTGTGCCAGCTCGGGGCGCGCGTGCGGATGCGGGAGGAGCTGGCCGCGGGGCTGCCGGGATTCGAGGAGGCGTGGGAGGAGGACACCCGCGAGCCCGTCTGAAGCGGGCAGGTGCCCCGGGCCGGGGCCCGGGGCACCTGAGGTGAGGTGCGCACGACTGTCCGGAAGCTCTCCGGCGCCGTACTACTGCATGACCGCCTGTGCCAGCGCGCGGCGGGCGCGCTGCGAGGCACGCTCCGCGCGGCGGTGCAGCCGGCGGGACTTGCGCTCCATCCGCTGCGCCCTGAAGAAGCGCCCGGCCGCGCGTTGAGATTCGGCCTCGTAGATGCGTTCCGCCATATGGGAGCGCGCCATGGCTTCTGGGATGAGGTGCAACTGCCTGGTCCTGTTCTGTTCCTGGCGGGGCCGTCGGGCCGCCGCCAGATCGTTCGTCGTCACTGTCAAGCCGGGGTTTCTCTCCGGGCCGTGCTGCGCCGGCCGTCCGATGGTGCCGGGGATGCTCATGCCGTGACCGGGTTCTTGCGGGGACGGCCGCGCGGCCGCTTCCGGGGCACCACGACGCCCGAGACGAACAGCTCGCCGCCCCAGACGCCCCAGGGCTCACGGCGGTCCTTGGCGCCGGCGAGGCACGCATCGCGGAGCGGGCAGGCACCGCAGAGGGACTTGGCGTACTCCACGTCCTCGGGGGTCTCGGCGAAGAAGACCTCGGGGTCGTAGGAGCGACAGGGCACGCCGTCGTCGAGTCGCTCGATCGCCTCGTCGAGCTCGTTCAGCGTGTACAGCGGGGTCACAGAAGTCTCCGGGTCGGGTGGTGAGTTCAGGTCGGGTCGGGCGTACGGCGCGAGTGGCACTGTCTTGTCCTCGTGTCGTTCGGTTATCGGTCTGCACCGGCTGGTGGCCGGGAGCGCGGAAAACAAAAGGGCCGCGGATCCCGGTGTGGGTTCCGCGGCCCTGGAAGGTGCCGACCTGATCTCGCCGATCAGGCTGGATCACTCCAGGGATTGAGCCCGCGGAGGGCCCACATCGTGTGAAGCTGAGTCTTCTGGTGTCCAAAGATCTGGTGTCCGGCGCCCGCGACATTCACAGTCGTGGCGTAGGCATCGGTAGCCGCAGGCGCCAGGATCGGTCGCTCGCCTGCTGCCGCCCGCAGGGCGACGGCTGCCGAGTGTGCGACCACGGCACCGGACATACCGGTGCCGGACAGGCGAGAACCGCCGGGCACGCAGAGACGGACGACCTCGCGGCCGGTCACTTTGGTGAAGGTCTTGCTAACCACGGGGATCGCCTCCTCTACGGCGTCTCGGTGGGAAAGGAGCTCCTGTCCCATACGGTCACTTCAGTACAGCATGGCTTCGGGGGAATCGGAACCCTCCTCCGGTGCCACGTGGAGCACGCTATGCGGATGCCTCGCGCGGGCGCAAACTATTTTTCGGGGGTTTCCTGAGAAGTTTCCTCGGGGGGCGCCTGCACCGGCTCACCGGCGCACAGCGCCAGCACATCGGCGCCGAATTGCCGCAGCTTGTGGGCCCCCACCCCGGAGATCCTGGACAGCTCGGCCTCGCTGCCCGGCACGTCCTCCGCGATGGCCATGAGGGTCACGTCGGTGAAGACGGCATACGCCGGCCGCCCCAGGTCCCGCGCCCGCTCCAGCCGCCACTCCCGCAGCCGCTCGTACAGCTGCTCGTCCATCGTGGAGGGGCAGTCCTCGCAGCGCCGCAGCTTCACCTCGGCCGCCTCCGTCAGCGTCCGCTCGCACACCCGGCACTTGACCGGTCCCCGCGGCTTGCGGGCCCGGACCCCACCGCCCCGCTCCCCGCCACCGCGCCCGCCGCCGCGCCCCTGGTCCGCGGCCGAGCCGGGCCGCAGCCCGTCCAGGAACCGGCTGGGCCGCCGCCCCGCGCGGCCCCCGGGCGAACGCGCCAGCGCCCACGACAGCGACAGGTGCAGCCGCGCCCGCGTCACCCCGACATACAGCAGCCGCCGCTCCTCCTCGACCTGCTCGGGCGTCTTGGCGTAGGTGATGGGCAGCATCCCGTCCGTGAGGCCGACCAGGAACACCGCGTCCCACTCCAGGCCCTTGGCCGTGTGCAGCGAGGCCAGCGTCACCCCCTCCACGGTCGGGGCGTGCTGCGCCGCGGCCCGCTCCTCCACCTCCGCGACGAAGTCGGCCAGCGTCGCGTCCTCCCGCGCCCGCGCGAAGTCCTCCGCGAGCCGCACCAGCGAACGCAGCGACTCCCACCGGTCGCGCACCGCGCCGGAGCCGGCCGGCGGCTCCGGCGTCCACCCCGCCCCGGCGAGGACCGCGCCGACCTGCCCGGCCAGGCCGTCGGCGTCGGCGACCGCGCTGTCGTTGCCACCGGCCCGCGCGGCACCGCGCAGGGCCAGGCCCGCCTGCCTGACCTCGGGCCGCTCGAAGAACCGCTCGGCGCCCCGGAGCTGGTAGGGCACCCCGGCGTCGGCCAGGGCCTGCTCGTAGATCTCCGACTGCGAGTTGGCCCGGTAGAGCACGGCGATCTCGCTCGCGGTGAGACCGGCCCCGCCCTCCGCGACGGGCGTCAGCAGCTCCCTGATCCGCCGGGCCGCCGCCTCCGCCTCCGCCGGCTCGTCCGCGTGCTCGGAGAACTCCGGCTCAGGACCCGTGGGCCGCTGCGAGATCAGCTCCAGGCGGTGCTCGGCGGCCCGGCCCTTCGCCTGGCTCAGCAGCCCGTTGGCCAGGTGCACCACCTGCGGCGTGGACCGGTAGTCCCGCACCAGCTTCACCAGCGTGGCGCGGGGATGCCTGGTGCGGAAGTCCAGCAGGTGGTCGGGAGTGGCGCCGGTGAACGAGTAGATCGTCTGGCTCGCGTCGCCGACGACGCACAGGCTGTCCCGCTCCCCCAGCCACAGGGTCAGCAGCCGCTGCTGGAGCGGGCTGACGTCCTGGTACTCGTCGACCGTGAAGTGGTGGTACTGGCCGCGCACCACCTCGGCGATGTCCGGCCGGTCGCTGAGGATGCCGACCGTCAGCAGCAGCACGTCCTCGAAGTCGATCGTGCCGCGGTCCCGCTTCAGCTGCTCGTACGTCGCGTACACCCGCGCGATCTCCGCCGGGTCTCGCGGCGCCTCGCGCCCGCTCTTGGCCATCGCGGCGGGATAGTCCTCCGGGGTGGTCTGCGTCACCTTCGCCCACTCGATCTCGCCGGTGACGTCCCGCAGCTCAAGACGCTCAAGACGCAGCCTGCCGCGCGACGCGGCCTCCGCGACCAGCGAGAATTTGCGCTCCAGCAGACGCGGCGGCTCCCCGCCCACCGCCTTGGGCCAGAAGTACTGCAACTGCCGCAGCGCCGCCGAGTGGAACGTGCGCGTCTGCACGCCGCCCGCGCCGAGCTGCCGCAGCCGCCCGCGCATCTCCCCCGCCGCCCGCTGCGTGAACGTGACGGCGAGCACCGTGGCCGGCTGGAAGATCCCGGCGCGCACCCCGTACGCGATGCGGTGGGTGATCGCCCGCGTCTTGCCCGTCCCCGCCCCGGCCAGCACACAGACCGGGCCTTGGAGCGTCGTCGCCACGGCACGCTGCTCGGGATCGAGGCCCTCGAGCACGGCATCGGCCGACGAGGGCACGTGAGGGAACGAGGTGGCCTGCGTTGCTGATGTCACCCCGCCATGCTGCCAGGTCCCGCGGGAAGCGTGGGGCGAGTTGTCCACAGGGCGGGGGGATTACTCATACCGCGCCGTGTGTTGTGCTTGCGTGAGGCCCCGCCGGAGCGGGCGGGGACCGACGAGACGAAGGAGCGCGAGACGATGCCGGGGACCGTGACGATGTACAGCACCTCCTGGTGCGGCTACTGCCGCCGGCTCAAGAGCCAGCTGGAGCGCGAGGGCATCGCGTATACCGAGATCAATATCGAGGAGGAGCCGTCCGCCGTCGCCATCGTCGAGAAGGCGAACGACGGCAACCAAACGGTGCCCACGGTCGTGGTGGAGCCGGACAGCGGCGCCGGCCAGGTCACCATGACCAACCCCTCGCTCGCGGACGTCAAAAAGGCCCTGGCCGCCTGACGCACCGGGCCCGGCGACCCGCCGGGTGACGCGCCCGGCCGGCCGTACGCCCGGCTACCAGGGCGCCGTCACCAGCGGCTTTCCGTACCACTGCTCGATCAGCCGGGAGGCGATGGAGACACTCGAAGGGGGCAGCACCTCGCCGGACTCCATCGCCGCCCGCAGGTCATCCCTGGAGAACCAGCGGGCCTCCTCGATCTCCTCGCCGTCGGCCCGCACCTCGAAGGACGTGGCACGCGCCACGAAGCCCAGCATCAGGCTGGAGGGGAACGGCCACGGCTGGCTCGCCACGTACTCCACCTGCCCGACCGCGATACCGGCCTCCTCCGCCACCTCCCGCACCACGGCCTGCTCTATCGACTCCCCCGGCTCGACGAAGCCGGCGAGCGTCGAGAAGCGGCCCTTCGGCCAGTGCACCTGCCGCCCGAGCAGCGCCCGGTCGTCCTCGTCGAGCACCAGCATGATGACCGCGGGGTCCGTCCTGGGGTAGTGCTCGGCGCCGCAGGCCTGGCAGCGCCGCACGTGCCCCGCCGCCGCGATCACCGTCCGCGCGCCGCAGCGCGAGCAGAAACGGTGGAGCCGCTGCCAGTTCTCCAGGGCGACCGCGTGGACCAGCAGCTCGTTGTCGCGCTCGGAGAGCAGCGCGGCCGCTTCCCGCAGTCCCGCGGGCCTGGCCGCGTCGTCCATGCGGCCGGGCAGCGCGTCCTTCTGGAGCGCGAAGTAGCGCACCCCTTCGGCATCGGAGCCGAGGAAGTAGCGGTGGGCCTCGGTCAGCGGCGCGTCGAACGACGGCATCAGCACCAGCTCGGTCCGACCGTCAGCGCGCTCCTCGACCAGCGCCTGGCCGCCGGATACGACGAACACCCGCGTCGACGGATGGCTCCACGCCGCCCCCAGCCACGCCTCGTCGAGTCGGTGGTGGGCACCGCGGTCGATGCCGCCGGTACCGGTGAGGGTGATCGGCTGGACAGCGTTGTCCGGGGTGGTGCTCATGCCCAAAAGCCTAATCCGTCGCCGACCGCCCCGGCGGTCCCGGGTGGGCGCCGGCCCCTACCCGGGGTCGTTCGGCTCCCAGGAGTCCTCTCCCGTCAGCAGCCGCTCAAGACCGCGGCGGCCGGGCAGCACGGTCGGCCGCACCAGCTCGCCGCTGCGCACGTACAGGAACGCGGCGGACACCGCGGACAGCGGCAGCCCGTGGCGCTCGGCCCACGCGACCCGGTAGATCGCCAGCTGGAGCGGGTCCGCGTCCTGCCGCCTGGCCGTCTTCCAGTCGATGATGTCGAAGCCACCGCTGTCCGTGCGGTACACGGCGTCGATCCGGCCGCGGATCACGCGCCCGGCCAGCTCCAGCTGGAACGGCGCCTCGATCCGGTAGGGCCGGCGGGCGGCGTACGGGGTACGGGCGAACGCCTCCTTCAGCGCGGCCAGGTCCCGTTCGTCCCGGATCTCCGCCACCTCGTCCGGGTCGCCGCCCGGCAGCTCGTCCGGCCCGAGCATCGGCAGGGCCAGCTCCTCGAACCGGGCCTCGACCCAGGCGTGGAACCGCGTCCCGCGCCGGGCCGCGGGCTGCGGCGGGCGCGGCATCGGACGCGCGAGGTCGCGGGCGAACCCCTCCGGGTCGGAGGCCAGGCGCTGCACCTGCGACGCGGACAGCGACGCGGGCAGGGGCACGTCCCGCACCGCGGCCCTGGCCTGCCGCAGCTCCCGCGCGAGCACCGTCAGGTCCCGGTCCCAGGACGCCACGGCGCGCTGCTCCTCCGGGGTGAGCCCGTCCTCCACCGCCTCGTCTTCCGCACGCGGCGCGGGCACCCCTGGCCCCTCGCGTTCCCCCTCGCGCAGCCGCGCCAGCACGGCGTCCGCCGCGGCCCTGCGCCGGGCGAACGCGGCCGGGTCCAGCGGCAGCGGCCACGCCCGCTCGGCCGCGTCGGCGGCGAGCGCCGGATTCTCCTCGTCCTCGCCCGGCGGGTCGGCCCACGCCTCGACCTCGCCGTGCGCCGGGTCGGCCTCGCAGTGCTCCCGCAGGGCGTCGAGGAACGGGGACGGCCCCCGCCGCCGCTTCTGGCTCGGGCCCCACCAGTGTCCTGAGCCGAGCAGCAGGGACCGCGGACGGGTGAAGGCGACGTAGCCGAGGCGCAGCTCCTCAAGGCCGAGGTGCTCGGCGACCGCCGCCCCGTACTCCTTGTAGGCCGCCGCCGTCCACTCCTCGATCCCGGGCAGCGTTCCCGCGTCGCCGCGCAGCGGGTGCGGCAGCGCCCTGGCCTGCCGGAGCCATGAGTCGCGCGAGGACTTGGCGGGGAAGGCGTCGGCGCACAGCCCTGGCACGGCGACCACGTCCCACTCCAGGCCCTTGGCCTTGTGCGCGGTCAGCACCTTCACCGTGTCGCCGCTGCCGGGGAGCGAGCCGTCGAGGCCGCGGTCGTACTGGTCGGCGGCGCGCAGGAACGCGAGGAACGCCGGGAGCGTGGCCTCGCCGTCCACGGCGGTGCCCGCACGGCCCGCCGCGAAACCGGCGGCCAGGTCGAGGAACGCGCCCAGCGTCTCGCGGCGCCTGGCGGCCAGGGCCTGCGGCGAGGCGGACAGCTCCACTTCGAGGCCGGTGGCGGCCAGCACCCGGTGCAGCACGTCCATGAGCGGGTCGGCCAGGGAACGGCGCAGCTCGCGGATCTCGGCGGCCAGGTGCGCGAACCGGACCCGGGCGGCGGCGGAGAACGGCAGCCCGTCCTGTGGCTCGGCCGCACCGCCGCCCTGGTCCACGAACGTGTCCAGGGCGTCGGCGAGCGAGGTCCGTTCGGCCGGGTCGGTGCCCTCCACGGCCGCGGCGAGCCGCCCGTCCGGGTCCTGGTCCCCCCCGCGCCGCACCAGCAGCCGGGCACGGCGGCCGAGCAGCGCCAGGTCGCGCGGCCCGATCCGCCACCGGGGGCCGGTGAGCAGCCGCACCAGGGCGGCGTTCGCCGTGGGGTCGGCCAGTACGTGCAGCACGGCGACGAGGTCGGCGACCTCGGGCAGGTGCAGCAGCCCGGAGAGCCCGACCACCTCGACCGGCACCTCGCGGGCCACCAGCGCGCGCTGGATCTCGCCGAAGTCGGCCGCGGTGCGGCACAGCACGGCGATCTCGCCCGGCGGCGTGCCGGTGCGCACCTGGTGGGCGACGGAGTCGGCCAGCCACGCCAGCTCCTCGGCGTGGCCTGGCAGCAGGGCGCAGCGCACCAGCCCGGCCGCCGCCGCGCCGTCCGGGGGCCGCAGCGGAACGACGGCGGGGTGGCGGGCGCGCAGCGGCCGGGCCAGCCGGTTGGCCAGGGCGAGCAGCCGCCCGCCGCTCCGCCGGTTCTCGCCGAGGCTGTCGTGGCGCGCGGGGCGGCCGTCGCGGTGGGGGAAGTGCTCGGGGAAGTCGTCGAGGTTGGCGACCGACGCGCCGCGCCAGCCGTAGATGGCCTGGCAGGGGTCGCCGACCGCGGTGACGGCGTGCCCCGTGCCGCCGCCGAACAGGCCCGCCAGCAGGACGCGTTGCGCGACGGAGGTGTCCTGGTACTCGTCGAGGAGCACGACGGCGAACTCCTCGCGCACGATCCGCCCCACCTCGGGGACGTCCCGCGCGAGGGTGGCCGCCAGGGAGATCTGGTCGCCGAAGTCCAGCAGGTCGCGGGCGCGTTTGCGGGCGCGGTACTCCTCGACCAGGCCGAGCAGCCGGCCGCGGCCCTCGGCGGCGCGCGGGATCTGCCGCAGGTCGGCGTTGCTCAGCCGGGCACCGGCCAGCTCGGCCAGCAGCCCCTGGTCGAACGCGCGGAGCGCCGCGGGCGTCACCAGGTGCTCGGACAGCTCGCCGTCCAGCGCGACGAGATCGGTGACGAGGGTGGTGAAGCTCGGGCTCGGCGGCTCGAAGTCGGCGGGCGCGGCGCGCAGCACCTCGGCGGCGAGCTGGAAACGGCCGGCGTCCGCGAGGAGCCGGGAGGCGGGCTCGACGCCGAGGCGCAGCCCGTGCTCGCTCAGCAGCCGCCCGGCGAAGGCGTGGTAGGTGGAGATCTGCGGCTCGCCCGCCCCGCCGTCGCCCGCCCCGCCGTCGCCCGTGCCGCCCGCCTCGGCGTCCCGGCCGGTCACGCCCGCGCGGACCAGGGCGGTGCGGACGCGCTCCGCCAGCTCGCCTGCCGCCTTGTTGGTGAACGTGAGGCCGAGGACCCGGCCCGGCTCGACCTGTCCCGTGGCGGTGAGCCAGACGACGCGGGCGGCCATCACGGTGGTCTTGCCGGAGCCGGCGCCCGCCACGATCGCCTGCGGCGCGGGCGGCGCGGTGATGCACGCCAGCTGCTCGGCGGTGAACGGAATCCCCAGCAGCTCCCTGAGCTGATCGGGACGGCTGAGTGGGGCGGGCACGGAGCCGAGCCTAACCGCCGCCTGCGACAGCGCCGGGCGCCGCGGCCGGGCTCAGTCGACGACGTGGCGCCCCTCGGGGCGCGCGCTGCACGCGCCGCGGAAGGTGCACGCGCCGCACTGGCGGCCGGTGTTGGGGGTGAAGCGCTCGTCGAGGACGCGGCCCGCCGCGGCGGCCAGCAGGTCGCCGACCCAGTCGCCGCCCGCGGTATCGGACGTGCGTGTCAGCGGTTCCTGGCGCTGCACGGCCGGCAGGGCGTCACCGCCGTCGCGGGCCGCGGCGCCCTGCCGCAGGTGCACCAGCTCGGCTCCGGCCACGTCGGCGGCGGCCTCGCCCTCGCGCAGCGCGAGCTGGTAGACGGCGAGTTGCGGGTGGCGTTCGACCTCGGCGCGGGTGGGCCGGGTGCGCCCGGTCTTGAAGTCGACGACGTAGGCACGGCCCTGCGCGTCGTGCTCGACGCGGTCGAGCACCCCGCGGATGCGGACCCGGTGCTCCCCCGCGGCCAGTGTGACGTCGAAGTCCTGCTCGGTGGCGAGGGGCTCGCGGCCCGCGTCCCGTTGCAGTACGTGCCAGCGCAGGAAGCGTTCCAGCGCGGCGCGGGCCTCGGCCTGCTCCGTGCGGGACTGCCAGGGCGCCTCGAAGGCGAGCGAGTCCCAGACGGTTTCGAGCCGGGCCATCAGCACGGACAGGTCGGCCGGCGTGCTGCCGGAGGCGACTTCGTCGGCCAGGACGTGCAGGACGTTCCCGAAGCCCTGTGCGGTGGTCGCGGGGGCTTCGGCGTGCACCTCGCGGCCCAGGAACCACTGGAGGGAACAGGTGTTGACCAGCTGGTCGAGCGCGCTGCCGGAGAGCGCGACCGGCGCGTCCCGGTCGCGCAGCGGCGCGGCGGAGTGCGTCTGCTCGCGCAGGCCCCACCAGCGTTCGGGATGCGCGGCGGGCGCCAGGGCGTGCCCCTCGTCGTCGCGGAGCGCGGCGAGGCCCGCGAGCCGGTCGGCCGCGGCGCGGCGCAGGGCGGGCGAGGCGTCCGGGTCGACGGTGGTGGCGCGCAGTTCGGCGACGAGGGCGGCGAGGGAGAGCGGCCTGCGCGGCCGGCCGCCGACGTCCTCGGGCTCGACGCCGAGCTCGCGCAGGAAACGGGAGGGCTGGTCGCCGTCGTCGGCGCCGCCGACCGCGGTCACCACCAGGCGGTCTCTGGCCCGGGTGGCGGCCACGTAGAACAGGCGGCGCTCCTCGGCGAGCAGCGCGCCGGGGCCGAGCGGCTCGGCGAGCCCGTCGCGCCCGATGCGGTCGGCCTCCAGCAGCGAACCGCGGCGCCGCAGGTCCGGCCACAGGCCCTCCTGAACGCCCGCCACGACGACGAGTGACCACTCAAGACCCTTGGCGCGATGCGCCGTCATCAGCCGCACCGCCTCCCGGCGCACGGGGCGTGCGGCGAGCGTGTCCGCGGCGATGTCGTGCGCCTCCAGCTCGGCCAGGAAGTTGAGCGCCCCCCGGCCGCCGGTGCGCTCCTCGGCGCGCGCCGCCGCGTCGAACAGCGCGCAGACGGCGTCGAGATCACGGTCCGCGTTCCGCCCCGCGGCGCCGCCGCGCCGGGCGGCGCGCTCCAGGCGCTGCGGCCAGGGCGTGCCGTCCCACAGCTGCCACAGCGCCTCCTCCGCGCTGCCGCCGCCGGACAGCAGTTCGCGGGTCTTGCGCAGCAGCAGGCCGAGCCGCTGCGCGCCGCCGGCGTACGCCGGGTCGTGGGTGAGGAGCCGCTCCGGCTCGGCCAGCGCGCGCGCCACCAGCCGCTCGGAGGAGGCGGGCGCGGCGATGCCCGCGTCGCGCTCCTCGTTGCGCAGCGCCCGGCCGAGGCGGCGCAGGTCGGCCGCGTCGAGGCCGCCCAGGGGCGAGGTCAGCAGCCGGGCCGCGGTCTCCGGGTCCCGCGGGCCCTCGGGCTCCGCGACGGCGCGCAGCGCCGTGAGCAGCGGGGCGACGGCGGGCTCCTGGCGCAGCGGCAGATCCGCGCCGTCGACTTCCAGCGGCACGCCCGCGGCGGTCAGCGCCCGGCGCACGCCGGGGAGGGACCGCGTGCCCGCGCGCACCAGCACGGCCATCTCGCCCCAGGGCAGGCCGTCCTCCAGATGGGCGCGGCGCAGCAGGTCGGCGATGTTGTCCAGTTCCGCGCCAGGGGTCGGGTAGACGAACGCCTCCACCCGGCCGCCCTCCCGGACGGCGGTCAGCGCGCGGTGGCGGCGCACCGCCTCGGCGGGCAGCCGCGTCAGCGGCATGCGCTGCGCGACGAGCCGGGTGGCCGCGAGCAGCGCGGCGCCGCTGCGGCGCCCGGTGGCGAGCACCGCCACCGGCGCGGGGGCGCCCCCGGCGGTGCGGAAGGCGTCGGGGAAGCCGAGGATGCCGCCCACGTCGGCACCGCGGAACGCGTAGATCGACTGGTCGGGGTCGCCGAACACGGTCAGGTCGCGGCCGTCGCCCGCCAGGGCACGCAGCAGGGCGGCCTGCGCCGGGTCGGTGTCCTGGTACTCGTCGACGAACACGGCGTCGTAGCGGTCCCGCACCGCCGCCGCGGGTCCCGGCTCATGGGCCAGCTCCACCGCGCCGCGCACCAGTTCCGTGTAGTCGAGCACGCCCTGCGCCTGGGTCACGTCCAGGTATTCGGCGAGGAAGTGCGCGGCGGCCTCCCAGTCCCGGCGCCCGGTGCGGCGGGCGAAGCCGGCCAGCGTGCCGGGGTCGAGGCCGATCTCCCTGCTGCGGGCCAGCACGGCCCGCAGCTCGTCGGCGAAACCGCGCGTCGTCAGGCAGGCGCGCAGCTCCTCGGGCCAGTCCAGGCCGCGTCCCGACCGTTCCAGATCGCGGTGCCCGGCCAGCAGCTCCCGCAGGTACAGATCCTGCTCGGGCCCGGACAGCAGGCGCACCGGCTCGGCGAACAGCGCGCGGTCCTGGTGCGCGCGCACGAACGCGTAGGCGAAGGAGTGGAACGTGGTCGCCTGCGGGGATGCTGTTCCCAGACGGGCCGTCAGGCGGTCCCGGAGCTCGGCCGCCGCCTTGCGGCTGAAGGTGAGGACGAGGATGCGCTCCGGGTCCGTGCCGCGCGCCACCCGGCGGGCCACGGCCGCCACGAGCGTGGTCGTCTTGCCGGTGCCCGGGCCGGCGAGCACGAGCAGCGGTCCGCCCGGGTGGTCAACCACGGCGCGCTGGCTTGCGTCCACAGCAACGGCGCGCGCGTCGGCGACCGGGGCGCGCACCAGTCGGTACGCTCCCGGGGCGGGTGGCGGCCGGTCAGTGGACGGGACGGAGAGACTCACGTGCATCGCGCATTCTCGGGGACGTTGGAGGAGACGGTACGCCAGTCGGCTCCCGGGGCGCACCGTTTCGCGCCCGTCACCCGAACGGGCGGCGCGCCGCCGCCCAGGCGGCAGGCCGGCGGAAGCCGGCGCCCGTGAGCCGCCGCGGTGGGCGGTCAGTCCGTGACGGGGCCTTCCCACCTGGCGCGCCGCAGGTCGACGCGCGGCGGATCGCCCTGCGCGGCGGCGTCGCGCAGCGGGGTGCCCTCGGCCCGGTAGTGCGCGAGCGCGCGGTGCTCGTGGCCCGGCAGCAGCCGGCCGTCGGCGCGGATCACGCGCCACCACGGCACCGCTCCGCCCCACAGGGCCATGACGCGGCCCACTTGGCGGGGGCCGCCCTCGCCGAGCTGCGCCGCGATGTCCCCGTAGGTCATGACACGCCCGGCGGGAATGCGTTCGGTGGCGGCGAGGACGCGGTCGGCGTATTCCGGAATCCGGTGAGCAGGGGTGGAAGGGGAGCCGGCCATGGTGACCATCGTGCCGTATCTCACGGACCGCACTCCCGCGGCCGTCACTCGTGCCACTATCGTCCCAGCACGGGGGTGAGCTGGTTCGCAGTTCCAGCACGAGGAGAATCCCGGGGAAGCGACCAGTGATACGGGGCGAAGAAGAACGGGCACAGCGGCCGGGCGAACGGCCGGGTGAGCGGCACGAGGAGCCGGCGCCCGAGCCGCCGCTCGACGCGCTGCTGCGCGCCGACCCGACCCGTTCCGGCCAGCTGGAGGTCGACGAGCCGATCCTCGCGGCACGCGTCCACCGGCCGGGTGACCTGCTGCGGGTCCTGCTGGGGCTGCTGGGCATCGGCCTCGTCCTCGCGCTCGCCACGTTCGCCATCGGCACCACCGAGGGCATCGAGCAGGACGTCGACAAGGGCGCGGAGCAGGCGCCCTCGCTGCTGATCAACTTCGCCGGTTTCGCGTCGAGCGTCGCCGTGCTCATCGTGCCCGTCGCGTTCGCGATCGAACGCCTGATGAAACGGGACGGCCTGCGCATCGCCGACGGCGTGCTCGCCGCGGTGCTCGCGCACGGCGTCACCCTCACGTTCAGCCTCTGGGTCGTGCGGGTCTCCCCCGAATCCGTGCAGAACGCGCTGACCAGGGACGCGCCCGGCGGCGGGCTGACGGAGCCGGTGCACGACTACCTCGCGCCGGTCATCGCCTACGCCACGGCCGTCGGGATGACGCACCGGCCCAAGTGGCGGCTGGCCATGTGGTCGGTGCTGGTGCTGGACGCCACCGCCGTGCTGGTGGCCGGCTACACCACACCGTTCTCCATCATCGTGACCGTCCTCATCGGCTGGACCATCGCCTACGGCACGCTGTACGCGGTGGGTTCGCCCAATGTGCGGCCCACCGGGCAGCAACTCCTCGCCGGCCTGCGGAACGTCGGCTTCCGGCCGATCAGCGCGCTGCGCGCGGAGGCCCCTGGCGAACGGGACGGGCAGGAGCGCGGCGAGCAGGCCGAGGCCACGCGCCGCTACCTCGTCACGCTGGAGTCCGGGCCCCCGCTGGACGTGACGGTGGTGGACCGGGCCCAGCAGGCGCAGGGCTTCTTCTACCGCATGTGGCGGCGGCTCGCGCTGCGCGGCATCACCCAGCGCCACAGCCTGCCCTCGCTGCGGCAGGCGCTGGAGCAGGAGGCGCTGCTGGCCTACGCGGCCATCGCCGCCGGGGCGAACGCGCCGAAGCTGATCGCGACCTCGGAGCTGGGGCCCGACGCGGTGATGCTCGTCTACGAGCACATCGGCGGCCGGGACCTGGACTCGCTGCCGGACGACGAGATCACCGACGAGCTGATGGAGCGCGCCTGGGGGCAGGTGACCGCGCTCCAGTCGCGCCGGATCGCGCACCGCAGACTGGACGGCCGTTCACTGCTGGTGGACCGGGAGGGCACGGTCTACCTGACGCACCTGCGCGGCGGCGAGATCGCGGCGGGCGACCTGCTGCTGCGCATGGACGTGGCCCAGCTGCTGATCACGTTCGGCCTGCGGGTCGGCGCGGAACGGGCGGTGGCCGCCGCGGTGGCCGTGCTCGGCCCGGACGCGGTGGCGGACAGCCTGCCGCTGCTCCAGCCGATCGCGCTCAGCCGCACGACGCGCGCCGCGCTGCGCCAGCTGGCGAGGGAGCGGGCGCAGCGGGAGCGGCAGGCGGTGCTCGACGCCACCCGCACCTACCGCGAGGCGCGCGGCGGCCTGCCGGACGACGCCGACCGCAAGGCGGTGAAGGCGGCCAAGCAGGCCGAGAAGCAGGTGATGGACGCGGCGCTGGAGAACGCGCGGGAGGAGGACCTGCTGTCGCTGATCCGCCAGCAGGTGCTGCTGATCCGGCCGCAGGCGCCGATAGAGCCGGCCCGCATCGAACGGATCAGGCCGCGCACCCTCATCAGCATCATCGCGGCGGTGTTCGCGGCCTACTTCCTGATCTCGCAGCTGATCAACCCGGAGTTCCAGCGGGTCTGGGAGAACGCCAACTGGGGCTGGGTGCTGGTCGCGGCGGGCTTCTCCGCACTGACGTACTTCGCCGCGGCGCTGAGCCTGCTCGGCTTCGTGCCGGAGAAGGTCGCCTACCGCAGAACCGTGCTGGCGCAGGTCGCGGGCTCGTTCGTGAAGCTGGTCGCGCCGGCCGCGATCGGCGGGGCCGCGCTGAACGCCCGCTTCCTGCAACGGCAGGGCCTGCGGCCGGGGCACGCGGTCGCGAGCGTCGGCGCCGCGCAGCTGTTCGGGCTCGCCAGCCACGTCGTGCTGCTGCTGGCGTTCGGCTACCTGACCGGCACCGAGCACGCGCCACCGCTCTCGCCCTCCCGCACGGTGATCGCCGGGCTGCTGACGGTCGCGGTCGCCATCCTGGTCGTCACGGCCGTGCCGCGGCTGCGCAAGACCATCTCGGAGCGGGTCCGCAGCCTGTTCGCCGGGGTGCTGCCGCGGATGCTGGACGTGGTGCAGCGACCGAAGAAGCTGCTCAGCGGCATCGGCGGGATGATGCTGATGTCGCTGGCGTTCGTGCTGTGCCTGGACGCGTCGCTGCGGGCGTTCGGCGAGGAGCTGAGCCTGCCCGTCATCGCCGTGGTCTATCTCGCGGGGAACGCGCTGGGCTCCGCGGCCCCGACACCGGGCGGCGTCGGCGCGATCGAGTTCACGCTGACGGGCCTGCTGGTGAGCGCGTTCAACGTGCCCTCGGACGCGGCGCTCGGCGCTGTGCTGCTGTTCCGGCTGATGACCTTCTGGCTCCCGGTACTGCCGGGCTGGCTGGCGTTCACGCAACTGACCCGCAAGGAAGCGATCTAGCTGGGGCCCTGTCGCGTCCGCGGCGCGTGCCGCGCTTTGCGCTTTCCGCAACAGACTTTGCCCGCCTGCCGATATGGGCGCACCTTGGCGTGATGCCGGTGATCGCCGGTGATCGCCGGTGATCGCCGGTGACCGGGAACCGGGAACCGGGAACCGGGAACCGACGGGACGAGAGGACTGAGCGCCATGGATGTCCAGCGCTGGGACGACATGTACCGCAGCCGCGACCAGGTATTCAGCGGCAACCCCAACGGAGTGCTCGTCGCCGAGGCCGACGGCCTGCCGCCGGGGCGAGCGCTCGACGTCGGATGCGGCGAAGGCGCCGACGCGCGCTGGCTGGCCCGGCGTGGCTGGCAGGTCACCGCGGTCGACGTCTCCGAGGTCGCCCTGCGACGCGCCGCCGCCACGGCCACCGCCGGCATCGGGGAACGTGTGACCTGGACGCGGGCCGACCTCACCGCCACGCCGCCCCCGGCGGGCGCCTTCGACCTGGTGTCCAGCCAGTACTTCCCGCTCCGCCGCCGGCCGGACCACGCGGCGCTGCGCGGCCTGCTGGCCGCGGTCGCCCCCGGCGGCACGCTGCTCTTCGCCACCCACTCCCCCGCGGACCTGGCCCAGCACCAGGAGGAGGGCTTCGACCCCGCCGACTACTACCAGCCCGACGACATCGCCCCACTCCTCGGCCCCGCCTGGCAGGTCCTGATCAACGAGAGCCGCCCCCGCACCGCCCAGGCCCCCGCCGGCACGCACCACACCCACGACACCGTTCTGCGAGCACGACGCCTGACGTGAACGCCGGACGTGCTCGCGCCTACGAGCCGGAAGAGGCGATCCACCTTGCTGCTGCGGGTCCGGCGGCCGTAGTGTCCCGCACATGCAGGAGTACAGCATCGGCCGGGCGGCCCGGCTGCTCGGCGTCAGCGCCGACACCGTACGCCGGTGGGCGGACGCCGGGCGGCTGCCGACGCGGCGGGACGAGGCCGGCAAGCGGCAGATCGGCGGCGCCGACCTCGCGGCGTTCGCGGTGGCGCTCGCCGCCGGGGCGGCGCCGGGCACGGGCGAGCAGGGCGAGCCGTACACCAGCGCCCGCAACGCCTTCCCCGGCATCATCACGGCCGTTCGGCTCGGCGACGTCGCCGCGCAGGTGGAGATCCAGGCCGGCCCGCACCGGCTGGTGTCGCTGCTGACCCGGGAAGCCGTGGAGGAACTCGGCCTCGCCGTCGGCATGGAGGCCGTGGCGCGGGTGAAGGCCACCAGCGTCCACGTCGACCTGGCATGACCGGCCGCGGCGCCCGGTCGGGCCGCCCACCGCTCGTCCTGGTCCTGCCGGCCGCGGGAGGCGTCGCGTTCCTCGCCGTTCCGCTGCTCGGGATCGTCGCCGACGCGCCCTGGTCGGACCTGGGCGCGCGGCTCACCTCACCCGCGGTCACCGAGGCGCTGCGGCTGTCGCTGACGGTCTCGGGGTGGGCCCTGCTGGTCTCGCTCGTCCTCGGCGTGCCGCTGGCCTGGCTGCTGGCGCGCACCGACTTCCGCGGCCGGACGCTCGTGCGCAGCCTGGTGATCCTGCCCATGGTGCTGCCGCCCACCGTCGCAGGCGTGGCCCTCTTCCAGGGGTTCGGCCGCCGCGGCCTGCTCGGCGGGCCCCTCGAATCGGTGGGCGTCACCTGGCCGTTCACGACCGCGGGCGCGGTCGTCGCGGCCGTCTTCGTGTCGATGCCCTTCCTCGTCGTCAGCCTGGAGGGCGCGCTGACCGGCCTCGACCCGCACTTCGAGGAGGCCGCCGCCACGATGGGCGCCGGGCCGCTGCGCACCCTGCACCTGGTCACGCTGCCGATGGTGGGGCCGGCCCTGGCCGCGGGCGCCGCGCTGACCTGGGCGCGGGCGCTCGGCGAGTTCGGCGCGACCATCACGTTCGCGGGCAACCTGCCCGGGGTCACCCAGACGCTGCCGCTGAAGGTCTACCTGCTGCTCCAGGAGGACCCGGCGGGCGCCACCGCCGTGTCTCTGCTGCTGCTCGCCATCGCCGCCGCGGTGCTGATCGCGCTGCGCGGCCGGTGGCTCAGGCCGGGGCACACGTCACCCGGATGACCCCGCCGGGGGTGCGGCGCTCCGCCGGACGGGTCCACGATGAGCCTGTCGGAGCGACCGATGGAGGCCCCCGCACATGACCCGAGCCAGGCGGCGGTCCGCCCGCACCGCGTCCCCCACCGCGTCCCCCACCGCGTCCCGCACCGCGTCCCGTTCCCGCGCCCTGGCCGCCGCGCTGCTCGCCGCGGCCCTGGCCGCCACCGGCTGCGCGGCCACGCCGGGAAGCGCCGCGGAGACCGCGCGGCGCACGGCCGCCGCGGCGGTGAGCGACGCCCGGGACACGGACGACCTGCCGGACGCGCTCACCGGGCAGTCCCTCGACTGGGCGGCCTGCGCCGAGCCGGAACCGGCCCAGGGCGACGACCAGATGTCCCCCAGTCCGCTGCCGGACGGCGCCGAGTGGGAGTGCGCCACGATGACCGCGCCGCTCGACTACGCCGATCCGGAAGGGGAGACCCTCGGCATCTCCCTCATCCGGGCCAGGACGCGGGCCCGCGGCGACGACCGCGTCGGCTCGCTGATCTTCAACTTCGGCGGTCCCGGCGGCTCCGGCGTCGTCACGCTCCCCGCGTTCGGGCAGGACTACGCGGACCTGCACAAGCGGTTCGACCTCGTCAGCTTCGACCCGCGCGGAGTCGGCGAGTCCGAGGGCGTGTCCTGCCTCGACTCCGCCGGGCTCGACGCCTACTTCGCGGCCGACCCGGTGCCCGACGACGCGGGCGAGCGGCGGCAGTTCAACGAGCGGCTCAAGGAATTCGCCGACGGCTGCGAGGAGGCGGCGGGCGATCTCCTCCCGCACCTCACCACCACGGCGACCGCGCGCGACCTCGACCTGATGCGGCACGTGCTCGGCGACGACAAGCTGTACTACTTCGGCATCTCCTACGGCACCGAACTGGGCGGCGTCTACGCGCACCTCTTCCCGCGGCGCGTGGGCCGCGCCGTCTTCGACGCCGTCGTCGACCCCTCTGGCACCACGAGGGACGGCGCCACCGGCCAGACCGAGGGCTTCCAACTGGCCCTCGGCAACTACCTGGACCACTGCACCGAGGGCGAGGACTGCCCGCTGGGCGAGGACCGCGACGAGGCGGAGGACCGCCTGGCCCGCCTCCTCGACCGGCTGGCGGAACGCCCGCTGCGCACCCAGGACCCCGACGGGCGCCGGCTGACCCAGTCGCTGGCCTGGGGCGGGGTCGCCCAGGCGCTTTACTCGGAAGACTTCTGGCCGTACCTCAGCCAGGGCCTCGACGACGCCCTGGACCGGGAGCACCCGGACGGCACCGTGCTGCTCGCCCTCGGCGACTCGATGAACGGCCGCAACCCGGACGGCACGTACAGCACGCTCCAGTCCTCACTCACCGCGATCAGCTGCGCCGACTCCAGCGAACGGTATTCCGTGCGGGACGTGCGGGAGGTGCTCGGCGAGTTCGAGGACACCTCGGAGATCTTCGGCCCGCCGATGGCCTGGGGCCTGCTGACCTGCGCGCACTGGCCCGTCGACGGCCGGCGGAAGCACCCGGACGTGGCAGCCGAGGGCGCGGGGCCGATCCTCCTCGTCGGCACCACCGGCGACCCGGCCACGCCGTACGAGGGAACGCGCAACATGAAGGAGGCGCTCGGCGACGGCGTGGGGGTGGAGCTGACCTACGAGGGCGAGGGGCACGGCGCCTACAACAGCGGGAACGAGTGCGTCCGTTCGGCCGTCGACGGCTATCTGCTGCGGGGCGATGTGCCCGATGATGGGACGACGTGCGGCTGAGATCGTTCGGGGTAGGTACACCGCATGTCCGAAAGCCACCTGTGGACCGAGGTCGACGACTATTTCTCGGGCCTGCTCATTCCGGCAGACCCCGTCCTGGAGGCCGCCCTCGCGGCGAGTGACTCCGCCGGCCTGCCGGCCATCAACGTGACGCCGGGCCAGGGCAAGCTGCTGCACCTGCTGGCCCGCATCCACGGCGCCCGCACCATTCTGGAGATCGGCACCCTCGGCGGCTACAGCGCCATCTGGCTGGCCCGCGCGCTGCCGCCCGGCGGGCGGCTGATCACGCTGGAGGCCGAGCAGCTGCACGCGGAGGTCGCCCGGGTGAACGTCGCACGCGCCGGGCTCTCCGACGTCGTGGACATCCGGGTCGGCCGCGCCCTCGACACGCTGCCCGCGCTGACCACGGAGGGCCCGTTCGACCTGATCTTCGTGGACGCCGACAAGCCGAGCAACCCGGACTATCTGGCCTGGGCGGTGGAGCTTTCCCGTCCCGGCAGCGTGCTCGTCTTCGACAATGTGGTGCGCGCCGGGAACGTCGTGCACGCGGACAGCGCCGACCCGAGCGTCCGCGGCACCCGGCGCTTCACCGAGCTGCTCGCCGCTGACCCCCGGCTGACCGCCACCGCGATCCAGACCGTCGGCAGCAAGGGCTACGACGGGTTCACCCTCGCGCTGGTCGATCCCTGAGCCGGGTCCTCCGCGGCGGGCGGGACGGCGCCCGGCACGTCGAGGGCCGCGCCGTACAGGCGCGTGACGCGGAGCCTGATGACCACGCGCCGTTCGGCCACGAGCTGTGCGAGGAACGCGGCCTCCGCGGCCTGGCCCTCCGGTGCGGGGAGGACGCCGAGCAGTTCGCGGCCGACCGCGTCGCCCGGTGCGGCGGTGGCCTCGGAGACCTCCGCCTCGCCCTCGGCGACGGCGAAGGACCAGACGTCGGGGCCGCGCACGTGGAGCGCGGCGCGCGGGTCGTGGCGCAGCTGCCTGGCCTTGACGCGGTCCGCCGTGCTGGAGATGCGGAGCGTGCGCGTGGCGGGGTCCCAGGCGTAGGCGACGGTGGTGAGGTGCGGGTGGCCGTCGCGCGAGACGCTCGCCAGCACGCCGAACCGCTGCCCGGCCAGCAGCCCCGACAGGGCCGCGTCGGCGAGCGGGCGGGGCGGCGGCCCGGCCGCGGGCTTTCCGGCGGACGGCGTTCCGGCGGACGGCGTTCCGGTCGCGGCGGTGCGGGGGGTGGCGTTCATGGGCGTGCCTTTCCTTGCTGTGCTGGAGGTGCTCAGGCGGCGGGGTGGCGGGGCCGTCGCCCGCGGCGGGCACGGGGCTCTCCTGGTCACGGGGAACCACGAGAGAGACCGTAGCAGATGGTTTCGTTACAGACGATACCTTTCGGACCCACCTGCTGCCCCGCGCGCTACTTCGTCCGCTGCCGCGCCCTCCGCACCGGCGCCCCGGACTCGGCCTGCGTCGCCAACGGGCCGCTGACCAGCCGGTTCATGACGCTGAGGAAAACCTCCCGCTCGCCGGCCGGCAGCACGGACAGCACCTCGGCGTGCACCCCGTCGACGATCCGCTGACTCCGCTCGGCGACCCGCGCCCCCTCCTCGGTCACGGAGACGACCCGCGCCCGCCGGTCCCGGCTCGACGGGCGCCGCTCGGCCAGGCCCGCCTCCTCCAGTGCGTCCACCGTGGCGACCATCGTGGTCTTGTCCATATCGCCGATCTCGGCGAGCTGGATCTGCGTCCGCTCCTCCTGGAGCGCGTGCACCAGCACGCAGTGCATCCGCGCGGTCAGCCCGATAGCGGCGAGCGCGGCGGCCATGCGGGTCCGCAGCACGTGACCGGTGTGGTCGAGCAGGAACGAGAGGTCGGCTTCTTCGCGTCGGGGCGCCATCGCGGTCATGCCGCCAGCGTAACAATCAGACCGTGGCGGATTATCCGCCAACCGTCACGTTCGTTCCCGTCCCGGAGGCGGTGTGCCGCAGCACCGCGGGCACGAACCAGTCCCACGCCCACCGCGGCGGCACCTGGTGGCCCGCGCCCTCCACCGGCAGCAGCGCGGCGCCCGGGATCGCGGCCGCCAGCGCCTCGGCATCCCCGAACGGGAACAGCGGGTCCTCCGTCCCGTGCACCACCAGCGCCGGCGCCGCCACCCCGCCGAGCCGCGGGCGGACCGGCGTGCCGTTGTCCACCAGCCAGTGGTTGACCAGAGAGGTCGGCATGCTCCGCGTCCTGGCGACGGCCCGCCCGACGACCGCCCGCAACCGCTCCTCGTCGTACCCGCGCGTCCCCGCGAACGGCTGCCTGCCGGTCACCAGATACTCCGTGACCGCCACCGGGTCCGACCAGTCCGGCAGCGGGCGCGGCTGCCCCGCGGCGGCCTGCCGCCCGTCCATGGACGGCGGGCCGGACAGACCGGGGCCGTCGGGAGTGGTGCCGACCAGCGTCACCGACCCCACCCGCGCCGCGTGGTGGACGGCCAGCCGCTGCGCCAGCAGCCCGCCCAGCGAGAAACCCATCACGTGCGCCCGCGGCACCCCGAACGCGTCGAGCACGCCGACCGCGTCGGCGACCAGGTCGTCGAGGTCGTAGCCCGGCGCGCCCATCGGCGAGAACACCGAACGGCCCGTGTCCCTGTTGTCGTAACGGATCACCCGGCGGCCCCCGGCCGCGAGCAGCGCGCACAGCTCGTCGTCCCACCAGTCCATGGACTCGCTCGCCCCGGCGATCAGCAGCAGCGGCGGATCGCCGGGGGCGCCGAACGCCTGGACGCACAGCTCCGCTCCGTCCACCGCGACGATCCGCTCGCCCGCGTCCACGTCCGCGTTCGCGCTCACGTTCACGTTCACGTCCGGCATGTTCCTTGCCCTCCCCGTCCGCCCCGGCCGTCCGCCCGGCCCCGCCGCCATGGCGCGGCAGGCACCGTGTGGGCACCGTGTGGGCCGGGCGCGAAGGCGAGGGTAGCCTGCCAGGGGAAAGCGGGCGCGGCGTGGAGGGGCACTTCGATGCGTAAGGCAGGGGGCATACGGGCCGTTGCCGTGTCCGTGTCCGCCGCCGTGGTCCTGGCGACGGCCGTCGCGGCGTGCAGCGGCGGCGCGGAGGACACGGCCGGTGCGGACGGCGCGAGCGGCGGCGCGGACGCGGAAACCAGCGCGCCGGAGCCGAACGTTCCCTCGCCCGCCGACGCCTCCCCGGACGAACTGCCGGAGCTGCCCGCCACGTTCACCGAGCAGACGCTCGACTGGTCCGCATGCCCCGCGCCGAGCGCGCTCCAGGGCGGGGGCGACCCGCCGGGCGACGCCTGGGAGTGCGCCGACCTCCTCGTCCCCCTCGACTACACCGCCCCGGACAACGGCGAAACGATCGAGATCGCCCTGGTGCGTGCCCGTTCCCTGGCGTCGGCGGACCGGATCGGATCACTCGTGTTCAACTTCGGCGGGCCCGGCGGCTCCGGGGTCGCCGCACTCCCCCACGCCGCCGACCGCTACGAGGCGCTGCGCGCCGGCTACGACCTCGTCAGCTTCGACCCGCGCGGCACCGGCGAGAGCGACGGCGTGGTGTGCCGGTCCGGCGCGGAGCTGGACGCCGCCGCGCAAACGGATCACGGGCCGCCGCGGACGGCGGCCGAGGAGCAGCGGTTCCTCGCGGACAGCCGGGAGTACGCGCAGGACTGCGAGGCCAACGCGGGCGCGCTGCTGCCGCACGTCACCACGGTGGACGCCGCCCGCGACCTCGACCTCCTGCGGCACACCCTCGGCGACAGCCGCCTGCACTACGTCGGCATCTCCTACGGCACCAAGCTCGGCGCCGTGCACGCCCACCTCTTCCCCGACCGCGTCGGCCGCACCGTCCTCGACGCCGTCGTCGACCCGACGCGGGACCTCACCGAACGGGCCCTGCTCCAGGCCGAGGGCTTCCAACTGGCCCTGGACAACTACCTCGCCGACTGCGCCGAGAAGCCGCGCTGCCCGACCGGCGTCGGCGGGTCCTTCGGCCACGACATCCTGACCGGCCTCCTCGACGGCCTGCGCGAACGCCCGCTGCCGACCGCCACGGGACGCGACCTCACCGTCGGTCTCGCGACGACCGCCCTGTTGTCCGCGCTCTACTCGCAGGGCTCCTGGCCCTACCTCACCGACGCCCTGCGCCAGGCGCTCGACGAGGACCGCGGGGATCTGCTCCTCGCCGCGGCCGAACAGTACAACGGCCGCGACTCCCAAGGCCGTTACCGCAACATCCACGCCGCGAACAACGCCATCAACTGCGCGGACTTCGCCTCCCGCCCCACCCTTGAGGACGTGCACGCGCACCAAGCGGAGTTCGCCGCCGCCTCGCCCGTCTTCGGCGAGACGCTGGTCTGGTCGCTGATGGCCTGCGCCGACTGGCCGGTGACGGGTGCCCAGGACCGGCCCGAGGTCTCGGCCCCCGGCGCGGGCCCCATCCTGCTGCTCGGCACGACCGGCGACCCCGCCACGCCCTACGTCGGCGCCGAACGCATGCGGCAGGCCCTCGGCGAGGACACCGCGGTGCTGCTCACCTACGACGGCGAGGGCCACGGCGCCCACTCCAGCGGCAACACCTGCGTCACCGAAGCCGTCGAACGCTACCTGCTCGCGGGCACCGTGCCCGGGGACGGCACGACCTGCCGCCGCCGTGAAGGCCGGTTCTCCGTGCGTCAGTACACGGGCTTGTCCGGCTCGATCTGGTTGACCCAGCCGATGACCCCGCCGCCGACGTGCACGGCGTCGGCGAACCCGGCGTTCTTCAGCACGGCCAGCACTTCCGCGGAGCGGACACCCGTCTTGCAATGCAGGACGATCCGCCGGTCCTGCGGCAGCTCGCTCAGCGCGCTGCCCATCAGGAACTCGTTCTTCGGGATCAGCCGCGCGCCGGGGATCGAGACGATCTCGTACTCGTTCGGCTCCCTGACGTCGATGATGTCGATCTTCTCCTCGCCGTCGATCCACTCCTTCAGCTGCGCCGGAGTGATCGTCGCCTCCTTCGCCGCCGCCTGCGCCTCGTCCGAGACGACGCCGCAGAACGCCTCGTAGTCGATCAGCTCGGTGACGGTCGGGTTGTCCCCGCAGATCGCGCAGTCCGGGTCCTTGCGGACCTTGACCTGCCGGTAGGTCATCTCCAGGGCGTCATAGATCATCAGCCGGCCGACCAGCGGGTCGCCGGTGCCGGTCAGCACCTTGATCGCCTCGGTGACCTGGATGGACCCGATGGACGCGCACAGCACGCCGAGCACGCCGCCCTCGGCGCAGGACGGCACCATGCCGGGCGGCGGCGGCTCCGGGTACAGGCAGCGGTAGCACGGTCCGTGCTCTGACCAGAAGACCGAAGCCTGGCCGTCGAAACGGTAGATGGAACCCCACACGTACGGCTTGCCGAGCAGCACGCACGCGTCGTTGACCAGGTAGCGCGTCGCGAAGTTGTCCGTGCCGTCGACGATCAGGTCGTACCGCGCGAACATCTCCATCACGTTGCCGGAGTCGAGCCGCTCCTCGTGCAGGATCACCTCGACGTACGGGTTGATGCCCTGGACCGTCTCCTTGGCGGAGAGCGCCTTGGACTTCCCGATGTCGGCCTGGCTGTGGATGATCTGCCGCTGGAGGTTGGACTCGTCGACCTCGTCGAACTCCACGATGCCCAGGGTGCCCACCCCGGCCGCGGCGAGGTACATGAGCGCGGGCGACCCCAGGCCGCCCGCGCCCACGCACAGCACCTTGGCGTTCTTCAGCCGCTTCTGCCCGGCCATCCCGACGTCCGGGATGATCAGGTGACGCGAATACCTGCGGACCTCGTCGACGGTGAGCTCGGCGGCCGGCTCTACCAGGGGTGGCAGCGACACGGTGACTCCGTAGGGTCATAGGGACAGTCGTTCTCGCTTCAACACTGCCACGAACGGTCCCATTCCGAGACACCTGTTCCACACTCCGAGCATCCCCGGCCGACGCGCCTTCCGCGAGGTCACATCCGGCAGGCGGCCTCCATCCAGATATCGGCGAGCGACTCCTCAAGACCGATCCTGGCCCGCCAGCCGAGCCGGTCCCGCGCCGTGCGCACATCGGCCTGCTGCCAGGCGCCGCAGCCGTCCGGATAGGGCAGGACCGGCGGGCCCTCGGCGTGCTGCCGCGGAATGGGCGGGCCCTCCAGCTCGTGCAGCGTGCCGCTGTATCCGGAGATCCGCGCCAGCGCGGACGCCGCCTCGCGCAGCCGCACCGCGTGCCCGGTGCCGATGTTGACCACGCCCTGCGCCGCCGAGAGCGTCGCCGCGTGCACCGCCCTGGCCACGTCGCGCACGTCGACGAAGTCGCGTTGCACGGCGAGGCCGCCGAGCTTCAGCTCGCTGTCGCCGTGCTGCATCGCCCGCCGCAGCGAATCGGCCAGCCGGCCGAGCGGCGAACCGGCCGGGGTGCCCGGCCCCGTCGGCGAGAAGACGCGCAGCACGATGGCGTCCAGGCCGGAGCCGAGCACCAGCTCGGTCGCCGCCAGCTTGCTCACGCCGTACGGGCCGCCCGGCCGGGCGATGGCGTCCTCGGCGATCGAGGAGCCGTTCTGCGAGGGGCCGTACTCGGCGGCGCAGCCGAGGTGCACCAGCCTCGCGCGGCAGCCGCTGCGCCGCAGCGACTCGCACAGGGTCGCCGTGGCGACAGTGTTGTGCCTGGTCAGCTCGCTGGCCGTGCCGCGGATCGCCCCGGCGCAGTTGACCACGACGCCCGGGTGCACGGCATCGAGGAAACGCGTCAGCGCCCCCGGGCTGCCGGTGGAGAGATCGAAACGGACGTCCGCGTCGTCGCCGCGGCCCAGCGCGGTGAGCTGGACCGCGGGGTCGGCGAGCAGCCGGTCCGCCACGAACCGGCCCAGGTACCCGCCGGCGCCGAGCAGCAGCACCCTCATCGGACGGCCTCCCCGGTGGATGCGGCGGCGTTGCCGTGCAACTGTCGGGTCATCGGTTGTTGCTCCTTGTTCTTGCGTGTTCTGCGTGTGATCGGTTTCTCGGGGGAGGGAAGGGCGGTGGGGCGGCCGGGGCCGCCTCAGCGGTGCGCGGCCGGGCCGGTCAGCGCGTGCGCCGCATGAACGAGCAGCCCGGTGGCCGCCGCGCCGCAGGCCAGCGCGGGAACGGCGGCCACCCCGTGCGCGTCGGCCAGCGCCGCGACGGGACGGGCGAGCGCGTCGCAGCCGGGCAGCCACGACGCGCTGACCAGGGCGAGTGCCAGCCCCTCCACCGCCCCCGCGGCGGCGAGGCCCACCGCGGCGGCGCGCCGGAAGCCGTGCCCGACCAGCAGCACGACGGCTCCGAGCAGCAGCCCGAGCGCCGCGGCGGCGCCGAAGGGGAAGGGGCCGAGCAGCAGCCGCACCAGGCCGAGCGCGGCCAGCAGGCCGACCAGGTAGAGGCCGAGCGCGGCGGCGAGGAGCGCCCTGGCCCCGGCCGCGAAGCCGCGGACGCCGCGGCTGACGGCGAGCCGCCGCCGGCAGCGCGCGGCGAACCAGACGCGGCACCACAGCGCGGGCGCCGCGGCGAGCGCGAGGGTGAGGGTGGCCGCTGCCGCCGCGTTCTCCTGCGGCTGCTGCCCGCCGGGCAGCAGCTCGGCCAGCAGGCCGTCCCCGGCCAGGGCGTGCGCGAGCGGCGGCAGCGCGAACGGGCCCGCGATGCCGAGCGGTGACCGCCGGAACAGCACGAGCCACAGGGCGGCCAGCGTCGCGGCGGCGAGGGCCGTCCGGCCCGCGCCGGCCCGCAGCCCCGTCGCGCACAGCGCGGCGGGCAGCAGCGCGAGCAGCAGGTCGGCGACGCGGCGCAGGCGGCCGGTGCAGGGTCCGGGCGCCTGGGCGAGCGGGCGGCCGGGGCGGGGCGTCGCGCGCGCGTACAGCTCCTCGGCCAGCGAGAAGACGTCGCGGTGGCGGAAGCGCGCGGCGGTCCTGTCGGTGACGCCCCTGGCTTCGAGTCCGGCCGCGATCTCCAGCGGGTCCACGGCCCGTTCGCACAGCGTGCGGTGATCGCGCAGGAGGGCGGGGAGAGGATCGGCGGAGGCCATCACACCCGCTCCCCCGGCCGGCCGGCGGCGGGTATCGGCTCCGTCGCCAGGCCCGCCGCGCTCCGCGCGGTGCGGCCCAGCTCGCGGTAGATGGCGTCGAACGCGGCGACATTCCGCTCGACGGTGAACAGGTCGAGGGCGCGGGCCCGCGCCGCCGCGCCGAGGCGCGCACGCCGCGCGGGGTCACGCAGCAGCGCGAGACAGGCGTCCGCCAGCGCCCGCCGGTCGCCGGGCGGCACCACGAGGCCGGCACCACCGACGACCTCGGCCACCGCCCCCGCGTCCGTGGCGACGGTGGCGCGGGCGCAGAACATGGCCTCGATCAGCGGTAGCGGGAACCCGCTGTCCGCGCCGGGGAACACCACCACGCCGCCCGCGGCGTAGGCATCGGCGAGCGTGGGCACATCGGCGCCGCCCACCTCCGTGAACGTGACGGGCCCGGCGGGGCCGGGGAAGAGGCGCGCGGCGAGCGCGCGGCAGCGGGCGAGGTAGCCGGCGTCCGGCCGGCCGCGGGCCGGGGTGCCGACGATGCGCAGCCGCGCGGCAGGCTCCGCGGCGCGCACCGCGTGGAACGCGTGCAGCAGACCGGCGAGGCCCTTGCCGGGCTCCGCCCTGCCGACCCACACCAGAGCGGGGAACGCGGCCCCACGCCCGGACCCGGCCTCGGCCGCGGCGCGGAACGGGCGCGCGTCCAGCCCGGGGTACACCGTGCGCAGCCGCGCCGGCTCGGCCCCGCACCGCTCCTGCCACCGGCGCGCGGTGGTGTCGCCCGGCGTGATCAGCGCGGCCCTGCGGTACGCCTCGCGGGCGAGCCGCACCTGGAAGGCGGCCAGCAGGGCGCGAACGGGGGCGCCCGCGGCGGAACGCGGCACCGTGTGCGCGGCCGCACTCGCCAGGTAGTGCTCGCGCAGCCGCACGCCGTACTCGGTGATCAGCAGCGGAGTGCCGTACCTGTGCCGGGCGATCAGGCCGGCCAGCGCGGCGGGCCCGGCGCCGACCGCGTGGCACAGCTCGCCCGCGCCGGGCCCTTCCGCCTCGTACCAGCCGAGCGACAGCGGGCGCAGGGCCCGCTCCAGCCGCTCGGCGACGGCGAGCAGATCGGCCACCCGCGCGCCGTGCACGGCCCGCGGCGCGCCGGGGGCGCGGCAGGCCGCCTCCAGCGCGCGGACGGCGTGCTCCGAGTAGAGCCACGTGCTGAGCCCGCCGTGGTGGGCGGCGAGGTCGGCGAGCCCGTAAAGCCCGTCGGCGAAGCGGTCCGCCTGCCGCGCGGGCTGGGCCTCGCCGAGCGGCTGGTACCCGGGGCAGAGCGCCGCGACCAGCTCGGCGAAGCACTCGGCGAACCGGCGGGCCGGCGCCCGGGCCACGCGCGCCCACGCGCGCGGGGCGCCGGGCCGGGCGGCGATGCCCTGCGGCGGCCCCCACAGCGGGGCGGTGTGCACGCCGCGCACGTTGGCCGGGAGCGGGCGCCGCGGGCCGAGCTCCTGCTGCCTGCCGCGACTCAGCGCCAGAACCTCGAAGTCGTGCTCCGGCAGGCCGTGCAGCAGCCGGTCGCACCAGGCGACCGACTCGCCCTGTGCATACGGGTACCCACCCTCTGTGAGCAAAGCGACGCGCACCGGCGCACCCCCTGTCTGACATCTCCGTGTCGGAAAGACGGTATGTCTACATGTGCCTGATGCGGCGGACGGTTGTCCGCCACACCATCAGAAGGGGTGAATATTCGTGACTTTGTGCCGAGCGGCGTCGTTACGGCGTGCCGGGCCGGTCAGTTGTCCGGGTGCGGCCACGGATTGGGCCGACAGGTCACGCCGTTCATCTCCAGGAACTTGGTCTGCTGCATCATCACCGGCGCGAGCGCCCCCTCGGCCGGGCACGTCAGGTGCCCGTAACCGAGCCGGTGCCCCACCTCGTGGTTGATCAGCATCTGGCGGTACCCGGCGATGTCGTCGCCGTAGGTCTCGGAACCCTGCGCCCAGCGCCAGGCGTTGATCATCACGCGCTCGGTGTTCGAGGAGTTGCAGGAGACGTTGTCCTCGGTGACGTCCAGACCTGAGCGGGCACACCAGTCCGCCGTCGTGCCCGGGCTGGCCAGGGTCACGATGAAGTCGTAATCGCCCGCGGAGACCCGCGAGAAGGAACGCTCGCCGTCGTTGGTCCAGCCGCGGTCGTCGTTCAGTGTGCGGTGGACCGCCTCGGCGAACAGCTCGGGGTCGAGGCCGAGCCGGTCCTCGACGTCGACGCGGTACCGCAGCTGCGTCGCCGCCTCCGGCTCCACCGCCTCGGCCGTGCCCTCGACGGGCACCAGCTCGCCCGAGCCGGTCATCTCCGGGTCCAGCTCGAACATGGTGCTCAGCAGCTCGTCGTACGTCGGCTCCGGCGGCGTGCTCGGCTCCGCGGGCGTCTGCTCCGCCGCCTCGGGCGGCGTCGGAGCCCCGCCGTCGCGCAGCTCCTCGTTCCCGCCGGGCGCGGGCTGCGCCGCGTCGGACACGTCGCTCACGCCCGCGTCGGGGTCGACCATGCGCACGGCCACCACCACGCCGAGCGCCGTCACCACCGCGGCGGCGCCGATGCCCGCCAGCGTGCGCCCCCAGCCGCCCTTCGCGCGCCGGTGCCCCGGGCTATCCCCGCGCACGGACCCGCGCCTCGCCGGCCTGCCGTGGCGCCGGTGCGGCGGCGCGCCCTCCGGCTCCGCGCTCCGCTGTTCGGGGACGCGGTGTTTGAAGGAACCCTCGTCGAAGGCATCGAGATACTCCTGGCGCGGTCCGGCGTTGTGAGGTACTGCGGCGGGGTCGCGGTGGTCCATGCAGCTCCCTAGCCGACGGGGGGCCCGGCGGTCTCGGCGAAGAAGTCCCGGAAGGCCACGGCCACTTCATCCGGGTACTCCATCATGGCCATGTGCCCGGCCTCCGGGAGCACCACCAGCCGGGAAAAGCCGAACGCCCGTCCCGCCCGCCGGGCCATCCGGAAGGACACCAGCCGGTCCCGCACACCGTAGACCAGCAGCGTCGGCGCCAGCACGCGCTCGGCCTGCCGCCACAGCGAATGCTGGCCGCCCAGCGTGTAGGCGTTGACCAGGCCGCGCGCCGAACGGGTCAGCGAGTCCCAGAAGTACGGCAGCGACTGCCGCCGTTCCAGCTCGGCCTCCGCGGCGGCGAAGTCCTCCGGCGTGATCCGCGCCGGGTTCCCGTAGCACAGCCGCAGCACCTGGCGGGCGCGCTGGCCCGCCGTCATCTCCCGGGTCATGCGGGGCATCAGCCGCGGCATCCCCGGCAGTCCGAGCAGCCCCGTCGGCCACGCGGTGCGCTGCGGCGTCAGCTCGGGCAGCGCGGGCGAGACGAGGGTGAGCGTGCGGACCAGGTCGGGGCGCAGCGCCGCGACGCGCGTGGCCACGGCACCGCCGAGCGAATTGCCGAAGAGGTGCACCGGCCCCCGGCCCCCGCGATCGGCCGAGTCGAGCAGCCGGATCACGGCCCTGGCGTGCCCGTACACGGAGTAGTCGCCGCTGTCGGGCGGCGGGGAGGCGCCGAAGCCCGGCAGGTCGACGGCTTCGCACTCGACCTCGCCGGCCAGCAGCTCCATCAGCGAGGACCAGTTGCGGGACGAGCCGCCGAGACCGTGCACCAGCAGCGCGGACTCAAGGCCGTCGCGCGTGGCGGCCCGGCGGCGGACCGCGAGCGTCATCCCGGGCAGCGACACCGTTCGCAGCGTCTCCCCGTCCCTGACCCCTGGCCAGCCCTCCGTCGCGGCAAGTGCCGCCTGGGCGCGCAGCTCCTCGGTGGTTGGCATGGGCGCCATAGTAGGAGCCCGCCGCGCCGCGTGGCACACGCCCCTCCGGGGGCCCGCGCGATTCGTGGGTTCGCCCTCCCGCGAAGTCGCCCCTAGGCTGGAATGACCCGCAGGACCACCTTGCCGACCACGAGGAGGTGGCGACATGTCCCAGGACCCGAGGGACCCGGAGACGTTCGACGAATTCCTCGACGAGGAGCAGGAGGAGGGCCTCTTCGAGGAGGACCTGGAGGACGAGGTGCCCGAGGCCGACGCCGCCGAGCAGCGTCTTGAGCTGCTGCGGCTCCGCGACACCCCGCTGACCGGGCGCGCCGCGGAGGGAGTGGACCCGGCGGACGCCGCGGAGCAGGCCAGGGCCGTCGACCCGGGCGACGACGAGTACCGCTGAGCGGAAATGTCCGGCGAGCAGGAATGTCCGCAGAGTGAAATCCTGCCCTCACGATGCACGCTCCGCGACTACTCGAACGTACGATGACGACACGGCGCGCGGCCAGGAATGCGCATCGCAGGGAACGATCACCGGGAGGCGGCGTGAGCGCCACTGAGCAGACCGAGGCGCGTCCGCGAGGTACCCGCCTGCCGCGCCGGGCCCGGCGCAACCAGCTGCTGGGCGCGGCCCAGGAGGTGTTCGTCGCGCAGGGTTACCACGCGGCGGCCATGGACGACATCGCGGACCGCGCGGGTGTCAGCAAGCCGGTGCTCTACCAGCACTTCCCCGGCAAGCTGGAGCTGTACCTCGCGCTGCTCGACCAGCACTGCGAGGCGCTGGTGCAGTCCATCCGCAAGGCACTGGCCGCCACCAGCGACAACAAGCAGCGGATCGCCGCCACGATGGACGCCTACTTCTCCTACGTGGAGCACGAGGGCGGCGCGTTCCGGCTGGTCTTCGAGTCCGACCTGACGAACGAGCCGTCGGTGCGCGAGCGCGTCGACCAGGTGGCGCTCGACTGCGCCAAGCTCGTCTGCCCGCTCATCGTCGAGGACACCGACCTGTCCGAGGAGCAGGCGATGCTGCTGGCCGTCAGCCTGTGCGGCATGGCCCAGATCACCGCCCGGCACTGGCTCAGCTCCGGCCAGCAGATCCCCGGCGACGTCGCGCGGACGCTGACCGCCGGCCTCGCCTGGCGCGGGATCGCAGGCTTCCCCATCCAGCACTGAGACGGGCACTGACCCGGCCTGTTCGCTCTGGGCGTGGCCGCCCGGGACAGGCCCGGCGAACGGCGCGGATAACCTGTGGTCAGTACGGCGCGGACCGTCGCGCACGTTTGGGACCAGCGGAGGGACAAGCCGTGGAAATCAAGATCGGCGTTCAGCACACACCGCGGGAGATCATTCTCGAGAGCGGGCAGTCCGCCGAAGAGGTCGAGAGCGCGGTCAGCACGGCGCTGTCCGGTTCCGGCCAACTGCTCAGCCTGGTCGACGAGCACGGCCGCAAGGTTCTGGTCCCGGCCGACCGGGTGGCCTACGTGGAGATCGGCCAGCCCACGCCGCGCCGGGTGGGCTTCGGAACGCTCTGACGGCGCTCCGACGGCGCAGTGCCCGCAGCGTGTGTGAGCGGCGGCCGGGTACACCGGCCGCCGCTCACGCGCTGTCCCGCGGCCGGCGCGGCGCACTAGGCCCTGTCCTGCCGATCTTGCCGGGCCCGCGACGCCAGCTACGGCACCTCGCTGCGTTACCGAATCGCGCGAATACGGACAGGTATGAGCTGCGATCCGGCGCCTGGCGATCCACCGCATCTGACGCCGCGGGCTGATCCGACAAGATCGACAGGACAGGACCTAGTGTGGAAGGCCGCCGAGGAGGGAGGAGGGCAGCCGCCGTGCCCGTCACCGGCATACCGCGCAGCGGCCGGGGCCGCGCGCGCCGCGCCGTTCCCCCGCTGCCCCGGCTGCCCCCGCTCGCCGGCCTCCCCCAGCAGCGGCTCGACGCCCTGCTGCTGACCATCGCCGTCACCGGCGTCTCGCTCTCCGGGCCGCTCATCGCGGCGACCGCCGCCCCCGCCCTCGCCATCGCCTTCTGGCGCAACGCCATGGCCGCAGCCGCGCTCACGCCCGTCGTGCTGCTGCGCGGGCGGCTGCGCGCCGAGCTGTCCCGCCTCGACCGCCGCACGCTGCTGCTGTCGCTGGCCGCGGGCGCCGCGCTCGCCGCGCACTTCGGGCTCTGGCTGCCCAGCCTCCACCTCACCTCCGTGGCCTCGTCCGTCGCCCTGGTCACCACCACCCCCATCTGGACCACCCTGCTGCTGCGCCTCACCGGCCGGCGGCCGCCGGCCGCGGTCTGGGCCGGCTCCGCCGTGGCCGTCGCCGGCGTCGTCGTCCTCACCGGCGTCGACCTGGCCGTGTCGCCCGAGGCCCTGGCCGGGGACGCGCTCGCGCTCGGCGGCGGCATGGCCGCCGCCGTGTACGTGCTGATCGGCGCCGAGGTGCAGCGCACCACCAGCACCACCGGCTACACGTTCCTGTGCTACTCCACCACCGCCCTGCTGCTGCTCCTGGTCTGTCTCCTCGCGGGCAGCCCGCTCGGCGGCTACTCCGGGGAGACGTGGCTGAAGCTGCTCGCCCTCACCCTCGCCTCCCAGTTGCTCGGCCATTCCCTGATCAACCGCGTGGTGCGCGGCCTGGGCCCGTCGGTCACCTCCATCGCGCTGCTGCTGGAGACGCCGGGCGCCGCCCTCATCGCGGCCGTGTGGCTCGGCCAGCTGCCGCCGGCCGCCGCGTATCCGGCCCTCGGCCTGATCGTGCTCGGCCTCGCCCTGGTGATCCGCGCGGAGCGCACATGAGTGCGGACGAGGTGCGGGAGCGCGTCGAACGGCGGCTGCGCGAAGCGGTCGGCCCACCGGACGCGCGCGCCGCGGTCACGTTCATCGGCACCGGGCGCATCGAGGTGCTGCGCATCCCCGACGCCGGGCAGGGGCTGGTGCGGTACGCCACCTCCGGCATGTCGGCGCTGCCGATGACCGATCCCACCGCCGCCGTCGCCGATCCCGACCGCGGCCCGCGCGCGGAGCTGCTGCTGACCCTGCGCGCGGGGCACGCGCGGACCGACGCCGTGCACCGGGCGCTCGCCGTGTTCGCCGCCTCGCCGCAGGTGGAGGGCGTGGTGCTGGCCGCGGGCGGCTCGCTCGACCTCGGCGAACCGCTGTGGCCCGGCGCCCCGTTCACCTCCGTCCTGGCGGGCGAGCCGGGCGCGGTGGTGCCCGAGCTGCCGCTGCCCCCGCCGCGCGATCCGGTCCGTTTTTTCCCACTCCTGCCGATGACTCCGAACGAGGCCGCCTGGAAACGCGTCCACGGCGCCGCTGCCCTGGAGGAACGGTGGCTGCACCACGGCACGGACCTACGCGATCCGGCCCGCGCGGCGGTGCCCTTGGGCGAGTGACGGCGCTTGACGGACGGGCGGCGCGGAGGGACTGTTGTTCCCCATGAGGGGCGAACCCAGTTGCCCGAAATGCGGTGGGCGGGTGCGAGCGCCCGGCCTCTTCGCCGACTCGTGGCGGTGCGCCGCACACGGCCCGGTGCACCCGTTGCAGCCCATCATCCCCCCCAGCGTGAACGCCCTCACCGTCGTCGTCGGCCAGGCCGAGGTCCCGGTGTGGATGCCCTGGCCGCTTCCGGTCGGCTGGCTGTTCACCGGCGTGGCCTCCGCCGGTGACGACAGCGGAGGGGGGCGGGCCACCGCCGTCGCCTGCTCGGGCCCGGGACCGCTGGGCGGCCCGGGCGAACTGCTGCTGATCGCCGAGGAGCTGGGCGTCGGGCTCGGCGCCAGGTACGCCGGGATACCGGGCCCCGATCCGGGGCCGCGGCTGCGCGTGGCGGGGCCGCCGCAGGCCAAGGTCCTCGCGGCCGGGCGGCCGACGCCGCTGTGGCTCGTCGACGGCGCCCCCGAGGACCGCGCCGTCTTCGCGGGGGAGGCGATGGGGCGGTGGCTGTGGGCCGTCACCTGGCCCCAGGAGTCGGGACTGCTGCTGTACGACGAGCTGGTGCTCACCGATCTGCGCGACGCGGGCTCCGAGGTGGACCTCGTCCCCTGTGGCGCGCTCTCCCCCCGGCTGCTCGGCTGAGGCGCCCTTGAGGGCCTTCCGCCGTTCGTGGCTATCCTGGCGGGGTGCTCATCGACCTGCACACCCATTCCACGGCCTCCGACGGCACCGACTCCCCCGCCGAGCTGGTCACCGCGGCGCGCGCCGCGGGACTCGATGTCGTCGCCCTCACCGACCACGACACGGTCGCTGGCCACGCCGCGGCGGCGGAGGCGCTGCCGCCCGGGCTGACCCTGGTCACCGGCGCGGAGATCTCCTGCCGCCTCGACGGGGTGAGCCTGCACATGCTGGCCTACCTGTTCGACCCCACCGAGCCCGAACTGGCCAGGGAACGCGACCTGTTGCGCGACGACCGCGTCCCGCGGGCCCGCGCGATCGTCGCCCGGCTGAACGAGCTGGGGGCGCCCGTGGCCTGGGAGCGCGTCCGCGAGCTCGCCCAGGGCTCGATCGGCCGGCCGCACATCGCCGCGGCCATGGTCGAGGCCGGGATCATCGAGGACGTGTCCGCCGCGTTCACCGCCGAGTGGATCGGCGACGGCGGCCGGGCCCACGTCGCCAAGCACGAGCTGGACGCCACCGCCGCGATCGGCCTCATCCACGACGCGGGCGGCGTCGCCGTCTTCGCGCACCCGCTGGCCTGGCGGCGCGGACGCGTCGTCCCGGACGCCGCCATCGCGCAGCTCGCCGCGGCGGGCCTCGACGGTGTGGAGGTCGACCACATCGACCACGACGCCGCCACCCGCGACCGGCTGCGCGGCATGGCCGCCGACCTGGGCCTGCTGACCACCGGGTCCAGCGACTACCACGGCACCCGCAAAAGCTGCCGCCTCGGCGAGCACACGACGTCGCCCGAGGCCTACGCGGAGATCACCGAACGGGCAAAGGGCGCCCGCCCCCTGACGGCCGCGCGCTGATCACGCCCCACCGGTGCCGCGCCGCGGACCTCACCGGGCGGGCGAAGCACACCCGTCCGCCGGCGGCCGCGGGGCGGCGGCGGGCCGGTCGGTCGCGGGCGGGGAGGTGTGCGTCCAGAAGTCGAGCAGGGCCGTGGCGGTCTCGACGGGACGTTCCGCGTTCGGCGAGTGCTCCGCGCCGCGGATCACCGTGCGGCGCGCGCTCAGCCGGTGCGCCATCCGGTCGAGCAGCGGCACCGGCCACGCGCCGTCCCGCTCGCCCGAGAGCACGTGAACGGGCAGCCCGGCCGCGGCGAGCCGCGCCACGCGGTCCGGCTCGTACCGCAGCGTGCGGCCGGTGGCGAGCAGCTGGTCGGGCACGTTGGCCAGCCAGCGGCGGTGCAGGAACGCGCCGACGTCGCCCGGCTCCACCCCGCGGTAGCACACCTGCCACACGCGGCCCGCGCCCAGCACGGGCAGGCCCAGGCGCAGCGCCCGCGCCCGCCACCGCTGGCGGCGGGCGACGCGGCCGGGGCCCGAGGCGATGAGGGTCAGGGAGGCGAACGGCGAGGGCCGCCCCGCGGCCAGGGCGCGCAGTACCGCGCCGCGCGAGATCAGCCCGCCCAGCGAGTGCCCGACCAGGTGCACGGGACCGGCGCCCAGCGCGTCGGCCTGCGCGAGCACGTCCTCCGCGAGCGCCCCGAGCCCGTAGGCCGTGCGCCCCGGCGTGCCCGCCGTCTCGTACTGCCCGCGCCCGTCCACGGCGACCGCGCGGTACCCGGCGGCGGCCAGCGGCTCCAGCAGCGCGATGAAGTCTTCCTTGCTGCCGGTGTACCCGGGCACCAGCAGAACCGTTCCGGCCGGCTCCCCGGCGGGGACGGCGTCGAGCACGGCGAACTCGCCGCGCCGGGTGGCGAGGCGGTGGGCCCGCACTCCGGTCGGGGGCACACAGAACGGCGGTCTGCTCACAGCTTCGACAGTAACCCGGACGGGCAAGCCGGTGACCGGCCGCGCACGGCCCGCGCAGCGCCCCGGGCCGCCGTTGGTGCTCCGGCCCGGACGCGGTGCGCGTCTTGTCCCCTCAGGACTCCTCGGTGGGCCGGTCCGTCCGGCCCGCGCGGGTCCTGCGACGCCGGCGGCGCGGGGTGCGCGGTGCGGCGGACGCCGCCTCGTCGTGCCCCTCGGCGGGCGCGGCCTGCGGCTCGGCCTGCCGCGGCGCCGTCTCCGCGACGACGCCCACGCTCTCCCCGGTCTCCCCCGTCTCCCCGGGAGCCACCGGGGCTCCGCCGCGTGTGCGGCGCCGCTGCCGCGGTGCCCGCGTGCGGACGGCCGCCGGGCGGCTCTCGCGCCCGCGGCGCTTCGCGCCCGTGCCGCCGAGGTCCTCGACCTCTTCCGCGTCGAGCCCGGCCCTGGTCCGCTCCGCGCGCGGCAGCGTGCCCTTGGTGCCGTCGGGAATGCGCAGCGACTGGAAGAGGTGCGGGGAGGTCGAGTAGGTCTCCGGCGGGTCGGGGAACGCCAGCCCCAGCGCCTTGTTGATCAGCTGCCAGCGCGGGATGTCGTCCCAGTCGACCAGGGTGACGGCGATGCCGGTCGCGCCCGCGCGGCCGGTGCGGCCGACGCGGTGCAGGTAGGTCTTCTCGTCCTCCGGCGTCTGGTAGTTGATCACGTGGGTGACGCCGTCCACGTCGATGCCGCGGGCGGCGACATCGGTGCAGACGAGCACGTCGACCTTGCCGTTGCGGAACGCGCGCAGCGCCTGCTCGCGGGCGCCCTGCCCGAGGTCGCCGTGCACGGCGGCGGCGGCGAAGCCGCGCCTGCCGAGCTGCTCGGCGACATCGGCCGCGGTCCGCTTGGTGCGGCAGAAGACCATCACCAGTCCGCGGCCCTCGGCCTGGAGCATGCGCGCGACCATCTCCGGCTTGTCCAGCGAGTGCGCCCGGAAGACGTGCTGCGTGATGTTGGCCACAGTCGCGCCCTCGTCATCGGGCTCGGTGGCGCGGATGTGCGTGGGCTGGCTCATGTAGCGGCGGGCGAGGCCGATGACCTGGCCCGGCATCGTCGCGGAGAACAGCATCGTCTGCCGCTTGGCGGGCAGCAGCTGGATGATCTTCTCCACGTCCGGGAGGAAGCCGAGGTCGAGCATCTCGTCCGCCTCGTCCAGGACGAGGCAGCGGACCCGCGACAGGTTCAGCTTGCGCTGGGCGGCGAGGTCGAGCAGGCGGCCCGGGGTGCCGACGACGACGTCGACGCCCTTGGCGAGGGCCTCGACCTGCGGCTCGTAGGCCCGGCCGCCATAGATCGACACGACCCGGACGTTCCGCACCTTGCCCGCGGTGAGCAGGTCGTTGGTCACCTGCTGGCACAGCTCGCGCGTGGGGACGACGACGAGGGCCTGCGGCCCGTCGGTGAGCTGGGCGGGCGCGGCACGGCCGGACTCGACGTCCGCCTGGACGGTGACGCTCTCCAGCAGCGGCAGCCCGAAGCCGAGCGTCTTGCCGGTGCCGGTCTTCGCCTGCCCGATCACGTCGGTGCCGGCGAGGGCGACGGGGAGGGTCATTTCCTGGATGGGGAACGGGGTGGTGATGCCGACGGCCTCCAGGGCCTCGGCTGTCTCGGCCAGAATTCCGAGATCTCGGAATGTGGTGGTGGTAGCGGACAGGGTCGTTGCCTCTTCTGTGTGACGCGGCACCCGGCGGCGAGGCGGGTCGATTGCACCGTGCCGTCGAGTGGCGGCCCCGGTGGGGGGCCGGTCGTCCGGCGCGGGACCCGGTCGTCTCGCTCAAGCGCACGCACCGCGCGAGCGGGGTCCCTCATGCCGCGGATGGTGCGGGGCTCCCCGGAACCGTCCGGGGGGACCCTCACCGCACCGCGCGGAGGGCTGGTCAGGTCGGAGCCGATCGGGCCACCGACCGGGCATCCTCGGGTTTCCTGGACAATCCGCGCTTTCCGGGCCCAGGTCGCCAGCATGGGGATGGGCCCACCGCATACGCGTGAGCCGCTATACCACTGTACCTCGGAACGGCGCACATGTGTCAGGCCGCGTTCCCGGGGAACGCGGCCGGGCCCGCCCACCCGGTTCCAGCGACTATTGTGCACTCGCGTGAACGTTGCCGGGCGCGACGCCGATCCGCCTGCGGAGGAGACCTGATGGAGACGCCGAAGACCCCGACTCCCGATGCGGCCGACCCGGCCGGGACCACGGAGGTCACCGGCGTCGCCGCGGCGGACTGGCCGGAGGCGTCCGCCGACCCGCGGTACCGGGCGGCCGTGGTCGATCTCCTGGGCGCGCTGGCCTACGGCGAGCTGGCGGCGTTCGAGCGCCTCGCCGAGGACGCGAAGCTGGCGCCCACCCTGCCCGACAAGGCGGCCCTGGCCCGGATGGCGGCGGCCGAGTTCCACCACTTCGAGCAGCTCACGGGCCGCCTGCGGCACATCGACGAGGACCCGGCGCGGGCGATGGAGCCGTTCGCGTCCGCGCTGGACGAGTTCCACCGGCTCACGGCGCCGTCCGACTGGATCGAGGGCCTGGTCAAGGCGTATGTCGGGGACGCCATCGCCGCCGACTTCTACCGCGAGGTCGCCGTCCGCCTCGACACCGACACCAGGTCCCTGGTGCTGGCCGTGCTGGACGACACGGGGCACGCCTCGTTCGCCGTGGAGAAGGTCCGCTCCGCCATCGAGGCCGATCCGCGCGTCGGCGGCCGGCTCGCGCTGTGGGCCCGCCGCCTGATGGGCGAGGCCCTGTCGCAGGCCCAGCGCGTGGTCGCCGACCGGGACGCGCTGTCCACCATGCTCGTGGGCGGCGTCGCGGACGGCTTCGACCTGGCCGAGATCGGCCGGATGTTCTCCCGTATCACCGAGGCGCACACCAAGCGGATGGCCGCCCTCGGCCTGTCCGCCTGAGGCCTCGCGGGGCTACGCTCCGGGCATGACGACCGCCGCCGCGTTCGACCGGGCCCTGATCGAGGAAGCCGCCAAGAAGTCCGCCCTGGTGTGGGTGCGGGGCCAGGAAGGTCCGGCCCGCGCCCTGTGGCACGTCTGGCACGACGGCGCGGTGTGGCTCGTCGGCGGCCCCGGCGAGCAGCCGCTCGACGGGCTCGGCCTGGCCGACGGGGGCACGGCCACGGTCAGCTGCCGCAGCAAGGACAAGGGCGGCCGGCTCGTGGTGTGGCCCGCGCGCGTCGCGGAGCCGCCGCCGGACGGGCCCGAATGGGCCGCCGCGGTCGCCGAGCTGAAGGGCAAGCGGCTGAACGCGCCGGACGCCGAGACGCTGCCCGGCCGCTGGGCCGCGACCTGCCGGGTGCTGTGCCTGGCACCGGCCGGGGAGCCCATCCAGCGCCCCGGCCGGCTGCCCGACGCCTCCCAGGCCGCCGCGCCCCTGCCGACGCCCGCGAGCACCCGCGTGCCCGTGCCGAGCGGTCTGCCGGCCCGCCGTGGCGGCGGCCGGCGGGGCGGCGCCGCTACTCCTCCTCGGTGATCATCTCGTCGCCGTAGTCGACGACGTCGTCCTCCGGCGGCGCGTTCAGCGAGAACTCCTCGCCCCAGTCGTCCATCGTCAGCTCCCCTGCCTCGCCGCCGCGCTCGATCCGCAGCGGGTAGGGGGTGCCGACCAGGGAGACCTCCATCGCGCCGCCCGCGCCGCCGTCGCCCTCGACGCGGACCGTCTCCACCCCGTCGATCTCGCCGTGCTCCTCGTCGACGGCCCGGTCGCCTTCCAGCGTCAGCAGCCCGTCGAGCAGCGTGTTCTTGTCGGTGAAGCCGCTCAGCTCCGCGTACGCGGGGTCCTCGGGCGCGACCCTGACGTACCGGCCGTCCAGCTTCTCCGCCGGATCGGACTCCAGCTCCTCCGGGATGCCCCCGCTCTCCCAGAACGCCGCGTCCGCCTTGATGTACAGGTCCTCGCCGACGCGCAGCACCTCGAACGTGGCGCCTCCGGCCGAGACCTCGCCCACCCCGCCGTCGTTGCCGAGCCGCACGTCGAGCCGGTAGGAGCTGTCGCCGGTGATGACCGTGCCGGACAGCCGGACGGTGGCCGCCTCGGCCGCGGCCTCTCTGGCGCGCCGCTCCATCTCCTCCGGCGCGAGCTCGTCGACGCCGTTGGTCTCCACCTCGGGCTCCTCGGAGCCGCCGCACGCCGACAACGTCACGGCCAGCGCGCCGGCGCACACCGCGCCCGCCACGGCCCTGCGCCACCTGAGCTGTTCTGTGGGGGCAGTTGGGGTCACGGGGCGCAGCGTACCGGCAAGCCCGCCGCGGCCTGTAGGTCGTGTCCTGCCCCCGCGTCCCGGCGCCGTACCATCGGGGTCATGGCTACCGATACCCCCCAGGCCCGGGGCGCGACGGGCACGCTCCCCACGGAAGACGCGGTGCGGGCCGCCCTGACGCGGGTGAACGATCCGGAGATCCACCGGCCCATCACCGACCTCGGCATGGTCAAGTCTGTGGACATCGGCGCCGACGGTACGGTCACCGTCGGGGTGTATCTGACGATCGCGGGCTGCCCGATGCGCGACTCGATCACGGCCGACGTGACGGCGGCGGTCCGCGCGGTCGACGGCGTCTCCGGGGTGCGCGTCGATCTCGACGTGATGAGCGACGAGCAGCGCAAGGACCTCGCGGCCTCGCTGCGCGGCGGCAAGGCCGAGCGGGAGATCCCGTTCGCCCAGCCCGGCTCGCTGACCCGCGTCTACGCGGTCGCCTCGGGCAAGGGCGGCGTCGGCAAGTCCTCCGTCACCGTCAACCTGGCCGCGGCCCTGGCGGCGGACGGGCTGAAGGTCGGCGTGGTGGACGCCGACATCTACGGCCACTCGGTGCCCCGCATGCTGGGCACGGACGCCAGGCCGACCCAGGTGGAGGACATGATCATGCCGCCGTCGGCGCACGGCGTGAAGGTGATCTCCATCGGGATGTTCACGCCGGGCAACGCGCCCGTGGTGTGGCGGGGCCCGATGCTGCACCGTGCGCTCCAGCAGTTCCTCGCGGACGTCTACTGGGGCGACCTCGACGTGCTGCTCCTCGACCTGCCGCCCGGCACGGGCGACATCGCGATCTCCGTCGCGCAGCTCGTTCCCGGCGCGGAGATCCTGGTGGTGACCACGCCGCAGCAGGCTGCCGCCGAGGTCGCGGAGCGGGCCGGCTCGATCGCCGTGCAGACGCACCAGAAGATCGTCGGCGTCGTGGAGAACATGGCGGGCCTGCCCTGCCCGCACTGCGGCGAGATGGTCGACGTGTTCGGCACGGGCGGCGGTCGGCGGGTCGCGGAGGGCCTGACGCGGACGACGGGGGCGGAGGTGCCGGTGCTCGGCTCCATTCCGATCGACGTGCGGCTGCGGGAGGGCGGCGACGAGGGCAAGCCCGTCGTGCTGTCCGACCCGGACTCGCCGGCCGGCGCCGCGCTCCGCGAGGTGGCCGCCGCGCTCGGCGTGCGGCAGCGGGGACTCGCCGGGATGTCGCTCGGCATCACCCCGCGCAACAAGTTCTGAAGGGCCGCGGCGGGCGGCCTGGCCGCCCGCCGGGACCGCGGACGCTACGGGGCCCTGTCCTGCCTATCTTGCCGGGCCCACGACTCCCCCAGACAGGACAGGACCTAGGCGTAGCTCTCGATGTCCTTGACCACGGCGAAGCCGAGGCCGTACGCGCTCATTCCGCGCCCGTAGGCGCCGATGTGCACGTCGTGCTGCGCGGCCCCCGCCAGCACCCAGCCGTACTCCGACTCCCGGTAGTGGAAGTCGGTGGGGATGCCGTCCACCGGCAGGGACAGCACCGTCCAGGTGCCGCCGTGCAGGTCGTCGGCCAGCTCCCAGGCGATGGCGGTCTGCTGTTCGAGCCAGTCCTGCCGCAGCGCCCGTTCCAGCTGCGAGGGCCAGGTGCACGACAGCAGGCCGGAGCCGGCCAGCCACGCGGCGGAGGACACCGTCGTGGCCTCCAGGAGTCCCGTGCCGTCCGGGCTGCGCCGCACCGGGCGGCTGGCAACGGTCACCACGACCGCGAACCGCTGCTCCTCGTCCTCGAGCTCCCCCCGCAGCGACGGCTCGTCGCCGTGGCCCGTGGAGCCGTGCTCCACGGCCCCGTCCGCGGAGACCCCGACCTGCATCAGCCAGCGGGGGCCCGTGAACGCCTCGTCCAGTCCGTACCAGGGGAAGCCGGCCATTAGATAGCCTTCCACCGCGCGGCGCGCCCCCGGGACCCCCTGCGGCGCGCCCCCGCCCCCGGACGCGCCTGGGCCGCCTGCGGAGTCCTGCGGCTCTGCCCGACTCGTCGTCTCCATGTAACGCGACGCCTCCTCGTTGCCCTCGTCCTGGGCTCACCCCGGACATAGGGAGGATAGCCATACAGGTCCGGGGTGTCGGGCATGCCTGGAGATCAAGTGGTGTCATATGCCCCGAAGGGCGGCGCATCCACTCAGGTGGCGTCGGCGTCGAACGGCGGGGGGTCCTTGGGGGCCGCGGCCTGCGGGGCGGCATCGTCCTTCTTGCTCAGCGACACGGAACCGGCCGCTGCCGCCGTGCCCGCGGCGGCGCCCGCCGCGGCGGTCGTGGCACCGGTGCCACCGGGGGACTTCTTCGCCAGGCGGCTCCCCGGGGTGCGGCCGTTGACCGCGTCGGTCACCTCGGTCAGCTCTTTGCGCATGTCGAGGCTGCTGGTGAGCTCCTTGAGACCGAGATCGTCGTTGTCCAGCAGGTGCTTCTTCGCGAAGCGGCGGGGATTGAGGTCCTCGAACTCGAAGTCCTTGAACTCGGGCCCCAGCTCGCTGCGGATGTCCTGCTTGGCGCTGTCGGAGAACTCGCGGATCTTCCTGATGAAATTGGCCGCGTCCTGGATCATCTTCGGCAGCTTCTCCGGGCCGAAAACCAGGATGGCGAGGATGATCAGCGTGATGAACTCCAGTGACCCTATATCGAAGAACACCTGACAGCTCCCTCACGCATACGGTAGATGGCCACGGTACCCGGCAACGGCCGCGGACGGGAGACGGCGTACCTCAACGATGCGGTGAACGACGGGCCAAGAGCACGCCGAGCGCCCCGCCTCAGTCACTGTAGGCCTCCCCCAGGGTGACGGGCAGTGAGATCTCGTCACCGTCCCGTTCGATGGTCAGCTCCAGCTCGTCACCGGGCCGGTGGCTGCGGATCTTGACGATCAGCTCGTCGCTGCCGCGCACCGGCTCCCCGTCGACCGCGGTGATGACGTCGCCCTCCGCCACGCCCGCCTCGTCGGCCGGACTGCCGGGCTCCACCGCCCGGCCGCCCGAGGCACTGCCGATGCGGGCGCCGTCGCCCGGGTAGCCGGTGTCCAGCGTGACGCCGATGACCGGATGGCTGGCCCGCCCGGTGTTGATCAGCTGCTCGGCCACGTCCTTGGCCTGGTTGACCGGGATGGCGAAGCCGAGGCCCACGCTGCCCGACTGCCCCGGGTCCAATCCGCCGCTGTCCGCGGTGCGGATCGCGCTGTTGACGCCGATGACCCGGCCGCTGCCGTCGACCAGGGGGCCGCCGGAGTTCCCCGGGTTGATCGGGGCGTCGGTCTGGAGCGCGTTGACGTAGCTGATGTCCGAGCCGTCCGCCTCCGCACCGCCCGCCGTGATCGGCCGCTCGGTGGCGCTGATGATGCCGGAGGTGACGGTGCCCGCCAGGTCGAACGGGGCGCCGATCGCCACCACCGGGTCGCCGACGCGCACCGCGTCGGAGTCGCCGAGCGGCAGCGGGCTCAGCCCCGAGACCCCGGTCACCTTGACCACGGCCAGGTCGTAGCCGCTGTCCTGGCCGATGACCTCGGCCTGCGCCCTGTCCCCGCTGCTGAACGTGACGTCTATCACGCCGCTTTCCGCGGCCGGGCGCACCACGTGCGCGTTCGTGAGGATGTGCCCCTCGTCGTCCAGCACGAAGCCGGTGCCGCCGCCCAGGGTGACCACGCCGGGCAGCACCTCCGCGGCGATACCGGCGATGCTGCCCTCGGGGGGTGGCGACTCTCCGGCCGTGGCCTGCGGCAGCCTCACCTCGCTGAACAGGCCCTCCCGCTCCAGGTACACCCCGATCCCGCCGCCGAGGACGCCGGCCACCAGGGCGATCACCGCCGCCCCCGCGACCAGCCGCCCGGCCCGCCCGCGGCCGCCCGGCGGCGGCTGCTGCGGGGCGGGGTGGGCCTGCGGCACCGGCGTGCCCCCGTGCGGCGTGGCCCACGGGTCGTAACGCGGCCCCTCGGAGCGCGCCCGCGGGGCGGGGCCCTGCGCGGGCGGGGGCAGTTGGGTGCCCGCGGGCGGGGTCGGGTCGGGCCGCTGCACGGGGGGCGCGGGCGCCCAGGGGCCCGGCTGGCCGTACGGCGGTGTGCCGTACGGGTCCTGGCCCGCCGACTCCGCGTCATCGCCCGCGCCCGATCCCCAGGCGGGCTGCGAGGCGGCCTGGTGGCCGGGAAGGCTGTTGCCCTTGTCCATGGCGGCTTTCCCCATCGTCTCCGCGGCGTCCCTAATCCCGGCTGAGAATTGAACCAGGTCAGTCGCCCGAAATCAGCGAGGACTCAGCGCATTCAGAATGCTCGGTGCGGCCGAGGGATCGGCGTCCGCGCCGAGGCCCAGGCCCGTGCCGAGCAGCGGGAACAGCTGCCCGCTGGTCCCGATCGGCCCGGCCGGGGCGCTGAGCAGCGCAAGTCCTGCGGCCTGGGCGGTCAGCACCGCGGGCAGCCGGTTTTCATCCTCCGAACGCGCGGCCGGTGGGCGGGCCACGTTCACCGTGCTGGCGCCGCTGCCGGCGGACACCGCGCTGGGCGGGGCGGAACCGGCCGTGGTCGTCGCGGTGCCGACACTGCTGACCGCCCCGCCGATGGCGAACGCCGCCAGCGAGACCGCGCCCGCGGCGGCGAAGGCGAGCCGGTGGCCGCGGGGCACCCGCGCGGCCCCCGGCTCATGTATCCGGAAGCCACGCTCGCCGCCCAGGGTGGGCGGGCCGAGCAGCGAGTCGCGCTGGCGCCCGCCCGGCAGCAGGTCGAGGCGCAGGGCCGATGATCGCTTGGCCGGCGGCTCGTCGCGGTCGTCCGGCGCGTCGTCGTCGGCGGGCGCGGCCGGACCCGTGTCGGCCGCGGGCAGTCCCTGGAGCCTGGCCAGCAGCCCGTCGGACGGGCCGGGCAGCGGGCTGCTCGCGAACACGCTCTTGACCTCGCGCTGCGCGTCCGCCTCCGCCTTGCAGTGCGCGCAGGTGGCGAGGTGGGCCAGCACGCGGTCCCTGCTGTCGTGGGACAGCTCACCGTCGACAAGGGCCGCCAGGCTCTCCCCGAGGTGGTGGTCGGACCGGCCGGTGCCCTCGGGACCGCTCACTCCGCCCCGCCTTCCTCCGCACGCGTCCCCGCCGGGACGGCGGCGAGGACGGAGTCCTCCCGCTCCACCCGCTCGGCGCGGACGCGGGGCGAACGGTGGCGCAGCGCCTTGCGCAGGTGCGAACGTCCGCGGTGAATCCGGCTGCGCACCGTGCCGAGCTTCACGCCGAGCGTGGTGGCGATCTCCTCGTAGCTCAGGCCCTCGATGTCGCAGAGCACCACGGCGGCGCGGAAGTCGGGCGCGAGGGTGTCCAGCGCCTGCTGCACGTCGGCGTCGAAGTGGGTGTCGTTGAAGTGCTGCTGGGGCGTGGGCTCGCGGCTGGGCAGCCGGTCGGCGGCGTCCTCGCCGAGGGCGTCGAACCGGATGCGCTGCTTGCGGCGCACGGAGTCCAGGAACAGGTTGGTCGTGATGCGGTGCAGCCAGCCCTCGAACGTGCCGGGGGTGTACGTGGACAGCGAACGGAAGACGCGGACGAAGACCTCCTGCGTGAGGTCCTCGGCATCGTGCTGGTTGCCCGTGAGACGGTACGCCAGCCGGTAGACGCGCGCGCTGTGGGTGCTGACGATCTCTTCCCAGCTCGGCGGCGCCCACGTGGCGCTGTCGGAGCCCTCGTTGAACGTGGCGACGGTCGTGGTGGTGCCGTCGGCCGCGTCGGCGGTGGCCTGCGCCCGGTCGGCGTCAGCGTTCTCTGTCACGGAATTCGGCCCGCCGGAAGACCGCAGGAAGCGTTTGAGCGCCCCCCGGCCGGTGGACGTGGCCGCACCTCCCCTGTCGGCTCTGGTGGTGTCCAGTGGAGTCCCTACCATAGCCACCTCGCCCGTTAGCTCCGGATAAGCATTTCTTGACGGCTTTCCGCCGGCGCCGCTGCGGGCGGCCCCGATCCATCCAACGTCCGGTCCGGGCGCCCTGTTCCCCCGCGGAGTCGATACAGTCAAAGCGCGTGAGAGACGGGGACAGGAGAGGGCCATTACCGGCAACCGGCTGACGAGCTGGGCGTTCGCCGAGGCGTATGGCGCACCGGACGCCGAGACCGCCGAGGGTGCGGCGCTCCGATGGGCCCGCACCCGGGCCGGGGAGGCCGGGGTGCGCCCGGTGTCGCCCGGTACCGGGGACGCCCTCCGGCTGCTCGCCGCCGCGACGGCGGCCAGGGCGGTGGTCGAGATCGGCACGGGCGCCGGGGTGTCCGGCATCCACCTGCTGGCGGGCATGCGGCCGGACGCGGTGCTGACGACGGTGGACGTCGAGCCGGAGCGGCAGCAGTTCGCCCGGCAGGCGTTCCGCATGGCGGGGCACGCGGCCAACCGCACGCGGGTCATCCCAGGCCACGCCCTCGACGTGCTGCCGCGGCTGACCGACGGCGGCTATGACCTGGTGTTCTGCGACGGCGACCGGCTCGAATGCCTGGAGTACCTCGCAGAATCGTTGCGGCTGCTGCGGCCGGGCGGGCTCGTCTGCTTCGCCGGGGTCTTCGCCGGCGGCCGCACGGTGGACTCGGCCGCGCAGCCCACCGAGGTGCGCAAGCTGCGCGAGCTGCTGCGCGCCGTCCGCGAGAGCAAGGAGCTGGTGCCCGCGCTGCTCCCGGTCGGCGATGGGCTGCTGTGCGCCGCGCGGGCCTGACGGCCGCGGGCGGCGCGGCGGACAAGACGGCGCTGCCCCGGACGACCTTCCGGGGCAGCGCCGACGAGTCAGCTCGGAGCGCGGCGGCTCAGCCGGTCACCTTCTTCAGCTCCTCATCGAGCGCGACTGCTTCGTCAGGAGTCAGCTCGACGACGAGTCGGCCACCGCCTTCGAGCGGAACGCGCATGATGATGCCCCGCCCCTCCTTGGTCACCTCAAGCGGACCATCGCCCGTCCGCGGCTTCATGGCCGCCATGCTCGTTCCCCTTCCTGAACCAGCTCGTCGAAGCCGACAACACGAGGGTCACCGGCGTCGAACACATTGCTTGCCGCCATTATCCCGCATGGAACGTGCCGATGACCAACATTGGGCGGTATCCCTTCGGCAACGCACACGCGCAAAACCACTCAATTCGCCGATTGTCCCGCGATAGCGCGGATGACTGCGCCATGCTGTGCGGCATGGCCGACACCGACACCGTGCTCTACGACGTAACCGACGGTCTCGCGACTGTCACGCTGAATCGCCCCGAGGCGATGAATGCCCTGAATGTGACGGCGAAGGAAGCGCTGCGCGACTCGTTGCGGCGGGCGGCGGGGGATTCCCAGGTGCGCGCCGTTCTCCTCACCGGCCGCGGACGGGCCTTCTGCGTCGGGCAGGACCTCAAGGAACACACCGCGGCATTGGCGGAAGAAGACGACGCGATGCGCACCGTCGCCCTGCACTACAACCCGGTCGTCAGCGCCATCACGGGAATGCGGAAACCCGTGGTGGCCGCGGTGAACGGAGTGGCGGCGGGGGCCGGATTCGGCTTCGCGCTGGCGGCGGACTACCGCGTCGTGGCCAGCAGCGCCTCATTCAGCACCGCGTTCGCGGGAATTGCGCTCACGGCCGACTCGGGACTGTCCTGGACGCTCCAGCGGTTCGTGGGTCCCGGTCGTGCGGCGGATCTGCTGCTCTTCCCGCGGAAGATCGACGCCGCGGAGGCCGAACGTCTTGGCATCGCCCAGCGGGTGGTGCCGGACGACGAACTGCCGGAAACCGCACGGGAGATCGCCCGAACCCTGGCGGCGGGCCCCACGCGCGCCTACGCCGCGATCAAGGAGTCGCTCGCCTTCGCGGCCGGACATCCGCTGACCGAGACCCTGGAAGTGGAGGCCGGGCTCCAGTCCGAGGCGGGGGCCACGGCCGACCACCGGGCGGCCGTGGCCGCGTTCGCCGAGAAGGAACGGCCGCGCTTCCGCGGTGCCTGATCGCCGCGTCAGGCCGGGTCCTTCGGCGGCGAGGTGTCCTCGGGCCCGGCCGGGGCCGCGGCGCCGGCCAGCGCCGTCTCCAGCTCGGTGATCCGCGCGTCACGCTCGGCCAGCTCGGCCGCGAGCCGGTCGAGCACGTCGTCCACCTCGGCCATCCGGTAGCCGCGCGGCGCCACCGGCAGCCGCACCCGCACCACGTCCGCCGGGCCCACCGGCCGGTCCATCGGCAGCGGGTCGTCCAGCCGGTCCGGCTCCGCGTCGGCCAGCCCGCCGGCCGCAGGACCGCCGGACCCGTCGCCGCTGCCCAGCACCGCGAGCGTGACCGCGGCGATCACCACGACCATCGCCGCCATCAGAAACCAGAACACGAAAACTGCTCCCCCTTGCCTCGTCGTTGGTGCCTCGTCGTCGGCGCCTCGTCGTGGGCGCCGCGTCCGCGGCGCGTCCGGCCGCTGTGCCGATCGTCGCACGCCCCGCCGACAGCGGCGGGCGGGTAGGTTCGAAGCGTACGCCGCCGCCGCGGGTCGGGCGAGAACGAAAGAGCTGAGCTGATGCTGCGCCTCGGGACACGGGAGTTCGGGCCGGACGAGCAGGTGCTCATGGCCATCGTCAACCGGACACCCGACTCCTTCTACGACCAGGGCGCGACCTTCCGCGACGACGCCGCGCTGGAGCGCGTCGAGCGGGCGGTGGCCGAGGGCGCGGCGATCATCGACATCGGCGGGGTCAAGGCGGGCCCCGGCGCCGAGGTGGACGCGGCCGAGGAGATCCGCCGCACGGCGGGGTTCGTCGCCGAGGTGCGGCGGCGCCACCCGGACGTGGTGATCAGCGTGGACACCTGGCGGCACGAGGTCGCTGAGGCGGTCTGCGCCGCGGGCGCCGACCTGCTGAACGACGCCTGGGGCGGCGTCGACCCGCGCCTGGCCGAGGTCGCGGCGGAGCACGGCGTGGGTCTGGTGTGCACCCACGCGGGCGGCGCACGGCCGCGGACGCGCCCGCACCGGGTGGCCTACGAGGACGTGATGGCGGACATCCTGAAGGTGACCTCTGGCCTGGCCGAGCGGGCGGTCGCGCTCGGCGTGCGCCGCGACGCGGTGCTCATCGACCCGGGGCACGACTTCGGGAAGTCCACCCGGCACTCCCTGGAGGCGACGCGGCGGCTCGACGAGATGACGGCCACCGGGTGGCCGGTGCTCGTGTCGCTGTCCAACAAGGACTTCGTCGGCGAGACGCTCGATCTGCCGGTGCGGGAACGGCTGCTGGGGACGCTGGCCACCACCGCGGTCTCGGCGTGGCTCGGCGCCCGGGTCTACCGGGTGCACGAGGTCGCCGAGACCCGGCAGGTGCTGGACATGGTCGCCGCCATCGCCGGGCGGCGGCCGCCCGCCGTGGCGCGCCGCGGCCTGGCCTGATGGGCGCCCGGATCAGGGCTTGGTGACCAGGGCGATCGCCTCGTCGACGTCGTCGGTGAGGTGGAAGAGGGACATGTCCTTCGGCGAGGCCTTGCCCTGCGCCACGACCGTGTCGCGCAGCCAGGCGGCCAGGCCGCTCCAGTACTCGGTGCCGACCAGCACGATGGGGAAACGCGTCACCTTCTGCGTCTGGACCAGCGTCAGCGCCTCGAACAGCTCGTCCAGCGTGCCGAGCCCGCCCGGCAGCACCAGGAAGCCCTGGGCGTACTTCACGAACATCGTCTTGCGGACGAAGAAGTACCGGAAGTTGACCCCGATGTCGACGTACTCGTTCAGCCCCTGCTCGAAGGGCAGCTCGATGCCCAGGCCGACCGAGACGCCGCCCGCCTCGCTCGCGCCGCGGTTCGCCGCCTCCATCGCGCCGGGGCCGCCGCCGGTGATCACGGCGATGCCCGCCTCGGCGAGGCCGCTCCCGATGCGCCGGCCCAGCTCGTACTCGGGAGAGCCGGGCGCGGTGCGGGCGGAGCCGAAGACGCTGACGGCCGGGCCGAGTTCGGCCAGGGCGCCGAAGCCCTCGACGAACTCCGACTGGATGCGCAGCACCCGCCACGGGTCGCCGTGGACCCAGTCGGAAGGGCCCCTGGTGTCCAGCAGCCGCTGGTCGGCGGTGCCCGCCGTCATCTGCCCCCGCCGGCGCACCACCGGGCCGAGGCGCTGCTCGCGCCGTCCGCCCCGCTCGTCCGGTCCCTGGCTGCCGCTCATGCCGTGCTCCTCATCCGCCGTCCTGTCCGCGTCCACGCCCTTGCCGAACGCGGCCGATCGCCGCGCGCACGCGGCCGTTCACCGCGCGGGCGCGGTCAGCCACGCCCGCAGGCGCTCCTCGCAGTGGAGAATCGCCGCCACCGCCACGCGCTCGTCACGCTTGTGCGCCACGTTCGGATCGCCGGGGCCGTAGTTGACCGCGGGGACGCCGAGCGCGCTGAACCGGGAGACGTCCGTCCAGCCGTACTTGGGCCGCGGCTCGCCGCCGACCGCCTCGATGAAGGCGCGGGCGGCCGGGTGCGACAGGCCGGGCAGGGCCCCGGGCGAGTGGTCCTCGACGGTGAACTCGGCGACGCCGCAGCCCTCGAAGACCTCCAGGACGTGGGCGACGGCCGCCGCCTCGTCACGGTCGGGCGCGTACCGGTAGTTCACCGTGACAACGCACGCGTCGGGGATGACGTTCCCCGCCACCCCGCCCTCGATCCCGACCGCGTTCAGCCCCTCGCGGTATTCGAGGCCGTCGATGACCGGGCGGCGCGGCCGGTAGGCGGCCAGGCGGGCCAGCACGGGCGCGGCGGCGTGGATGGCGTTCTCACCGGTCCAGGAGCGCGCCGAGTGGGCGCGCTGCCCAGGCAGCCGCAGCAGCATCCGCAACGTGCCCTGGCAGCCGCCCTCGACCTGGCCGTCGGACGGTTCGAGCAGGACGGCGAAGTCCCCGGCCAGCCAGTCGGGCCGGTCGGTGGCCAGGTGCCCGAGACCGTTCAGCTCGGCCGCGACCTCCTCGTTGTCGTAGAAGACGAACGTCAGGTCGCGGTTCGGCTCGGGCACGGTGGCCGCGATGCGCAGCTGGACGGCGACGCCCGACTTCATGTCCGAGGTGCCGCAGCCCCACAGCACGCCGTCGGCGTCGAGGCGGGCGGGCACGTTGTCCGCGATCGGCACGGTGTCGATGTGCCCGGCCAGCACGACCCGTTCGCCGTGGCCCGCGTCCGTGCGCGCCACCACGTTGTTGCCGTGGCGGTCGACCCGCAGCCACGGGAGGGTGCGCAGGGCCGCCTCGACGGCGTCGGCCAGCGGCTGCTCCGTGCCGCTCACGGACGGGATGTCCACCAGCTCGGCGGTCAGGGCGGCCGCGTCCCGGCCGAGGTCGAGGGCGGGCGGCGCGGATCGTTCCATGGGGCCACCGTACCCGGGCGGCCGGTGGCCCCCGTGCGGAACCGCTACCCTCGTCCACGTGCCCGAACGGACGACCGGAAAACGCAGCCACCGCGTGATCGGCGGTGCGTGCGCCGCGCTCGTTCTGCTGGGCGTGACGGCGTACGCCGTCACGCAGTCCGGCGAGGACCGGGACCGGCGCGGGCCGCCGCGCTGCTCAGTGGCAGGACCCGACGGTGAACGCGCCTTCACGCTCCGGCCGGAGCAGGCCGCGAGTGCCGCCACGATCGGGGCCGTCGCCTCGGCCCGCGGGCTGCCCGAACGGGCGGTCACCATAGCGATCGCCACCGCCATGCAGGAGTCGAGCCTGCGCAACATCGACTACGGCGACCGGGATTCGCTCGGCCTCTTCCAGCAGCGGCCCTCGATGGGCTGGGGCAGCGAGGCGGAGGTGATGGACCCGGTGTACGCGGCGGGGGCGTTCTACGACCGGCTGGTCGACGTGCCCGGCTACCTGACGCTGCCGCTGACCGTGGCGGCGCAGGAGGTGCAGCGCAGCGCGTTCCCCGACGCGTACGCCCGGCACGAGGAGGAGGCGGCCCTGCTCGCGGGGGCGCTGACCGGGCGGGCCGAGGCGGCGCTGAGCTGCTCGTGGACGGTGGCGGAGCAGCCCGCGGGGCAGCCGCGGGAGGTTCACGAGCGGATGATGCGGGAGTTCGGTGAGGGGGTGCAGCCGATCGGCGAGGGCGCGCGGCTGACCGTTCCGCTGCGGGGCGGGGAGGAGACCAGGCGGGGCTGGGAACTCGCGCACTGGGCGGTGGCCCACTCGGCCGAGCTGGGAATCGAGCGGATCTCCTATGGAAACCGCGTCTGGGAGGCGCGTCGTTCCGGGGACGGCTGGCAGGAGGCCGCGGCGGAAAGCATGGCCGGCGCCCCGGAACTTCGGCTGTCCGTATTCGCGCCGGCCGAGCCGATTCCTTAAATGGCCGGGGGAAGCGTACCGCTGACGTTCCCTCAGACATCAACCTCCAAGCCGATTGCCCGATTTAATCGGACGCAATAATGCGATGCATTGCGAATCCTTTACCCAGGGCTCCCGCAACCTCCCACCGCCCCCGAGCGATAGGCACGGCGTCCGCATCGCTTCCTGAAGGCAAAAGGAGCATCATGTCCCACCCCCTCACGCGCCGCCTGACGAAGGCCGCCCTCCTGCTCGCCGCCGGCACCGCGCCCGTCGTCGGGGCCGCCGGGCAGGCCGCCGCCGCGCCGCTGCCCGGGACGCCGGACCTGACGGGGCTGGTCGCGCCGGACGGCGCCCTGGTGAACGAGACGCTGGACGCCACCACCGGCGAAGTAAGCGGCGCCGTCGAACGGATCGCGGGCCCCACCGTCCGTGAGGTCGTGCCGGTCGTCGTCCCCGTGGTCCACGACGCCGGGCGGCGGACCGCGCAGACCACGGCCGGGCTCGGGCAGAGCCTCGCGTACAAGGCCGCGCAGATCGGCCCCACCCCGAACGAGCTCCAGCGGATGCTGCCCTCGATGGAGAACCCGAGCATGCACCTTCTCTACCTCTGACCAGCCCCGCACCCACGCCCGCGAACGGCCCCGGACGCCCGGGGCCGTTCGTGCGCGCCGCTCAGCGCCGCTCAGCGCCGCTCAGACCGTCAGCCGCCGCACCGCCGCGGCGACCCGCTCGTCGGTGGCGGTGAACGCCACCCGCACGAACCGCTCGCCCGCCGGGCCGTAGAAGTCCCCTGGCGCCACGAGGACGCCCTGCTTGCCGAGGTCGGCCACCGTGTCCCAGCACGGCTCGTCGCGCGTCGCCCACAGGTAGAGCGACGCCTCGCTGTGCTCGATGCGGAACCCGCGGCTCACCAGCGCGTCCCGCAGACCCGCGCGCCGCGCGGCGTACCGTTCGCGCTGCTCCGCCACGTGGGCGTCGTCGCCGAGCGCCGCGGCCATGGCCGCCTGCACCGGCGCGGGCATCATCATCCCGGCGTGCTTGCGGACGGCGAGCAGCTCGCCCAGCACCGCCGGGTCCCCCGCGAGGAAGGCGGCCCGGTACCCGGCCAGGTTGGACCGCTTGGACAGCGAGTGCACGGCGACCAGGCCCTCGGTACTGCCGCCGCACACATCGGGGTGCAGCACGGAGACCGGCTCGGCCTCCCAGCCCAGCTCCAGGTAGCACTCGTCGCTGACGACGAGCACCCCGTGCGCCCTCGCCCACACCACCACCTCCCGCAGCTCGGCGGCGCCGAGCACGCGACCGGTCGGGTTGGAGGGGGAGTTGAGCCACAGCAGCCGCAGACCCGCCGGGTCGAGAGCGGTCGGCGCGCCGTGGTAGGGCACCGGCTCGGCGCCCGCCAGGCGCGCGCCGACCTCGTACGTCGGGTAGGCCGGCTCGGGGAACGCGACCCGGTCGCCCGCGCCCAGGCCCAGCTGCGCCGGGAGGGAGGCGACCAGCTCCTTGGAGCCGATCACGGGCAGCACGTTGCCGTGCCCGAGGCCCGCGGCCCCCGTGCGCCGCTCGCACCAGCCGACGAGGGCGTCCCGCAGCGCCGGGGTCCCCCAGACCGTCGGGTAGCCAGGGCTGTCGGCCGCCGCCGCCAGGGCGCGCCGGACCGACTCGGGCACCGGATCGACGGGGGTGCCGACCGAGAGGTCCACGATCCCGTCCGCGTGGGCCGCGGCGGTCGCCTTGTACGGTTCGAGCCGGTCCCAGGGGAAGACGGGCAGGCGGGCGGACACGGATGACACGGAACGGCTCCCTTCCTCGGCACTACGCACGCCAGATCCTGACCTGTCCCGACCGGTTCTGACCTCCGTGGACGGCACACGGCTCGGAACGTGTCGGTCCCGCGCGGCGGGTGCCGCGCGGGACCGGGTGAGACGCCTGATCAGAACGCTGAAGGCGGCAGGTCACTCGTCGTGGCTCTGCGGGGGCAGCGCGGCGATCAGCGGGTGGTCCCGCTCGATCAGGCCCAGCTTGCTCGCACCGCCGGGTGAGCCCAGGTCGTCGAAGAACTCCACATTGGCCTTGTAGTAGTCCTTCCACTCCTCCGGGGTGTCGTCCTCGTAGAAGATGGCCTCCACCGGGCACACCGGCTCGCAAGCACCGCAGTCCACGCACTCGTCGGGGTGGATGTAGAGGGCGCGCTGCCCCTCGTAGATGCAGTCGACAGGGCACTCCTCGATGCATGCCTTGTCCTTCAGGTCGACACAAGGCTCCGCGATGACGTAGGTCACGCTGTCAGTCCTCCTTGTAGGGGCGGCGGGTCCGCCGTGATGCGCGCGGGAGCGCGGCGTCGTCGATGCTCAGCCCTAGTATCGCCGGTTGAGGCTGTAGGAAGAACAAGAGGGGGCTGGGAAGCCGGTGGAGTTCGCCATGAGGGGCGGTCTTACCGTTCGGGTAGGGCCTTCTGACGTGGGCAAACGCGTTTCGCTCCGCACGCTGACGGAGCCGGGCGACCCCGCGGGACGGTTCACCGACACCGTCGGCGTGCTCACCGCCTGGACGGAGGGTGCGCTGGAGGTCACCCGGCGTGACGGGAGCGCCGTGCGGCTGCGGGAGTCCGCGCTGGTGGCGGGCAAGGTCGTGCCGGATACCCCGGCCAGGCGGCGGGGCCTGCCGGCCGCGGACGTGCCCGAGCTGACCGCGGTCGCGGCCAGGGCCTGGCCGGCCGCCGCGACCGAACGCATCGGCGACTGGCTGGTGCGGGCGGCCGGTGGGTGGACACGGCGCGCGAACTCGGCGTGCGCACTGGGCGACACGCCCCCCGACCTTGCCCGCGTATCCGCCTGGTACGCCGCCCGCGGGCTGCCGCCCGCGTTCCAGCTCGCCACGGGTCAGGAGCTGCTGGCGGCCGATCTCGAACGGCGGGGCTGGGCCGCGTCGGGACACGCGGTAGTGCAGATCGCGGCGCTCGCCCCGCTCGCGGACCGGGAGCCCGTCGAACGGGTGAGGGTCGAGGGGGAGTTGACGGCCGCGTGGCTGAGCGGCTGGCCCCGGGCCGCGGATGCGCCGGGCACGGCGGAACGTGTGCTCGCGGGCGGCCGGACCACCCTGTTCGCGCTGGCACCCGGTGCGGGCGCGCGGCCCGCCGCGGTCGGCCGCTGCGTCGTGGACGGCCGGTGGGCGGGCTTCACCGCGGTGCGCGTGGACCCGGCCCACCGTGGCACGGGCCTGGCCAGGGAGGTCATGGCCGCCCTGGCCCGCGCGGCGCTGGACGCGGGCGCGAGCGCCGCCCACCTTCAGGTGGAGACGGACAACGCGGCGGCCCGCACCCTCTACCGGAGCCTCGGCTTCGCCGACCACCACCACTATCACTACCGTTCACCGGCCGGGGCGGACGGCCGCTGAAGGACCCGCGGCCGGACGCCTCAGCTCGGGTCGAGCTCGATGACGCCCACCCGCTCCGCGGGGTCGGTCTGCAGCAGCGCCTCGCGCAGCGCGCCCACGACGTCCTCCGGGCTGACCGGAGTCTGGCTCCCGTCGCCGCGGGTGACCAGGACGCCGTCGAACGTGGCGCCGTACAGGCCCTCGAGCACCTCCAGGTCGTAGGTGTCCACGAGCCGCCCGTCCACCGCCTCCATGGAGAGGAACTGCGGCAGGGTGCCCTGCGGGCTGAAGGAGATCTCCTGGGTCCCGGCCCGCACGGTCACCAGACCCGACATCGCCGGCTCGGCGAACTCCTCCATCGCGCGCTGTACTTCCGCCTCGTCCACCTCGGGCTCCTGGGTGGTCATCGGCAGCTCGACGGCGGGATTCCTGCCGGTGGCGGCCCGGTCGCGGAACGCGGACTCGACGGCGTCGGCCGCGGCCTGGAGGTCCACGGCGGTGCCCGGCTCGCCGAGCCTGCCGATCGCCTCGCCGTTCTCGAAATCGATGCCGCCCTCCACGGGCCCGCTGCCCTGCCCCTCGGCGAGGTCGTCGAGGGCGACCGTCAGCTTCTCGCGGTCGACGGAGAAGACGGCCTCCGCGGTGCGCTCGGCGCCCAGCAGCGAGCCGTAGACGGCGACCGGGCCGTAGTCCTGGCCCGACGAGGCGCGCACGGTGGCCTCCGTGTCCACGGAGAGCCCGGCGACGCTCGGCTTCAGCTCGGCCTCCTGCTCGCCGATCAGCACCGTCACCGGCTCGTTGTTGGCGGCCTCCAGCTGGGAGTCGAGACGGCTGGTGGCCTCCTGCGCGCTGAGGCCGCCGATGTCGATGCCCAGGACGGTGGTGCCCTTCGGCACGTCCTCGGGGCTCAGGTACAGGCCGGCCCCGTAGGCGACGACGGCCGCGCCGATCGCGGCGACGGCGAGCAGCTTCAGCTTGGAGCGGCCCTTCGGCTTGGGCTTCGCGGCCTTCGGCGGCGGGGCGGCCTCGCCGCCCTCGTCGCCCGAGCCCGCGGGCTCGGGGACGGCGGCCGGGGAACGCGGGCCCGGCGGCGGCACCGCGGGGCCCGGCTCCGGCGCGGCCGGCCGCCCGGCGCCGGGGCCGTCCACCACGGGGAGGGGCCCGGTGCCGGTGAGGTCGGCCGGGGGCGGCGGCGGGAAGGGACCGCCGAGGTCCATGGTGGTGCCGACCGGGTCCTCCTCCTCCGGCAGCGCGGGCGCCTGCGCGCGCGGCGGCGCCTGGTCGGCGGGCGGGGCGGGCGGCAGCGGCATGTCCCCGGTGGCCGGGCCCGCGGTGGGGCCGACCGGCCGCGGCGGCAGGCCGAGGGGCGTGCCGGCGGGCGGGGTGTCGGAGTGCTGTCTGAACCAGGACGCGGGGATGCCGTCGGCCGGGGTCTCGGTCACCGCCGGGTGGCCCCCGGGCGGGGTGTCGGCGGGCGCTTGCGGAGCCGGGCCGCCCTGGGACGCCGGTGGCTTCTTCGGCTCGAACCAGGAGCTGGTCTTCTTGCCTGGGCCGCCGCCGGCCGTGTCCCCGGCCGCCGCGGCGGGCGGCGCGGGCGCGGGTGCGGGTGCGGGCGCGGATGCGTCGCGCCCCGCCGGCTCGTCCACGGTCTCCCGCACCACGATGGGCGGGATGGGCCGCGAGCCCGGGATGTTGATGCGGGCGCGGGTGGTCAGCGTGGTTTCTGTCTTCTTCTCATCCGGCCGCGGGGCTCCCGGGCGGGCTTCGCCCTCTCCGTTGCCCCGCTGGGGTTCACCCCACCCCAGCGGGCCGGGGGGCGGATTGTCAGTTTCACGACTCAAGGCTGGGTCTCCCGGTTGGCGTCCGGCCCGGGACTGGGTCGGAACCGGACGGCTGGCCCCACGATACTGGGGACGGCGGTGTGGTACGGCGCCACCACAGGATTGGCACATACACCGCTACGAACGTGAGTGCGCTTCCGGTACGGCGAACAGCGGGCGTTCCGCGGGGGCGAGAGTGGCGGACACCACGGCGAGCGCCATGCCGCCCAGCAGGAACAGGTAACTGCCCGCCCCCGCCGCGAAGATGAAATCGCCCTGCGGACGCGTGATGGTCAGCAGCAGCACGGCGACGGACCAGCCGCCCGCCGGAACGCCCGCGCCGATCCGCGAACGGGTCACCAGCGCGCCGCCCCAGAACAGGGCCGCCGCGCCGCCGAGCGCGAGCAGCAGCCCCAGCGGGAACCACGCGCCCTGCACCAGCGACCCGGCCAGACCGGCGAGCGCGCCGAGCAGTCCGAGTCCCGCGTATGCGGCCCACTTCATGAGGAACCCTCCACGTGCCCCAGGCCGGCGAAGACGTCCCGCGCGCCCGCGGGCACCGGCTCCCCGGCGGCCAGCCGGTAGTACTCCGTCTCCCACAGCGGCTGCGCAAGACCGTTGGACAGCGCGAACACCCCGCCCGCCACCTCGATCTGCGTGGCGTGCGCCGCCATGGCGGCGGCCTTGGCGGCCACCTGCGCCGCGGTGCCGGTGACCGCGAGCGCCACGTTCCCGTCCTCGGTCACGCCGGGCACGTCGGCCGGGCCCGCCACGCCGGGGAACCGGCCGGGGCCCGCGGCGCGCAGCGCGGCGAACCGGTCCTCGGCCGCGGAGCGCGGCACGCAGGACCACAGGACGCGGGCGATCCGGTGCCGCCCGGCGGCGAGTTCGGCGCCGCGCATCGCGACGCGGTGCGCCTGAATGTGGTCGGGGTGACCGTAACCGCCGTCGGGGTCATAGGTGATGAGCACCTGCGGGCGCACCTCGGCGATGACGTCGGCGAGCGCCGCACCGGCCTCGTCGAGGCCGGCCCGCCAGAAGGCGGCCGGGTGGTCGTTGGTGGCCAGGCCCATCATGCCGGAGTCGCGCCAGCGCCCCCGGCCGCCGAGGAAACGGTGGTCGGTGACGCCGAGGGCGCGCATGGCGGCGGCCAGTTCGTCCGCCCGGTGGGGGCCGAGCGCGTCGTCACGGTCCGCCGTGAGGTGGGCGAGCGGGGCGGGGATGACCTCGCCCTCCTCGCCCAGCGTGCAGGTCACGAGCGTGACCGCGGCACCGGCGGCGACGCAGGCGGCCATGGTCACGCCATTGCAGATCGACTCGTCGTCGGGGTGGGCGTGCACCAGCAGCACGCGCGCCTGGCCGGAACTCATGGCAGCGAGCTTAACGGCCCTGACGCGGGCCCCGGGTCAGAAGCTGATGTCGCTGATCATGTCCGAGAGGCCGGTGGAGAAGTCGTCGATGGCCGGTGCCATGTTGGACCCGGCGAGGTAGAAGCCCAGGAGCACGCAGACGATGGCGTGCAGGACCTTCAGTCCCGACTTCCTGACCAGCAAAACGACAATGATCGTGAAGAGCAGTACCGCGGAGATGGACAGCCCCATCAAGATCACCTCCATGAAGTCGCACCCGGCTTCGGGCAGGCCAACGAGACCTTCCGTGCCTGGAAGTGTCCTTCCACCACGCGTTCTGGATCATAGCGATCAACGCCCCGCTCACGGTTCGGTGCACGGGTGCAGAAGAGGGGCGCACGCCCCCGGCTCACGGTGCTGCCGGGCCCGTCGCCCGCGGTCAGCGGGCGAGGGTGGTGCCCTCCTCGGGGAAGTGGCAGGCGGTGAGGTGCCCCGCCCCGTTCCCCGACAGCCTGACCAGCGGCGGCTCCTCGGCGGCGCACTTGTCCTCGGCCTTCCAGCAGCGCGTGCGGAAACGGCACCCGGAGGGTGGGTCGGTGGGCGAGGGCACGTCCCCCTTGAGGCGAATCCGTTCCCGGGGCGGCGGGGCATCGCCCGGGCCCGCCGCGGCGTCTTCCCCGGTGTCCGCGGCGACTTCGGGGACCGCGGAGAGCAGCGCGTGGGTGTAGGGGTGGCGCGGCCGCTCGTAGATGGACTGCCGGTCGCCCACCTCGACGATCTTGCCGAGGTACATCACGGCGATGCGCTGCGAGAAGTGCCGCACGATCGCGAGGTCGTGGGCGATGAAGAGAAACGCGATGCCCAGATCGCGCTGCACGCGCCGCAGCAGGTTGACGACCTGCGCCTGGATGGAGACGTCGAGGGCGGAGACCGGCTCGTCGGCGATGATCAGCTTCGGTTCGAGCGCCAGCGCGCGGGCCACCCCGATCCGCTGCCGCTGGCCGCCGGAGAACTCGTGCGGGAAGCGGTTGTAGTGCTCGGGGTTGAGGCCGACGGTGCCGAGCAGTTCACGGACCCTGGCCTCCCGGCCGCCGGGCGGGTCGATGCCGTTGATCTCCATGGGGCCGCCGATGATCGTGCCGACGGTCTGTCGCGGGTTGAGCGAGGAGTACGGGTCCTGGAAGATCATCTGGATCTCCGAGCGGACCGGCGCGAGCCGGCGCCTGGAGGCGTGGGTGATGTCGAGGTCCCGGTAGGTGATGGTGCCCGCGCTGGGTTCGAGCAGCCGCGCGAGCAGCCGGCCCGTGGTCGACTTGCCGCACCCCGACTCGCCGACCAGCCCGAAGCTCTCGCCCTCGTGCACGGTCAGGTCGAGACCGTCCACGGCCTTGACGGCGCCGACGGTGCGTTTGATCGGGAAGCCGCCCTTGACCGGGAAGTGCTTGACGAGACCCTCGACGGTCATCAGGGGCACCCGGTCGTCCTTGTCCCACGTGGTGCTGGTCATCGCTGTCCTCAATTCGGCCGGCCCTGGCTGAGCCGGGGCCGGATGCGCTCGACGAAGAAGGTCCGCTTCTGCTCCGCGCTCAGATGGCAGGCCGCGCCGCGCCCCTCGGGCAGCGCGGGCCGGTCGCCCGCGCAGGAGACCGGGTCCGCCACCTCCTCGGGGAAGGCGCACCTGGGGGTGAACGGGCAGCCGGCGGGCGGGTCGAGCAGGCTGGGCGGGCTGCCGGGGATCGGCACCAGCTCCTGGGAGACGTCGCCCGTCAGCCGCGGCATGGCGCCCAGCAGGCCCCAGGTGTAGGGGTGCTGGGGGCGGCGCAGCACGTCGTCGACGCCGCCGCGTTCGACGGCACGGCCCGCGTACATCACCAGCACGTCGTCGGACACCTGGGCGACCACACCGAGGTCGTGGGTGATCATGATGATCGCCGAGCCGAACTCCTGCTGGAGGTCGAGCAGCAGGTCCAGGATCTGCGCCTGGACGGTCACGTCGAGCGCGGTGGTGGGCTCGTCGGCGATCAGCAGGTCCGGGTTGCAGATCAGCGCCATCGCGATCATGGCGCGCTGCCGCATGCCGCCCGAGAACTGGTGCGGGTAGTCGTCCACCCGCCGGTGCGGGTTGGGGATGCCGACCTTGCCCAGCATCTCGATGGCGCGCTCGCGCGCCTCGCGCCGCGTGGCGCCCCGGTGCTTGCGGAACGGCTCGGCGATCTGGCGGCCGATCGTGTAGTAGGGCGAGAGCGCGGTCAGCGGGTCCTGGAAGATCATCGCGACCTTGTTGCCGCGCAGCCGCTCCATGCGGCGTTCCGGCGCGGCCGTCAACTCCTCGCCGTCGAGGTATATCTCGCCGGTGACGGTCGTGTTGTCGGGGTTGTGCAGGCCGAGAACGGTCTGGTTGGCGACCGACTTGCCCGACCCGGATTCGCCGACGATGCCGAGGGTCCTGCCGCGTTCGACGTCGAAGGACAGCCCGTCGACCGCCTTGACGACGCCATCCTCCGTGGCGAAGCGCACCCGCAGGTCGCGCACGGACAGGAACGGGGCGGCTGGTTCCGGGGCGGCTTCTTCTGTGGTGGTCACGTCGGTCCGCTCCTAGCCGAGACGCACGCGCGGGTCGATCAGCGCATAGCAGGCGTCGATGATGATGTTGAACAGAACGATCATGAGCGCGGCGAACAGCATCACGCCCATCAGCATGGGCAGGTTGGACTGCGTGACGGAGTCGACCGCGAGTCTGCCGAGACCGTGCAGCGAGAACGTCACCTCGGTGATCATGGCGCCGCCGAAGAGGGAGCCGAGGTCGATGCCGAAGATGGTGACGATGGGGATGAGCGAACCGCGCCAGGCATAGCGGAAGAAGACCGTGGGCCGGGACATGCCCTTCGCCTTGGCGGTACGGACGTGATCTTCCTGGAGCTGTTCGATCAGGGTGGCGCGCGACATACGGGTGTAGTTGGCGGTGAAGATCGTCGCCAGCACCAGCCAGGGCAGCAGCAGTCCCTTGAACCACTCCCACGGCTCCTCCGTGAAGGCCGAGGCGTCCGAGGGCTGGGGCAGCAGCTCCGTGTTGTACACCAGGACCGCCAGGGCCAGCGGGCCGAGGAAGTAGATCTGCATGGAGCTGAGCACCAGCGAGGTGGAACTGACCGTCTTGTCCAGCAGCGTGCCGCGCCTGGCGGCGGCCAGCATGCCGAGGCCGAGGCCGAGGATCAGGAAGACGACGGCGCCGCCGATGGTCAGGGAGACGGTCGTCGGCAGCCGGTCCATGATGGTGTCCAGCACCGGCCGGTTGTCGCGGAAGGAGAAGCCGAGGCAGGGTGCCGGGCAGTGGCCGGCGGGGAAGTCGCGGCCGGCGAAGATGCCGACCATGTACTCCCAGTACTGCACGGGAATGGCCTTGTCGATGCCCAGATTGTGCTCGACGATGGCGAGCTGCTCCTCGGTGCAGACGCCCTTGCCGCAGGCGAGCAGCGCGGGATTGCGCGGGATCGCGTAGAAGAGGAAGAACGTGACGGCGCTGATGACCAGCAGGATGGCGACGGCGCCGAGCGTTCGCCTCATGAGGAATCGGAGCATCGTAGGTGGCTGCCTTCGGTAGGTGCCGTGCGCCGGCCGGCCCCGGTCGTCCGGGCCGGCCGGCGGGTGGCTAACTCTCGTCCTGGATGACGTAGATGCGGCGCATGTCGACGGTGCCGAAGTCGTCGTTGAACACCGCGCCGCCGATCATCGAGCCGTGCATGATCGTCTGCCGGTAGGCGAATGCGGGCACGGCCGCCACCAGCTCCTCCTGGATGTACGCGTCCAGTTCGACCCAGGCCGCGGCCGCCTCGGCCGCGTCCTCGATGCCGCGGATGCGGTCGATCTCCGCGTTGACGTGCTCGTCGTTCAGGTGGCTGTAGTTGGACGCGCCGTCCTGGATCTGCCGGCCGTCGAACAGCGGCGGGATCACGGTGCCGGCGGACAGCCAGTCGTGGCCCCAGCTGCTGCGGTAGATGTCGTAGCCGCCGTCGACGACGCCAATGGTGTCGTAGTAGGTCTCCGGCGGGACCTCGCTGCGGTTGACCTCGAAGCCGGCCGTCTCCAGGGCGTCGGCGATGGCGACGGCGGCCTGCTGGTCCTCGGCGGCGGTGTGGTGCACGAAGGACAGCTCGAAGCCGACGGCGTCGGCCTCCTCCAGCAGTTCGCGGGCGCGTTCCGCGTCACCCTGCGGGTTGGCGACCTTGCCGAACGGGTCGTAGTCCGGCTGGTAGCCGGGCAGCAGCGGGCTGATCATGCTGGCGGTGTACTGGCCGCCGATGGAGCCGCCGTACGCGTTGAGGATGCCGTTGAGCGGCAGCGCGTAGGCGATGGCCTGCCGGACGCGCTCGTCGGTGACGGTGTCCATGTTGATGGCGAGGCTCCACACGTAGGACTGGTAGCCGTCGACCAGCCGCTCACGGTACTGCGGGTCCTCCATCACGGTCGGGCCGTTGCCAGGGTCGAGCCCGTTGCTGAAGCTGATGCCGTTCCGGTTCTCGCCGTTGTCGGCCATCAGCCGGGCGGTGGAGTCCTCCTGGCTGTGCCCGAAGCTGATCTCGAAGGCGTCCGGGTAGGCGTTCCGCGTCGGGTCGGTCTCGGGGACCCAGTGCTCGTTCCTGGTGAGCGTCATGGAACGGCCGGGGCGGTGCTCCTCGATGCGGTAGGGCCCGGAGGTCATCGGCTCCTGGTCGTACGCCTCCCGCGTGTCGTGCTCCTCGGAGACCACCGCGTAGCCGGCGATCGACAGGGCGTACGGCAGGTCGTTCTGCGGCTGGGCGAAGTGGAAGACGACCGTGCGCTCGTCCGGGGTCTCCAGCACGGAATCGGGCAGGTGGTCGCCGTTGTAGGGGCCCTCGGGCAGCAGTTCGCGGTAGTCGGTGCCGTCCGCGTCGGCCAGCCACTGCTGGATGTAGGTGGGACCCTGGGTGATGAACGGCGCGAACTGCCGCTCGAACGTGTGCCGGATGTCGGCGGAGGTGATGGGCGTCCCGTCGGCGAAGAAGATGTCGTCCTTCAGGGTGTACGTCCACGTCAGGCCGTCCTCCGAGACCTGCCCGGAGTCCGTCGCCAGGTCGCCGACCACGGTGTAGTTGCCGTCGTTGTCCAGCTTCACGGCGGTGAGGCCGCGGTGGACGAGGCGGGCGATGTTCTGCTCGTGCTGGACGTAGATCTGCGCCGGGTCCAGGTGGTCCGGCGGGATGTCCTCGAACACGTTGACCGTGCCGCCAGGCTGGGCGTCGGGCACTTCTTCCGCGGGTCCGGTGGAGGCCGCCTCGTCGCCGAAGGATATGGAGGTCAGTTCCTCGGGGGCGGACCGCTCCTCGCCGTTCTCGCCGTCTTCGGCCCCGCCGCCTCCGCCGCCGCTGCACGCGCCGAGGAGCAGCGCGCCCGCCAGGGCGATCGACACCCCGGCCGTGCGCCCTCTGCGCAAGGTGTGGATGCTCATGGGTTGCTGTGCACCTGCCCGTTCCTGTTGAGGGATGTCATCGGACGGTCTTGGGGTCGAAGGCGTCCCGGACCGAATCCCCCAGGAGGTTGAAGGCGACGATAAAGATCACCATCGAGACCCCGGGGAAGAACATGTAGGTGATGTCGCTGCGGTACACCTCGGCCGCGGTGGCGAACATCCGGCCCCAGTCGGGGGTGGGCTCGGTGAGGCCCACGCCGAGGAAGGACAGCGCGGCGGCGGTGGTGACGAAGTTCGGCAGCATGTAGGTGGCCTGCACCAGCATCGGCGAGACCACGTTGGGCAGCAGCTCCTTGCGGATGATGCGCCACGGGGAGGCGCCGCTCACCTTGGCCGCCTCGACGAACTCGCGTTCGCGCAGGGAGAGGGTGGCGCCGCGCAGGATGCGGCCGAGTGTCATCCACCCGAGCGCCCACAGGACGATGATGACGGAGATCACCTTGACGTGGGTCGGTGTCTCCTGCCGCGGGTCGACGAAGAGGGTGGCGATGATCGGCAGGAACGCGACGAAGAACAGCTGCTGCGGAAAGGCCATCAGCAGGTCGATGAGGCGGCTGATGGCGGTGTCCCACCGGCCGCCGAGGTAGCCGGCGGCGATGCCGAGCACGATCGCGGTGAGCGTGGCGAGAATCGTGACGGCGAGGGCGATGAGGAGGGATGTGCGTATTCCGTAGACCAGCTCCATGAAAACGTCACGTCCGGTGCCGGGTTCGAGCCCGAACCAGAATTCGCCATCGATACCGCCGTTGGGCTTGACGGGATAGCCGTACTCGTTGAGCAGACCGCTCTCCAACTGGCCGTATCTGGTGTACGGGTCCTTTCCGTACAGCCAGGAAATGACCGGCGCGAACAGTCCGACGGCGAAGAAGAACAGCACGACACAGGCGGAGATGACACCAACCCGGTCACGCCGGAAGCGGCGCCACATCAGCCGGCCGGGCGAGCGGCCGACGGCGCCGGCCTCGACGACCGGAACGGCCTCGGCGGCCACGGTTTGGCTGGACATCAAGTCCCCCCGACGGGTGCGGTCCTGCGCATGCGATGCGTGTAGATCGCGACTGTGGCAAGGCACACAGACAGCCGTCAAGGAGTAGCAATGGTATAAACCTATGACGGTCATTTTGGTGAGCGAAGATTATGCAGATCGGCACGAAAACGTGCTTGACCGCGCCATCGGCGATCGGGAATGTGGGGATAAGTGGTGACCCGGCCTGTTAACAAGGCGGCAACACCCCAGACCCTATACCGATATGCGAACGGCCCAGACTGTGGCGGTACGGCCGTGCGGGTGCCGTAGACCGGGGCGGCGCGGCCGGAAGGCAGGCGCCGCCCCGGTGCACATCCGCACTCAGCCGCTGACCAACTGCCCCTTGTCCTCGGCGAAGTGACAGGCGGAGGCGTGCCGCACCGGCCCCGTGGCCGCGGCGAACTCGGCGGGCACGGCGAGCGGCGGGTCCACTTCCGCGCACAGCGCCTGCGCCTTCCAGCAGCGGGTGCGGAAACGGCAGCCGGACGGCGGATCGGCCGGGGACGGCACGTCTCCCACGAGAATGATGCGTTCGCGGCTGCGACTGAGCTCGGGGTCGGGCACGGGAACGGCGGACAGCAGCGCCTGCGTGTACGGATGGGTGGCGTGCTCGTAAATCTCCTGATCGGTGCCCGTTTCGACGATCCGGCCCAGATACATGACCGCGACCCGGTCGGAGATATGCCGCACGATGGACAGATCGTGCGCAATGAACATGTACGCCAGGCCGAACTCCTGCTGAAGACGTTCCATCAGGTTGATCACCTGCGCCTGGACGGACACGTCGAGCGCGGAGACCGGCTCGTCGGCCACGATGATCTCCGGGTTGAGGGCGAGTCCGCGCGCGATCCCGATGCGCTGCCGCTGCCCGCCGGAGAACTGGTGGGGATACCGGTTCACGTACTCCGGATTGAGCCCGACCACATCGAGCAGTTCCTGCACCTTGCGCCGCCTGTCCTTCTTCGGCGCGGCCTCCGGATGGATGTCGAACGGCTCCCCCACGATGTCCCCGACCGTCATCCGTGGATTCAGCGAGGTGTACGGGTCCTGGAACACCATCTGGATATTCCGCCGCACCGCCTTCAGCGCCCGCCCGGAAAGCCGTGAAATGTCCTCGCCCTTGTACAGGATGCTGCCCACGGTCGGCCGCTCCAGATTCATCAGCAGTCTGGCCACGGTGGACTTCCCGCAGCCGGACTCGCCCACGATCCCCAGCGTCTCGCCCGGCCGCAGGTCGAACGACACCCCGTCGACCGCCTGCACCGCGCCGATCCCGCGCCGGATCAGGATGCCGCGCGTGAGCGGGAAGTGCTTGACCAGCCCGCGGACTTCGAGGATCGGCTCCGGCGACTTCTGCGCCACGTCACTCACCGATCGTCTCCTTCCAGAAGTGGCACGCGCTCGACCGGCCTTCGCCGACCTCGTACAGCGGCGGGCGCGGATCGTGCCGGCAGACCTCGCGCACCTGGGGGCAGCGCGGGTGGAACGGGCAGCCGGCGGGGATGTGCAGCAGGTTCGGCGGCAGGCCCTTGATGGCCAGCAGTTCTCCCCCCTTGTGGTCGAGCCGCGGAATCGACTCCAGCAGGCCCTTGGTGTAGGGGTGCGCGGGCCGCTTGTACACGTCGTGCACCGGGGCGTGTTCCACGATGCGCCCCGCGTACATGACCGCGATCTTGTCGGCCACGTCGGCGACGACCCCGAGGTCGTGCGTGATGAGGATGAGGCCCATCCGGTACTCGCGCTGCAACTCCGCCAGCAGGTCCATCACCTGTGCCTGCACGGTCACGTCCAGCGCCGTCGTCGGCTCGTCCGCGATCACCAGCTCGGGTTCGAGGGCGAGCGCCATCGCGATCATGATGCGCTGCCGCATGCCGCCGGAGAACTGGTGCGGGTAGTCGTTCACCCGCTCCCTGGCCGCCGGAATCCGCACCCGGTCCATCAGCTCGACGGCCCTGGCCTTCGCCTCCTTGCGGGAGGCGTCCCGGTGCACCCGGAACATCTCCCCCAGCTGGTAGCCCACCGACAGCACCGGGTTCAGCGAGGACAGCGCGTCCTGGAAGATCATCGCCATCCGCTCGCCGCGAATGCGCCGCCGTTCCTCCCGGCCGAGGGTGAGCAGGTCACGGCCCCGGAACAGGACGCGGCCGTGGGTGATGCGGCCCGGCGGCGTGTCGAGAATGCCCATGACGGCCTGCGCGGTCACCGACTTGCCGGAGCCCGACTCGCCCAGCACGGCCAGCGTCTCACCCTCGTCCACGGAGAAGCCGGCCCCGTTGACCGCGTTGACCACTCCGTCGCGCGTGCGGAAGTCCACGTGCAGGTCCTGGACGTCGAGCAGCATCGCAACTCCTGTCGGTTCGGCTTCACATCAGCGGAGCTTGGGGTCCAGGGCGTCGCGGACGGCGTCGCCGAGCATGATGAAGGCCAGCACGGTGAGGCTCAGCGCGGCGGCCGGGTACAGCAGGATGTGCGGGGCGTTGCGGAACTGCATGCCGTCGGAGGCGGCGGAGATGTCGACGCCCCAGGAGACGGTCGGCGGGCGCAGCCCCACCCCCAGATAGCTGAGCGTCGCCTCCAGGGCGATGAACGTGCCGAGCATGATGGTCGCCATCACGATCACCGGCGCGACCGCGTTCGGCAGGATGTGCCGCAGCAGCATCCGGGCATTGCTCGCGCCCAGCGCCCGCGCGGCCTGCACGTAGTCGTTCTGCTTGGCGGTGATGACCGAACCGCGGGAGATGCGCGCGATCTGCGGCCAGCTCAGCGCGGCGATCACCAGCACCACCGGCCAGATGCCGGTGAGGGTGATCATGCTGAGGAAGACGATGGCGCCGAGCACCAGCGGGATGCCGAAGAAGACGTCGGTCAGGCGGGAGAGCAGCGTGTCCCAGAAACCGCCGATGAACCCGGCGAGGCCGCCGACCACCGCGCCGAGCACGGCGACGCCGAGGGTCGCGCACAGGCCGACGGTGATGGAGGCGCGCGCCCCGTACACGGTGCGCGTGTAGACGTCGCAGCCCTGGGTGTCGAAGCCGAACCAGTGCCCGGCGGACGGGCCTTCGAGGGAACGGCCGAGCTCGCAGCGCTGCGGATCGCGGGAGGCGATGAGCCCCGGCCACAGCGAGATCACCACGAGGAAGAGGATCAGCAGCGCGGACACGATGAACACCGGATTGCGGCGCAGGTCGTGCCAGGCGTCGGTCATAAGACTGCGGGCGGCCGTGGTCTCGGGCGCGGTGGCGGTCCCGGCGGTCAGCCCCTTGGCGGCGGCCACCTCCTGGGCGCCGAACGGGGTCTTGTCGGACTGGTGGTCAGGCATAGCGAATCCTCGGGTCGAGCACGGCGTAGAGGAGGTCGACGAGCAGGTTCGCCAGCAGGAAGATCAGCACCAGGACGACCACGAAGCCGACGACGGTCGGCGAGTTCTGCCGCAGAATGCCCTGGTAGAGCTGGTAGCCGACGCCCTGGATGTTGAAGATGCGCTCGGTCACGATGGCGCCGGCCATCAGGGTGCCGATGTCCGCGCCGAGGTAGGTGACCACGGGGATCAGCGAGTTGCGCAGCAGGTGGCGGACCGTCACCCGGCGGCGCGGCAGCCCCTTGGCGATGGCGGTGCGGATGTAGTCGGCGCGGGTGTTCTCGGCGACGGAGGTCCTGGTGAGCCTGGTGACGTAGGCGAGCGAGACCAGCGCGAGGATGAGGCCGGGCACGATCAGCTCGTCCAGCCGGGCGTCCGGGCTGACCGCCGGGTCGATCCAGCCGGCCTCGACGCCGAGGAAGAACTGCCCGGTGGTGCCGAGCACGAAGGTGGGGACCGCGATGACGACCAGGGTCAGGATCAGCACCGTGGTGTCGAGGGAACGGCCGCGGCGCAGCCCCGTGACGACGCCGAGCACGATGCCGAGGACGATCTCGAAGGTGAGGGCGACCAGCGCGAGCCGGAAGCTGATCGGGAACGCCCGTTCCATCAGCTCGGTGACCGGCTGCCCGTTGAACGCGGTGCCGAAGTCGCCGGAGAAGATCTTGCCCATGTACAGCAGGTACTGCTGCCACAGCGGGTGGTCCAGGTTGAACTCCTCGCGCAGCGCCTTGGCGGTGGCCGGGTCGGGGCCGCGGTCGCCGAACAGCGCGGACACCGGGTCGCCGAGGGCGTAGACCATGACGAAGATGAGGAAGGTCGCCCCGATGAAGACCGGGATCATCTGGAGCAGGCGTCGGATGACGTAGCGCCCCATGGGGATTAGCTCACCTTGATCTCGGTGAAGACCGGGACGGAGAACGGGTTGAGTTTGACGTTCTCAAGGCGTTCCGAGTGCCCCGCGGTCCCGTTCTGGTACCACAGCGGGATCGCCGGCAGATCCTCCACCAGCACCCGTTCCGCCTCCCGGAAGGTGTTGACGGCCTCGGCCTCGTCGGCTTCGGAGTTGGCCTCGTCGACCAGGCGGTCGAACTCCTCGCTGCGGTAGACGGAGTCGTTGGACGAGGCGTCCGTGTAGTAGAGCGGCTGGAGGAAGTTCTGGATCAGCGGGTAGTCCATCTGCCAGCCCGTGCGGAACATACCGGTCATCTCACGGCCGGTGACCTGGTTGCGGAAGTCGGCGAAGGTCGGGACGGGGTTGACCGTGCAGGCGCCGGTGTCGTCCAGCGCGTTGTTGATGCTGTTGCAGACCGCGTCCATCCACTGCCGGTGGGAGCCGGTGTCCACGTTGGAGGTGAGGGTGATCCGCCCGTCCGGCAGCCCGCCCGCCTCCTCGATCAGCTGCTTGGCGCGGTCCGGGTCGTAGGTGCAGACCTCGCCGCACAGCCCCTCCTCGTAGCCGCCGGCGTCGCCGAGCACGGGGGAGGTGAAGTCGCTCGCCGGGGTGCGGGTGTCGTGGAAGATACGCGAGGTGATCTCCTCGCGGTTGATCGCCATGGAGAGCCCGCGGCGCAGCGCGGCGCCGTCCTCGCCCTCCCAGGCCTCCTCGTAGAGCGGGAAGGAGACGGTCTGGATGATGCCGGCCGGCTGGTTGATGTAGCGGTCGCCGAGATCGTTCTGCGCGTTCTGGAGCTGAGAGGCGGGCACGTCGTCGATCAGGTCGAGGTTGCCGGCCTGGAGGTCGGTGTAGGCGGTGTTGTTGTCGGTGTAGACGCGCAGTTCCACGCCGTCGTTCTGCGCCGCGTCCTCGCCCTTGAAGCCCTCGTACCGCACCAGGGTCATGCTCTGGCTGCGCTGGTAGGACTCGATCTCGTAGGGGCCGTTGCCGATGGGCTTGGCCAGCCACGCGTCGTGGTCGTCGAAGAACGCCCGCGGCAGCGGCGCGTAGGCGGCGTAGCCGAGCGTTTCCGGCCACAGGGAGAACGGTTCGCTGAGGCGGACGGTGAAGGTGTGGTCGTCGACGACGCGCAGGCCGCTGAGGGTGTCCGCGGTGGCCTCGGCGTCCTCCTCGGCCGGGTGCACCTCGTCGTAGCCGTCGATGAACTGGAAGAAGTAGCTGGCGACCTGCGCGTTCTCGATGTGGGCGCCGTAGTTCCAGGCGTCCACGTAGGAGGCGGCGGTCACGGGCGTGCCGTCGCTGAACGTCCAGCCGTCCTCGATGGTGACGGTGAAGTTCTGCTGGTCGTCGGTCTCGATCGACTCCGCCATCTCGTCCTTCGCCTCGCCCGTCTCCGGGTCGTAGCGCTTCAGGCCGCGGAAGATCATGTCGAGGACCTTGCCGCCCTGCACCTCGTTGGTGTTCGCGGGCTCCAGCGGATGCTGCGGATCGCCCCAGGAGGCACGGATCATCCCCCCGCCGCCCCCGCCCCCCGAGTCGTCCCCGCCGCCGCACGCCGTGGCCGCCGCGACGATGACCGTCAGGCCGGCGACGGCGCTGGTCAGGCGGATGCTTCGGCGCATGGGTGCCTCCTCGGGCCGGTGAAGCCATATGCAGACCAACAGAGACCAATAAAACCGCTTATATCCCCCAGGGCTGGCGAACGACCTCGGGGGCCGCCCGGAGTGTTGCCCGAAACCCCCCATATGCCTCAGGGCGGTCCTCCGCTATCGTCCGAAGCATGCGGTCAGCACTCCCCCCGGTCGTCCTGCTCGCCGCCACCCTCCTGGCCTGCACCGCCGAGCAGCAGGACCGGCCGGGGCCTACCGAGGCACCGAGCCCGTCCGCGACCCTCCTCCCCACCCCCTCGGCCGAGCCGCCCCGCATCCCCTCGGCCACCGAACTGCCAGGTCAGGACGTCCTGCTCAGGTTCGCCGATGCCGCACACGCCTTCGCGCTGCTGACGGACTGCCGCGACGACGGGGCCTGCGCCGTGCGCGCCGCCGTGCTGGCGGACGACGGCTGGCAGCTGCGGGACACCCCGGCGGGCGCGACGGTGGGCGACGGCACCGACCACACCCTCCAGGTGGCAGGGCCGGGCAGCGCGCGGTTGTCCCAGCGGGACGCCGAAGGACACGAGGAGAGCTGGCTGACCACCGACGGCGGCGCGACCTGGCAGCCAGCCCCGGCCGAGCCGGCGGGCACCGCGCCGGAGATCCCCAGCGGCGCGCTGCTGGTGGCGGACGAGCAGGTCAACGTGCTCATGCCGGACACCGCCGAGTACAAGGTGCTCGCCGAACAGCCGCCGCTGACCGGCATCGACCGGCTCGACCTGCTGGCCGACGGCACCTACTGGACGCGCGGCAAGGACCGCGGCACCGGCGAACCGGCCGCCGCCGTCACCCGGGACCTGGGCCGCACCTGGGAGCTGCTGCCCCCGCTGCCGACCCCGCCGGGCCACGGGCACCACGCCGAGCTGCGCGCCCTGGTCGCCGCCGAGGACGCCCTGTACGCGTTCGAAACGGGCGTGCTGCTGAGCGACGTGTACCGCGGCACCACGGCCGGATCGCTGATCGCGGTGCACCGCAGCGCGGACGACGGGCGGACCTGGGAACGGGTGTGGACCGGCGGGGGCGGTGCCTCACCCAGGTCGCTGCTCGGCACGCCCATCGCCGCCGCGGACGGCAGCCTCGTCGTCTACGCGGACGACGGCATCTACACCAGCAGGGACGGCGGCGCTACGTTCGAGACCACCCGCCCGGGGCCGCCGCCCGAGGAGCCGGCACTGACGCCCGGCGGCTACCTGCTGACGGACATCGGGAACCCGGGCCACTACCGCATCTCCGCCGACGGGTTCACCTGGCACACGCTCATCCTCGGCGGCAACCGCGGCTGAGCCGCCCGGCCGGAGCCGGGCGGCCGGAGCCGGGCGGCCGGAGCCGGGCGGCCGGGCCGTTCACGCGTGGACGATGTCCTTGTCCTCCGCGAAGTGGCACGCCGAGTCGTGCCGCGCGCCGGTGTCGCTGTCCTTGAACCGCTCGGGCACGGCGAGCAGCGGCACCTCCTCGGCGCACTTGTCCTGCGCCTTCCAGCAGCGGGTGCGGAAGCGGCAGCCGGAGGGCGGGTTCGCCGGGGACGGCACGTCGCCGGTGAGGATGATCCGCTCCCTGGTGTCGCGGCCCTCGGGGTCCGGCTGCGGGACAGCGGAGAGCAGCGCCTGCGTGTAGGGGTGCGTCGGGTGGTCGTAGATCTCGGTGTCCGTGCCGATCTCGGCCAGCTTCCCGAGGTACATCACCCCGACCCGGTCGGAGATGTGCCGGACGATCGACAGGTCGTGCGCGATGAAGAGGTACGCCAGGTCGTACTCGTTCTGGAGGCGCTCCATCAGGTTGATCACCTGCGCCTGCACCGACACGTCGAGCGCGGAGACCGGCTCGTCACAGATGATGACCTCCGGGTTCAGCGCCAGGCCGCGCGCGATGCCGATGCGCTGCCGCTGGCCGCCGGAGAACTGGTGCGGGTACCGGTTGATGTACTCGGGGTTGAGCCCGACGACGTCAAGCAGCTCCTGCACCTTGCGGCGCCGGTCGCCCTTCGGGGCCGCCTCCGGGTGGATCTCGAACGGCTCCCCGATGATGTCGCCGACCGTCATGCGCGGGTTCAGCGAGGTGTACGGGTCCTGGAACACCATCTGGATGTTCCGCCGTACCGCCTTCAGCGCGCGCCCTGACAGCTTGGAGATGTCCTCGCCCTTGTACAGGATCTCCCCGGAGGTGGGCTGCTCCAGGTTCATCAGGAGCTTGGCCACCGTCGACTTCCCGCAGCCCGATTCCCCCACGATCCCCAGGGTCTCGCCCTGGCGCAGCGTGAAGGAGATGTCGTCCACGGCCTTGACCGCGCCGACCTGCCGCTTGAAGAGGATGCCCTGGGTGAGCGGGAAGTGCTTGACCAGTGCGCGGACTTCGAGGATCGGCTCGCGCGGGCCGGCTGCTTCGTCAGCCATGGATCGTCTCCTTCCAGAAGTGGCAGGCGCTGGTCCGGCCGCCCAGCGGGCTGCCGTCGCGCTCGGTCACCTCGGCCAGCGGCGGCACCTCGGTCCGGCAGACGTCCCGCGCCATGGCGCAGCGCGGGTTGAACGCGCAGCCGCTCGGGACCGCCGTGAGGCTGGGCGGCAGGCCCTTGATCGCGTACAGCTCCTTGCCCTTGTGGTCCAGGCGCGGAATCGAGTCCAGCAGGCCCTTGGTGTAAGGGTGCGCGGGCCGCTTGTACAGCTCGTGCACCGGGGCGTGCTCCACGATGCGCCCCGCGTACATGACCGCGATCTTGTCGGCCACGTCGGCGACGACACCCAGGTCGTGGGTGATGAGGATGAGCCCCATGTTGTAGTCGCGCTGCAACTCCGCCAGCAGGTCCATCACCTGCGCCTGGACGGTCACGTCCAGCGCCGTCGTCGGCTCGTCCGCGATGATCACGTCCGGCTCCAGGGCCAGCGCCATCGCGATCATGATGCGCTGCCGCATACCGCCCGAGAACTGGTGCGGGTAGTCGTTCACCCGCTCCTTCGCCGCGGGAATGCGCACCCGGTCCATCAGCTCGACGGACTTGGCCTTGGCCTCCTTGCGGGACATGCCCCGGTGCACCCGGAACATCTCCCCCAGCTGGTAGCCCACCGACAGCACCGGGTTCAGCGAGGACAGCGCGTCCTGGAAGATCATCGCGATCTTGTCGCCGCGCACCCGACGCCGCTGGTCCTCGGGCATCTTGAGCATGTCCTCGCCGCGGAACAGGATCTCCCCGCCGGTGATACGCCCGGGCGGCATGTCCAGGATGCCCATGATGGTCTGGGCGGTCACGGACTTGCCGGAGCCCGACTCGCCGAGCACGGCCAGCGTCTCCCCGGCGTCCACGGTGTAGCTGACGCCGTTGACGGCCTTGGCCTGGCCCTCCCGCGTGCGGAACTCCACATGCAGGTCCCGGACTTCGAGCAGCGGTACCCCGGGGATGTCCGCCTTGGTCATTTCGATCGACACGAGCGTGCTCCCTCAGCGCAGCTTGGGGTCGAGGGCGTCACGCACGGCGTCACCCAGCATCAGGAAGGACAGGATGGTGATGCTCAGCAGGATCGACGGGTACAGCAGGATGTGTTCGGCGATCCGGATCTGGCCCTGTGCCCGGTTGATGTCGCCACCCCAGGAGATGGACGGCTCGCTCAGGCCGATACCCAGGAACGACAGCACGGCCTCCGCGGTGATGTACCCGCCGAGCGCGATCATGGCGACCACGATGACCGGGGCCATGGCGTTGGGCAGGACGTGCCGCAGCAGGATGCGGGACGTGCCGGCGCCGAGCGAACGGGCCGCGGCCACGTAGTCGGACTGCTTGATCGAGATGACCGAGCCACGCATCACCCTGGCCACGGTCGTCCAGCCGAGGAAGGCGAGCGCGAAGGTCACCGTCCACTCGGTCCTGGTGTCGAAGGAGACCAGGATGACCATGGCGCCCAGCAGGAACGGGATGCCCAGGAAGATGTCGATGACCCGGGAGAGCAGCGCGTCGACCCAGCCGCCGAAGTAGCCGGCGATCATGCCGACGAGGCTGCCGAGCACCGTCACCAGGACGGTCACCGCGACGCCGATCACGATGGACGCGCGGGTGCCGTACAGCATCCGCGTCCAGATGCTCTGCCCCTGCTGGTTGTAGCCGAGCCACTCCGGTGAGAAGAAGTGGGTCAGCTCAGGCTCGCGCAGGTAGTTGTTCGTGAGGTCGGCCGCCCGTGGGCTCACCGAGGTGAACCAGCCGGGGAACGCCGCCACCACGAGCAGCAGCAGGATGATCAGCGCGGGAATCACGAAGCTGGGCTTGCGCCGCAGGTCGTGCCACGCGTCCGACCACAGGCTCCGCGGCTTGCCGGGCGCGGGCCCGGCATCGACCGCGACCGCGGCGGGGACCGCCCCACCGCCGGACGGAACGGCTTCCTTCTTGCCGATGGTGGCCCTTGCCTCAGGCATAGCGAATCCTTGGGTCGAGCACCGCGTAGAGCAGATCGACGAGCAGCGCGATCACCAGGTAGACGATGATGATGAAACTGACGATGCCGACGACGGTCGCGCCCTCCCGCGCGTTCAGCGCTTCGTACACCGTCCGTCCGATCCCGTTGATGTTGAAGATGCCCTCGGTGACGATGGCGCCCGCCATCAGGTTGCCGAGGTCGACGCCGAGGAAGGTGACCACCGGGATCAGCGAGTTGCGGAGCAGGTGGTTGCCGACCACACGGCGCTGGGGCAGCCCCTTGGCGCGCGCCGTGCGCATGTAGTCGGCGCGCCGGTTCTCCACGATCGTCGAGCGGGTCAGCCGCATGACGTAGGCCAGGGAGAGCGAGGCCAGCGCGAGGGCGGGGAGCAGCAGCTCCCCCCAGTTCTCCGAGTCGCGGACCGTGGGGGTGATCCACCCCCACTTGACGCCGAAGTAGGTCTGGTAGAGGTAGCCGATGACGAACACCGGCACCGAGATCAGCAGCAGGCTGAGGAACAGGATGCCGCGGTCCGTCTTCTTGCCGGCCCGCAGCCCGGCCAGCAGGCCGAGCCCGATGCCGACCACGGCGGTGATGAGGAACGCCAGCGCCGTCAGCCGCAGGGTGGCGGGCAGCGCGTCCGAGATGACGTCGATGACCTCGCGTCTGCTCTGGATCTGGGTACCGAAGTCCCCCTGCACCAGGCCGACAAGATAATTCCAGTACTGGAGCAGAATCGGGTCGTCGAGGCCGAGATCCGCTTTGATCGCGGCCATCTGGGCCTCGTCCGGGGCCCGTTCGCCCCACAGAGCCCGCACGGGGTCCCCGGGCAGGGCGTACATCATCATGAAGATGATGAAGGTCGACCCGATGAACACCGGGATCATCTGGAGCAGTCGCCGTACGACGTAGCGCCCCATCATTCCTCCATGTCAGTCGGCGTGGCCCGCGGGCCGTCCCGGTCGGGGACGGCCCGCGAGCACGCTTACGCTGCTGTCCGGCCCGTGGTCACTCGTTGACGGTGACTTCGTTCAGCACCGGCACGCCGGCGGTGTCGAAGCGCACGTTCTCCACGTTCGGACCCCAGCCGCCGTTGACGTTCTGGTACCACAGCGGGATGGACGGCATCTCCTGCCACAGCAGGGCCTCGGCCTCCTGGTAGGCGGCCACCGCCTCGTCCAGCGTGGCGGCCCGGTCGCCCTCGGCGAACAGCTCGTCGACCTCGGCGTTCTCGAAGCGGCCGTAGTTGCTGTGCGCGTAGGACGCGTACAGCTCCTTCAGGAAGTTGACGTTCAGCGGGTAGTCCGCCAGCCAGCCGCCGCGGTACATGCTCTCGACCTCATTGGCCTCGCGGGCCTCCAGGTCGGTGTCGAAGTCGACCTTGGAGTCGCCGACGCACTCCACGTCCAGCGCGTCGATGATGCTGTTGCAGACCGCCTCGACCCACTCCTGGTGACCACCGTCCGCGTTGTACTGGATGGTGATCTGGTTCCCGGGGATGCCGCCGTTCTCCTCGACCAGCTGGCGCGCGCGCTCCGGGTCGTAGGTGGTGATGTCGCCCGAGGCGCCTTCCTCGTAGCCGTACACGCCCGGGGGCACGAAGCTGTCGGCCGGGGTGCGGGAGCCGTTCAGCACCGTCTGGGTGATGGTCTCCCGGTCGATCGCCATGGAGACGCCCTGGAGCACCTCCGGCGGGGTGTCCTCCCACTGGTACCAGACCGGCGTGATGGTCTGGATGCCGTTGTAGGGCTGGGCGACGGTGCGGTCCTCGCCGAGGTCCTGCTGGTAGAGCGGCAGGTCGCGCGGCCCCACCTGGCGGATGATGTCCAGGTTGCCCGACTGGAGGTCGGTGTACGCGGCCTCCAGGCCGTCGTACGCCTGGATGTGGATGCCGCCGTTCTGCGCGGCGTCCTCGCCGGCGTACGCGTCGTAGCGGGTGAGCTCGATGGACTCGCCGTGGTTCCACTCGACGAAGGAGTAGGGGCCGTTGCCCACCGGGCTCTCGCCGAACGCCTCGGGGTCCTCGTAGAAGCTCTCCGGCAGCGGGGTGAAGGTGGAGTAACCCAGCTTGTAGTCGTAGTACGGGACCGGGTCGTTCAGCTCGATGGTGAACGTGGTCTCGTCGACGGCCTGGAGGCCGGACATCGCGTCGGCGGTGGGCTCGCCCTCCTCCGGGTGCACGTCCTCGTAGCCGACGATGTCCTGGAACCAGAAGCTGCCGTTCTGGTTGTTGGTGACGTTCGCCGCCCAGTTCCAGGCGTTGACGTAGCTCTCGGCGGTGACGGGCGTGCCGTCGTGGAACGTCCAGCCCTCCTTGAGGGTCACCGTCCAGACCGAGTTGTCCTCGTTGGGCTCGACGGACTCGGCCGCGACCATGAAGATCTGGCCCTCGTCGTCGAAGTCGAGGAGCTTGGAGAAGAGGTTGTCGATCACCAGGCCGCCGAGGGCCTCGTTGGTGTTCATCGGGATGAGCGGGTTCTGCGGCTCACCACCGTCGATCCGGACGATGCCATCCGGGTTCCCCGCGGCCCCGTCCGAACCGCCGTCGCCGCCGTCATCATCGCCGCCGCCGCAAGCCGTCGCGGCGAGGGCCACGACTATCGCACTGGCGACCCACTTGGCGCTGCGCGCACCACGCATGGGCTCTGCCTCCTTGGGAATCCGCTTTCATGCACAGGGAACCCCGGAGCGCGGAGGTCTACCCGCGTCCGGTTCGCAATGCCCACAACTATTGGGCATAAACCTGCGGCGAAACCACCGATCGGCTATCTCATTTTGATGAAGATGAGGAGACGACAACCCGCATATCCGGACAAAGCACAGGTGAACTCTCTCCGGTATCCGGACTGATGTGACGTAAGTCAAGTCCCTCGGTCCGGATACCGGACGGTAGATCTCACATCCGGGACGAAACCTGCTTGACACATACGGGGGGAATGTGTCGCACGGTGCAACACGGCCGAATCATTGGCGCTTGGCGCGCGCCGTGGCCCGCGCCCGATCGCGCTGGTCGAGGACCACCTTGCGAATACGCAGATCCGCGGGGGTCACCTCGACGCATTCGTCCTCGCGGCAGAACTCCAGCGACTGCTCCAGGGAGAGCTTGCGGGGCGGCACCAGGCTCTCCGTCGTATCGGCCGCCGCGGCCCGCATGTTGGTGAGCTTCTTCTCCTTGGTGATGTTGACGTCCATGTCGTCCGACCGGGAGTTCTCCCCGACGATCATGCCCTCGTAGACCTCGGTGCCCGGCTCGACGAAGATCGTCCCGCGCTCCTGGAGGTTGAGCATGGCGTACGGGGTGGCCACGCCCGGCCTGTCGGCGACGAGCGAACCGCTCTTGCGGGTCCGCAGCTCGCCGGCCCACGGCTCGTGCCGCTCGAAGATGCTGTGCGCGATGCCGGTCCCCCGGGTCTCGGTCAGGAACTCGGTGCGGAACCCGATCAGGCCGCGGGAGGGCACCAGGAACTCCATGCGGACCCAGCCGGACCCGTGGTTGGTCATGGTCTCCATGCGGCCCTTGCGGCCGGCCATCAGCTGGGTGATCGCGCCGAGGTGCTCCTCCGGGGCGTCGATCGTCATGCGCTCCACCGGCTCGTGCACCGAGCCGTCGATCTCGCGCGTCACCACCTCGGGCTTGCCCACCGTCAGCTCGAAGCCCTCCCGGCGCATCGTCTCCACCAGGATCGCCAGCGCCAGTTCGCCACGGCCCTGCACCTCCCAGGCGTCAGGGCGCTCGGTCGGCAGCACACGCAGCGAGACGTTGCCGACCAGCTCGCGGTCGAGGCGGTCCTTCACCAGCCGGGCCGTGACCTTGTGGCCCTTGCCGCCGCGGCCGACGAGCGGGGAGGTGTTGGTCCCGATGGTCATGGCGATCGCCGGCTCGTCGACGGTGATCAGCGGCAGCGCCGCCGGGCGCTCGGGGTCGGCCAGGGTCTCGCCGATCATGATGTCCGGGATGCCGGCGACCGCGCAGATGTCCCCCGGGCCCGCCACCTCCGCGGGCTTGCGGGTGAGGGCCTCGGTCATCAGCAGCTCGGTGACCCGAACGTTCTGCGCCGAACCGTCGCGCCTCAGCCACACCACGGTCTGGCCCTTGCGCAGGCTGCCCTGGCGGATGCGGCACAGCGCGATGCGGCCGAGGAAGTTGTCGGCGTCGAGGTTGGTGACGTGCGCCTGGAGCGGGGCGTCCGCCTCGTACACGGGCGCGGGGACCGTGTCGAGCAGGGCGGAGAAGAACGGTTCGAGGCTGTCGCTGTCGCCCGGCACCGTGCCGTCCGCGGGCTGGGTCAGCGAGGCGATGCCGTCCCGGGCGCAGGCGTAGATGATGGGGAACTCGATCTGCTCCTCGTCGGCGTCCAGGTCGAGGAACAGCTCGTAGGTCTCGTTCACCACCGCGGAGATGCGGGCGTCCGAGCGGTCCGTCTTGTTGATGCAGAGGATGACGGGCAGCCGCGCCTGGAGGGCCTTGCGGAGCACGAAACGGGTCTGCGGCAGCGGGCCTTCCGAGGCGTCGACGAGGAGGACGACCGCGTCCACCATCGACAGACCGCGCTCCACCTCGCCGCCGAAGTCGGCGTGTCCTGGGGTGTCGATGATGTTGATGACGACCGGGGTGCCGCCGCCCTTGGGGTGGTAACGGACCGCGGTGTTCTTCGCGAGGATGGTGATGCCCTTCTCGCGTTCGAGATCACCGGTGTCCATGACCCGCTCGTCGACGTGCTGGTGGGCGGCGAAGGCACCGGCCTGCTTGAGCATGGCATCGACCAGCGTGGTCTTGCCGTGGTCGACATGGGCGACGATGGCGACATTGCGGATGTCATGGCGCGTAGGCATGGCTGGGGCGCTTCTCCCGGAATCGTGACTGAGACGGCTCGGCGGGAAGCGCCCAACCGGCGGCAGCGGCGGCCACCGGGAAGGGCGGCAGCACCGGCCTCACCCGTCATCGTACGGGTTCCCCGCCGGGCGCTACTTGCGGTAGCCGATGTCCTGCCAGCGCGGGGTCGCGAGGCCGAAGGCCCCGGCGCCCGCCAGATCGTTGCGGACGGCGACCAGCTGCGGGCGCTGATAGAGGGGAACGGAGCCGGCCGCGGCCCAGATGCGGGCGTCGGCCCGGTTGAGGATCTTGTCGTGCTCCTCCTCGTCCAGCTCGCCCGCCGCCTGGTCGAGGAGCTGGTCGATGTGGTCGGTCCCGACCCGCGTGTAGTTCTGCTCGATCAGCGCCTCCCCGCCCGGGATCGGCCGCGGCTTGGTGAACAGCGGCTTGGCGTCGGTGGCCGGGTAGGCCGTCGCGGGCCAGGAGAACAGCGCGAGGTCGAAATCGCCGCGGGCGATGTGGTCGGTGAAGAACGTCTCCCGGTCGACCTTGACGATCTCCGCGGCGACGCCGATCGGGGCCAGCATCTCCACGATGCTCCGGCCGGTCCTGCGCAGCTCCGCCGCCTCGGGCCCCTCCGGCAGCACGAAGCGCAGCTCCAGCGACGTGCCGTCCTTGGCGCGGACGGGCGTGGACCCGGCGGCCGGCGCCCGGCCGTCGTCCGCACCGCCGTCCTCCTCCTTGCCCGCGGCCTTCACGTCCTCCCGCAGCCACCCGGCCTCTTCGAGCAGCGCCGCCGCGGAGTCGGTCCCCGAGGAGCCGAGCGCGTCACTGTTGTCCCGGTAGCCGGTCTGGCCGAGCACCCGCAGGTGGCTGCCGAGCGCGCGGGTCGGCAGCCCCGCCGGGTCGTGCACCTGCGCGGCCAGTTCCTTGCGGTCGAGGGCGCGGGCGACGGCCCAGCGCACGCGCTCGTCGGCGAGCGCGGGTGACTGGCCGTTCAGGGCGAGGTGGGTGTAGGCCGCGTCGTAGGCGCGGTGCACGGTGAAGCCCGCGAGCCGCTGCCTGACCGCCTCCTCGCGGGTGGCGAAGGCGCGTTCCCTGGCGCGCTGCGCCTCGGCGTGGGCGTGGGCGAACCGTTCGGTCGCCCCCGCCGCGTCGGCCCCGGCGAGCCGCGCCGTCGCCAGCTCGTGCAGGGCGTCCGTCGTCGCCGGGCCGCCGCCGGGGCCGTCCGCGGGGGCGGCGCCTTTCGCGTCGTTCTTCGCGTCGTTCTCCGGCCGCTCCTGCTGCTCGCCCTCCGTGCCGCGGGCCGCGCCCGCGGCGGTGATGCCGTCGGCGTCGTCCGGGCCGACCTCGGCGATGTCGAGGTCGCCCGCGAGCAGGCCCGCGCGGCGTTCGTCGCGCGGCACGGCGGACAGGACCAGCCGGTCGAGGAGGGCGGGCTCGCCCCACCAGGCGTCGTTGCGCACCAGGGTGACGGTGCCCGCCTCCCTGTCGATGCCCTCGACCCGGAACGGGCCTGCCGCCGCGGGCAGTTCGTCGCGGGCGCCGTCGTTGAACCGGTCGGCTTCCGAGGTGACGGAGCGCGGGTAGAGCGGGCTGAAGAGGGACTTCCAGTCGGCGTACGGCTTGGTGAACGTGACCTCGACCTGGCCGGGTTCTGCGCCCCTCGTCACGTTCTCGATGCGGTCGTAGCCGGCGTTGCGGGCGGACCAGTACGCCTTGTCCTCGCCGGCGAGGGCCTTCCACTGGGCGACGAAGTCCGCCGCGGCGACCGGCTCCCCGTCGCTCCAGGCCGCGTCCGGGTGCAGCGTGTAGAGGACCGTCTGCCGCGGCTCGCGCGCCGTGATCTCGGCGGACCGCAGATAGTCGGTGTTCAGCTGGGGTCTGCCGTGCGCGTCGATGGTGAACAGCATGGGCAGCACGGCGCTGGCGACCCGGTCGGTGACCCGGTCGGCGTCGAACTGGTAAACGTTCAGCGTCTCGGGCAGCCGGTCGACGGCCCAGGTCGCGGTGCCGCCGCTGGTCAGCTGCGCGCGCCTGGCGGTGGCCACCGACTGCGCGGCGCCTGCCGCCTTGCGGTCACGGTCCTCGGAGCCGGTGCAGCCGGCGACGGCGAACAGCGGCACGAGGAGGGCCGTGCCCACCGCGAGTGCCGCGAAACGGCGGGGGCCACGGGCCGGGCCCGGGATCGCTGACGCGCCTGACATGCTGGTACCTCCGGCTCCACCGGTGCGTTGATCACACGTATGCGCCCCACTGAAGGGGAGGCCGGGGGCCGGAACGCGGCGACACGGCGGCCGTGGCGGCGAGGCCACCCGACCGGACCAGCCCGGACGGCGCCCGGCGCGCACGGCCGGGTGCGTTCCCCCGCTTCCGCGCCGCACCGCGCTGCCGTACCCCCGCAGGAGCCGTCGCCGTGGGTGATCTCATCGCACGGCCCTCTTCCCAACAGGCTGTGTCACGCGTCACACTCGCATCGTCCGGTACTGCACCACCAATGGAGGTGGCAGGGGTGTCAGGGGTGTCACTGCACGAGGAGCTGCGAGCCGCCCGGCGGTGCGTGGATGACCTGGCGCGGTGTGTCTCGCGGCTGGAGCGGGAGCTCGGCCCGGGTCTTGAGACGCGGCGTCTGCGCAGCGACGCGGAGCACCTGCGGGAGAGCCTGGCGCTGCTCACCGCCACCGTTCCCGGCGAATCCGGGGACGCGCAGGCGGAGTTCATCGGCGTGCCGGACGCGCCCTACGACGACCGGCTGTGGACGGACGCCGACGACGAGGGCGTGGGCGCGCGGCGGGGCCCCGAGGGCCGGGGCGGCCCGCCCTGACACCGCGCAGCCGAGCCGTCCCCCCGTACGCCGATCACCTTCGGAGAGTCTTGTGGCAACCGAAGCAGAACCGAGGACCCCGCGCGCCGGCCGGGCCGCCATCGGCCGGCCGCACCTGCGCGTCGACCGGTGGTGGCTGGGCCCGGCCGTCACCGCGGCCGGGCTGCTGGCCTTCGTCGTCTATTCGACGTGGCGGGCGTTCGCGAACGCCGACTACTACGCGGCGCCCTATGTCTCCCCGTTCTACTCGCCGTGCCTCGCGGAAAACTGCGTGGACATGCAGAACGGCCCCAACGTGGCGCTGTTCGGCGACTGGTGGGGCCTGTCCCCCGCCCTGCTCTTCCTGGCGCTGCCGCTCGGCTTCCGCCTGACCTGTTACTACTACCGCAAGGCGTACTACCGCAGCTTCTGGGCCTCGCCGCCCGCCTGCGCGGTCGCCGAGCCGCACCGGTCGTACTCGGGCGAGACGCGGTTCCCGCTGATCCTCAACAACAGCCACCGCTACTTCTTCTACGCGGCGTCCGTCATCGCCGTCATCCTCACCTACGACACGCTGCTGACGTTCCGTGACTCCGACTACGAGTGGGGGCACATGGGGCTCGGCACGCTGCTGTTCCTGCTCAACATCGTGCTGGTCTGGGCGTACACACTCTCCTGCCACTCCTGCCGGCACATCATGGGCGGGCGGCTGAAGAGCTTCTCCAGAAATCCGGTCCGCTACCGGCTGTGGACGTGGGTGAGCCGGCTCAACAGCCGCCATATGGCGCTGGCCTGGGCGTCCCTGCTCTCGCTCGCGGCGTCGGACCTGTACGTGTACCTGCTGGCCACCGATGTGTTCAGCGACCCGCGACTGTTCTGATGCGGGCCGCCGGACGCGAGGAGGAAATGTGAGCACCGTCGAACGGCAGTCGTGGGACGTGGTGATCGTCGGGGCCGGCGGAGCCGGCCTGCGGGCGGCCATCGAGGCCAGGGAGCTGGGCCTGCGCACCGCCGTCGTCTGCAAGTCCCTGTTCGGCAAGGCCCACACGGTGATGGCGGAGGGCGGCATCGCCGCCGCCATGGGCAACGTCAACTCAGGGGACGGCTGGCAGGTGCACTTCAGGGACACGCTGCGCGGCGGGAAGTTCCTGAACCACTGGCGGATGGCCGAGCTGCACGCGCAGGAGGCCCCGGACCGGGTGTGGGAGCTGGAGACGTGGGGGGCGCTGTTCGACCGCACCGCGGACGGCAGGATCTCCCAGCGCAACTTCGGCGGGCACGAGTACCCGCGGCTCGCCCACGTCGGCGACCGCACCGGACTCGAACTGATCCGCACCCTCCAGCAGCGCATCGTGGCCCTCCAGCAGGAGGACAAGCGGGAGACGGGCGACTACGAGTCCCGGCTGAAGGTCTTCCAGGAGTGCACCGTCACCCGCGTGCTGAAGGCGGACGGCGCGGGGCCCGCCGATCCGGTGGCCGGGGTGTTCTGCTACCGGCGCGAGTCCGGCACGTTCTTCGTCATCGACGCCCCCGCGGTGGTGCTGGCCACCGGCGGCATCGGCAAGTCGTTCAAGGTGACGTCCAACTCCTGGGAGTACACCGGAGACGGGCACGCGCTCGCGCTGCTGGCCGGGGCGCCGCTGGTCAACATGGAGTTCGTGCAGTTCCACCCGACGGGCATGGTCTGGCCGCCCTCCGTGAAGGGCATCCTGGTCACCGAGTCGGTCCGCGGCGACGGCGGCGTGCTGCGCAACAGCGAGGGCCGCCGCTTCATGTTCGACTACATCCCCGACGTCTTCCGCGCGCAGTACGCGAGCGACGAGGCCGAGGCCGACGGCTGGTACGACGACCCCGACCACAACCGGCGGCCCCCGGAGCTGCTGCCCCGCGACGAGGTCGCGCGCGCGATCAACGCCGAGGTGAAGGCGGGGCGCGGCAGCCCGCACGGCGGGGTGTTCCTCGACATCTCCTCGCGGCTGCCCGCCGCGGAGATCGTCAAGCGGCTGCCCTCCATGCACCACCAGTTCAAGCAGCTCGCGGACGTGGACATCACCGCGGAGCCGATGGAGGTCGGCCCCACCTGCCACTACGTGATGGGCGGCGTCGACGTCGACCCGGACACCGCGGCGGCCACCGGTGTGCCGGGCCTGTTCGCGGCGGGCGAGGTCGCGGGCGGCATGCACGGCTCCAACCGGCTCGGCGGCAACTCCCTGTCCGACCTGCTGGTGTTCGGCCGCCGCGCCGGGCTGCACGCCGCGCGGTACGCGGCGGCGCTGGCAGGACCCGACCGGCCGGCCGCCGGTCCCGCGCAGATCGACACGGCGGCGGACGAGGCGGTGCGCCCGTTCCAGCCGCCTCGGACGGAGGCGGGCGGCGAGGAGGCGGAGGAGCCGGAGAAGCCGGAGAAGCCGGAGAACCCGTACGCGGTGCACCAGGACCTCCAGCAGGTGATGAACGACCTGGTCGGCATCATCCGGCGCGAGCCGGAGATGTCCCGGGCCCTGACGCACCTCGCCGAGCTGCGGCGCCGCGCGGCGCGCGCGGGCGTCGAGGGGCACAGGCAGTACAACCCCGGCTGGCACCTCGCCCTCGACCTGCGGAACATGCTGCTGGTCAGCGAGTGCGTCGCGCTTGCCGCCAGGGAGCGGACCGAGTCCAGGGGCGGCCACACGAGGGACGACCACCCGGGCATGGACCGCACCTGGCGGCGGGTCAACCTGCTGTGCACGCTGCGGGAGCCCGGCACGGACGGGGACGCGGAGGATGCGGAGCAGACGGAGCACGCGGGGCAGGTGCGTCTGGAGCGCCGCGCCCTGCCGGCGATCCGCGCCGACCTGCTGGCGCTGTTCGACGACGAAGAACTGGCCAAGTACCTGACGGACGAGGAGGTGAAGGACCGGTGAGCCAGACGGCGAGCACCGGCTACGACGCGCACCTGAGGGTGTGGCGCGGCGACGCCGAATCCGGTGACCTGACGGACTTCACGGTGGAGGTCAACGAGGGGGAGGTCGTTCTCGACGTCATCCACAGGCTCCAGGCGACGCAGGCCCCCGACCTGGCCGTCCGCTGGAACTGCAAGGCGGGCAAGTGCGGTTCGTGCAGCGCGGAGATCAACGGCAGGCCGCGGCTGCTGTGCATGACCCGCATGTCGGTGTTCGCGCCGGAGGACACCCTGACGATCACGCCGCTGCGCACGTTCCCCGTGGTGCGGGACCTGGTGACCGACGTGGAGTTCAACTACACGAAGGCCCGCGAGATCCCGTCGTTCGTGCCGCCGGAGGGCGTGGAGCCGGGCGAGTACCGGATGCGGCAGGAGGATGTCGAACGCTCGCAGGAGTTCCGCAAGTGCATCGAGTGCTTCCTGTGCCAGGACGTGTGCCACGTGGTGCGCGACCACGAGGAGAACAAGCAGGCGTTCGCCGGGCCGCGCTTCCTGATGCGGATGGCCGAGCTGGACATGCACCCGCTGGACGAGGCGGACCGGCAGGGGCTCGACCGCGGGCGGGCCGTCCAGGAGGAGCACGGCCTGGGCCTCTGCAACATCACCAAGTGCTGCACCGAGGTGTGCCCCGAGTCCATCCGGATCACCGACAATGCGCTGATCCCCATGAAGGAACGCGCCGCGGACCGCCGTTACGACCCGCTGGTGTGGCTCGGCAGCAAGATCAGGCGCCGCGGCAGGAACGACTGACCGCGCTCCCACGGCACCGCGGCCCGGCTCCCCGGGTCGCGGTCCTGGCCCGACCGGCCTAACGTCGATCCGGAGGCGTTCCCCCGGCGTCGGCGAAGGGTGAGCTGATGGACACGGCACGTGTCGCCGCACGGGCCGCGGACAGCCCGGACGCAGTGGTGCTGGTGCTGCCGCTGGCGCTGATCGCGGCCGCCGTGCTGGTGCTGGTGTACCTCAGGCGGCGCGGCGCGCACCCGTCGTACCGCACGGTGCCCGACCGCTGGGACGGCCGTCCCACCGCCCCGCCCGCCGAGGCGCAGGCGCAGGCGGCGGGGCCGCCCGCGGACGAGCTCGACTCGCGCGCGCGTGACCTGCTGGTCCGGCTGGACGACGCGGTCTTCCGGCGGCGCGAGCAACTGGACTTCGCCGGCGCCCTGTCCGGCGAGGAGGCGGTCGGGCCGCACCGCGCGGCCGTCGCGGACGCCGCGGCCGAGGCCGGGGAGGCGCTGCGGCTACGCCTGCGGCTGGACGACCCGGCGGTGCGGCGCAACGAGACGGAGCGGCGCAGGCTGCTGAACGACATCATCGACCGCTGCACGGCGGCCCTGCGGCGGCTGGAGTCCGTGGCCGGTTCGCTGGCCGCCGCGCGCGGGCTGCCCGCGGACGCCGCGGAGGCGCTGCGCGCCGCCCGCGCCCGCGCGGCGGAGCTGCCGGCCCGGCTCGACCGGGTGGCGGAGCGCTTGCGGAGCCTGGCCGAGGCGTACGCGGAGCCGGCCCTCGCACCGGTGCGCGACCACCCGGCCGTGGCACGGGAGCGGTGGTGCGCGGCCGGCGGCCGGCTGGACGCGGCGGAACGCGCCCTCGCCGCGGGCGACCTGGCCGCGGCGGCGGACGCGGTGCTGGACGCGGAGGCCGCGCTCGGCGAGGCCGCCATCCTGGCGGACGGGGCGGAACGCTGGGCGCGGTCGCTTCAGCGGGCGGATCTCGCGCTCGCCGAGGCGATCCGGGTCACCGAGGGGGACGTCGCCGCGGCACCGCATCTGCCCGCGCTGCGCGAGGATCTGGCCCGCGCCGTGCAGGCCCTGGCCGACGCGCGCCTGGACACGGGCACCGGACGCCGGGACCCGTTCGCCGGGCTGCGCCGCCTGGCCGACGGCGGCACCCGGCTGGCGCAGGCGCTCGAGTCGGGCCGGGACCGCGAGAGCCGGAACCGGCGGGCCAGGACGCTGCTGGACGAGGCGCTGCTGACGGCGGGCAGCGAGCTGAGCGCGGTCAGGGACTACGTGACGACGCACCGTTCCGAGGTCGGCAGCCCGGCGCGCACGCGGCTCGCGGAGGCCGCGCACCGGCTGGAACGTGCGCTGTCGGTGGCGCCGCACGATGCCGCGACGGCGCTGCCGTTCGCCTGGCACGCCGACGCGCTGGCCAGGGAGGCGCACGTGCTGGCGCTGCGTGATGCCGGGGCAGCGGCCTGAGACCTGTTCGGTGGGTGAGGCGCTGGCGTATGGTCTGGCATATGCAGATGGGGGGTGAGGAATGAACGGCAGCACCCTGCAACCCTGGCAAGTCGTCCGCGAGGACGAGAACGGCAGCCGCTACCGCATAGGGCACTGCGCGACGCGCGCCGAGGCGCAGCGGCTCATCCAGCGCCTGCGCCTGGGCGGCGGCCCCGGCTCTGCGGCCGACGCGGCCAACTATCTCGTGGAGCGCGTCGAGGCCGGAGGCGGCGCGCACCGCTGACCCCGGGCACAATCGGGTGTATGGGGCATTTGCCCCACTTCGCCGGTTATCCCCGGTGAAGCCACCCGACGAGGGCTTGGACAGCGTGCGGAAAGATCCTCCAGAAGCGCAGGGGCCCCAGGACCCCGCCGCCGGCCCGCCGGCCGGCCCTTCGCGTCTCGACGTGATCCGCGTCGCCACGCTGGTACTGGACGACGCGGGCCGGATCGCCTTCTGGAGCCCGATGGCCGAAACGCTGCTCGGCCGGCCCGCGGCGGAGACCCTGGGCCGGCCGGTCGGCGACTTCACGGCCGGGCCGCGGCCCGTCACGGTGCCCGCCGGCGCGCGCGACTGGCGCGACACCGTCTCCCTGCGCCACCGGGACGGCCACCCGGTGAGCTTCGAGCTGCGCGGCGCGCCGCTGCGCAGCACCGACGGCGCGCCGTTCCTGCTGATCTCCCTCGCCGAGTCAGGGCCCGTGCGCGCGGTCGAGCGGGATCTCGCGGCCCTCGAAGGACTCCTCACCGCCTCGCCGCTGGGCATCGCCCTCTTCGACACCGAGCTGCGCTACGTCCGCGTGAACGAGGCCCTGACCCGCCTCCACCACCTCCCCGAAGAGGACCTGGTCGGCCGCACCGTGCTGGACGTGCTGCCGGGTGCCAGGGCCCGGGAGGTATACCGGCTCCAGCAGGAGATACTGCGTTCCGGGCGCACCGTGCGCGACCTCGTCACCCAGCCGCCCGACGCCTCGGGCGCGGTCTCGGTCTCCTTCGGCCGCCTCACCGACGCCGCGGGAAACACCGTCGGCGTCAGCGGCACCGTCCTGGACATCAGCGAGCGCAGGGAAGCGCTCGCCAAGGTCGAACGCGCCCGGCAGCGGCTGGCGCTGCTCAACGACGTGGGCACGGCGCTCGGCGACCTGCTGGACGTGCACCGCATCTGCCAGGCGCTGGTCGACACCCTGGTCTCCCGCTTCGGCGACTACGCGGGCGTCGCCCTGATCGCCCCGGTCGCCCACGGCGGCGAGCCGCCGCGCGCGGAAGATCTGGCCGACGTGGTCCTCACCCCCGTCACCATGGCCACGGGACGGCAGCCGCCGGGCGAGAGCCACCTGCCGCCGCCCGACGAGGACTTCCGCTTCGGGGCCGGCACGATCTTCGGCGCCGTGCTCACCTCGGGCACCCCGCACCTCGCCAGGACCAGGGAGGAACTGCTCGCCGACACCGACCCGGACGACCCGAGGTGGCGCACCGCCGCCGCGCTCGACATCCACTCGATGCTGACGCTGCCGCTGCGCGCCCGCGGCCGGGTGCTCGGCATGCTGGTCATCAGCCAGGGTCCTGGCCGCCGGGCGTTCGACCAGGAGGACCTGGCCCTGGCCATGGAGCTGGCCGCCCGCGCCGGGTTCTCCCTGGACAACGCGCGCCTGTACGCGCGCGAGCGCGAGGGCGCCCTGATGCTCCAGCGCAGCCTGCTGCCCCAGTCGCTGCCCACGCTGCCCGGCATCGACGTCAGCCACCGCTACGTGCCCAGCCGCAGCGGGGCGGAGATCGGCGGCGACTGGTTCGACGTGATCCCGCTGGCCGGCGGCCGGATCGCGTTCGTCATCGGCGACGTCACCGGGCACGGCCTGCGCGCCGCGGCCACCATGGGGCAGCTGCGCACCGCGGTGCGCACCCTCGCCTGGCTCGACCTCACCCCCTCGGAACTGCTGCACCACCTCAACGACCTCGGCCGCGACATCGCCCAGAGCCCCGGCTCACCCGTGCTGGCCACCTGCGTCTACGCGGTCTACGACCCGGCCACCGGCGTGTGCACCCTGGCCAAGGCGGGGCACCTGCCGCCCGTGCTGGTCTGCGAGGACCCCGCCGCCGGCACCTGGGCCGCCCGGCCGGTCGACCTGCCCTCGGGCGCGCCGCTCGGCGTGGACGGCGTCCCCTTCGAGGAACGGCGGCTCGACATCGCCGACGGCTCGCTGCTCGTCCTCTACACCGACGGCCTCGTGGAGTCCCGCGACGAGGACCTGTCCACCGGGATCGACCGGCTCGTCGAGGTGCTCGGCCCGGCCACCGGGCGCGGCGCCCGGCTGGACGGGATCTGCGAGGACGTCATCGGCGCCATGCGCCCGGAAGCTTCGGAACGCGAGTCCGACGACCTGGCGCTGCTCGTCGCGCGCCTCTCCCGCCTGCCGGGCGACCGGGTGCTGCGCCGCACCTTCCCCGCCGAACGCCAGGTGGTGTGGCACGCCCGCCGGGCGGTGCGCGACACCCTGCGCGCCTGGGGTCTTTCCGCCGTGTCGGACGCGGCGGAGCTGCTGGTCAGCGAGCTGGTCACCAATGCCGTGCGGCACGCGCACGGCCCCGTCGAGGTGCGGATGGTGCACGGCACCTCACTGCTGGTCGAGGTCACCGACCCGATGCCCGACCCGCCGCGGGAACGCGCCCCGGGGCTTGAGGACGAGGGGGGCCGCGGCCTGCCGCTGGTCGCGCAGGAGTCGCGGCGCTGGGGGACCAGGACCGAGCCGGTCGGCAAAACGGTGTGGTTCGAACTGAGCCTGCCCGGCCTGCCGGGCTGACTGCCCGGCAGGCTCACGAGCCGGCCGTCGGCCAGGAACACCGCCGGGTCGTGGGGGCCATCACCACCGTCCCGCCGTACGCGGCCACCGGCGCGCGCGGCGAGCCCGGCCCGCGCGAGGAGATCCGCCCCGCGCCCGCAGGGTGCTCTTGCCCCAGTCCGAGCGGCCCGTCACGGCCGTGCGGCCGCCCGCCGTCAGCGACAGCGGCTGCCCCACCCCGGCGGGTGCCGTCAGCGCACGGGCAGATGGTAGGAGACCGCGTACCGGTCGGCGGGCACGATCACGTCCGCGGTCTCCACCGGCAGACTCCCGGCGCGGTAGGTGCGGGAGATGACGAGCACGGCGTGCCCCGCCAGGCCGCCGAGCACCCGCGCCTCCGAGGCCAGCGCGGGACGCGCGCCGATCTCCTCCGCCACGTTGTCCACGACGACGTCGATGGCCGCCATCCGCTCCACGACCCCCCGCCCGGCCAGCGGCCCCTGCTCCGGCAGCATCACCGGCGTGCGCCCCGTCAGGCACAGCGGCTCCCAGGAGGTCGACAGCATGACCGGCTCGCCGCCCATGCGGAACACGTAGCTCGTGCACATCACGGGCTCCTGCGGCTCGATCCGCAGCCGCTCCGCGATCCCCGCGGGCGCCGCCACCCGCTCGCTGCTGCCCTCCCAGGTGCCGCGCACGCGCTCGTCGGCCTGCTCCTGCCTGAACGTCGAACACTCGCCCAGCGTCCGGTACCCGCTGCGCGAGACGGTGCGCCGCGGCGGCTGCTCGCGGACGTACGTCCCCGAGCCGGACCTGCCCTCGACGAGGCCCTCCGCCATCAGCACCTTGCGTGCCTCCAGCGCCACGGTGTCGGACACCCCGTAGGCGGCGCGGATGCTCGCCTGCGAGGGAAGCCGGGTATGCGGCGGCAGGGTGCCGTCCGCGATTTGCTGTCGAAGGTCTTCTGCGACGCGGAGATACGCGGGCTGCTCACCGAATGGCACAGGCCCCTCCTGCCTTTGCTGACAATCGGCAACAGCTTGACAACAGAGGGTGTCTGCCCGCAAGAGACGGCCAAAGTTTCACTCGAAGTGATGACCCCTTCCGGGACGGGCCCCGGGGACCAGAATGGCCTCATGCATCTGAGGGACACCCGCGCCGCGGACCTGCCGTCGCTCCAGGACATCGAACGGGCCGCGGGGGAGCCGTTCCGCGGCATCGGCATGGCCGATGTCGCCGACGACCCGCCGCCCTCCGTCGCCGAGCTCGAACGTCACCTGCGGGCGGGCCTCTCCTGGGTAGCGGCCGACAGCGCCGACCGCCCCGTGGCCTACCTCGTCGCGGAACGGGTCGACGGCGCCCTCCACATCGAGCAGGTCTCCGTCCACCCCGCGAACGCCCGCCGCGGCGTGGGCCGTTCGCTGATCGAGCACGCGGCCGGGCACGCCGTGACGGCGGGGCTGCCGGCGCTGACCCTGACCACCTTCGCGGACGTGCCGTGGAACGCGCCCTACTACCTGCGCTGCGGCTTCGCCGTCCTGCCCGAGGACGCCGTCGGCCCCGGGCTGCGGGAGATCCGGCGCCGGGAGGCCGCGCACGGCCTCGACCGCTGGCCGCGGGTGTGCATGCGCCGTGCGCTGTGATCCGGCTCCCGCCGTTCCCCTGAGAGCGGGGGCCACCGGCTGACACAATGTGCGCCTCAGGGCCCCGTGCGGCCTCGCTGACGGAAGGACGACAGCAACCATGAGCGCCTCAGGCGGAACCAAGGCGATCGTCGCCGCACTGTGCGCGAACGCGGCCATCGCGGTGGCCAAGTTCACCGCGGCCGTGTTCAGCGGCTCGTCCTCCATGATGGCCGAGGGCGTGCACTCGGTCGCCGACGCCGGCAACCAGGCCCTGCTGCTGCTCGGCGGGAAGCGGGCCAGACGGGCCGCGAGCGAGGAGCACCCCTTCGGATACGGGCGCGAACGCTACATCTACGCGTTCATCGTCTCCATCGTGCTGTTCTCCGTGGGCGGCCTGTTCGCGCTCTACGAGGGCGTGGAGAAGATCAGGCATCCGCACGAGATCGACCACTGGTACTGGCCGGTGGGCGTGCTGGTCTTCGCGATCATCGCGGAGATCATCTCGTTCCGCACCGCCATCAAGGAGTCGAACGAGGTGCGCGGCTCCCAGTCCTGGACGCAGTTCGTCCGCACGGCCAAGGCGCCGGAACTGCCCGTGGTGCTGCTGGAGGACCTCGGTGCGCTGGTCGGCCTGGTCCTCGCGCTCGGCGGTGTCGGCCTGGCGCTGGCCACCGGTGACGGTGTGTGGGACGGGATCGGGACGCTCTGCATCGGCGTGCTGCTCGTGGTCATCGCCGTCGTCCTCGCGCTGGAGACGAAGTCGCTGCTGCTGGGCGAGTCGGGCAGCAGGGATTCGGTGGCCAGGATTCGCGCCGCGCTCGTGGACGGCGAGACCGTCACCCGTGTCATCCACATGAAGACGCTGCACCTCGGCCCGGACGAGCTGCTGGTGGCCGCCAAGATCGCGGTGGACCACGACGACGACGCGGCGACCGTCGCGGCCGCCATCGACGCGGCCGAGGCGCGCATCAGGGAGGCCGAGCCGATCGCCCGCGTCATCTACCTGGAGCCCGACATCTACCGGGCGGCCGGGCGGGAGGCCGGCTCCTGACGCCGCGATATCCGGGATATCCGGGACACCCGGGATACCGCGACGCCGGAGTGCCGGCCGGTCAGAACTGGAGCGACCAGGAGACGAGGGTGCCCTCGTCGGCCCGCGCGTTGTCGGTCACCCGCAGAGTCCAGGTGCCGTCGGCTTCGAGTCCTGAGCCGTTGAGCGTGTAGACCGTGTCCAGGTCGTTCGTGCTGCCGCCGGACCGGTCGTGCAGGCGCCGTTCGGTGCCGTCGGGGGCGACCACGTCGACGGTGAGGTCGCCGATGTAGGTGTGCTCGATGGTGACCTCGACCTGGTAGGCGCCGTCCAGCACGCCCGCGCCCGTCACGTCGATCGTCGACTCCGTGGTGGTCAGGTCGGAGATCGCCGCCGCGGTCTCGTTGCCGAACCGCGGGCCGTCCGGCGGCTCGGGCTGGCCGCCCTGGCCGCCGGTGTGCAGCAGCGCGTTGGGGGTGTCGGCCGGAACGCCGCTGAGGCGGTTCCACACCGCGGAGTCCACCAGTTCCGCGGACACCTCAGCCGGGGTCGCGGCCGGGTTGCCGGCCAGGTACAGGGCCGCCGCGCCCGCCACGTGGGGCGTCGCCATCGACGTGCCGGAGATCGTGTTCTCCGCGTCGTCGCCGGTGTTCCAGGTGGAGGTGATGGCGGAGCCGGGGCCGAAGATGTCGACGACCGACCCGAGGTTGGAGAACTCGGAGACCGCGTCGGACTGCGCGCTCGACGCGACGGTGATCGCCTCTTCGACGCGCGCCGGGGAGTACCCGCCGGCGTCGGCCCCGTAGTCGTTGCCGGCCGCGACCGCGAACGTGACGCCGGCGTCGATGGCGTTGCGCACCGCCTGGTCGAGCGCGCTGTTCGCGCCGCCGCCCAGGCTGAGGTTGGCGACGGCGGGTCCCGAGGCGTCGCCGGTCACGAAGTCCACGCCGCCGATGACCGTTTCCGCGGTGCCGCTGCCGGTGTCGTCGAGAACGCGCACGGCGACGATGTCGGCGGCCTTGGCCACGCCGTAGGAGGAGCCGGCGACGGTGCCCGCGACGTGGGTGCCGTGGCCGTTGCCGTCCTGGCCGTCGCCGCCGAAGGCGTCGAAGCCGAAGGTGGCCCGGTCGCCAAAGTCCTCGTGCGTGTAGCGCACTCCGGTGTCGACGATGTACGCGGTGACGCCCTCGCCCGCGGTGTCCGGGTAGGTGTAGCTGTCGTCGAGCGGCAGGTCGGCCTGGTCGATCCGGTCCTGCCCCCAGGACGGCGGGTCGTCCTGGGTCGCGTCCAGCCGGATGGTCTGGTTCTGCACGACCTCCGCGACCGCCGGGTCGGCGGCGAGGTCCAGGGCGTCCGCCTCGGTCAGCTCGGCGGCGAAGCCGTTGAGCGCGTGCCGGAAGGTGCTGGTCACCTCCGCGTCGTGGCGGTCCGCGAGCGCCTGGGCCGAGGCGGAGGTGGCGGAGAAGGTGCCCTCTTCGAGAATGACGATGTAGCTGCCGGGGATGGTGCCCTCGGCTCCCGCGTTGGCGATGACTCTCTGCGCGTCGTCGGCGCTTGCCGCGCCGGGCAACGTCAGGCCGGCCCCGAGGCCAAGCACCGCGGCGGTGGCCACGGTGGCGCCGGCCCGCAGGCGGCGTGAGGATCGCATCGCTGCCATCCGGGTTCCTCCTCATTGGTGGCGAGCACACTGAGCTAGGCCATGCGCATGTCAATTCGACGTGCGCATGACTCCCTTGTGAATAATCAGATGCCGTACAGGAATCCACAAGGTCGCCTCCCCGGGGACGGCGGCTCGCCCACCCGCCCCGGGCGCCTGACCGGCGGCTTCGCGCCCTCCCGCGGCCGGAATCGCCACGGGAGGCAACACGGCCGCAACTCGGGCACCCCCGGCACCCCCGGTACCCCCGGTACCCCCGCGGCGTCTCAGCCGTCGAGGGTGCCGTAGGTGCCGAGGGCGCCGATGAGCGCGTCGGTCACCTCTTCGGTGCCGGCCGTGCCGCCCACGTCCCGGGTCAGCACCCCGGCCGCGGTGGTGGCCGCGATGGCGCGGTGCAGGCGGGCGGCCTCGGCCGGCAGCCCCAGGTGATCCAGCATCAGCGCCGCGCTGCCCACCGCGCCGATCGGGTTGGCGCGGCCGAGGCCCGCGATGTCGGGCGCGGAGCCGTGCACCGGCTCGAACATGCTGGGGAAACGCCGTTCCGGATTCAGGTTGGCGCTCGCCGCCAGGCCGAGGCTGCCCGCCAGCGCGCTGCCGAGGTCGGAGAGGATGTCGGCGTGCAGGTTGGAGGCGACCACCACCGACAGGTCCTCCGGGCGCAGCACAAACTTCGCGGACATCGCGTCCACCAGCACGCTCTCGGTCTCCACGTCCGGGTACTCGGCCGCCACGCGCCGGAAGACCTCGTCCCACAGCACCATGCCATACTGCTGCGCGTTGCTCTTGGTCACGCTCGACAGCTTGCGGCGGCTGCGGGTGCGGGCCAGTTCGAAGGCGAAGCGGATGATGCGTTCGCAGCCCACCTCGGTGAACAGCGAGGACTGCACGGCGACTTCGCCGCCCGGGCCGCGCGCCGCCAGATTGCGCCCGCCGAGACCGGCGTACTCGCCCTCGCTGTTCTCCCGCACCACCACCCAGTCCAGCTCGTGGTCGTCCGCGCTGCGCAGCGGGCTGCGGACGCCGGGCAGGAAGTGCACCGGGCGGATGTTGGCCCACTGGTCGAAGCCCTGGCAGATGGCCAGGCGCAGCCCCCAGAGACTGACGTGGTCGGGCACGGTGGGCCAGCCGACCGCGCCGAAGTAGATCGCGTCGAACGGCCGCAGCCGTTCGAGACCGTCCTCGTCCATCATGCGGCCGGTCTCCGCGTAGTGGCGCGCGCCCCAGGGGAACTCCTCCCAGGCGAAGCCGAACGCGCCGCCCGAGCCCTCGGCCAGGGCGTCGAGCACGGCACGGCCCGCGGCGACCACCTCCTCGCCGACTCCGTCTGCGGGTATGGCGGCGATGCGGAAGGTCCTGGTCGTCATGCCGCCGAGTCAACCGGCCGCGGCGCGCGGCGTCCAACACGTGCTGCCGATGCCACTCATAGGCGTGGCCGATGAGTGGCACCGGCGGCCCGCCACGCCGGGAACAGGGAACAGGGAACAGGGAACGGGAACCGGAACTCAGCGGAACAGCCGGGCCGGCACCGCGTCCGCCAGCAGCCCGTAGCCGTGCGGGTTGAGGTGCAGATGGTCGCCGACGTCGGCCGCGGGCAGCAGGCGCCCGGGGTCGGCCGGGTCCCGCACCGCCGCGTCGAAGTCGATCACCGCGTCGAAGCGGCCGGCCTCGCGTATCCACGTGTTCACGGCCTGCCGCGTCTCCGCCCGCAGCCCCGCGGCGTCGTCGTACATCTCGTTGCCGCCGAACGGCGGCAGCGTCGCCCCATACACGCGGATGCCCTGGGCATGGGCGCGGGTGACGATCTGGTCGTAGGCGGCGAGCAGTTGGGCGGTGACGTCCGCCTGGGCGGCCGGCGTCGCCGCCGCCGTGCCGATGTCGTTGACGCCGTGGAAGACGACGAGCCACTCGGCGCCGCTGGCCGCGAGCACGTCGCGGTCGAGGCGGGCGAGCAGGTTCGGGCCGAGGCCGTCGTTCAGCACGCGGTTGCCGCCCGCGGCCTGGTTGAGAACGGCGGTACCGGCCGTGGCGGGACGGGAGTCGAGGCGGTCGAACAGCTGGTCGGGCCAGCGGTCGTTCATATTGGTGGTCGAACCCCTGCCGTCCGTCAGCGAATCGCCGACGACGACGGCCGCGCCGGTGCCGCCCGGCGCGCGGACCTCAAGGCCGCTCAGGAAGTACCAGTGGTCCGTGGGAGTCGCCCCGGGCAGCTCCGCGGCGTCGACGTGGTTGCCCGCCAGCAGGTGGGACGTCGTCCGCGAGCCCGGGTGGGAGGTGATGTCGAGCGACGCCTGCCCCTCGGCCAGGTACACCGTCACCGTCAGGTCCGTGCCGGGAAGGACCCGGAACGGCAGCGGGTCGGAGACCACGTGGGCGCCGGGCGGCACGGTCGTGGCGGACCGTTCGTGGAAGGTGACCGGGCGGGCCGAGCCCGGCTCGATCGCGGCCGCGCCCGCCCGGCCGTCCCGCGGCAGCGCCACCGACACCTCGGTGAGGGGCAGCGGCGCGCCACCGAACGCGTTGGAGAAGCGCAGCCGCAGATCGTCGCCGCCGATCGTGGCCCTGACGGTCTGGCGCAGCGTGGCGTCGGCAAGCACCACGTCCTCGCCGGTGAACGGCTCGGGCGGCATGTTCGCGGGCTCGGTCAGCTGCGGCATGGCCGTCCAGGTATGGACCCAGTGCCGCCCCCCGTCCCCCGCGCCGCCCCGCGCGTCCCCGCCGTCGGCCGCCCCGGCCCCGACGGCGGAGGAGGCGGCCAGCAGACCGATCGCGAGCAGTCCTGACGCGGCGAGGTGGAGCACCCCGGACATTCTCTTCACGGCGGCGGACCCTTTCCTGGTGTCGGTGGCAGGCGCACTGCGGCACGGGAGCCATGGGGCCGCTCTGCGCACCCGGCGGCCCGGCGCGGAACGTCCGCGGCGAGGCGCCAGGACCCGTGCCGGATCACCGGAGCACGGTGCCACGCGCGGCGGGCCGCGCACATCCGACGCGCGTCGGGCATCGCGCGGGGCGCGCCCGACGCCCGCGGCACGCGGGCGCGCGCCCGGTGCGGCTGTCGGACGGCGCGGGCGCCCCCGCCGACGCCTGTCCGGTACCGGGCGCGCTCTGCGGGTGCCACGGTGGGCGCATGCGCTACCCCTTCGACCCCGAACTGGCCGCCGCGCTGGCGATGATGCCCGAGGTGAACGTCTCCGACCTGGCCGCCGCGCGGGCCGCGCAGGCGGCCGAGCTGGCCCGCCAGGTCGCCGCCGCGGACACCGAGGGCGTGGTGGTGACGGACGTCCGCGAGGCGGGCACCGCCCTGCGCCTCTACCGGCCCGCCGCCGCGCGCGACCCGCTGCCCGTCGTGCTCCGCATCCACGGCGGCGGGTTCCTGCTGGGCGGCCCCGACGTGGACCACGAGGCCAACCTGCGCCTGTGCCGCGCGCTGCCGGGCATCGTCGTGTCCCCCGACTACCGGCTCGCGCCGGAACACCCTTACCCGGCCGCGCCGGAGGACTGCTACGCCGCGCTGTGCTGGACGGCCGCGAACGCCGCCCGCCTCGGCGCCGATCCGGAACGGGTGGTGGTGGCCGGGGACAGCGCGGGCGCCTGCCTGGCGACGGCGGTGGCCATGCTGGCGCGGGAGCGCGGCGGGCCCGGCATCTGCTTCCAGTACCTGGACAGCCCCGCCCTTGACGACCGGCTGGACACGCCGAGCGCGCGGCAGTTCACGGACACGCCGGTGTGGAACCGGCGCAACGCGGAGCTGAGCTGGGCCGCCTACCTGGGCGCTGGCGTGCCCGGCTCGGCCGGGGTGCCGGCGACGGCCGCCCCGGCGCGGGCGGCGCCGGGCGACCTGGCGGGCCTGCCCCCGGCGCACGTGGCGGTGATGGCGTTCGACCCGCTGCGGGACGAGGGCATCGACTACGCGCGCTCGCTGCTGACCGCGGGCGTCTTCGCGGAACTGCACCTGTTCCCCGGCACGTTCCACGGCGCGTCGCTGGTACGGCACGCGGCCGTCGCGCGGCGGATGGCGGCGGAGGAGATCACGGTGCTGCGCCGGGCGGCGCGGTGACGGACGGCACGGCAGCGGACGGCGCGGCAGCGGACCCGCGTTCGCCGGTCGCGGCCAGCCGCCAGGCGTGCAGCGCGAGTTGGGCGCGGAACCGGTCACCGGGCTCCCGCAGCCGCCAGCCGGTGGCCGCCTCGACGCGGCCGAGGCGGGCCGCCACCGAGCTGTGGTGCAGGTGCAGTTCGGCCGCCGCCGCGCGCAGCGAGCCGGTGCGGCAGAACGCGGCGAGCGCCGCGACGTGCCGCCCGCCGCCCTCGCGTTCCACGATCCCGGCCAGCCGCCGCACGTCGGGCAGCGCCGCGAGCCGGGCCGCGGGGACGTCGGCCAGCAGGACGACCGCGCCCAGCTCGTCGTGGTCGGCCACCGCGTCGGCGGGCACGCCGGGCTGCGCGAAGCGCAGCGCTGCCAGCGCCTGTTCCCAGGAGGCCGCGGCACCCAGCGCGTCGGCCGGACCACCGATACCGGCCCGGACGGCGCCGCGCACCGCCGCGCGCAGCTCGGCGGCGGGCGACCCGGCCGCGGCCCGCTGCACCAGGGCCACCCCGTACGCGCCGACGTGCGCGACGCGGACGGTGCCGGGCACGCCGCCGCGGCCGAGCAGCGCAAGCGCGGTCACCTCGGGGTCGCCCGGGCCCATCACGGCGACGACCCGCAGGGGCTGTTCGGACGCGAGGCCGAGCAGGCGCAGCGCCCTGGCCCGGTCGGCGAAGGCTTCGCGCGCCGACAGCACCACCTCGACCAGGGCGGGGTCGGCCACCCGGAAGGGCTGCTGGGCGGTATGCGCCGCGATGGCCAGCCACTCAAGCACCAGATCGTCGAACGGACCGGCGCGGCCCGGCCGTTCGAGCCAGACCCGGCCCGCCGGGCGCAGCGCCGCCTCGCCGGAGACCCGCTCGGGCGGGCCGGTCACGACGGCGCCGTCCGGCCCGGCGCGGAAGGCACGGCCGTCGGCCAGCTCAAGGCCCGCGGGGCATTCGGCCAGACCGGCGACGGAACGCAGCAGGGCCGCCGGATCGAGCCGGCCGGCGCCGAGCAGCGCCTGGAAGTGCGCGATCACCCGCACCGCGGCGGCCGCGTCGGCGTCGAGGGAGGACAGGCGCAGCAGCAAGCCCTTCACGACCGCAAGTGTAGAAAAGGACCCCGGAAGGACAAGGCCGCGAACACGTCCGCGCACGCGGGGCCCGTTCCCGGGTGGCTACGCTTCCGCTGACCACAACAGCACGGCCGACGGAGGCAGCAGATGGAGATCGACAACTCGAAGGCGCATTCGGCCCGGGTGTGGAACTTCTGGCTGGGCGGCAAGGATTGGTACGCCACGGACAAGGACGCGGGCGAGCAGATCACGCGCGTCTACCCCGGCATCGTGCGCACCGCGCAGTACCAGCGGATGTTCCTGTCCAGAGCCGTCCGCTTCCTCGCGGGGGAGGCGGGCATACGCCAGTTCCTCGACCTGGGCACGGGCCTGCCGACCGTGGACAACACCCACGAGGTCGCGCAGCGCGTGGCCCCCGAGTCCAAGATCGTGTACGTCGACAACGATCCGCTGGTCCTCGCGCACGCCCGCGCGCTGCTCACCAGCACCCCGGCGGGCGAGACCGCGTACATCGACGCGGACGTGCGCGATCCCGACGCGATCCTGGAGCAGGCGGCCGAGCTGCTGGACTTCTCCCGGCCCATCGCCGTGACCATGCTCGGCATCCTCGGGCACCTCACCGACGAGGACGGGCCCGCCGACATCGTTCGGCGGCTGATCGCCCCGCTGTCCCGGGGCAGCTACCTGGCCATCAGCGACGGCACCAACACCAACGCCACGCTCAACGCGGCCACCAGCGACTACAACGCGCGCCTGGCCGGCGACTACACGCTGCGCAGCCCCGAGGAGGTCACGGCCTTCTTCGACGGGCTGACGCTGCTGGACCCCGGCGTGGTCACCATCGAACGCTGGCGCCCCGAACACCCCGTCTTCGAGGACGAACAGCCCGTGGACGCCATGTGCGGACTGGCCGTCAAGCACTGACCCCGCCGGGCGCCCGGCGCCGCGCGGCCCGCGCACGGTAGGCACGCTGCCGGCAGGCCGGCGAGCAGTAGGTGCGTGATCTGCCGCGCGGCGCCCGGGTGAACGTCCCGCCGCAGCCGGGGCACTCGGGGGTCCCGGCTGCTTCCTTTTCGTAACGCCCCGCGGGCTGCGGCGTCTTTTCGCCACGCTGCACCCGGCTCCCGTCCCGCCGCGCCGGGAGCGGGTGCGCGCGGGCGGCGCGGGCCGCGGCCGTCAGGCCCGGCTCGGACACCCGGCCCCGGGGCGTGTGCGCGGCGAGGTCGCCGTCGAGCACCGGGCAGTGCGCCGCGGGATCGTCGTCCGTGCAGCCGAGCAGGTGCTCCAGATAGGCGCGGGCCGCCATCAACTGCTCGGCCTCCCGGTCGAGGCGGGCGATCTGCTCCCGCACCGTCTCCTGCCAGGCCGTGTGCGCCGACCTGCCCGAAGTCACGATGGCGGCGCGGTCGAGCGGCATGGTGCCGGTCACACAGCACAGGTAGGCCAGGCCGATGCGGCGCAGGTCGTGGGCCGCATACGAACGGCGCCCCCCCGCGCGGGCCGGCGGGCGCAGCACTCCCTGCCGCTCCCACCAGCGCAGCGTCGAGGGCGCGACGCCGTACAGCGCGGCGGCCTCGCCGATGGTGACTCCGGAATCCGTCATGACGCCATTTGACATCACGTCGACTTCAACCGGCAAGGTAAGGACAGCCTTACCTCACCCGGGTTCGCCGGCCCCGGCCCGGTCACCACCAGCAAGGAATGCGGATGACAGCTCTCTCCCCTTCCCAGGACCCGGCAGCCGTGCCGGACGCGCTCCCGGCGCGGCCACGGCTGCTCCCCTCCGGCCCGCTGGCGCGCCTGCTGCGCCCCGTCCGCGGCCACCTGATGACGTGCGCGCTGCTCTCCGCACTCGGCGCCGCGGCCGGGGTCGTCCCCTATCTCGCCGTCGCCGAGATCGCCCGTCTCGCCCTCGGCGATGGCGGCGCCTCGGCTGCCGGTTCCGGTTCCGGTTCCGGTTCCGGTTCCGCGGACACGATCCGGCTGTGGGCCTGGACCGGCACCGCCGGGGCCTGCCTGCGCCTGGTGCTGGTCCTCGCCTCCTCCCGCGTCGGCCACTACGCCGACGCCGAGATCCTGCACCGGCTGCGGGTGCGCATGGTGCACCACCTCGGCGTGGTGCCGCTCGGCTGGTTCCGGGCGAGCGGCTCCGGACTGGTCAAGAGGCGCATGACCAACGACCTGGAGGAGATGCACCAGGTCATCGCCCACGCCCTGGGCGAGGTCATCGGCGCGGCCACCGCGATCACCGTCGGCCTCGGCTACCTCCTGCTCGTCGACTGGCGCATGGCATTGGTCACCGCCGGGGTGCTCGCCGGCATGGCCGTGGCCTACCGGGTCGCGATGCGGTCGATGACGGAACACGTGAACCGGTTGCTGGCCGCCGAGCGGCGCATCAGCGCCGCCGCCGTCGAATACGCCGACGGGATCGCGGTGGTGAAGGCGTACGGCACCGGCGGGCGCGTCCTGGAGCGCTTCGACGAGGGTGTGTGCGAGCACACCGCCGCCATGCGCGCCTGGGTGCGGCAGACCCGTTACAGCTCCGCCGCCTCCCGGCTGCTCGCCGCCGAGATGACCGTGCTCGCCGTGGTCATGGCGGCCGGCCTGGCGTTCGTCCGCGCCGACCTGATGACCATGGCGGACCTGCTGCCGTTCCTCGTCGTCGGCGTCGGCCTGCCCACCTCCATCACCCCCGCCATCCAGGGCGCGCAGGGCGTGCGCAAGGGCCGGGCCGCCGCCGCGGGCATCGAGGACCTGCTCGCGCGGCCCCCGCTGCCGCGGCCCGACCGGCCCCTGACTCCGCAGGGGCACCGGGTGGAACTGGACCGCGTCACCTTCTCCTACGACGGCGTCACCCACGCCCTGGAGGACATCAGCACGGTCCTCGAACCCGGCACCGTCACCGCGGTCGTCGGCCCCTCAGGCGCCGGCAAGTCCACCCTGGCGGGACTGCTGCCGCGCTTCCACGACGTCACCTCGGGAACGATCCAGCTCGGCGGCGCCGACATCCGCGCGCTCGACACCACCACCCTGCTGTCCTCGATGGCGCTCGTCTTCCAGGACGTCGTCCTCCTCCACGACACCGTCCGGGAGAACATCCGCCTGGGCCGCCCCGGCGCCGGCGAGGAAGAAGTGCGGAAGGCGGCCGAGGCGGCACACGTCCACGACGTCATCGAGGCACTGCCCCAGGGCTACGACACCGTGCTCGACTCGGGGGGCGCCGGCCTGTCCGGCGGGGAACGGCAGCGGCTGACCATCGCCCGCTGCATCCTGTCCGGCGCCCCCGTCGTCGTCCTCGACGAGGCCACCGCCTCCCTCGACCCGGATAGCGAGACCGCGGTCCAGCGGGCGCTGGCCGAACTCGCCGCCGGCCGGACGGTCCTGGTCATCGCCCACCGGCTGCGCACCATCCGGCGGGCCGACCAGATCCTCGTCCTGGACGGCGGACGCCTGGCCGAACGCGGCACCCACACCGACCTCCTGGCCCACGACGGGCTCTACGCCCGCATGTGGCACGCCCAGCAGAACGGAGCCCCCGCATGATCCGCCGTCTCCACGCCCTCCTCCCCGACCCCGGGCTCCTCCTGCGGCTCGGTGCGCTGCAAGCCGTGCTCGCCGTCCTCCAGGGCCTGCTCCTGGGACTGCTGGTGCCGGTCCTCCACGCCCTGCTGCGCCCCGAACCGGACTTCGGCGCGGCCACCCCCTGGCTGCTGCTCGGCTGCGCCGGAGTGCTCGGCCACGGCGTGCTGACCGTCATCGCCACCCCCGTCGGCTTCGCCGCCTCCATGGAACTGGGCGCGCGGCTGCGCCACCGGATCGTCCGCCACGTCGCCACCCTGCCGCTCGGCTGGTTCACCGCCGGCCACCGCGCCCGGCTGGCCCGCGCCGTCACCTCCGACGCGGGCGCCATCGGCCAGCTCGCCGTGACCATCGGCGCCCCCGCCATCACCGCCACCCTGGTGCCGGCCACCGTCCTTGTGGTCACCCTCGCCGTCGACTGGCGCACGGCGCTGCTGTTCCTCGCCGTCGTGCCGTTCGCCTGGCTGACGCTGCGCAGGGCCGGGCGCGTCGCCTCCGCCGCCGACATCGAGCTCGAACGGGCGGCGGCGGGAATCGCGGGCCGTGCCGTCGAGTTCGGCCAGGCCCAGCCGGTGCTGCGCGCCGCCGGACAGGGCAGCACGGGAACGGTCCGGATGCGGGCCGCGCTGGAGGAGCACCGCGAGGTCTACCGCCGCGGGCTGCGCCGCTCGCTGCTGCCCGACCTGTCATACACCGCCGTGGTGATGGGCGGCTTCGTCGCGGTGCTCCTCGTCGGCGCCCACCGGGTGACCAGCGGTTCCCTGGCCGTTGCCGAGGCCGTCGCGCTGCTGGTCCTCGCCGTGCGGTTCCTCGAACCGCTGGGCACCCTCATCGAACTCATCGGCGCACTGCGGGCGATGGACAACGCCGTGGGCCGCGTCCGGTCCGTCCTCGGCACCCCCGCCCTGCCGGCCCCGCGCGCGCCGGTCACCACCGTCGCCCGCGCGGACGTGGAGTTCTCCGGGGTCACCTTCTCCTACGGCGCCCCGGGGGCGGAGCCTGCGCTGCGCGACGTCTCCTTCCGCTGCCCGCCCGGCAGCACCACCGCCCTCGTCGGCCCCTCCGGGTCCGGCAAGACCACCGTGACCCGGCTGATCGCCCGCTTCTTCGACGCCGACGCGGGCACCGTGCGCGTCGGCGGACTCGACGTCCGCGACTACGACCACGACGCACTGCTCCAGGACATCGCGATCGTCTTCCAGGACGTGTACTTGTTCGACGACACGATCGAGGAGAACGTGCGGATTGCGCACCCGGACGCCACCCGCGAACAGTTCCTGGCCGCCGCACGGGCCGCCAGGCTCGACGAGGTGGCGGACCGGCTGCCCGAAGGCTGGCTGACCCGCGTCGGCGAGGGCGGCGCCCGGCTCTCCGGCGGCGAACGCCAGCGCGTGTCCATCGCCCGCGCCTTCCTCAAGCGGTCCCGCATCGTGCTCATCGACGAGGCCGCCTCCGCCCTCGACCCCGAGAACGAACGCGCCGTGGGCGACGCCATCGCGGCGCTCGCCGGCGATCCGGAGCGCACCGTGGTGGTGATCGCGCATGCGCCCGCCACCCTTGCCGCGGCCGACCGCGTCGTCGCCCTCGACGGAGGCCGGGTCGTGGAGACCGGCGACCCCGCCGGACTGCGCCGCGCCGGTGGCTACTTCGCCCGTCTCTACGAGCAGTACCGGGAGGCCCGCGACTGGCACCTCCCGGCACGCACCCCGCGGCAGTGACCCGCGCCCGGCCCGACCGCCCGGCCACAGCGGCACCTGCCCCACCTCCCGGCGGCAGCGACGCACCCGATGCGCACCCCGACCCGCCCCGGGGAGCACCCGGCTGAGCCCGGGTCACCCGACCCGGGAAGCACCCGGGTGAGCCGGCGCGGCCGGCCGGCACCGCGCCGCCGTCGTCCGCCCCGCCGTCGTCCGCACCGCCGCGGACCCCGCGTGGCCGCGCCGGACGCGCGCCGCATGACCGCGGGGCCGGGAGGCAAAGGCCCTCCTCCCGGCCCCGCGCCTTTCGCCCCCGTGCGCCGCGGATACCGCCCCGGGGCGTTGACGGGGCCCGGCACGGTGGCTCTCCTGCCGGCCTCCCGCCGCGGCACCCCTCTTGGCCGGGGCGGGCGGGCACCTCAGGGCCGGGGCCCGCGGCGCGTGCGGGCCCCGGCCCGCACCGTGCGGGCCGGGACGGCGTCGTGTCCGGCGTCGACGACGAGGTCGGGGCCGACGCGCGGTTCGTGCCCGCGTGGCACACGGAACGGGGGCTCGCCACGGCGCGCGGGAGCGTTCGGGCCGGACGCGGGCGGCCCCGCCGCCGGGCCGGGGACACGCTGCGGCAGCAGACCGGCTTCGCCGCCCGCCGGGCGCGCGACCGCTCGGGGCGGGCGCCGAACGCCACCCCGCACGCTTCTTGTCCTGAGCATGATCACGGTGGTACGTTCCAGCCGCTCTGGGAGCGCTCCCAAGATACGCCTCGCCCGAGCGGCGCACGCCCCGGACGTGAATCGATTCACCATGGCGTGGCCTCCGGGCGATCCCGCACTGAAACGTTCCAGTGAGAAGGAGCCGCCATGTTTCTCCGAAGTGTGAGCAGCCTGCGAGGGCTGCTCGCCGCCCTGCTGGTCGCGATGATGGCCGGGGCGTCCCTCGTCGCCCTGCCCGCGCCGCGCGCGCACGCGGCCGAGATCGACACCGGCACGTGGTACGTCCTGGTCAACCGGCACAGTGGCAAAGCGCTCGACGTGTACAACCTCGCCACCGAGGACGGCGCCGGCATCGTGCAGTGGCCGCGGAACGACGGCGCCTGGCAGCAGTGGCAGTTCGTCGACTCCGGCTCGGGCCAGTACCGGCTGAGATCACGCCACAGCGGCAAGGTGCTCGACATCTCCGAGTGGTCGACCGCGGACGGCGCGCACGTCCAGCAGTGGACCGACGGCAACACCGCCAACCAGCAGTTCTCCGTCACCGACGCGGGCGACGGCTACATCCAGCTCATCAACCGGAACAGCGGCAAGGCGCTTGAGGTATGGGAGTGGTCCACCGAGGACGGCGCGCGGGTATCGCAGTTCACCGACCTCGACGGCGCCAACCAGCAGTGGGCGCTGGTCCCGGTCGACGGCAGCAGCGCCGACTGCGGCTCCGGGACCTACCACGCGGAGGCGACGCTCAACGGCAGCACCTGGACGGCCCGCAGGAACGGCGGCACCGTCTACACCGGCGGCAGCATGCGGGACGCCATGCAGGCGGCGATCAACAGCCTGACGCCGAACCGTTCGTCGAAGGAACGCGTGGTCGTGCGGGGGTCCGGCTCGATCAGCGCCGGGACCCGGGTATCGCTGCCCAGCCACACGGCGATCGACGTGTGCGGCACCATCAACGTCACCGGCTCCGGCTCGGGTGACCAGGCGCCGATCTACTCCCGCGGCACCACCAACGTCGAGGTCGGGCACCTGAACGTGACCGGCTCCCCGCTGTACGGGATCTTCATGCGCAACGTCACCGACGTGGTGCTCGGCCAGATCGACCTGCGGCTGTCCGGCGGGCTCGGCATCCGCATCGACAACCACGGTGACCGCTCCGTGCGTTCGCGCAACATCCGCATCGACAACGTCTACGTGTCCGGCGCGACCAATCAGGGCGTGGAGACCTACGGCGTGGACGGGCTGACCGTCGGCACCGTCACGGCGCGCGACGTCGGCTACTCGGGACTGCTGCTCAACGACACGATCAACGCCAACATCACGCGGGTCGACGCGGACAACACCGGCACCGGCACCGGGTACGCGGCCTTCCGCATGGCCAACAGGAACGGCCGCGTCGGCGACAGCTACCCGACCAACATCCGTGTCGGCGAGGTCATCGCCCGCGGCGGCGGGCGCGGGGTGTTCTGCGTCTCCGAGAGCGGCGGCGCCGTGATCGACCGGGTCACACTGACGAACACCGGCAACAACAGCATCCTGATCGAGAACTGCTACAACGTGACCATCGCCGGCCAGAGCGGCACGGTCAGCGGCGGCGGTGAGGTGCGGCTGGCGGCCCGTTCCGAGTTCCCAGGCAACCGTGACATCACCCTCCAGAACATGACGCTGAACAACACGTCGCTCAGGGAGAGTCCCTGCGGTACGAACATCACGTACCGCAACCTGACCCTCAACAACACCAGCCGTTCGACCTGCTGAGGCAGGACGACGCGGGCGGCGCGCGCGTTCGGGCCATGACCGTCGAATTCCATTCGACGGCCGTGAACAGCGAATACCGCGCCGCCCGGCCATCGGGAAACGCCATCGAATAAGCGGTCCCTGATAAGGCGCCAATCGAATTCTGTCAGCGCTCTTGATCCGGTGACGAGACGCTGCCACCATCACGGCGGGGCAGCGCCGGGACGCGCCGCCCCGCCCGGCCGGCGAATGCGTCCGGCTATTCCCCCCACCCCTTTCACGTAATGACGAGGTGCGTCATGGCCGGCCGTCGCGGCAGTCCTGGAACGATTCGCCGGTTCGCCGGCCTGATCGCGGGCGGCCTGGCCGCGCTGCTCGCGGTACTCGGCATCGCCACCGCGGGCACGGCCGGGGCGGCCGCCCCCACGGCCCCGGCCGCCCCGCGGGACGCGGTGGACGCGGTGGACGCTGTCGCGGCGATGCAGCCGGGCTGGAACCTCGGCAACTCGCTGGACGCCACCGGCGAGGACGAGACCTCGTGGGGCAACCCGCGCATCACCGAGGAGCTGCTGGACAACGTCAGGGCGCAGGGGTTCAACAGCATCCGCATCCCCGTGACCTGGGGGCAGCACCAGGGCCCCGCGCCCGAGCACGCCATCGACGCGGCGTACCTGGAGCGCGTGCAGGAAGTGGTCGGCTGGGCCCTGGAGGACGGCTTCTACGTCATGCTCAACGTCCACCACGACTCCTGGCAGTGGATCGCGAACATGCCGGCCGACCGCACCGGCGTGCTCGCCCGCTACGAAGCCCTCTGGACGCAGCTCGCCGCCGCGTTCCGCGACGCCTCGCCCAAGCTGATGTTCGAGAGCGTGAACGAGCCGCAGTTCACCGGCGGTTCGGGCGACGCCGAGAACGCGGAGCTGCTCCACGAGCTGAACACCTCGTTCCACGGGATCGTGCGCGACTCCGGCGGCGGCAACGCCGCCCGCCTGCTCGTCCTGCCGACCCTGCACACCTCGGCCGACCAGGCGCGGCTCGACGAGCTGGTCACCACGTTCGACGCCCTCGACGACCCGAACCTCATCGCGACGGTGCACTACTACGGCTACTGGCCGTTCAGCGTGAACGTGGCGGGCGGTACCCACTTCGACGAGACCGCGCGGGCGGACCTCACCGAGGCGTTCGACCGCGTCCACACCACCCTGGTCGCGCGCGGCATCCCGGTCGTCCTCGGCGAGTACGGCCTGCTCGGATTCGACCGGCACACCGGCACCATTCAGCAGGGCGAAAAGCTGAAGTTCTTCGAATTCCTCGGGCATTATGCCCGCACCAAGAACATCACCACCATGCTGTGGGACAACGGCCAGCACTTCCAGCGGACCGGATTCGAGTGGAACGACCCGGAATTGTTCGGGCAGATCGAATCCAGCTGGACGACCAGGTCGGGCACGGCGTCGTCCGACCTGGTGTTCAGCGCACGTTCCGAGGCCGTCACCGACAAGACGCTCACGCTGCACACGAACGGCACCACGTTCACCGGTCTGCGCCACGGGGACACCGAGCTGACGCCGGGGACGGACTACGTGGTGGAGGGCGACCGGCTCACGCTCACCGCGGACCTGCTCACCCGGCTCTCCGGCTCGCGCGAGTACGGCACGAACGCGGTGCTGTCCGCGCACTTCTCGCAGGGCGTGCCGTGGCGGATCAACCTGATCACCTACGACCCGCCGGCCCTGGACGCCGCCACCGGCACGACGAGTTCCTTCGCGATCCCCACCGACTTCCGCGGCGACCAGCTGGCCACCATGGAGGCGACGTACGACGACGGGACCAACGCGGGCCCGCACGACTGGACGTCCTTCAAGGAGTTCGACCGGGCGTTCGCCCCGGACTACGCGGCGGGCGCCACCACCCTGACGCCCGAGTTCTTCGCCGAGGTCGACGACGGGTCCCGTGTAACGCTGACGTTCCACTACTGGAGCGGAACGACCGCGACTTACCACATCACCCGCACCGGCACCACGGTGACCGGCACCCCGGCCTGACGGCCCGTCCGCCGCGGAGCCCCGGACGCGGTCAGTCGTGCGGGACGACGGCGACCGGGGCGGGCGAGTGGTGCAGCAGGGCGTTCGCGACGCCGCCCAGGCGCGGGCCGCGGGTGCTGCGGCGCCCGACCACCATCAGCCCGGCCCCGGCGGCCGGGCCGAGGAGAGCCTCGGCCGCGTTCCCCGGCTCCAGGGTCTCGCGCACGGAGACGTCCGGGTGACGGCTGCGCCACGGGGCGAGCGCCGCGGCGAGGTCGCGCACCAGGGCGTCGTCCGGGCCCGCGTGGTCCCGGGGCACGGCCCGGTGGCGGGACACCAGCGGTGTCGGGGCGGGCCAGGCGTGCACGACGTGCAGGGGGAGCCGCCGGCGCGCGGCGACACCGAACGCGAAGTCGACGAGCGCGCCCGCGGGTTCCCCGGTCCGCTTCAGTCCGAGCACGATCTCGGTGGTCTCCGCGGGCGGGGTGGCGCGGACGGCGACGACGGGGCAGGGCGCGTGGGCCACCACGTGCGAGCTGATCGAGCCGAGCAGGAAGCCGCCGATGACGCCGAGGCCGCGGGAACCGACGGCCAGCAGACCGGCCCCGGCCGCCGCGTCGACCAGCGCGGTGACCGGCCGTTCGGCGACGACGCGCGCCTCGATGCGCAGCCCCGGGTGGCGGGTGGCGAGGTCCTCGCGGGTGCGGCCGACCAGGTCCTCCGCGGCGTCCCGCCTGGACGTCTCGGGGAGGACGCCGACGGGGTACGCGGCGGCCGGGACGGCCCAGGCGTTGAGCAGACTCAGGGGCGACTGACGGCGCTCCGCCTCATCGGCGGCCCACGCGGCGGCGGCCAGGCTCTCCGGTGATCCGTCGACCCCCACTACAACCGGGCTTGGCATGGCGTCCTCTCTCCGGGCTCCCCCGGCGGCTCGCGGGCGGGCCGGCCGCACGCGGGCTGCTCAGAGGTCCCTGGGCGGCCGGTCGGTGCGGCGAGCGTAACGACCGCGGGCCCGATCGCGGCGGAGGCACGGCGGGGCCCGCGGGGCGGCGGCGGGCGGCCGACGCCGACTGTCAGTGCCGGCTGGCAGGCTTGCGCCATGGAGTCCTACGAGATCGTGCGGGAATTGTGGGCGCGCATGCAGGCGCGGGACTGGGCCGGGGTCGGGGAGCTGCTGGCCGAGGAAGTGGTGGTCGAGTGGCCGGTCAGCGGCGAGCGGATCGTGGGCCGCGACAATGTCGTGGCGGTCAACGCGGAGTACCCGGAAGGGTGGTCGATCCGGGTCCTGCGCATCGTCGCGGACGGCGAGGAGGTCGTCTCCGAGGTGGAGGTCCCGCACGAGGCGGCGGGGTTGTTCCGAGCGGCGTCGTTCTGGACGGTCGCGGACGGGAAGGTGGTCCGGGGCCGGGAGTACTGGACCAGTCCTGGTGCCGACCCCGCGCCGGAGTGGCGCGCAGCCTACGTGCGGCGGATATGACCGCGGGCCCGGCCGCAGGGGGGCCGTGAGCGAATCCGAAGCGGACCGGAAGCGGCGGGCCGCACGCTGGGGGCACCTACGCGGGGCCCGCCGGCGGGTCCCTGACCCGGCAGATCGGATGCACCACCATGACCGACATCGCTTCCCACCCGCAGCCGGTGACGGTGCTCGGCACCGGCCTGATGGGCGCGGCCCTGGCCGAGGCCCTGCTGAAGGCGGGCCGCCCCGTCACCGTCTGGAACCGCACGTCCGCCAAGGCCGAGGCCCTGACCGCCCTCGGTGCCGTCCACGCCGGGGACGTCGCCGAGGCGGCGGCGGCCTCCCGGCTGCTGATCCTGTGCGTGCGGGACGCCCCGGCCGCGCGGACCGTGCTCGACGCGATCGACCCCGCACCCGGCCGGGTGGTCGTCAATCTGACGACGAGCAGCCCGGAGGAGGCGCGGGACGCCGCGGCGCGGGCGGCGGCGCGGGGCCTGGACTACCTCGACGGCGCCATCCAGGCCGGCGCGCACATCATCGGCCGGCCCGAGGCGCTGCTGATGTACGCGGGCCGCGAGCCGCTGTTCCGCGCCCACGAGGAGACCCTGCGGGTCTTCGGCCCCGACACCCGCTTCCTGGGCGCCGACCACGCCCTGCCCGCCCTGTTCGACCTGGCGCTGCTCGGTCTGGTCTACGAGCTGTGGATCGGCTACCTCCACACCCTGGCCCTGATCGGTGCCGAGGGCCTGCCCGTCGGGTCGTTCGCCTCGGCCGCGGGAAAGATCGTCGACGATCTGGTGCAGCACTTCGGCGCCCTGGCCACGGAGGTGGAGACCGGCCGCTACGATCCCGAGACGTTCGGCCGGCTCGTGGATCACGAGGTCATCTCCGGGCGCCTGGTGGAGGCGCGCGCCTCGCGGGGCGTGGACGCCGAGCGGCTGCGCCACGTCAAGCGGCTCATAGACCGGCGGATCGGGCAGGGCCTGGGCGAGCAGGGCTTCTCCAGCATCTTCGAGTCCTTCCGGCCCGCCGCGATGCCTTAGGGCACGGCCCGCCCGGCCCCGCCCGGCCATGACGTCCGGCCAGTCCCGGTGTTCGAGACCGGCGGCGACCAGGAGGTCGCGCCAGTCGGTCCCGGCCAGCCGCACGATGGCGTCGATCTCCATGCCTCCCAGGTGGAGGAGGACGATGGCCGCCGTCATGCGATCGGGATGCTGCGTGCCGAAGACGGCCCCGTCGAGGGCCGAGACGCGGACAGCGGATCGGGCCGCCGCCCCCGTCGACCGCACGGTCGACGGCCGCGGCCATGGCGGGTGACAGGTCCGCGGCCGTCTCCTGTGCGGGGCGGTGGTCGAAGGGGCGGCGGCAACGGGCCGGGCCCGGACGGCGGTTACAGGGTGCGTTCCAGGCGTTCGGCCAGGAGCTGGGTGAAGCGGGCCGGATCGTTGATCTGGCTGCCTTCCGCCAGCAGCGCCATGCCGTAGAGCAGTTCGGCCGTGCCGGGCAGGGCCGGGTCGGACGGCCGTTCGGCGTGGGCCCGGCGGAGGCCCTCGACGAGGGAGTGTCCCGCGTTCAGCTCCAGGATGCGCTTGCCCGCGGGGATGTCCTGTCCCATGGCGCGGTACAGGTTCTGGAGGGCGGGCGTCACATCGCCCGTGTCCGAGACGACGCAGGCCGGGGAGACGGTGAGGCGCGAGGAGAGCCGCACGTCCTTCACGTCCTCGCCGAGCCGTTCCGTCATCCACGTAAGCAGCGCGGCGTACTCCTCCCGCTGCTGCTCCCGGTCGGCCTTGGCCTCCTCCGTGTCCTCCTCGGTGCCCAGCTCGGGCTCGCCCTTGGCGATGGAGCGCAGCTCCCTGCCCTGGTACTCGGGCACCGACCCGACCCACACCTCGTCGACCGGGTCGGTGAGGAGCAGCACTTCCAGGCCCTTGTCCCGGAAGACCTCCATATGCGGCGAGCGCTCGATGGCGGAGCGGGATTCGCCGGTCATGTAGAAGATGTGCTGCTGCCCCTCCTTCATGCGCTCGATGTACTCCTGGAGGCCGGTCGGCCGCTCCGCGTCGTGCGTCGTGGCGAACGAGGAGATCCCGAGGATGGTGTCCCGGTTGTCGAAGTCGCTGAGCAGCCCCTCCTTGACGACGCGCCCGAACTCCCGCCAGAACGACGCGTAGTTCTCGGGGCGGTTCGCCTTCATCTCCCTGATGGTGGACAGCACCTTCTTGGCCAGCCTGCGGTGCATGAGCTGGATCTGGCGGTCCTGCTGGAGGATCTCGCGGGAGACGTTGAGCGAGAGGTCGGCCGCGTCGACGACGCCCTTGACGAAGCGCAGGTACTCGGGGACCAGCGCCTCGCAGTCCTCCATGATGAGGACGCGCTTCACGTAGAGCTGCACGCCCCGCTTGTTGTCCTGCGAGAAGATGTCGCGCGGCGGGTGCGAGGGGAGGAACAGCAGCGCCTGGTACTCGAACGTGCCCTCCGCCCGCATCTGGATGATCTCCAGCGGATCGGCCCAGTCGTGGCTGATGTGCTTGTACAGCTCGTGGTACTCCTCGTCGGAGACCTCGTCCCTGGACCGCGCCCACAGGGCCTTGCGCGAGTTCAGCGTCTCGGGCTCGGGCCGCTCCCCGGCCTCGTCGTTCTCCTGCTCCGGCGGCTCCGCCGCCGCGGGCGCCCGCGTGGCCAGCCTGATGGGCCACGTGATGAAGTCGGAGTACCGCTTGACGATCTCCCTGATCTTGGCCGGGTCCGTGTAGTCGAAGACCTTGTCCTCGGTGTCCTCCGGCTTGAGCCGCAGGATGACCGACGTGCCCTGGGGCGCCTCGTCGACCGTTTCGAGGGTGTAGGTGCCCTCGCCGGTGGACGCCCAGCGGGTGCCGGTGGTCTCCCCCGCGCGGCGGGTCAGCAGCGTCACCTCGTCGGCGACCATGAAGCTGGAGTAGAAGCCGACGCCGAACTGCCCGATGAGCCCTTCCGCCGCGGCGGTGTTCTCGGCCTGCTTCATCTGCTGGAGGAATTCGGCGGTGCCGGACTTCGCGATGGTGCCGATCAGCTGCACCACGTCGTCGTGCGACATCCCGACACCGTTGTCACGGATGGTCAGCGTCCTGGCGTCCGTATCGGCCTCGATGGCGATGTGCAGGTCGGACACGTCGGCGTTCAGCGTGTCGTCGCGGAGTGCCTCGATGCGGAGCTTGTCCAGTGCGTCGGACGCGTTGGAGATCAACTCGCGCAGGAACACGTCTTTGTTCGAGTAGATCGAGTGGATCATCATGTGGAGGAGCTGTCGCGCCTCTACCTGGAACTCGAACGTCTTGGTCGGCATGGTCGTGGATTCCCTCACCCGTGTGGCCTGTTGACGGGGGCCGAGCGCTCCATGCGCGTCGCGGGCCCCCGGGCTGCCTGCCCCCGTGATGGTATGCCGAGTGGTGCGGCGGCGGGGCACACGGCCCCGGCCGGGCCCATGACCTGGGGTGTTCAACCGGGGGAGGCGAAAGGTTATTGGCGTGTTCTTGCCATGGTGGTGAAGTGGCGGGGCATGGGCAGACATTCGCATCCACACCACGGCCCCGGCCTCGCCGCCCGCCGGAGACGCCCGGCACACCGACCGGACGGACGCAGACAAGAAACGGAGAACTCTCCGTTCACATTAAGTGGAGAGCCCTCCGTTTAGCAAGGCGGCCGGTCGCCCGCCGGTACACTCGCCACTGTCCTGAGCCGAGACACGGGGAGCACCATGCCGCGCGCCGAAGGAAGCAGACGGGGCCAACTCCCCGTCGTGGGCGCCGAGTTGCCCGAGCGAGCGGACGCCGCCCGCAACCGCAGGAAGATCCTCGCCGCCGTCAGGACGCTGGCCGCCTCGCGCGGCCTCGACTCGATCTCGTTCGACGAGGTCGCCACCGCCGCGGGCGTGGGCGTGGGCACCGTCTACCGCCGCTTCGGCGACAAGTCCGGGCTCGCCTACGCCCTCCTCGACGACAGCGAACGCGCCCTCCAGACCGCGTTCCTCCAGGGCCCACCCCCGCTCGGCCCCGGCGCGCCCCCGCGGGAGCGGATCACCGCGTTCCTCCACGCCTACCTCGACCGGCTGCTCGCCGAGACGGACCTGCTGCTCGCCGCCGAGACCGGCGCCCCGACCGGCCGGCACACCGGCGCGTACGCCGCGCACCGCGCGCACCTGGCCGGCCTGGCCGCCCAGGCACGCCCGGACGCGGACGCGGGCTACCTCGCCGACGCGCTGCTCGCCCCGCTCGCCGCGCCGCTGATCGTGCACCAGACGCGCGACCTCGGCATGGACCGGGACCGGATCAGGTCGGGCCTCGACACCCTGGCGCGCGCGCTCATCCCCGGCTGACGCCGGGCCGCCTCACCCGCGGGCGGCCAGCCCGTCCCACGCACCCATCGCCGCGTCGACCACGCCGAGCAGCTCCGCGCGCGGGGCACCGTCGCGGGCCTGGATCGACAGCCCGTGGAAGACCGTGGTGTAGAACGACGCCAGCGCGGCCGTGTCGGCGCCCGCGGGCACGTCCCCTTCCGCGACGCCGCGTTCGATGCGGTCGCGCAGCAGCCCCTGGGTCCGTCGGCGGTCCTCGGCGAGGAACCGGCGGACGGCCTCGTTCTCCGGCGCGCAGTTCGTCGCGGCCAGCACGATCATGCAGCCGCGCGGGTTCCCCGGCTCGGTGTACGCCACCGCGTTGCCGCGCAGCACACCGTCGACCGCCGCGCGCGCCGTGGCCGGCCCGGTCAGCGCGCGTTCGGTGATGCCGCCCTCGGTCCTTTCGTACAGGGCGACGGCCTCGCGGAAGAGCGCCTCCTTGGAGCCGAACGCCGCATACAGGCTGGGCGACTTGATGCCCATGGCCGCGGTGAGGTCGGTCAGCGAGGTGGCCTCGTAGCCCCGCTCCCAGAACAGCCGCATCGCGGAGAGCAGCGCGGCCTCGCGGTCGAAGCTGCGCGGGCGGCCCCGTCCTGCCACGCCGGCCCTCCCACTTCTGTGTCGATCACCAAAGAAAACCCTTGACCTCCGAGAGTACTCCGTGCCCCAATTAATGTATCGATCGACAAAGAAATGGGGCTGTCATGCTCGCAGACAAGGTCGCGCTGGTCACCGGGGGCAGCAGGGGCATCGGCGCCGCCACGGCGCTGCGCCTGGCACGGGAGGGCGCCGACGTGGTGCTGACCTACGCCACCGCGAAGGACCACGCGGAGGACGTGGTGGCCGGGATCAGGCGCAGCGGGCGGCGCGGGCTCGCCATACCGGCCGACAGCGCCGCGCCGGACGCCGTCGGCGCCGCGGTGGACAGGACCGCCGCCACGTTCGGCCGCCTCGACATCCTGGTCAACAACGCGGGCATCTACCCCTTCGGACCGCTGGACGCGCTCACGGTCGAGGAGATCGACCGCACCCTCGCCATCCACGTACGGGCCGTGCTGCTCGCCGCGCAGGCGGCGGCCCGGCACATGACGGCGGGCGGCCGGATCATCACCATCGGCAGCAACCTGGCCGAACGCGTTCCGCACGCCGGCATCACCCTCTACGCGGCGAGCAAGTCCGCGCTGACCGGGCTCACCAAGGGGCTGGCCAGGGACCTGGGCGAACGCGGCATCACCGCCAACCTGGTGCAGCCCGGCTCCACGGACACCGACATGAACCCGGCGAACGGCGAGGACGCCGACCAGCAGCGCGCCCTCACCGCACTCGGCCGCTTCAACTCCGCCGAGGACATCGCCGCCGTCGTCGCCCATCTCGCGGGCGAGGGAGGCCGGACGACCAGCGGCAGTTCGTTCACCGTCGACGCGGGCGCCAACGCGTGAGCCCGGCCCACCGCACCACCGCCGAGGTCCACCGCACCACCGCAGAAAGGAGCCGGCCGTCCATGGCATGGGGCATTCTCCTGGCAGCCGCCCTGCTCGAACTCGTCTGGGCACTCGCGCTGAAGCAGGCCGACGGCTTCTCCAGACTGTGGCCCAGCGTCATCGGCATCACCGTGGCCGCCGCGAGCTTCGCGCTGCTGACCATCGCACTCGGCAGCCTGCCGATGGGGACGGCGTACGCCGTCTGGGTCGGCATCGGCACGGTGGGCGTCGCCCTCACCGGGATCGTCGCGCTCGGCGAGAGCGCCGCACTTCCCCGGCTGGGCTTCCTCGCGCTCATCGTGATCGGCGTGATCGGGCTCAAGGCCCTGGAGAGCTGACCCCCGGAACGGCGGGCCGGGCCCGGGGCGCGCGGCCCCCGGCCCGGCCCGGTGGGAGGGATGGCGGGGCCGGATCAGGTGCCGATGCCGGCCTGCGGCCCGGCACCCCCCTGGAGCAGGGCGGGCACGTCGCCCGCGGGGTCGAGGGTGTAGGAGTAGTGCGCACCCGGGTCGAACGCGGTGCCGCCGGTCTCCTGGCGGCCGTCGCTGTCGACCACGATGCTGCCGCTCTCGACGAGCGAGGCGTCCGCGTCCTTGTAGTAGGGGTCCTCGACGTTCTCGAAGTAGCTGTTCTCGATCACCGTGTTCGACGAGCCCCTGGACCAGTTGCCGCTTCCGGTGTCCTGGAGGTGGTTGTTGTACAGGTGCGCCATGCCGACGTTGTCGATGCTGGGGTTGCGCGAGTTGGTGTCCCGCACCCAGTTGTGGTGGATGGTGATGCGGGCGGTGACGTTGTCGGTCCAGCCGATGCCGAAGGACTTGTTGCCCTCGCTGAGGATGTTCCAGGACACGGTGAGGTTGGTGGTGTCCTCGCGGCTGTCGATGAGGCCGTCGTTCATCCGCTCGATGCGGTTGTGGTCGATCCAGACGTGGTCGGCGCCGTCCATCTGGATACCGTCGTAGTCGTACCCGTCGTCGCCCGGGTCGTCGTCGGACATGCGCGTGTCACGGATGGTGAGGTTGCGGATGATGACGTTGGAGACCTCGTTGAGGAAGAAGCCGCCACCGACGATCTCGCCCTCGGTGCCGACGCCGACGATGGTCTTGTCCGACGCCACCCGGATCTCGTGGCCGAACGGATCGGCCTCGATCGCCGCGGCGACCCTGATGACGTAGGGCTCCGAGGCGGTGGCGTAACGGTCCAGCTCCTCGAAGGTCGTCACGGTCACCGTCTCGCCCGCCGCGCCGCCGGTCGTGCCGCCTTCGGTGGACGCGAAGCCCTCCGGCGCGTCCGCCGCGGCGGGGGCGGCGGCGTGGGCGCCTTCCTGGCCTGGGGTGATGCCGAGCAGCGAGCCGCACACGGCGGCCGCCAGCGCGGCGGGCAGCCACCACCTGCGGGTCGGGATGGTCCTGCTCATGGATGCTCTCCCGGGGGGGGGGGGGGGGGGGTGGGGGGGGCCGGCCGGCCGGCCGGCCGCCGCCTTTTGGGAGCGCTCCCAAAAGGCGGCGGACGACGGCGCGGTGCGCGGGGCCCATCGCGGCTCGGCCGGTCAGGCGGACGTCCGCCCGGCCGGGGGTGAAGGACCGCCGGCCCGGCGCCTCCGGCCCTGCCCGCACCACGGGGTGGAGAAGCTCGTCATCACTGGCACGTCCCTGCCGTCGATAATTTCGCGAGCCGATCCGAACAATGAGGTGCCGGAACCGTAGAGGCTGCCCTTCCGGCCGTCAAGAGACCGGGAACGACAGGGATTTCGGCTATCGAAACGTTCGACGCGCCTAGACTCTCGACATGTCCACAGCAGACCGGAGCGGCGCCCCCGGGGCCGGGCCGCTGACCACCGCCCAGATCGCCGCGGCCGTCGGCGTGTCCGTCTCCACGGTGTCCAAGGTGCTCAACGGCAGAACGGACGTCGCCGCCGAGACGCGCGCCCGCGTCGAGGGCGTCATCCGCCGGCACGGCCACCGGCGGCAGAAACAGCGGGGCACCGCACCGGCCCCCCTGCTGGAGCTGGTCTTCCGCCAGATGCGGGACGCGTACGCCATCGAGATCATCAACGGCGTCCAGCTGGTCGCGCGAGAACACCGGCTCGCGGTGGTGCTGTCCGAGTTGCAGGGCCGTCACACGCCGGACCGCGGCTGGGTCGAGGGCGTGGTGGCCCGGCGGCCGGCCGGCGTGATCTCGGTGTTCTCCGGCCTCACCGACGCGCAGAGCGGTCAACTGCGCAGCCGCGGCATCCCGTTCGCGCTCGTCGACCCCGGCGGGGAACCGGCGCACGCCTCCCCGTCCGTCGGCGCGAGCAACTGGAACGGCGGCCTGACGGCCACCCGGCACCTGCTGGGGCTCGGGCACCGGCGCATCGGCGTCCTCGCCGGCCCGAAGGGCTCCCTGGCCGCCCGGGCCCGGCTGGACGGCCACCGCGCCGCGATGGACACCGCCGGGCTCCCCGTCGATCCGGCCCTCGTGCGCACCGGGGACTTCCACGCCGAGGACGGCCTCGCGCACACGCGCGAACTGCTGCGCCTGCCGGAGCCGCCCACCGCGGTGTTCGCCTGCAACGACGCCCAGGCACTCGGCGCCTACCGGGCCGCCGCCCAAGCCGGGCTGCGCATCCCCGACGACCTGAGCGTCGTCGGCTTCGACGACCTGCCCCAGGTGCAGTGGACCACCCCGCCGCTGACCACCGTCCGCCAGCCGCTCACCGAAATGGCCGCCACCGCCGCGACCATGGTCGTCACCCTCGCCGGGGGCGGCCCCCTGCGGCAGACGCGGGTGGAACTCGCCACCGAACTCGTCGTCCGCGAAAGCACCGCACCCCCGCGCCACTGAGCCGCCGCCCGGCCCCTTCGAACGCCGCCCCCGCCGGGCCCCCGGCGTGCCGGAGCGCGTGCGGCCCGCGGCGCGGGCGTTCACCTCAGGCCGCCCGGCCGCCTTCCCGCCGCTCCTGCACCCGCACCTGATGCCGCAGCTCCGCCGGCGTGGCCGACGGCCGGTCCGCGTTCCAGAAGGGGTGGTACGCGAGCCGTGCGGACAGCCGGATCAGCCGGCGCCGCAGGGGCGTCTGCCTCACCGGCCCGGCCTCGGCGAGCGCCGCGTACGTGCGGTTCCAGTCTCGCTGATCACGGACCAGGTCCCGCGGAAAGTCGGACAGTGTCACGCTCGGATTCAATCATATGTTCGATTAAGGACAGCGACCGACCCGGCGGCCCGGCGCGCCGGACCGGCCGGACCGGCCGGACCGGCGGGAGCGGCCTGAGCGGCCTGAGCGAGACCCCACGTCTTGTCGGGAAGTGAACGCCGGGGCCAGACTCGCACCTCATGAGCGGCGTGGATGAGGCAGTGCCGACCGAAGACGGAGCCCGGCTCTGGGCGACCCGGGCCGGCGCGGGCACTCCCGTGGTCTGCTGCCACGGTGGCCCCGGCCTGTGGGACGCCCTGGGCGACGTGGCCGGGCTGTTGGCGGACCTGGCCACCGTGCACCGCTGGGACCAGCGGGGATGCGGTCGGTCGCAACGGTGCGGACCGTACTCGGTCGCCCGGTCCGTGGCCGACCTGGATGCCGTTCGCCGCCACTTCGGGCTGCACCGGATGGCGCTGCTCGGCCACTCGTACGGAGCCGGGCTGGCACTGCAATACGCGCTGGCGCATCCCGAGCACGTGAGCAAGCTGGTCTACGTCTCCGGCAACGGCATCGACAGCCGTGACACCTGGCGGTCGGCCTACCGGCGGAATCTGCGTGCCAACCTCGGGACCCACCTGGCGCGCTGGGAAACGCTGGGCCGCCGCCGGCGCACCGAAGCGGAGGAGCGGGAATGGTGCGTGCTGCAGTTCTCCGCGGACTACAGCGACCGGGAGCGGGCGCTGGAACAGGCCGAGGCCGCGGCCACACCCTGGTTCGGCGTGAACCACGAGTGCAACGCGACCATCAACGCCGAGGTCGACCGCACCTCGGGAACGCCGGAACTGCGGGCCGCCTGCGAGCGGTTGCACGTGCCCGTGCTGATCGTGCACGGAGCTGAGGACATCCGGCCCGACTGGGCGCTCGACTCACTGGAACAGGCCCTCCCCCGGGTTTCGCGGACGGTGCTCAACGGTGCGGGGCACCTCCCCTGGGTGGAGGAGCCGAACGGCTTCCGCTCCGCGGTCGGCGACTTCCTGGCCGGCCTCTCCGCCTGATCTGCTCGGTTTCCGCGAGGTTCCTCTCTCACCGAAAAGTGCGTTCTTCCACGTCAGGCCGCACCCGCCTACGGTTCCCCACGTAACGAAAAGCCCACTCGCGGCCCGGCCCTTCCCCGCCGCGACCGGACCGGTACGGAGCACGCCCGTGAGCATCCTGAGGACCTACGCCCGCCTGTGGACCGACGACCTCGACCGCGCGCTGCCGCTCCTGCACAAGCTCACCGGCACGGCGCCGGACCTGCGGCTGGCGTTCGGCACGGTCGAACTGGCCGCCATAGGCGACTTCCTGGTCATCGCGGGCCCGGCCGCGGAGCGTGCGAAGTACGCGCACGCGTCCGCCACCGTGGTCGTCGAAGACCTCGACGAGGTCGCGGCGACCCTGACGTCCGACGGGGCCGACCTCACCACCCCCGTCACGAAGGGCCCGACGGGGCGGTTCCTCTATGCCCGCCACGCCGACGGGGCCGAGATCGAGTACGTCGAGTGGACGCCCGAACTGGTCCGGCGCCTCGTCCGCCGGTGAGCCGCGGCGAAGGCGCCCGGACTCTCTCACAACAAGGAGACAGCATGGCCATCAGTCTGGTGAACCCCACCGGATTGCCGGAGATCGACGCGTACCGGCAGGTGTCGATCGCGACCGGCTCGAAGCTGGTCTTCATCGCCGGCCAGGTCGCCTGGGACGCCGAGGGGCGCACGGTCGGCGCAGGCGACCTCGCCGCTCAGGTGGAGCAGTGCTACCTCAATATCGGCACCGCCCTGGCCGGGATCGGCAGTTCCTTCGACGACGTGGCGAAACTGACCGTCTACGTCGTCGACTGGACGCCCGACAAGATGCCCCTGTTCGTGGAGGGAGTCGCCAGGGCGTCCGCGAAGCTGGGGGCCACCCCGGTGCCACCCGGCACGCTGCTGGGCGTCGCGGCCCTGGACGTACCCGACCACCTGGTCGAGGTCGAAGCCACCGCGGTCATCGACTGACGGCGGGCGGGGAACGCACGCCGGGGCCCGGCGCATCGGCATCGTCCCGCCCCTCGCGGGCGCAGACCCGGGCCGGTGATGCGCACGGCGGAGGCGTTCAGGCGGAGGCGTTCAGGCGGCGACGTTCAGGGGAGGCGTTCAGGCGGAGGCGGCGGCCACGAAGATCGGCATGGCGATGAGAAAGCGGTCGGTCTCGGCACGTCGGCGCTGCTCGGCGAGCCACTCGTCGGCCTGATCACGGCCAACGGCGCCGCTCGTGCAGGCCGGTTCGGCGAGCCTGGTGAGCAGCGACAGCATCGCGGGGTCGGTGAACACGCTGGTGTGCACCTCGACGGTGACGTCGTCGAAGCCGCCGTCCAGGAGCAGGTTGCGATACTGGCGGCCGGCGCGGGGCGTGCCCAGGAGGTCGGCGCGGGCTTGCACGATCGTGCGGGTGAGCACCGCGTCGTCCGAATCGATCATGGTGGCGTCCCAGTCCTGCCCGACCAGGACGATCCTGCCGCCCGGGCAGAGGACGCGCCGCGCCTCGGCCACCGCGCGCCCTGGTTCCCGAAGTACGTGGAAGACCTTGTCGGCACGGTAGCCGCGCACGCTTCCGTCGGCGAACGGCAGATCCTCCGCCCCCGCCTGCCGGAACTCGGCGGCCGGCCACCGTTCCGTGGCCGCGGTCAGCATCCACGGGTCGGGGTCGACGCCCACCGCGTGGACGCCGCGTTCGGCCAGCTCGGCGACGGCGCGTCCGGCGCCGCAGCCGACGTCCACGACGGTCGAGCCCGGGACGGGAGACAGCAGTTCGTAGGAACGGGCCCGCAGCCGGGTGGCGCTCGGCATCTGGTCCGCCGCGTCGAGGACGGCCAGCAGGGACTGGGTGTCGCGGTGTTCTTCCACCGCTTCCTGGTTTCTGTCCATGGACATCAGGCTGCGGCTTAATGTCGGCATGAAGTCAAGCGAAGACAGCGGCGCCGGCGTCATGAGCATCGGCACCCTTGCGGCACGGTTCGGCCTGGCCACGCACGTTCTGCGGCATTGGGAGTCGAAGGGCCTGCTGCACCCCGGACGGGACGCGGGCGGGCGCCGCCGCTACGGCGCGGACGACCTCACCCGCGTGGCGATCATCCTCCTCTCCAAGGAGGCCGGGCTCGGTCTGGACACCATCAGGAGCCTGTCCGCCACCGTCGACCGCGCCACCCGGCACAAGATCCTGCGTCCCGAGGCCGAGGAGCTCCGATCGAGAATCGCGGCGGCCCGTGCCTCGCTGGAACTCATCGAGGGTGGCCTGAACTGCGAGTACGAGGACGTCACCCAGTGCCCGAACTACCGGCGGCTCGTCGCCGAGCAGGCCGTCCCCCGCGTGCCGGCGCACGGGCGGGCGTGAGGATCACGGCCGTGGCGCGTGAGTTTCAGGTCGCGAAGATCAGCCACAGGTCCCAGCCGTCGTTCTTCGCCTCGCACACGTAGTCGTCGGCGCCGGTCGGGTTGTTGGGCCAGAGGTACTCCTCCCCCACGGCCACGCACTCCTCGTGGGTCGGGTAGTGGTCGTGGAACTGCCAGTAGTCCAGCGCGTGGAAGTCCGTGCTCCCGGCGTCCTGTGCCACCGGTACGGCCACCGCCACCCCGGTCCCGGTCCCGGCCCCGGTCAGTGCGAGCCCGGCTGCCGCGGCAGCCCCAACCATCAGTGTCCGCAGGCGCGTTCGCATGGGAAGCCCTTTCCGTGGAAGGCAACTCCCTTCAGTGAAAGGGCAATTCATCCGCTCGGCAAGGGCTTGCCCTCCCGCGCGGGCCGCGGCGGCCCTGCTCGCGTGCCCGCGCTGTGCCCCCGTTGCGCCAATTTCAGTTGCCGTCTGTCCACCCATTGACACACCCAGCAAGGCTCGTTAACGTCACGCCAGTCCGAACAGGGTCCAACATTTTCCAACGACGATGCAGATGTCGGCCCAGCGACGCGTCGCCGCGCCGGGCCGCTTCTTCAGCACCACCTGCACCACTGATTCCGCTGGCTCCGCTGGTTCTGTCGGCGTTGCTGGTTTTGATGAGGTTCCGCCTGCTGAGAGGTCGTGATTGCTCGTGTTCCGTGTGTCGGGTGTGGTCCGTGTGACGGCGTTGGCCGTGGTGCTGGGACTGGGTGTGGCCGGGTGTGGCCAGGATTCGGGTGGGAGCCAGGAACGGGACCCGGACGAGGAGGGCGGCACGATCGGGATAGCGATGCCGACACGGTCCTCGGAACGGTGGATCGCGGACGGGGAGAACATGGTCCGCCTGTTCGAAGACGCCGGGTATGACACCGATCTGCAGTACGGCGAGAACCAGATCGAGAACCAGATCAGCCAGGTCGAGAACATGATCGCCCAGGGAGTGGACCTGCTGGTGATCGCGGCGATCGACGGCTCCTCCCTGGGCAACGTACTCCAGCAGGCAGCCGACGCCGGCATCCCGGTCGTCTCCTACGACCGGCTGCTGCTGGACAGTGAACACGTCGACTGCTACGCCACGTTCGACAACGAACAGGTCGGCCGCCTCCAGGGCCAGTACATCGTGGACGCACTGGGCCTGACCGAAAGCGGAAACGAAACCTTCACCATCGAACTGTTCGGCGGCTCCCCGGACGACAACAACACCCGCTACTTCTACGACGGCGCCATGTCCGTCCTGTCCCCGTTCATCGAATCCGGCCAGCTGACCATCCGCAGCGGCCAGAGCGACCTGAACGAGATCACCACCCAGGGCTGGAGCGGGGCCGAGGCCCAGGAACGGATGGACGACCTCCTCACCGCCGACTACCGCACCCAGCGCCTGGACGCCGTCCTCTCCCCCTACGACGGAATCTCCCTGGGCGTCCTGGCAGCCGTCAAAAGCGTCGGCTACGGCACCCCCGAACAGCCCTTCCCCATCGTGACCGGCCAGGACGCCGAAGTGGCATCCGTCCAGTCCATCATCGCCGGCGAACAGACCCAGACCGTCTACAAAGACACCCGCGAACTCGCACAGCAGGCCGTCGCGATGAGCGACGCACTCCTGAGCGGCCAGGAATGCGAAGCCAACGACACCGAAAGCTACGACAACGGCGTCAAAACCGTCCCCGCCTACCTCCTGGAACCGGTCAGCATCGACGCCGACAACTACCAGATCATGATCGAAGAAGGCTACTACAGCGAGGAAGACCTCGACTGACCCGGGCCGCGACCAACCAGCACGCAAACAACACCAGGAGTATGTGTGATGGGAAACCATGTCCTCGACATGCGCGGCATCGGCAAAACCTTCCCCGGCGTACGGGCCCTGGACGGCGTCCACATGCAAGTGAAACACGGCGAAGTCCACGCCATCTGCGGAGAAAACGGCGCCGGGAAATCCACCCTGATGAAAATCCTCAGCGGCGTCCACCCCCACGGCACCTACGAAGGAGAATTCCTCTTCGAAAACACCCCCTGCGCTTTCAAAGACATCCGCGCCAGCGAACGGCGCGGCATCGTCATCATCCACCAGGAACTCGCCCTCATCCCCCACCTGTCCATCGCGGAAAACATCTTCCTCGGCAACGAACGCGCCTCACGCACCGGCATCATCTCCTGGCCGGACACCCTACGGGAAACCGAAACCCTGATGCGCCGGGTCGGCCTGGACAGCGAACACCCCCAAACCCCCGTCGCCGGCCTCGGCGTCGGCAAACAACAACTCGTCGAAATCGCCAAAGCCCTCGCCAAACGCGTGAAACTCCTCATCCTCGACGAACCCACCGCCGCCCTGAACGACGAAGACAGCACCAAACTCCTCACCCTCATCACCGGCCTCCGCGACCAGGGCATCCCCAGCATCCTCATCTCCCACAAACTCGGCGAAATCCGCCAGATCGCCGACTCCGTCACCATCCTCCGCGACGGCCGCACCGTGGAAACCCTCCCCGTCCGCCCCACCACCGGCGCACCCCCCACCATCTCCCAGGAACGCATCATCCGCGGCATGGTCGGCCGCGAACTCACCCACTACTACCCCCAACGCACCCCCTACACCGGACCCGACGCCGGCCACACCGCCCTCACCATCACCAACTGGACCGTCCGCCACCCCCTCGACACCACCCGCCGCGTCGTCGATTCGGTCTCCCTCAGCGTCGCCCACGGCGAAATCCTCGGCCTCGCCGGCCTCATGGGAGCCGGCCGCACCGAACTCGCCATGAACATCTTCGGCCGCTCCTGGGGCCGCTACGAAACCGGCACCATCCACATCCACAACCAACCCGTCTCCACCCGCACCGTCCCCGACGCCATCAACGCCGGCATCGCCTACGTCACCGAAGACCGCAAAACCTACGGCCTCAACCTCATCGACACCATCACCCGCAACATCACCATCGCCGCCCTCCCCAAAATCACCCGCCACCACCTCATCAACACCCACACCGAAACCGCCACCGCCGAACACTTCCGCACCACCATGAACATCAAAACCCCCACCGTCTTCGAACAAACCGGCCGCCTCTCCGGCGGCAACCAACAAAAAGTCGTCCTCTCCAACTGGATCAACACCCAACCCGACATCCTCATCCTCGACGAACCCACCCGCGGCATCGACGTCGGCGCCAAAGCCGAGATCTACACCGTCATCAACCAACTCGCCGCCCAGGGCAAAGCCATCATCCTCATCTCCTCCGAACTCTCCGAACTCCTCGGCATCTGCGACCGCATCGCCACCATGACCGCCGGCCGCCTCACCGGCACCCTCAACCGCACCGAAGCCACCCAAGAGGCACTCATGCACCTCATGACCCACACCCACACCCACACCCACACAGACACAGACACCGACACCCACACAGACACGGGCACCGACACCGAGCACCGCAAGGAAGGGTGACATGCCACAGGACACCACCCACCAGACCACCCCCACCGGTCTGGCCCACCTCGTCCTCACCTCCCTGCGCACCAACATGCGCCAGTACGGCATGATCATCGCCCTGCTCGCCCTGCTGACCACCTTCCAGATATGGACCGGCGGAGACGTCCTCCTCCCCCGCAACGTCAGCAACATCATCAACCAGAACGGCTACATCCTCATCCTCGCCATCGGCATGATGATCGTCATCATCAACGGCCACATCGACCTCTCCGTCGGCTCCATCGCCGGATTCTCCGGAGCCGCCGCCGCCGTCATGATGCTCGAACACAACATGCCCTGGCCCCTCGCCCTCACCCTCGCCCTCACCATCGGCGCCGCCATCGGCGCCTGGCAAGGCTTCTGGATCGCCTACATCGGCCTCCCCTCCTTCATCGTCACCCTCGCCGGCATGCTCCTCTTCCGCGGAGCCACCCGCATCCTCCTCGAAGGCCGCACCTGGTCAGGACTCCCCCAAGGCTTCCAGGACATCAACCAGGGCTTCCTCCCCGAAACCGGCCCCCACACCAACTACCACAACCTCACCCTCCTCCTCGGCACAGCCGTCTGCGCCACCGTCCTCTGGCAAGAATGGCGCAAACGCACCCAACAACAGCAATACGACCTCACCCCCCTCCCCAAAAGCCTCTTCCTCCTCAAATGCGCCACCATCACCACCGCCATCATGGCCTTCACCCTCACCCTCGCCAGCTACCGCGGCACCCCCGTCGTCCTCCTCATCCTCGGCATCCTCCTCGTCCTCCTCAGCTTCACCATGCGCAACACCATCCTCGGCCGCCACATCTACGCCCTCGGCGGCAACCGCGCCGCAGCCCAACTCTCCGGCGTCAAACACAAACGCGTCACCATGGCCGTCTTCATCAACATGGGCACCCTCGCCGCCCTCGCCGGCTGCGTCTTCACCGCCCGCACCGGCACCGCCACCACCGGCGCCGGCAACCTCTTCGAACTCGAAGCCATCGCCGCCGCCTTCATCGGCGGCGCCTCCATGACCGGCGGCGTCGGCACCGTCCTCGGCGCCGTCATCGGCGGCCTCGTCCTCGGCGTCCTCGACAACGGCATGCAACTCCTCAAAATCGGCGAAGACTGGCAACAAGTCATCAAAGGACTCGTCCTCCTCCTCGCCGTCGCCTTCGACATCTGGAACAAACGCCGCGGCCTCACCACCACCTGACCGACCCACCAGCGTTCTCACTGGGGCGTCGGCCGCCGTGGTCATGAGGCGGCCGGGAATGGCGTAGAGTAGTGATCGCCGACGCGGGGTGGAGCAGCTCGGTAGCTCGCTGGGCTCATAACCCAGAGGTCGCAGGTTCAAATCCTGTCCCCGCTACGACGACGAGGCCCGGACCATCAGGTCCGGGCCTTCGCCATGTCCCCGGGCCCCGCCCGGAACGTGGATCGGCTCAGGAGGACGGGGCCACCAGGCCCGCCTCGTAGGCGAGGATCACGAGGTGGACCCGGTCGCGGGCGTCGAGCTTGGCGAGCAGCCGGGTCAGGTAGGTCTTGGCGGTGGCGACGGTGATGCAGAGCCGCTCGGCGATTTCGGCGTTGGACAGGCCGCTGCCGACCAGGGTGAGAGCCTCGCGTTCCCGGTCGGTGATCCCCGTCAGCCGCGCCCCGCGCGGCGGCGGCGCCGTGGGGCGGTCGGCGAACTCTCTGATCAGCCGGCGTGTGACGCTCGGCGCGATCAGGGCGTCTCCGGCGGCGACGATGCGGACCGCGGCGAGGATGTCGTCCAGGGCCATGTCCTTGACGAGGAATCCCGAGGCGCCCGCGCGAAGCGCCCCGTAGACGTGGTCGTCCTCGTCGAAGGTCGTCAGGACGACGACGCGCGCGGCCGTGACGCCCGTGGTGATCAGGCGGGTGGCCTCGATGCCGTCCATGCCGGGCATCCGGATGTCCATGACCACGACGTCCGGGGCGAGTTCCTCGGTCAGCAGGACCGCCTCGGCGCCGTCTCCTGCCTCGCCCACGACCTGCACGTCCGCGGTGTCGGTGATGACCATGTGGAGGGCGGCGCGGACGAGGGGCTGGTCGTCGGCGAGTACCACGCGGATGGTCATGCTGCCCCGGCCGCCGTTCGTTCCCCGGTCTCCGCGGTCACCGGCACCGGCACCGGCAGCCGGGCGGCCACCAGGAAACCGCCTTCCGGGCGCGGCCCCGCGGTGAAACGGCCGCGCAGCAGCGCGACCCGTTCGCGCATGCCGACCAGGCCGAACCCGGTGTCCGTGCCGGTGCCGCCGCCCCTGCCGCGGTCGGCGACCTCGATGGCGAGTTCCTGCTGCTCGCCGCTGCTGCGCCGCCGCCGGTGGGCGAGATACGCCCGCACCAGCACCGTCATGGCGTAGGCATCCGGATTGTCGATACAGCGCTTGCGGCCCCGGATCGTGTACATGCGGCTGAGGGTCTCCTGCACGAGGTCCTCGGCGAGACGCGTGTCGCCGCTCGTCATCAGGCACGCCGACCGGTAGAGCGCCGGGCTCCGGCTCGTGGCGAACAGACGATATGACTCGTCATCGCGCCGCCTCATCAGGTCCCCCCTCGGGATCTCCGCTTGTCCATCCCTGTAACTCGTCAGATGCGCCTCACGCCCGGAAACGTTGCACCGGTGGCGCCGGTCCGTGCGCGGCGCCACCGGTGAAGTCCCCCTCCGTGGCCCAGCGGAAGAAGCTGAGGTCGAGCGAGGTGCCGCCCGATCCGTCCGCCGCGAGCAGCGAGGCGTAGGCATCCGGCCCCTCGTCGAGACCAGAGCCGGAGGACTCGGTGATCTCCAGCGTCTCGGGGAGCAGCCCGCGCAGCGTCTCTATCAGCTCCTCCCCCGTCTGCGGGACCTCGGAGGCCGGCTCCGCGTGGCTGGACGAGGCGGCGACCATCGAGGCCATCGCCGCCGTGACGATGGCCGCGGACAGCCCCGTCCTGCGCCTCCGGAGCGGCCTGACCGCTGTCCGTGCTTCCGTGCGCGTGCTCATGTGCGTGCTCTCTTCCCCTCGGCTCGGACCCGCTACCGGGTCGTCCGGCGAGCCGCGTCCCCCGCGTATCTCGCCCCGTCACCCTTACCGATGCGCCAGGCGCGAGCGGATGTTGCAGACGTTTCAGAAAAAGATCAGCGACACCCGGAACGCCGGAGGCGCGGGCAGCGCCGTGCGAGATCCGATTGCCGCACTCCGTTCCGCGGACCACTCTGGGGTGATGGGGCGGCCCCGGACGTTCATCGACTGCGGAGACTTCTTCCTGCGGCGCTGGCGGGCGGATAGGGACGCCGAGCCGCTGTTTCGGCTGATCGAGGAATCACTCGGCCACCTCGGGCCGTGGATGCCGTGGGTCTCCCGGCACAGCCGGGAGACCACCCGGGCCTTCCTCGCCGGCGCCGACCGGAAGTGGCGGAGCGGCGACGGGTTCGCCTTCGCGATCGGCATGGGCGGGAGGCTCGTCGGCAGTTGTGCGCTGTACCGTGCCGCCGAACCGCGGGGCCGGGTCCTGGGGTACTGGCTGCACCCCGCCGCCACCGGCCGTGGCGTGGCGACTCGCGCCGCGGCCGCTCTGGCGTCCGAGGCGTTCGCCCTGTCCGGGGTGGCGTACGTGGAGATCGTGCACGACGTCGCCAACACCGCGAGCGGCGCCGTGCCGCGTCGCCTGGGGTTCGCCGAGGTGCGCCGCGTGCCGGTGACGCCGCCCGCGGCCCCGTCGGATCGCGGGATCGACGTGGTCTGGCGGCTGGCACGACCGGCGCCGCCCCGGGGCGGCGCGGATATCCCGTTGTGGGGGTGAGGGGGGCGAGTCTAGGGTCGCCAACATGGCCATGACCCTGCGTGTTCGGATGCGTCAAGCCCTGCCGGAAGCGATGCGTGCCCGTGACAAGGCCGCGGTGAGCGCTCTGCGCGGAGCGCTCGGCGCGCTGGACAACGCCGAGGCGGTGCCCCTGGATGCCGTCGCGCAGGCGCCGTCCGGTGCCGGGGGGAGCGAGGCGGCGCGGCGCGAGCTGAGCGAGCGCGACGTGGAGGACATCGTGCGGGCCGAGGTGGCCGAACGGGTCGAGGCCGCCGCGGAGTTGCCCGGGCCCGCGCACGCCGAGCGGGCGGCGCGGCTGCGCGCGGAGGCCGACGTTCTGCTGCGGTTCCTCGACGCGCAGAACACCACCGCGTAGCAGGCCCCGCCTCAGTCCGGTGAACCGGCCAGGTCGCTGCGCTGCGGTGGCGCGCCCAGGGTCAGGGAGACCTGGCGTGCCGTGGTGGCCACGGCACGGCCGCAGGCGGTCATCGCCTTCGCGTCGGCCGGGTGGCTGAGGGCCGCCGCGCTGATGCCGCCGATCACCTGGCCGACGTGGTCGAAGACCGGGGCGCCGACGGCTATGACGCCCTCCTCGTTCTCCTCCTGATCCTCCGCCCAGCCGCGCCGCCGGACCGCCGCCAACTCGGCGAGCAGCGCGGCCGCGTCGGTGTGCGTGCGCGCCGTCCGCCGCGGCATCCCGCCGCGGGCGAGCAGGGCCCGCGCCGACTCCTCCGGGAGCGCGGCGAGCATCGACTTGCCGACCGAGGTGGAGTGCAGGGGCAGGCTCATCCCCACCCGCGAGGCCAGGTGGTAGGGGCGGTCGCCCTCGACCTTGGCCGCGTAGACCGCCTCGTGGCCGGACAGCAGGGCGAAGTGCACCGTCCAGTTTGTCTCCCGCGCCAGCTCTTCGAGCGCGGGGCGCACGCGGTCGGTGAGGTCGGCGCCGCGCTGGTGGCGGCCGATGAGCGTGAGAATGCGCGGCCCGCCGGTGTAACTGCCGTGGTCCGTCTGCCGGGCGAAGCCGCGCTCGACCAGGGTCCGCAGGATGCGGTGCACGGTCGGCTTGGGCAGCTTCGTCGCCTCGGACAGGCCCGCGATGCTCTGATGTTCGGCCAGCGCCTCCAGGACATCGAGCGTCTTGTCGGCGGCTGTCCGCCGCGCCTCCGGGCTGGTCATGCGGCAAGTCTAGGGCGCCTCCCGGAGCCGCCCGCCGAAGAAATTCCCTGTGACCGGGTTCACAGCGCCGATCCGCTGTGGCAGCATCTCGGCCACGAAAGCGGAACGGTATTCCATCCGACGGAATTCGGGAGCGGACGTGACCGATGGCTCAGCACAGGACGTGCCACACGACCCGGCGGCGGGCGCGCCCGACGGCGAAATCCGGGTCGACGCGGCCGAACTGACCGGGCTCGCCGCGGCGCTGCTCACCGCGGCGGGCGTGCCCGCGGAGCCGGCCCGTGCCGTCGCCGCCTCGCTCGTCGAGGCGGATCTGGTCGGCCACGGCTCCCACGGCGTGCGGCGCCTGCCCGCCTACCTGGCGGCGATCGCCGAAGGCGTCATCGACCCCGCCGCCGCCCCCGTGGTCGCCGCCCGCCGCGCGGCCACCGCCGTCATCGACGGCAGGCGCGCGTTCGGCCAGCTGGCCGCCCGCCGCGCCGCCGATGAACTCGCCTCGCTGTGCGAGGAGTTCGCGGCGGGCGTGGTGACGGTCCGGGACTGCAACCACGTCGGCAGGCTCGGCGAGTACGCCGCGGACCTCGCCGAACGCGGGCTGGTCGCGATCGCGCTGTCCAACGCCGACCCGACCGTGGCCCCGCACGGCGGCCGGGAGCGGCGCCTGGGCACCAACCCCCTGGCCTGGGCCCTGCCCCGCGCGGCCGGGCGGCCCCCCGTCGTCATGGACTGGGCCACCGCCGCGGTCGCCGAGGGCAAGCTCGGCGTGGCCCGCGCCCGCGGACGGTCCGTGCCCCCGGGACTGCTGCTGGACGCGGCCGGGGCCGCTTCCACCGACCCGGCGGACTTCTACCGCGGCGGCGCGCTGCTGCCGTTCGGCGGGCACAAGGGGTACGGCCTGAGCGTGGTCATCGAGATCGCCGGCGGCCTGCTCAGCGGCGCCGGGATCTCCAGCCTGCCCGGCTACGGGGGCCGCTTCGGCACGGTCATGATCGGCGTCCGCATCGACGCCTTCGTGCCCCTGGACACCTTCCGCACCGAGACCGAGAGCTTCTGCGCCGAGCTGGCAGGCACCCCGCTCGCCGAGGGCCACCGGGAGGTCCTGGCCCCCGGCGAGCCGGAGGAGCGCGCCCGCGCACGGCACCTGGCCCACGGCGTCCCGCTGCCCAGCGGCACCTGGCGCCGGCTGCTGGCCCTGCGGGACGAGCCGGGCCCAGGACAGGCGCGGGAGCCGGGGGGACGACGCCCCTGAAGGAGGCAGCGATGACCGGCGAACAGCACCAGGCGGACCACGGACACCAGCATCCCGCGAAGGAACGGGCACCGGCCGGGACGAAAGGCGGAACGGACGGCGGAACGAAAGGCGGAACAGACGGCGAACTGCGCCGCGTCGTCACGGCGTCCATCGTCGGCACCGCCCTGGAGTGGTACGACTTCTTCATCTACGGCACGGCGGTCGTGCTCGTCTTCAACGACCACTTCTTCGTGCAGGACGACCCGACGACCGGCACCCTGATCGGCTTCGCGACGTTCGGCGTCGGCTTCGTCTTCCGCCCGCTCGGCGGCTTCCTCTTCGGCTCCATCGGCGACCGCATCGGCAGACGCGCCACCCTCGTCCTGACCACGGTCATCATGGGCGTGTCCACCGGCATCATCGGCCTGCTGCCGACGTACGAGTCCATCGGCATGGCCGCACCGGTCCTCCTCGTCCTGATGCGCATCTGCCAGGGGCTCGGCGCCGGAGCCGAGTTCGGCGGCGCCTCCACGCTCCTCGCCGAACACGCGCCGCCCGCACGCCGCGGCTACTACGCCTCCTTCGCGCAGATGGGCGTGCAGATCGGCCTGGTGCTCGGCACGGTCGCGTTCCTGCTGGTCGAGCTGCTGTCCGACGAGGCGCTCGAAAGCTGGGGCTGGCGGCTGCCGTTCCTGTTCAGTTTCGCCCTGATCGCGGTCGCCCTGTACGTGCGGCTGCGCGTCGCCGAATCCCCGGTCTTCCGCCGGATGCGGCACGAGGAGCGCGTGGTGAAGATCCCCGCCCGGGAGACGCTGCGCCGCTACCCGCGGAACTTCCTCGTCGGTATCGGCGCCCACATCTGCGACACCGCCGTCGTCTACATCTACGCGACGTTCTCCGTCTCCTACATCACCGACGAACTCGACCTGGAGCGCTGGGTCGCCCTCACCGGCGTCATCGCCTTCGGCCTGGTCGTCATCGCGCTCCAGCCCGTCTACGGCGCGCTGTCCGACCGCGTGGGCCGGCGGCCGCTCAACCTGTTCTCCACCGTCTTCACCGGGCTGTTCGCCTTTCCGCTGTTCCTGCTGATGGAGACCGGGGCGCCACCGGTCATCTGGCTGGCGCTCATCATCGCCACCGGCCTCGGCCTGGCCCCCATGATCGCGGTGCAGCCCGCCTTCTACGCCGAGCTGTTCGGCGCCCGCGTCCGCTACACCGGCTTCGCCGCCTCCCGGGAGATCGGCGCCGCCGTGGCCGGCTTCTCCCCGTTCATCGCCGCCGGGCTGCTGGAGCTGGGGAACGGCTCGCCCTGGCTGGTCGCCATCTTCATGATGCTCACCGCGGCGATCTCCCTGACGGCGTTCCTGTACTCGGCGGAGACCCGCCACATCGACATAGCAGAGGAACACCTGGCGCCCCTCCCGCCCGGGGACGGGCCGGCCAGGTAACGTCCGGCGGCAGCCGGGAAGGAGGACCCGTGGACCTGCGAGGAACGGTCGCCGTGATCACCGGCGGCTGCACCGGAATCGGCCGGGCCACCACCCTGGCCCTGGCCCGCGCCGGGGCGGCGGGCGTCGTCGCGACCTACCGCCGCTCCGCTGCCGAGGCGGCGGAGCTGGTGCCCGAGGCGGAGGCCCTGGGGGCGCGCGCCCTGACCGAACGCGCCGACGTCGCCGACGACTTCGCCGTCCGCGCGCTCGCCGCCACCGCGCTGAGGCACTTCGGCCGCGTCGACATCCTGGTGAACAACGCGGGCACCACCCGCGCCGTCCCGGAACACGACCTCGACGCCCTGACCGACGCCGACTGGCACGAGGCGCTCGACGTCAACGTCGTCGGCGCGTTCCGCTGCGCCCGCGCCTTCGCGCCCGCCCTGCGCGCCGCCTCCGGCGCGCTGGTCAACATCGCCTCCGTCTCCGGCTACCGCGCGGGCGGCTCCTCCCTCGCCTACGGCACCAGCAAGGCCGCGCTGCTCCAGCTCACCAGGAACCTGGCGGGCGCCCTCGCCCCGCACGTCCGCGTCAACGCCGTCGCGCCCGGCACCGTCGCCACCCGCTGGCAGACCGGCCTGCACGGCGCGGAGGGCTTCGCCGAACGCGCCCGCGCCGAACGGGAAACGGTCCCGCTGCGCGCCACCCCTGGCCCCGAGCACGTCGCCCAGGCCGTGCTCGGGCTGCTGCACATGGACCTCGTCACCGGGGAGGCGGTGATCGTCGATGGCGGCAAACACATCCGCTACTGACCCGGCGGTACCCGCCCGGCCGCCCCGCCTGAGCCGCGCCACGCTCGCCCGCGTCCCGGCGCACGCGCACCCGCGCGTTCCCCTCGACGAGCGCCGCACGGGCATCGTGCACCTCGGTCCCGGCGCGTTCCACCGCGCCCACCAGGCCGTCCACACCGAGGACGCCATGGCCGCCGCCGGCGACCCGTCCTGGGGCATCTGCGCGGTGACCCAGCGCAGCAGGACCGTCGTCGAGCAACTCGCCCCGCAGGACGGCCTGTTCTCCGTGCTCCTCCTCGGGCAGCCCCCGCCGGGCCACCCACCGGCCCGCGTCGTCGGCGCCCTCACCGAGGTGCTCTCCGCCCCGGAGGAACCGGCCGCCGTCGCCGCCCGCCTCGCGGACCCGGACGTGCGCGTGGTGACTCTGACGGTCACCGAGAAGGGCTACCGCCGCGATCCGGCGACCGGCGGCCTCGCCCGCCACGACCCGCTCGTCGCCCACGACCTCGCGGGCGCCGGCGCGCCGCGCACCACCATCGGCCGGCTGGTCGCGGGCCTGCGGCTGCGCCACGAGCGTGGCGGCGCGCCCCTGGCCGTCCTGCCCTGCGACAACCTGCCCGCCAACGGACCTCTCGTCCGCCGCCTCGTCCAGGACTTCCTCGCGGCCCTGCCCGGCGGCGACGCGCTGGCCCAGTGGGTCGACGCGCGGGTCGCCTTCCCCGCCACCGCGGTCGACCGCATCGTCCCCGCGCCGCGCCCCCTCGACCTGGAACGCGTCACCGGCCTCCTCGGCGTCCGCGACGCCGCGGCGGTCGCGGCCGAGCCCTACAGCCAGTGGGTCATCGAGGACCGGTTCCCCGCGGGCCGCCCGGCCTGGGACGCCGCGGGCGCCGATCTCGTCGCCGATGTCGCCCCGTTCGAGACGGCCAAGCTGCGCCTGCTCAACGCCACGCACTCCGCCCTCGCCTACCTCGGCTCCCTCGCCGGCGCCCCCACCGTCGACCGGGCGCTGGCCCTGCCCGGCATGGAGACGTTCGCCGAGGAGCTGACCTCCCACGAACTGCTCCCGACCCTGCGGCCCTGTCCGGGCCTGGACCTGGAGCGCTACCGCGCCCGCGTCCTCGACCGCCTGGCCAACCCGGCGCTCGGCCACACCACCCGCCAGGTCGCCGCCGACGGCACCGAGAAGCTGCCGGTCCGGGTCGTCGCCCCGCTGCGCGAACACCTGGCCGCTGGCCGCGTCCCGCAGCGCCTGCTCCTGGTCCTCGCCGCCTGGATGCGTCACGTCACCACCGCCGCCGACCTCGACGACCCGCGCGCCGCGGCCCTGCGGCGCGCCCGCGCGCACGCCGGCGCCCCGGCTCGGGCCGTCGAGTCGCTGCTCGCCCTGCGCGCGGTCTTCGACCAGGAGACGGCGGCCTCCCCCGAGGTCCGCACCGCGCTGACCGCGCACCTGACCACCCTCACCCGCCACGGGGTCACCGCGGCGCTGCGGCAGGCCGCCGGCTGAACGCGCCCGGCCGGGCCCGCCCGGGTGCGTTCAGGGATGCATCCGGGCGCCTTTGAGCACCTTGTCGACCGCGTTGCGCGGTCCGTGCACGGCGAGCCCCACCAGGTCCAGCTGGTCCCGCGGCACGGCCAGGACCGCCGCCCGGTTGTCCCGGTCGTTGCCGGTGGCGAAGAGGTCGGAGGTGAACACCGCACGGGGCAGCGCACGGGACAGGGCCCGGCCGTGCGCGGCCCGCATGGTCTCCTTCGTGCCCTCGAAGACCAGGACCGGCTGGCGGAACATCGGCAGATAAGGGGTGCCGTCGGCGTCGGCGTACGGTTCGCCGATCACCTCGGGGATCTCCGAGCCGAGGCCGCTGACCAGGAACGCGGTCACGTTCAGCCGCTGCCACGGCGCCAGGTCCTCGCGGAGCAGAACGGCGATTTTCGTATCGAACCGTACCGGCGTGCTGTCGATCGTCATGCTCCGAGACTGCCGACCGCACCGGCGCACATTCTTGTACGTTCTTGGCATGGTGGCACGGCAGGAGGTTTCCGCGTGGCGCCCGCGGGTCCCGGGCGTCGTGGAGGTCTTCCACGCCCATTTCACGGAGCACGCGTACCCGATGCACGTCCACGACGTGTGGACGCTGCTGATCGTCGACGCCGGTGCGGTCCGCTACGACCTGGGCCGACGCGAGCGCGGCACCCCGCACGACACGGTGTCCCTGCTGCCCCCGCGGGTGCCGCACAACGGCTCGTCCGCCACCGCGCAGGGCTTCCGCAAGCGGGTGCTCTACCTGGACCTGACCCGGCTCGACGAAAGTTTCATCGGCCCGGCCGTGGACGGCCCCGACACGGTCGACCCGCTGCTGCGCCGACGCGTCGGGCAGCTGCACTCGGCCCTGGCGCGCCGGGGCGACGAGCTGGAGGCGGAGAGCCGCCTCGCCCTGATCGCGGAGCGGCTGCGCGGCCACCTGCGGCCCCGGCTCGCCACCCCGCCACCGGCGGCCGGGAACGGCATCGTCCACAGCCTGCGGGAGCTTCTCGACGAACGGCTGCTGTCCGGCGTGAGCCTGGACGAGGCCGCGCGACTGGTGCACGCCCACCCCACGCACCTGGTGCGCGCGTTCACTGCCGCCTTCGGCATCGCCCCGCACCAGTACCTGATGGCCCGCCGTGTCGACCGCGCCCGGCGGCTCCTCCTCGACGGCCGGCCGCCCGCGGAGGTGGCGGTCGCGGCCGGCTTCTACGACCAGTCGCATCTGACGCGGCACTTCAAACGGCTCGTGGGCACCACCCCCGGGCGCTACGCCCGCCATGTCCCCCGGAATCCGCCCCGGCGTCCCGGGGCCTCACCGGTGGGCCGGAGGTGGGGACAGGTGCACCCCGGATCGGGGTGATGCGGCCCGTGTTCCGGGCGCGGCGGGCCGAGATGCTTGAGGCACCTGTTCGAGAGACCTTCCGGGAGCCCCACCATGATGCGCCGACGCCTCACCACCGCCGTGCTTCTCGCCGCCACCCTGGCGACGGTGACCGCCGTCCCCGCGGCAGCCGCCGCGTCCGGCGCGCCGGACGAAGGGCAGGACGGTGTCCAGCGGCAGCTGGACCTGCTGGTCGAGCGGGACGGCATGCCGGGGGCGCTGGCGTTCACGGGGTCCACGACGTACACCGCGGGAACGGCGGAGCTGGGCAGCGGGCAGCCGATGACCGGCGCCGAGGGCCGCGTCAGGATCGCGAGCAACACCAAGTCGTTCACCGCGACGGCCGTGATGCGGCTGGTGACGGAGGGACGGCTGCGGCTGGACGAGACCGCCGCCCGCCACGTGCCGCAGCTGGCCGGCTCCCCGGTCACCGTTCGGCAGTTGCTGATGCAGACCAGTGGCCTGCCGGACTACGTCGGGCTCATGGACTGGACCGCCACCGGCAGCACCCCCGAGGAGCACCTGGCGCTGTCCCTGGCCCAGGAGCAGGTCTTCGAGCCGGGAACGGACTGGGGCTACTCGAACACCAACTACCTCGTGCTCGGCATGATCATCAACCGGGTGACGGGCGAGGACTTCCGCACCTACATCGAAGAGACGATCCTGCGCCCGCTCGACCTGGACGACACGTACTGGCCGGAGGCCGGCGAGCTGGCGCTGCGGGGACCGCACGCGCACAACTACGGCATCAACCCGGCCGATCCGGAAGCGGGGGTCACGGACGTGACCGAACTGCCCGGCTACGAGTTCGGCGCCGCGGGCGGGCTGGTCTCCACCCCTGGGGACCTCAACACCTTCTGGAACGCGCTCTTCGGCGGGGAGCTGCTGCCGCGGTGGGCCGTGTGGCTGATGACGCACGACACCACCGACGTCGGGAACCGCGGCCTCTACCCGGCCGGCAGCCGCTACGGCTACGGCCTCACCGGCCACGAGTTGAGCTGCGGCGGCATGTACTGGGGCCACGGCGGCGACCTGCCGGGCGGTTCCGTGGTCGGCGGCCACGCGTCCGGCCACGCGTCCGGCCACCGCGGAACGGTCACCGTCTACACCACGACGCAGGCCACCGAGGAGGCGACCCGCGCCCGCCTGAACGGTGCCGCGGACGCGGCACTGTGCTCGACGGACGGGTGAACTCGACGGACGGGTGACCCGGCGCCGCGGCGGGGCACGGCGCGGTTTGACCTTGCCGCGGCGTCAACGTGTGCACTGGGACGTGCCGGCGCAAGGTCTCAGCCGCCACGAGAAGGGCCTCCCTCATGTCCACCACCCAGCCGTCCCTGCCGTTCGGCCGGCCCGGTCCCATGCGACCGCCGCCGCTGTACGCCGAGTTGCGGGAACGCACACCCGTCGCCGCGGTCACCGCGCCCGACGGTCAGCGCGCCTGGCTGGTCACGTCCTACGACGCAGTCGCGGCGGTGCTTGCCGACCCTCGCCTCGGCATGGCGCCGCCCGGCACCGCCGCCGAGGGCAACGACACCCTGTTCCAGGACGGCGAGCCCCACCTGCGGCTGCGCCGGCTGGTCTCCAAGGCGTTCACCCCCAGGAGCATCGCCGCGCAGGGTCCGCGCATCCACCGGCAGGCCGCCGAACTCGTCGCGGCGCTGGCCGCGTCCGGGCCGCCCGCCGACCTGGTCGCCGGGCTCGCCGCCCCGCTGTCGATCCAGGTGATCAGCGACCTGCTCGGCGTGGCGATCGACGAGCGCGAACATTTCCACCTGCTGGTGGAGGCGCTCGGCGCGGCGGAGTTCTTCACCGACGGGAGCGAGGAGAGCATCGCCGCGGCGATACGGGCGTGGCAGGACCTCAGCGGTTACGCCGCGGGGCTGGTGGCCGCCAAACGCCGCGCTCTGGGCGACGACCTGCTCAGCGCCCTGATCCGGGTGCGCGACACGGACGACGGGCGGCTCAGCGACGAGGAGCTGATCGGCATGGCCACCACGCTCATCGCCGCGGGTTACCAGACGGCCCGCAACGGCATCTCCGCCGGTACGGTCCAGGTCGTCACCGAGGGCCGCCTGGCCGGGCTCGCCGACGTTCCGGAGCAGCTGGACGCGGTGGTGGAAGAGGTACTGCGGCACCTGGGCGGCCTGATCGCCGAGCCGTTCCCGCGCTGGGCCCACACCGATCTCGAACTGCACGGGGTGCCCATCGCGGCGGGCGACCTGGTCCTGGTCCGTCTCGAAGCGGCCAACCGCGACCCCCGGCAGTTCGCCGACCCGGACCGCTTCCTGCCCGGCCGGCAGTCCGCAGGACCGCACCTGACCTTCGGCCGGGGGCTCCACCACTGTCTCGGCGCGGCACTGGCCCGCATCGAGCTGACCGCGGCGTTCCACGCCCTGGCCGGGCAGCTGCCCGGACTCCGGCTCCAGGTCCCGCCCGAAGACCTCGAATGGGTCCGCGGTCAGACCGACGCCGGGCCCACGGCCGTGCCCGTCACCTGGTGAGGCGGGGCCGACGGGGCAAGGCGCCCGGTGCTCAACTCGTGAGCAGCGTCCAGGGGGTGGGCCGCGCCAGGGCCAGCCGCGGCCGGCGCGCGGCCCAGTGCCGGACGGCCGCGGCCATCACCGCCCCCGGGTCGCGCACGGTCCGGGTGGGCACGAACGGCTCGCCCATGCTCGTGTAGCTCTGGAACATCGCGAGCAGCTGCACCGCCCGGTGCTGGAACGGCGACAAGTACCGTTCCGCCAGCGGGAGGAAGAACCGGTCCCAGGTCTCGGACGGGACGACGGGCGGCCGTTCGACCGGCGGCTGCCCGTGCCGGGCGCGGCACTCGTCGAGGGTGTCGCAGATGACGTCGAGCAGCTCGCCCAGCCGCAGGCTGCCGGCCCCGCCGGCGATCACCTCGGTCCGCGGCGAGCCCGGCGGGGCGGACAGCGCGGCCCGCACCACCGCGTCGGCGACCTCGTCCACCGGGCTGATCTCCGCGTAGCCAGCCGGATCGCCCACCACGACCGCCGCCAGCCCGGAGACCAGCGCTTGCAGCAGCGTGTAGGGGCCGGAGAAGCGGGAGATGGCCCCGGTGCCGCGACGGCCCACGATCAGCGGCGGCCGGACGATCGTCAGCGGCCCGCGGTGCTCCCCGCGTGCGATGTCCTCGCACACGGCCTTGGACCACTCGTAGCCGTTGCGGTAGCCGTCGAACTCCGCGCCCCGCAGGTCCGCCGGCGCCCGCGTGCCGCCGACGTAGGCGGTCGAGAGGTGCACGAGGTGCGTGTCGCGCTCCGCCAGGGCGAGTACGGCGCGCAGCGGACCGATGTTCGCGGCCACCGCCTCGTCGCGGGTGAGCGTCCACCGGGTGTCCGCCGCCGCGTGCACGATGACGTCCCAGTGGCCGGACAGGGCGGCGGACGGCGGTTCGGCCCCCATGCCCCAGCAGGTCACGGAGGTGTCCTGGGCGCGCCGGGCCACCCGCGTGTGCGGGACGGCGCCGAACCGTGCGGCGATTTCGGTGCCGACCACTCCGGTGGCGCCGGTGACGAGAATGCGCATGTCAGCCTTTCTGCTCGCGGACGCGGACACGGACACGGACGCGGACGCGGACGCGGACACGGAACGGTCAGGGGGCGGGGCGAAGGACCAGACAGGCGTTCTGCCCGCCGAAACCGAACGAGTTGGACAGCACCGGCCGCCGCGCCACCTGACGCGGCGCGCCCAGCACCACGTCCAGCGCCCCCACGTCCGGGGTGGACGCGGTGGTGGCGACCGGCGGCACCACGCCGCGCGCCGCGCACAACAGGGCGACGAGCGCCTCCACCGCGCCAGAACCGCCGATCAGATGCCCGGTGACGCCCTTCACCGCCGTCACCGGCGGCGACTGCGGGCCGAAGCAGCGCTCCACGGCGACCGCTTCGGCCAGGTCGTTGAGCACCGTGGAGGTGCCGTGCGCGTTGATGTGCCCGATCCCGGCGGGCGTGAGACGGGCGTCGGCGATGGCCAGCCGCATGCACTCGGCCGCCATGGCGCCCTGCGGGTCGGGCGCCACGGCATGGGCACCGTCGCAGGTGGTGGCGTATCCGGCGACCTCGCCGTAGATGCGCGCGCCCCGGCGCCGCGCCAGGTCCCAGCGCTCCAGAACGAGCACGGCGGCGCCCTCGCCCATCACGAACCCGTCGCGGTCGGCGTCGAACGGCCGACTGGCCAGCTCGGGCTCCTCGTTACGCACCGACAGGGCCCGCATCCGGGCGAAGCCGCTCACGATGACCTTCGTGACGGCCGCGTCCACGCCGCCGGTGAGCGCCACGTCCAGCTCGCCGTCCCGGATGCGCCGCGCCGCCTCGCCGATGGCGTTCGTCCCGCTCGCGCAGGCCGTCGCGTACGTCATGCACGACCCGCGGAGCCCGTAGCGCATCGCGAGGCGGCAGGCCGGCGAGTTCGCCATGCTCTTCGGCACCGTGTGCACCGGCATGCCCATGGGCCGTTCCCCGTGGCCGTACACGACCTCCTCCATGCCCGGCAGGCCGCCGATGCCCGTGCCGATGTGCACGCCCGCCCGGTGCCCCTGGCCGCGGACGGCCCCGCCCGCCCCGGCGACGGCGTCGTCGGCCGCGCACAGCAGCAGCGCCGTCGCCCGGTCGATCTGCCGCACCTCGCGGCGCCCGATGTACGGCGCCAGGTCGAACTCCGGCACCGTGCAGGCGATCCGCACCGACAGCCCCGCCTCGGCGAGGCCCGGCACGACCGCCGCCGTCGGCCGGGCGTGGAGCACCCGGCGGAACACGTCCTCCGGATCGTTGCCGGCCGGGCACTTGACGCCCATGCCGGTGACGGCGACCCGGACCCGCCGCCCCGTCACTCGGGCCGCTCCAGCCGGTCGGCCAGCAGGTCGATGGCCTGGCCCACGGTCGCGGCCCCGGTCAGGTCGCTCACCGGGATGCCCACGCGCAGCGCGGTTTCCAGGCGGGCGCCGATGTCCATCAACTCCAGGCTGTCGATGTCGAAGTCACCCTTCAGGTCGGTCGTCTCGTGGATGTCCTCCGGCTCCGTGCCCAGCACGTCGGAAACGGTCTCCCGGACGATGCGGGCCAGTTCCGCACGGTCGGGAACGGGGGCGCCTGTCATGTCGTCTCCCGGATGGGTCCGCGGCTCCCGGCCGCCGAGAGGGCCGCGTCGAGCATGAGCGCGGCCTGCGCGATGTCCGCCTCGGTGGCGACCAGCGGGGGCAGCAGCCGCACGGTGGCGGGCCGGCCGAGGCAGGGCGACACCAGCAGCCCGGCGCCCGCCAGCTCGGTCACGACCGTGCCGGCGGCCCGCGCGTCGGCGAAGTCGACGCCGCGCAGCAGGCCCCGCCCCCGCACGCCGGTCACCACGTCGGGGTGCCGCCGCGCCAACGCGGCCAGCGCCACCTCCAGCGCGGCGGCCAGCGCCCGCCCGTGCCCGGCCAGCTCCTCGATCGCGGTGAGCGCGGCGGGCAGCGCCGCACAGCCGAGCGGATGTCCGCCGAAGGTCGCCGAGTGCAGGAACGGATCGGCGGCGAGCGGCGCGTACAGCTCTTCGGTGCACACCACCGCCGACAGCGGCACGACGCCGCCGCCCAGCGGCTTGCCGACCAGCACCGCGTCCACGGGCAGCCCTTCGGCGAGGGCCACCGAACGCTCCCCGCACCGCCGCAGGCCGCACTGGATCTCGTCCGCGATCACGAACGCGCCCGCGCGCCCCGCGTCCTCGCACCACTGGCGCAGCACGTCCACCGGCAGCACCGCGGCGCCGTTCTCGCCCTGCACCGGCTCGAACACCACCGCGGCGACCTGGCCGGCCGCGGTGGCGCGCGCCACCGCTCCGGCGTCGTCCGGGGCCACGTGCACGACATCGATCAGGGCCCCGCGCAGCCCGGCGCGGTACAGCGGGCTGTGCGTGAGGGCCAGGGCGCCGAGCGACTTGCCGTGGAAGCCGCCGCGCACGGCGATGACACGGCCCCGGCTGGTGGCGACGCGGGCAAGCTTGACGGCGATCTCGACGGCGTCGGAACCGTTCAGCCCGAAGCAGACCTTGGTCAAGGACGGGCAGAAGTGACCGGCCAGCGCGGCGGCGGCGCGGGCCGTCACCGGATTGGCGAGGCTGCGGGTGGACACCGGCATCCGGTCGAGCTGCTCGCGCACCGCCGCGACGACGGCCGGGTGGCGGTGCCCGAGCAGGGTGACGGCGTAAGCGCCGAAGTCGAGCACCTCGCGCCCGTCCGACAGCACGACCCGGCACCCGTCCGCCGACACCTCCACCGCGCCCCGGCCGGCGAACGACCCGGTCAGCGCGAGCCCGGGCGAGAGGTGACGGCGGATCAGGTCGAAGGTCTCGCGGGCCGCGTCCGGGCGGGCCGCGTCCGGAAAGGCACCGGCGGCCGGCGGCCCGTTCACCCGGCCCCGCCGTGGTCTGCGGCGGTCAGCCGGGCCTGGAGGGCGGCGAGCATCTGCGCGGCGTTCTCCCGCAGGGCGTCGGCGGCCACCGGGTTGAGCATGTCGGCGAGCAGCGGGATGCCGATGTCGAAGTCGACGTGCAGCGACACCAGGCTGCCGCCGCCTGGCCCGGGCCTGACGCCCCAGTGCCCGGTGAACGCGCCGAGGTCGCCGCTGACCTGCCGGAAGTCGAAGCGGCGCGCGACGGGGTCGATCACCTCGTCCTCCGTCCACCGCAGCACGGACCCTTTCAGGCGCACCGACCAGGCGGTGGTGCGGTGCCGCTCGTCCGGCCGCCCGGTGACCGTGACGGCCTCGACGCTGTCCATACAAGCGGGGTACGACTCCACGTCCACCACGGCCGCCCACGCGGCCTCGGGCGGTGCGGTGATGGGCAGATCCACTTCTACTCGGGGCATGGGTCTTGCCTGCTTTCCTGGTGGGGCGGGCGGGGCTCGGCGGGCCCGTGCGGGCCGAGGGCGTCGGCCCGTGCTCGGGCGAGGGCGGGCGGCAGGAAGCGGCGGAGCAGCGCGCGGGGCAGCGGGCGCAGGTGAGTGATGGCGTGATGCTGTTCGATCAGGTCACAGCCGAACTCGACCTTGGGCGTGTACGCGGTCTGCGCGAAGCGGATGTGGCGGCAGCCCGCCCGGAGGGCGAGCCGGATCGCCGCATAGTGAACGTTGTGGTACAGCCGCGCGTCGTGGGCGAGCGCGTAGTCGAGGCCGATCCTGGTCCCGGTGGCGCCCGCGCCGTGGAACAGGCACAGCAGGAAGGCGACGAGACGGTCGCCCTCGAAGCAGGCGACGAGCCGGGTGCGCAGGCCGCCCTCGGGGCGCAGCGCGGTGAGGAAGGCGGCGTCGATCTCGTCCAGCGTCTGATCCGCCCGGTCCATCACCTGCCGGTACAGCGCCAGGATCTGCGGAACGAGGTGGGTGAAGCTCTCCAGCACTTCCATGCGCAGCCCGGGACGCCCGGCAAACTTGCGGATCTTGCTGCGGGCGTTGCGCCGGGGCTTGGCGGGGAGGGCCGCGAGGTAGTCGTCGAACGACCGGTACGGCAGGCGCAGTTCGGTATCGGGCAGGCTGGGGAGAACGAGGAACCCGGCCTGCCGCAAGGCGGCCCCCAGCGGGGCGAGCTCCGCGGCGGCGAAGTCCTTGAACACCACCGTGCGCAACCGCCTGGCCCGTGCGAACTCCAGGACGGCGGCGACGAGGAGACGCCCCACTTCCGGATCGCCGCGCTCCGGACCGAGGATGTGCCCCTGGCCCAGCAGGTGCCCGCAGAACAGCGTCGGGAGTCGCAGCAGCCGGGGCAGCCGCCGGGCCGCCGGGGCGAGGAGGCGCCGTTCGCGCGGGCCGACGATGCGGTCCAGCCGCAGCCCGCCGAACAGGCACAGCGGCAGCACGGCGACGGGCCGGGACGCCCGGCGCACCACCAGGTAGGCGTAGCCGTCCGGGCCGATCGAGCCCCGCTCCATCGCGGCGAAGACGGCCCGGGACCACAGCGGGTCGTCGGCCGGGGCCAGGCGGCGCCACAGCGCGTCGGGGATGGCGTCGATGCCGGGCAGTACGTCGACGGCGTGGGGGCCACGCGGCTCCGTCGGCTCCATCGGCTCCATCGGCTCCATCGCGTCAGCCGATGCGCAGGGGGGAGCCGTGCAGGAAGTCCCGCAGCGGGCCGCCCATGCGGGCCCGCGAGGGCGGATGGAACGTCAGTCCCGCCGCGGCCGACGCCAGGTAGGTGCCCTCCGGCGAGCCGATGAACGCCATCCCGCCCAGCGCGGCCAGGCAGGCGCTGGTGGTGCGGGCGATGGAGTCCTGCGCCGCGTAGCGGGCGGACAGGGCGCTGACCAGCAGCGCGTCCGTCCACTCCACGGTCTCCATCGCGCGCGCGACGGCCTCCACCGCGAGCATCGCGGCGTCGAGCCCCACCGTGAACGCCGCCGGGTCCGCCGGGCCCCCGCCGGGCGCGGTCAGGACCCGTTCGACCAGCGCGCCGGCGACGCCCGCGTACGCGGCGGTCACCAGCAGCTCGAACCACAGGAAGCCCGCGACGTTCACCGCGTCGGGCACGGCGTCCGCGGTGACCTCGGTGGGGATCACCATGTGCGGGTCCAGCTCCACGCCGCGCAGCACGACCTCGTCGCTCTCGGCGCCCGCCAGCACCGGCGTGCGCCAGAACGGCCGCACCTCGATCCCCGGGGTGGCGGCGGGCACGACGGCGACGGCCAGCCGCGCGACGCCGTCCTCGCCCGGCATGGCGACGGACGCGGTCAGCAGGTCCATCGAACGGGAGAGGCTGCACGGCTTCTTGCTGCCGTTGAGCACGACGCGGCCGTCCGGGCGCCGCTCGGCGGTGATGTGGGGCCGCAGAATGTTCTGCCCGGTGGTGCCCTCGGCGAAGCCGGACGCCAGCAGCAGGCGTTCCTTCGCGATGCGGGCCAGCAGCTGCCCCTCCACACCGGTGCCGTCGTGGGCCGCGCGCACCAGGGGGGCGACGGACAGGTGGTGCATGGTGGTCGCCACGGCCAGCGAGGGGCAGCGGGCGCCCAGGGCCCGCTGGACGCGCACGGCCTGAAGCGGTGTGGCGCCGATCCCGGCGTACTCCTCGGGCACCAGGAGGCCGGCGCCGCCCGCCGCACGGAACGCCTCGATGGCCGGACTCGGCGCGCTCTCCAGCACGTTCAGCGGGAAGCGGGCGAGGGACGCGTCGAGACCGGGCAACAGCCTGTCGAGAGTGGAACGTTCGCCTTGCATGAACCTCATGGACACTCCCTTCGGGGAACGGCCGCGCGGCCCCGCTAGCCGACGGCGGCGAGCGGCAGCCGGGCGAACGCGCGCAGGCTGACGGATTTGCGCCGCACCGGCTCGCCCGCCGGCGCCAGCCGGGGGAAACGGGTCACCATCCGCTCCAGCAGCTCGGCCCCCTCGGCACGTGCCAGAGCGGCACCGAGGCAGTAGTGCGGGCCGGCGCTGAAGCTGAGCACCTTGGTGTCGGTGCGCAGGACGGCGAAGGTGTCGGGGTCGGGGTGGCGGGCGGGGTCACGGTTCCCCGCGGTGAGGACGGCGGTCACATTGCCGCCCTCGGGAATCGGCACCCCGCCCACCTCGACGGGGCGGGCCGCGATGCGCTCCGTCATGCGGACGGGGGTGTCCCAGCGCAGGGTCTCCTCGACGGCACCGGCGGCCGCGCCCGGCCGCTCGGCGAGGAGACGCCACTGCTCGGGGTGCGACAGGAGGGCGTGGACGGCGAGGCCCAGCAGATGCGCGGTCGTCTCGAACCCGGCGACCAGCACCAGGAGCAGGGTGTCCACCAGCTCGTCCGCCGACAGCCGCCCGTCGTCGACGTCGCGGACGGCGAGCAGGGTGGACGTCAGGTCGTCGGCCGGCTGTGCCCGCCGCCTGCGGACGAGATCGGCGAAGTAGGTGCGGAGCGCGACGACGGCTTCGTCCGCGCGCCGCCAGTCCTCCGGGGTGCGCACGGGCTCAAGGAGGCGCCCGGCGTCATGTCCGAGCCGGTCGAAGTCCCCGCGCTCCCGCGGTGGCACACCGATGAGGTGGCTGACCACGGCGATGGGCAGCGGGTAGCCCACCAGCTCCTGGAAGTCGGCCGCTCCGCCGTCCGCCGTCGCGTCGGCGAAACGGTCGAGCAGCTCGTCGACGATGCCCCGGACGGCGGGAAGCAGCGCCGAGATCCGGCGGGCACCGAACCCGCCGCCGATCAGGCGGCGGACCCGGCTGTGCTCGGCCCCGTTCGTCCGGAGCAGGGATGAGTAGAAGAATTCAGCGGCGGGATGCTCGCGCCAACCGGGGAATTCACGGGAACACCATTCGCGGTCTGGGACACGAAATGCGGAATTGGTCAGTACGGCATGACAATCAGCGAATCGCGTGAGGAAATAGGTGTCCAGTCCGGTGTGGTGATACACCGGTACGCTGCTCCGCAGGGCAGCGAACGCCGGATGGGGATTATCCCTGCCGTCCGGGTCGAGGATCGAGAGAATTAGCGATTCCGGGTCCGGCATCTTACCCTCCCCGAGCAGTGCGCTCCCGGCACATATTATCCACCGGCCGGGCGACCTGACCATACGGCAAAGAGGAAAAGTGGCGGGCGCTGAACAAGAAATGTAATCGGACTACCCGATGACGGTGCCCCGGACCCGCGCTGCCGCTTTCAGGCTCCGGGGTCGATCGTGACCCGGAGGCCGTTGCCGCGGGCTTCCTCGAACGTGAGGACCGCGCCGGTGGACGGCTCGGTCCATGATGTGCCCGGCTGGAACGGGGCGTCGTCGAGGGCGTCGGCCGAGCCGGGTGTCGCGTCCACGACCTGGATGGGGCCGTGGCCGGTCCGCACGCCGGTGTCGACGGTGTGGACGAGGGCGCCCGAGGTCAGGATCTCCCTGTCGTACCCGATGGCCTGACGGTTCTCGACCACGACGGCTCGCGTCTCCGAGACGGGCAGTACCACCATCGCGTCGGCGGTGGGCCTGCCGGTCGTCGACTCCTCGACCGGAACGATGGTCGCGGTCGTGCGCGCGTCGAGCGGTGCGCAGACCACCTGCCGGTCGGCGAGCCAGCCGAGCTGCCAGCGGTGCCAGGCGAGGAACTCGGGCGCCTGCCCGGAGATCAGGCCCATCAGGTCCCAACCGCCCACGGCCGCGTGCCAGTTCTCCGGGTCGTCCTCCGGCGCCTCGAACAGGTAGAGGTCGGGCAGCCCCAGCGAGTGCCCGGTCTCGTGGGCGAGTACCAGGCCGCCCCACCGCCACTGGTCGTAGCCGAAGGTGACCGCGTGCGTGAGGTGGTTCCCGTCGGCCGTGACGTCGAGGTGGTTGGTGGTGGGCGAGTAGCTGATGCTCTCGGCCTCCTCGGTGGCGACCACCCAGACCACGTCGGTGTCCGAGAAGTCGAAGTCCGCGTCGGCGGCCTCGATCGCGTCACCGATGTACCGGACGTGGTCCTCGTAGCTCAGGCCCCGCTCGAACGGGTACGAGGTCGACGGCTCGGGCATGCGGACCCAGCCGTCGGAGTTCGTGACCTCGATGTCGAGCGCGCCGCCCGAGACGTTCTCGAGGTACTCGACCCCGGAGCGCAGGTTCGACTCCGCCTTCAGCAGCGATCCGCGAGGGGCGGGGTAGTCCTCGAAGTCGACGAAGAGCATCGCCGCGTCGAGTGTCCCGACGGCGGGCAGCGCCTGGTCGTCGACGGGGAAGCCGGAGCCCAGATCATCGGTCGCGGCCGGCAGCTTGCACTGCGCCGCGCCGGGAGCGGGTGCCGCGTGGGCACGCTCGGCGGTGGCAGGCGCCGCCGCGACGCCGGTGACGAGAAGGGCCGCGATCGCTATGAAGGCGCTGCGTCGTTCGTGCAACGTTCTCTCCCCTGCTCTTTGATGCCGCATCATGAGGATGTCACGCGTGATATTGCACATTGCACAGCGAGTCTGTAAACCCTCCGCACACGATCAACTTCCGGCCGCCAGGCGGTCCATCACGTCGATGACCGGGGCGGGGTCGGGCGGGCCGATATGGGAGGCGTCGAAGTCGTGGACGGCGAAGGGGTTGCCCGGCGTACGTTCGTCCGCCTCCCTGATCATCCGTTCCTGCAACTCGGGGGTGATCATCCGGTCCCGGCCGAAGAGGAAGTACGAGCGCGGGACGCGGCCCCAGCGGTGCGCGGTGCCGACCGCCGGGTCCAGCGTCACCCGGACCGACTCGTCGGTCTGGAGGTCGCCGATGATGGTGCGGAACGCGGCGTCCGAGTGGTCGGCGCAGATCATCTCCTTGAACACGTCGAGGTCGTGCGCGTCCCCGGTGCGCCAGTTCATGCGGATCACGCCGAGTTCCTCCAGGTCGCCGATCATCTGGGCATCGGGGCTGACCGCCGAGGCGGCTTCGGGCGACGACATGCAGTCCGTCAGGGTCGGCATGGCGGGCGAGGGGCAGAACGACGCCATGTAGGCGATGTGATCGACCAGTTCGGGCACGGCTTCCGCGACCCGGCTGACCGACAGGCCGCCCATGCTGTGCCCGATCAGCACCACGCGGCCGTGCCGGGCGGCGCGGCGGACCGCCCGCGTCACGTTCCGTTCGAAGTCGTCCAGGGTCACCTCCGCCAGGGGCGACGGCTCGGTGGCCATCGCCGCGAGGTCCTGGCGCTGGTAGGACTCCGGAACGAACGCGCCGGCGCCGTGGTACGGCTGGTCGACGGCGATGGCGCGGTGCCCGCGCAACTGGAGTTCGCGGGCGAACGGCGCCCAGAAGACACCGCCGCTGTGGGTGCCGTGGACCAGGACGAAGGTGGTCGGGCGCCGGTCCCGGCCCCGGTCCCGGGCGCCGTCCCCGGCGCCGGCGATGCCCGCCCCCGCCCCGGCGGACAGCACGGCCGCGCCGCCGGCCAGCCCGGCGCTCCGCAGCCACGCCCGTCGGCCGAAGCCGCCGGACTTCTCCGTACTCCGCGCGTTCTCGTTACCCTGAGTCGTCATGGCCACGACGTTACGGAGCGCCATCGGCCGCGTCAGGGACGCTGGACACCGGATCGGGGTGCACGTGGCGCCACCGCGGCGGGTTCCTCCAGACGCCCGTCACGGGGTCCGCGAGGAGCGGTCCCGGACCTGCGGCAGCGTGAGGGTGAACACCGCGCCGCCTTCTGGCGCGTTGGCGGCCGTGAGGGTGCCGCCGTGCAGACGGGCGTTCTCGGCCGCGATGGCCAGGCCGAGTCCGCTGCCTTCGCTGCGGGTGCGGGCCGCGTCGCCTTTGGTGAACCGGTCGAAGACGTGCGGCAGTACCTCGGCCGGGATGCCAGGACCGTCGTCGGCGACGGTGAGGGTGAGCGCGTCGGCACCGGGCCGGACCCGCACGCGCACCCGCGCCGCCGGTCCGCCGTGGCGCAGGGCGTTGCCGATGAGGTTGGCGAGGATGACGTCGACGCGTCGGGGGTCGAGGCGGGCACGCGGCACCCGTTCGGGCACGTCGGTGTCGACCCGGTCCTGCCAGTGGCGAAGGGCGAGGGTTTTGCGCAGGAGTTCGCCGATGTCGATGTCGTCGGGGTGCAGGCGGGCGGCCCCGGCGTCGAAGCGGGAGATCTCCATGAGGTCTTCGACCATGTGGGCGAGTTTGCGTGTCTCGTCGGCGACCAGGGTCAGTGCTTCCGAGGTCTCCGGGGCGAGGCGGCCCGATGCGGCGTCCTCGTCGAGGACGCCGGTCACGGCGGTCATCGCCGCCAGGGGCGTGCGCAGTTCGTGGGAGACGTCGGCGGCGAACCGGCGGGCCTTGGTCTCCATGTCCCGCAGGGTCTGGGCGTCCGCCTGCAGGGTGGCGGCCATCGTGTTGAAGGTGCGGCCGAGGTCGGCGAGTTCGTCGCCGCCGGTGACGTGGATGCGGGTGTCCAGGGCGCCCTCGGCCATGTTCTCGGCCGCGGAACGCAGTTGCCGCACCGGCCGCAGGACGCGGCGGGCGGCCAGCAGGGCGGGCACGGCGGCGGCGAGCACGACGGGCAGGGCACCGGCGCGTGCGGCGGCGACGAGCGAGGCGACGTCCTGCTGCTCGGCGGCGAGGGAGAAGGCGGCGTAGACCACCAGCCCGGACGGCTCGGAGGGCCGGTCGGCGGAGGTGACGGGCAGGGCGACGGCGAGCCAGGGCAGGTCGTCGTGGTGGAAGCGCTGGGCCAGGGCGGTCGTGGCCGAGGAGGCGGCCGCCGGCAGCTCGGCGGGCAGGGGCGGCGCCGGGGGTCCCGCGGTGATCAGCCGGCCGTCGCGGTAGACGGCGGCGGTACGCCAGTCACGTGCGCCCGCGGAACGGTCCAGCTGAAGGGTGAGGGCGCGCAGGTCCGCCTCGGCGGGCCGGGCCGGCAAGTCAGGTGCGAGGGCGCCGACCCGGGTGCGCAGGTCGTGCACGGCACTGTCCTGCGCCCGGTCCAGGATGGCCGAACGCGCCTGCCGGAAGGTGAGAGCGGCGGTGGTGAGGGCGCTGAGGGCGGACACCAGGAGGAAGCCGACGACGAGCCGGGTCCCCAGGCCGCGGAACGACAGCCGGCGGGGGAACGGGCGGCGTCTCACAGCGGGCCGAATCGGTAGCCGAAGCCCCGCACGGTCTGCACGTAACGGGGGCGGCGCGGATTGTCCTCGGTCTTCGCGCGCAGCCGCATCACGCACGCGTCCACCAGGCGGGCATCACCGTAGTAGCTGTGTTCCCACACCTGTTCCAGGAGCTGCTGGCGGCTGAAGGTCCGCTCCGGGGAGGCCGAGAGGAACAGCAGCAGTTTGAGCTCCGAGGGGGCCAGCGCGAGATCTTCGCCGCCCTTGGCCACGCGCAGGGCGGCGCGGTCGATCGCCAGGTCGCCGTAGGTGGTGTGCTCGGCGAGGGCGGGGGCGTCGGGTGGGGCGGGCGCGACGCGGCGCAGCACCGCGCGGATGCGGGCCTCGATGACTTCGCCGCTGGCGGGTTTGACGACGTAGTCGTCGGCGCCGGCCTCAAGGCCCACCACGACGTCGACGTCATCACCGCGTGCGGAGAGGATCACGAGGGGCACCTGGCTGGTCTCGCGAATCCGCCGGCATACCTCAAGGCCGCTGATGCCGGGCAGCATCAGATCGAGCAGCACGATCTCCGGCGCGGACGCCGCCAGTGCCTCCAAGCCGTCCTCCCCCGTGCCGACCGCCTCGATCTCGTGGCCGCGCCGCCGCAGCGCCAGCGAGACACCGCGCCGCACGGCGGGATCGTCCTCGATCAGCAGGACCCGCGTCATGAAGACGGCCTCCTCTCTTCCCGGGCGGTTCGTTCCCGGTCGGTTCGTTCCCGGGCGGTTCGTTCCCGGGCGGTTCGTTCCCGGGCGGTTCGTTCTCGGGCGCCCCGGCCTACGGGGAGGGGGTACGCCCGCGCGGGGCGGCCGTGCCGGTCTCGTCGCACATGACCTCCCAGGGGTCAGCCGCCAGGCCCGACTCGTGGACGCGCACCACCACGTCCACCGGTGCGTTCGCCCCGGGGACCCCCGGTGCCGCGGCGGCCGTGCACACCAGCTGGCTCACCGCCACGCTGTCCAACTCGGCCACCAGCCACGGCAGGTACAGGTCGACCATGCCCGACGACGCCCGCGCGCGGACCTCGTGGGACCCCGCGGGCAGTGCCGTGTCGAGCCCGCGCGCCCGTTCGGCGGCGGTGGGCCCGCCGAGCAGGGCGTTCAGCGCCTGCTGCGGTCCCGCGTCGGCGGGCGCCGGGCGCGTCGCGGGCCAGGCCCCCTGCGGCGTGACGAAGTACACCCGCAGCAGCTCCGACCCCTCGACGGTCAGTCCTCCCGCCGCCGGCGCGCCCGCCGCCACAGGCCCGGTGTCGGAGACCCCGCAACCGGCCAGCGCCGCGGCGGCGGTGAGCAGGGCGGCCGCGAGGACCGGCAGCCGGGACCGGTGCCGCGCCGTTCGCCCGGTGGTGTGCTTGTCCGTCATGCGCCCAGTCTCCCCCGCCCCGGGGCCAACCCCCGGGCGTCCGCCGCCTGTCTCGTCCACGCCGCTCACGGTGCCATCAGCCGGTCCACGTCCACCGTCCCCGCGCCGGGGTGCGGCTGCGGTATCGCCGACCACACACCGGCGGCCACGGCAACCGCGGCGGCCAGCGCCAGCAGGCCCCGGCGCCCGGTCGCCCACCGGGCACGGAACCGCACCGGGTCCTCCACCCACCGCTTCGCCGCCATGGCCGCCCCGAGCGACAGGCCGATCGCCACCGCGGTGCGGCCCCATCCGCCGATCCCGAACACCGCCTCCGGCAGCAGCAGATACACCGGCCAGTGCCACAGGTACAGGCTGTAGGACAGCTCGCCGAGCCGACGCGGAACGGCGCTGCCCACGAGCCGCCCGGCACGGCCGTCCGGCACCCCGGCCAGCAGCGCGATCAGCACGGCGGCGGCCAGCGAGTGCGCGAACATCCCGCCCCGGAACAGCCCGGGGGTGCTCTGGCCGCCGGTCAGCACCCAGGACGCGACCAGCCCGCACCCCAGCAGCGCGACCACCACGTCCGCGGCCGGCCGGGGCACGCGCGCGCACAGGCCGCGGATCGGCGCGGTGGCGGCCAGGGCCCCGAGCAACAGCGAGAACGCGCGGGTGTCGGTGCCCTCGTACACCCGCGTGGTGTCCACCGGGTCCGCCAGACCCACCATGAGCGCCAGCGAGAGCAGCGCGCCGGCGGCGGCGAGGAAGGCGACGCGCCGCTCGCCCCCGCGCCCGCGGGCGGCGGCCAGGACCACCAGCGGCCACACCAGGTAGAACTGCCACTCGACGGCGATGCTCCACAGGTGGGCGAACAGCCGGGTGTCCGAGGCGTCCCAATAGCCGGCCTGCTCGGCGATGAAATGCCAGTTCGCCCCCTGGACGGCCACCCAGGGCGCGTCGTCGAGCGCGAGGCGGAGCAGCGCGGGCGAGCCGAAGGCCCAGGCCAGCAGCAATGTCGCGACGCCCATGACGGCCAGCGCCGGCAGCAGACGCCTCGCCCGGCGCGCCCAGAACGCGGCCAGGTCGATACGGCCCCGGCCGGCCGCCTCCCTCAGCAGCAGTCCGGTGATCAAGAAGCCCGACAGCACGAAGAACAGGTCGACGCCGAGGAAACCACCGCTCATATGCCCGGCGTGGAACAGCAGCACGGCCGCGACGGCGCATCCGCGCAGGCCGTCGAGCGGGGCGAGATGACCGTGGGCCGCGGCTCGCCCCGCGGCCGGGGCCGGGGCCGGGGCCGGGGCCGGTTGGGAAAGGAAAGGGGAACGGGAAGGGGAACGGGAGGGGGAACGGGAAAAAGGCATCGGAGTCCTCGGCGGACGGCAGATCCGTCCCGTAGCAGGAACGTCACGCACGGGTTTCACGCGGGGTGTCACGAGCAGCCGAGTTGGGCGAACCTCTCGTCCCCGGTCCAGGAGCCGTCGGCCCACTCCTCGGGCGCGGCGGGGGCGAAGTCGTACCGCTCGCCCAGCTCTTCGCTCAACCAGGCGGCGAAGGCGGCCGAGCCCTGCTGGCACGAGTGGATGCCGTCGGGCGCCCGCTGCGCCCGTTCCGCGTCGCTCTCGGTGCCCCACAGCTGCGCGGAGTCGAGGAAGTGCACCCGCCCGCCGCTTGCCTCCGCGACCTCCCCGGCCACCTCGGGCGCGCTCTCGATCGCGCTCTCGTACGGCCGGTAGAAGTCGTCGATCCTGAACGGCGGGGCGGAGACGAGGACCAGCTCCGCACCGGCGTCCCGCGCCGTCCCGGCCAGCTTCTCGTACGAGGAACGCTGCTGCTCGGGCGTGCCCCAGTCGTAGGTGGTGATCTGGTACGCGATGACGTCCGGCCGGAAGGAGGCGATGTTTCCCTCCAGGTCCTCCCACGTCGACTCCGCGAGCTGGCTGCTCATCTCGTCGCCCTCCACGACGGTGCCACCGCCGTCGGAGGAGGCGTTCATGAACTCCACTCCGCTCGCCGTGAGCGCGGCCTCCAGCGCCGGCCCCTCCACGCCCGCGATGGAGTCGCCCATCCACAGGACTTTCGGGGCGCTTTCCTGCTCGCGCGAGGGCGACGGCGAGTCCGTCCCGGCACCGGACGCACCGGACGCACCGGTGTCGCCGGTGGCGTCGGTGCCGCACCCGGTCAGGAGGGCACCGGCACCCACGGCGGTCGCCGCGAGAGCGGCGAGAAGAACGGGACGACGACGACGGCGGGCGGGGCCACGAGGGCTGGTTGCGATCTGCATGGGCCCAGAGAATCAGCGGCATGCGCCGCCAGGCGGCGCTGTCATCTCCTCATCACACAACGCGGAAGCGCTCATCACCTCCGGAGGGGCCGAGCCGCCGTTCAGGCGATGGCCGCTTCTCCCCGCGCCGTCCCCCGGCCGCCGGGCTCCTTGAGATGCTCCAGCAGCAGCCCTTCCCTGGTGGACCAGCCGCAGATCTCCACCCGAGGCGCGCCGCAGGTCTCCAGCAGCGCCTCGGCGACCAGGGCCCCGGCCAGGGACTGTTCCGCGCGGTGGCGGGAGATGCCGGGCAGCCGGGCGCGGTGGGCGGGGGTCATACCCGCCAGGAGGGGGATGGCGGTCCGCAGCCGGGAGAGGGTGAGCCACCGGCCGTTCCCCTGCGGCTCGCCCAGGTGGGCGGTGAGGCAGGCGAGTTGAGCGAAGACCTTGGAACAGGCCAGGACGCGGTCGCCCGGGGCGGCCGTCGGCAGGGCGGCCTCGGTGAGGGACTGCCGCACGTGGTCCCGGGTCCTGGCCAGTCGCCGTTCGCCGGGGGCCCGGCCGCCGGGCAGGTGGTCGCGGGTGATCCGGCGGGCACCGAGCGGCAGCGAGTGCGCCGCGTGGGGCCGGTCGGCCGTGCCGGAGGCGACCTCCACGGTGCCGCCGCCGATGTCGAGTACCAGCAGCGGGCGTTGGGGGAAGCCCGCCCACTGGCGGGCGGCCACGTACGCCAGTCGGGCTTCCTCGACCCCGGGGAGCACCCGCAGCCGGGTGCCGGTCGCGCGGTTCACCCGCGCGATGATCTCTTCGCGGTTGGGCGCGTCCCGGATCACCGAGGTCGCGAACGCGAACATCTCTCGTGGCGGCACCGGCAGGCCGTGGGCGACCACCTCGGCGACCGCCCGCCACACGCTCTCCACCCCGGACTCGTCCAGGCACCCGTCCCCGTCCAGGGCCTCGTGCAGCCGCAGCCGCACCTTGCGGCTGTACACCTGTTCCAGTACCGCCCCGACTCGACGCCGCCCCACGGCCAGCAGGGCGCTGTGGCATCCGACATCGAGAACCGCCGCCTGCCGCATCTCCTCTCCTTCCTCCGCTCACGACCCCGGCGAGGTGCCGTCGGCTCCCGACGCCGCGTCGTCCTGCCTTGCTTCTACCCCGCGCCGTTGCGAATGCAGCCAACTGCTTTGCAACTACTCGGTATCGGCTTATGTGCCGGTGTGCGGATGGAAAGGCCGGGTACACGGATGGGAGACCGGGTGGGAGACCTCGACCGGCGCTTTGAGGTGAAGGAGTCTGTCGTGTTGATGGCACATCCGGACGTGCTGCGGACCCTTATCGACCAGTACGAAACCCTCGGCCTGCTTCATACCGAAGGCGCCGACGATCCGGAGGTGCGGCAGCGCAGGGAGGACGTGGCCTACACGTTGTGTGTCGCCACCGGCACCCGCGACGTGGACGCGGCCCTGGCCGCCGCCCGCCGGCAACTCAACGGCGTCGGCGCGTTCCTGGACCAGCCCGCGCGCCGAGGGCCGGGACGCGGCCCTGGCTGATGGCGATGCCGACGAAAACGATCAGCGCGCCGGCCGGCTCGCTCCACGTGACGGCCTCGCCGAGCACGGCGATGCCCAGGGCGACGCCCACGACCGGGGTCAGGTAAGTGACGGTCGACGCGCTGGTCGCGCCCCACGAGGCGACGACGTTGGTGTTCCACACGTAGGCCAGCCCCGTGCCCGCCACCCCCAGCGCGGAGACGGCGAGCACCACCGGCCACGACAGGTGGACGGGGGACGTGGCGACGAACGGGGCGGCCAGCAACATGATCACTGCGCCGAGGCCGACCTGAACGGCCGCCACCGCGAGAGCCGGCAGACCGCGGGGGGAGACGAAGCGGCGCAGATACACGAAGGCCAGCCCGTAGCAGAACGTCGCCAGCAGACAGGCGGCCTGCGCCGTCCCGGAGCCCCCGGCCGACCCCCGCCACGGCGCGAGCACGACCGACACGCCCGCGAAACCCACCAGCAGCCCGGCCAGTTTGACGCGGTCCGGACGCTCGCCGGGCAGTGCGACCAGCGCGACCAGCATCGTCATCAAGGGCGTCGTGGCGTTGTAGATGCTGGCAAGCCCCGAGGACAGCCGCAGCTCGGCCCACGCGAACAGCAGGAACGGCGCCACGCACAGCAGCACGGCCACCACGGCCAGATGCCCCCACACCACCGGGTCCCGGGGCAGCCGTTGCCGGGTCACCGCGACGATGACCAGCAGGGCCGCGGCTCCCGTCACCATGCGGCCGAGCACCACCTGGGCGGGCGAGAGTCCTTCCAGCCCGATCTTGATGAACAGGAAGCTCGCGCCCCAGGCGAACGCCAGCAGGAGGAACTGGCCGGGCACCATGGGCGAGCCCGCCGTGCGCGCCTGAGGCATTCGTTCTCCGCATCTCCCGACCGCGCCCACGTGCCGCGGGCCGATCGCCTCAGCCTCACACCTCCCGCGCCGGGCGACCGGCGGCATTCGGACATCACGTTCGGGCGCCAGGGGCCGGTGGTGCCGCTGTCAGCCGCTGTCAGCCGACGGGGGCACAGGTGACGCCCTCATAGACGGCGGTCACGGACATCCCCTCGGAGCCGGTGTCGAAGATGACGGTGTCGCCGGCGCGCACCGTGGCCGCGCCTTCTTCCTCCGGTTCCGGATGTCCGTCCCGTCCCGCCGGCTCGTCGGGGATGGTCATGAACACTCCGGCGTTCTCCCACGTGCCGTCCGGCAGCACGCGCATGAGCTGCACGGCAGCGCCGCCCGGCTGATCCAGCGGAATGTACTCCCGCGCGCCGCAGCTCAGCGGGCTTTCTGGCTCCTGGATGACGTGCGCACCGGCCTCGATCAGCGCGGGGGACAGCTCCTCCCAGAGCGCGGACCTGCTCTCGGCTTCCAGGTACTCGTTCCAGGTGATCGTGACCGACCCGTCCTGATTGCGCTCGACCGCGTAGGCGGGCGAGGTCCCGGTGCCGCCGGGGAGGCCGACGATCAGGGCGCCGGCCACGGCCGCGGTCGCGGTGGCGACGGCGGTCAGGCGCAAGGGCGTGAACAGGCGCGGCCGGGCGGACGCGGGCGCCGGTTCGTCGGCGGCCCGGGCCGCGATCTCCTCTTTCAGCTCGGTCAGCAGCCGGTCCTCGAACGTGTTCCTGGTCATGCCTTGCTCCCGGTGTACGCGGTGACGGTGGTGGCGGTGGTGGTGTTCCCGGCGGGCGGATGGGCGACATCGCGCAGGCGGCGGCGCGCGCGGTGCAGACGGACTCGCGCGGTGACCTGGCGGAGGCCGAGCGCGGCGGCGGCCTCGGACACGGTCAGCTGGTCGACGGCGACCAACTCCAGTACGGCACGCTCCCCTTCGGGGAGGACGTCCATGGCCGCCATGGCGCGCCGGCCGGCGCCTTCGGTGGTGAGCTTGTCCTCCAGCCGTGCGATGTCGTCGTCGGCCAGCAGCCGGCGGCCGGCGACGCGGCCGTGCGCCTGGGCCTCCCGGACGGCGCGGCGGCGTTCGGCCGACACGGTGTTGCGGGCGATGCCGTACAGCCAGGCACGTTCGCTGCCCAGAACGGCCCGATAGGTGTGCCCCGAGTCGATGACCGCCATGAACACCTCGGCGGTCAGGTCGGCGACCGTGTGCGGGTCGTCGACCCGGCGTGCCATGAACCGCGTGATCGCGTCCACGTGGCGCCGGTAAAATTCCTCGAAGAGTTCCGGGCTCCTGGCCACCGCGGCCGGGCCGCCGCGGTTCCTGCTCGGTATGTCCACGTGAGGCTCTCCCCTCCTCGTTCTGCCTTGCACCCGTACTTGGCGGGAGGGACGCGAAGCGTTACCGGCCGCCGTCCGTGCCGACCGCCTACGGAAGACGGGCGGAGACCGATGAGTTTTCGCGCGGCACGCGGTCAGACATAGCGAGCCGGCGCACCGAACGCCGCGTGCACGAACGGCACCTGCCGGAAACCGGAAAACAGTCCTAGGAGACCTCAGATGCGTACCCTGATCAGCACCGCCTTCGTCTCGCTCGACGGAGTCGTGGAGGCCCCGGGCGGCGAGCCCGGCTACCGAAACTCGGGGTGGACCTTCAGGGACGTGGAGTTCCTGCCGGAGGCGTACGAGATCAAGGACCGGGAGCAGCGGGAAGCCGCCGCGTTGCTGCTGGGCCGGGTCAGTTACGAGGCGTTCAGCCCGGTCTGGCCGGGCATGGAGGACTTCGCCGACTACAAGGTGATGCCGAAGTACGTCGTCTCCACCACCCTCACCGAGGGCGATCTCGTTTCGGACTGGGGCGAGACGACGATCCTGCGCTCGCTCGACGAGGTCGCCGCGCTGAAGGAGACCGAGGGCGGCCCGATCATCGTCCACGGCAGCGCCGCACTCAACCGGAGCCTTTCGGACGCCGGTCTGATCGACCGCTACCACCTGCTCGTCTTCCCGCTGCTACTCGGCGCGGGCAAGCGGCTGTTCAGCGGCACGGACAAGGACACTCAGAAGCTGAAGCTCATCGAGCACGAGGTGTACGCGAACGGCCTGCAGAAGAACGTTTTCGACGTCGTCCGCTGACCGCGCCTCGGCTCTCGTGGCGGCGGTCCGCCCATGTCACCCCCGTGACCGCCGCCCGCGCTACCGGCCGGCCGTGCTGCGGCGGACCAGCAGCTGGTGCCCCATCCGCACGGTGCGGTAAGGGGCTTCGTCGCCCCGCGTGATCCGGTCGCCGAGCATGCGCATCGCCTCCCGCGCGATGCCGCGCTTGTCCGGCGCGACGGTGGTCAGCGGCGGGTTGCAGTACCGCGCCTCGTCGGTGCCGTCGAATCCGGCGACGGCCACGTCCTCGGGCACGCGCAGCCCTCGGCTCAGCACGGCGTGCACCGCGCCGACCGCCAGCATGTCGTTGAACGCGAAGACCGCGTCGGGTGGTTGGCCGCCGTCGAGCAGCGCCCCGGTCGCCGCTTCGCCCTGGGCGCGCGTGTAGGACGCCACCGCGGGCACGAGACCGGCGTCGAACGGCAGCCCGGCCTGCCCGAGTGCCGTCCGGTATCCCGCGAGCCTGCGGTGGCTGTTCTCCGTGCCGGGACCGCGCGGGTCGCCCACGGCGGCGACGCGGCGGCGGCCCGTGGCGAGGAGGTGGGCGACGGCCTCGCGCGCCCCGCCCTCGTTGTCCACCGTCACCACGTCGCCGGGCCCCTTGCCGCCCCGGTCGCCGAGCAGGACCAGCGGGCGGCCGGCCGCGTACTGGGACACCTGTGCGCCGTCCAGCGCCTGCGGGTAGAAGACCAGCCCGTCGGTGGGCGTCGGGCCGTAGCCCGTCAGCGCGCGCCGCTCCAGCTCGCGGTCGCCCTTCGTCTGCTCGATCAGCACCGTCCGGCCCAGGGCGGCGGCCTCGTCCATCATCAGCCGGGCCAGTTCGGCGAAGTACGAGTTGTCTATGGCGGGGATGGCGAAGGAGACGACGCCGGAACGCCCGGCGCGCAGGTTGCGGGCCGACGAGTTGGGCACGTAGCCGACCCGTTCGATGACATCGAGCACGCGCTCGCGGGTCGCGGCCGAGACATTGGGGGCGCCGCGCACCACATTGGACACCGTCATCACCGAGACCCCGGCGAGTGTGGCGACGTCCTTCAGCGACGGGCGCCAGCCGGGCCGGGCGGACCCTGGGGTTTCGCGTGGCATGGCGCCAGTATCGCCTGGCGGAAACCAGCCACGGCCGAGGGGGTTTACAAGCCAGGTTTAACGTTACACACTCGGGCGGTGTCCACCTCAGGACGCCCGTCCGGAGCGCTGCCGCGCGCCCGGACGCCGTCCGCCCTCGACTCCCGCACCGAGGCACCGTCATGCCGCAGCACACCGCCCGCACCCCGCCGCACCCCCGCCGTCCCCCGCGCCGGACCCTGCTCCGGCTCGCCGCCACCGGCCTGGTGGCGGCGGGCTGCGGTGGCGGCGGCGGTTCGGGGATGGCCGCCAGCTGGTGGGGCGACCCGGGCCTCAACGAGGCCCTCAACGAAGCCGTCGACGCCTTCCGCGCCGCCGGGGAGGGCCGCCCGCGCGTCAGGTCCGAGTTCCTGCCCTGGGACGGCTACTGGGACAAGCTCGCCACCCGCACCGCCGGCGGCGACGCCCCCGACCTGATGATGCAGGCCGCCACCTACCTGCCCGAGTACGTGGGCCGGGGCGCGCTCCGCCCGCTCGACCACTACCTGACCGGGGAACTGCGCCTGGACGGCGTGGACGAGAGCGCCCGCTCCACCGGCCGCTACCGGGGGCGGACCTACGCGGTCATCGCCGCCACCAACGCACTCACCGTCATCGTCAACCGCGACCTGCTGCGCGAGACCACCGGCCGGGACCTCCCGGAGGACCGCTCGTGGACCTGGGACGACCTGGAACGACTGGCCGAGGACGTGCACCGGGGCTCCGGCGGCGAGGTCCACGGCATCCAGGACGCGGGCGGCGACCTGATGGCGTTCCAGCTCTTCGTGCGGCAGCGCGGGCGTGAACTCTTCGACGAGGACGACCGGCCGGCCTTCCCCGCGGACTGGCTGACGGAATGGCTCGCGCTCTGGCAGCGGCTGCGCGACAGCGGTGCCGCGCCACCGCCCGACATGTCCGCGGAGAGCATCGACATGGCGGCCCAGAGCCCGATGGTGCGCCGCAGGGCCGCCATGACCTTCGGCTGGACGCAGGACATCGCCTCCTACGCCTCCCTGCTGGAAAGCGAGTACGGCGCGCTGCTCCCGCCGGGCCCCGCGCCCGGCGCGCCGGGGCGTGCCCGGCCGGGGCTGTGGGTCAACGCGGCGAGCCTGTGGTCCGTCGCCGCCGGCACCCGCCACCCGGACGTCGCGGTCGCGCTGGTCGACTTCCTCGTCAACGACCGGCGGGCCGAGGAACGGATCGGCACGCTGCTCGGCACCCCGCCGCGCGCCGAGGCGCGCGCCCGCGCCCGGGGAACGGCCGATCCGGTGACCCGGACGGGTCTTGACTACATGGACCGGGTGGCGCGGCACTCCACGCCGCTGCCCCGCGTGTGGCCGCTGGGCTTCACGGAGGCGCGCGACGAGTTCAACCGCTACAACCAGGACGTGGGCTTCGGCCTCCGTTCGCCCGAGGCGGCGGCGGGCGCGTACTACGACTTCGCCGCCGGGGTGGTGGCCGCATGAACGCGCTCACCCGCACCCGCACCCGCACCAGGCCCGGCCGCCGCCACCGCAACCGCCACAACGGCTGGGGCTACCTCTTCCTCGCGCCCTGGCTGCTCGGCTTCTTCCTCCTGGTCCTCGGCCCGATGGCCGCCTCCTTCGCGCTGTCCTTCACCGACTTCAACCTCTTCGACCCGCCGCACTGGATCGGCCTGGACAACTACAGCCACGCCTTCTTCGACGATGAACGGTTCTGGAACTCGCTGAGCGTCACCTTCAAGTACGTCTTCGCCTCGGTGCCCGCGCGTCTCGCGTTCGCCCTCGCCGTGGCCATGCTGCTCAACCGCGGTGTCGCCGGGCTGCGGGTCTACCGTGCCATCTACTACCTGCCGTCGCTCCTCGGCGGCAGCGTCGCCATCGCCGTGCTGTGGCGGCAGCTCTTCGGCTCCGACGGGCTGCTCAACCACGTGCTGTCCTGGTTCGGCGCGGACACCGGGCACTCCTGGATCGCGGACCCCGACACCTCGCTGCTGACGATGATCGTGCTGGCCGCCTGGCAGTTCGGCTCACCCATGATCATCTTCCTGGCCGGGCTGCGGCAGATCCCGTCCGAACTGTACGAGGCGGCCGAACTGGACGGCGCCGGGCCGTTCACCCGCTTCCGCTCGGTGACGCTGCCGCTGCTCAGCCCGCTGATCTTCTTCAACCTGCTGCTGCAAGTCATCGGCGCATTCCAGGCGTTCACGCCCGCGTACGTCGTCAGCAACGGCACGGGAGGTCCCTCGGACTCCACGCTGTTCTACACCCTCTACCTGTACGAGGAGGGCTTCACCCAGTTCCACATGGGCTACGCCTCGGCGCTGGCCTGGGTGCTCTTCGCCGTCATCGCGGTCTTCTCCGCGATCGCCTTCCTGACGTCCAGGTACTGGGTCCACTACGCGGACGTAAGGAGCTGACCGTTGTCCGTGCTCACCCGTCCCGCCGGGCCGCCGTCGCGGGCCTGGCGCCGCTTCGCCCTCCACGCGGCCCTGGCCGCCGGCGCGTTCATCACCATCTATCCACTGCTGTGGATGACGGGCAGCTCGCTGAAGCCGGAGAACCGCATCTTCAGCGAGACCTCGCCCGTGCCGGGCAGCCCCACGACCGAGCACTACCGCGAAGGCTGGCAGGCCGGCGGCGACTTCGGCACCTATTTCCTCAACTCCCTGACCATCTCGGTGCTCGCCGTGATCGGGAACGTCCTCGCCTGCTCGATGGCCGCCTACGCCTTCGCCCGGCTCGACTTCCGGTTCCGCAAGCTGTGGTTCGCGCTGATGCTGGCCACGATCATGCTGCCGTACCACGCGGTGCTGATCCCGCAGTACTTCCTCTTCCACGAGCTGGGCTGGATCAACTCGATCCTGCCGCTGGTCGTGCCCAAGTTCCTCGCCACGGACGCGTTCTTCATCTTCCTGATGGTCCAGTTCATCCGCTCGCTGCCGCCCGAGCTGGACCAGGCCGCCGCGGTCGACGGCTGCAACCCGCTCCAGATCTACCTGCGCGTCGTCTTCCCGCTGCTGCGCCCCGCGCTCGTGACCACCGCCGCGTTCACCTTCATCTGGACCTACGAGGACTTCTTCAGCCAGCTCATCTACCTCAACGACAGCAGCCAGTACACGGTCCCGCTGGGGCTGCGGATGTTCCTCAACTCCATGGGCGACTCCTCTTACGGCCAGCTGTTCGCCATGTCCGTCCTGACCGTCGTCCCGGTCTTCGTGCTCTTCGTCATCTTCCAGAAGCACCTGGTGGAGGGCATCTCGACCGGGTCCGTCAAAGGCTGAACCCCGCCAAGGAGACTCCGCTCATGCACAACCTCACCGAGTCCTACGACGTCGTCGTCTGCGGCGGCGGACTGGCGGGCCTGAGCGCCGCCGTCGCCGCGGCCAGGCACGGCGCCCGCACCTGCCTGGTGCAGGACCGCCCCGTCCTCGGCGGCAACAGCTCCTCGGAGATCCGGGTGGTGCCGCGCGGTGCCGCCATCTACCACGCCTACGCGCGCGAGACCGGCATCGTCTCGGAACTGCTGGCGAAGGAACGCGCCGCCAACCACGAGGAGATCTTCGAGAACGGCTGGACCAACGGCGTGTGGGACCTGGTCCAGTACGACCTGGTGATGCGCACCCCGAACCTGACACTGCACCTCAACACCACGGTGACCGGAGTGGACACCCGCGAGGGCCGGATCACCGCCGTCACCGCGCGCACCACGCACGCCGAGACGGAACTGACCCTCACCGGCGAGGTCTTCGTCGACTGCACCGGCGACGGCGTGGTCGCCGACCTCGCCGGCTGCGAGTGGCGCATGGGAACGGAGGGACGCGACGAATTCCGCGAGCCGCACGCCCCGGCGCACGCCTGCGACGACGTCATGGGCTCGTCCATCCACTTCAAGACCAGGGACGTCGGGCACCCGGTGGAGTTCCGCCTGCCCTCCTGGGCCGTCGAGTACCAGGACGCCTCGTTCTTCTACCAGGGCGGCCGGCGGCCCAGCACGCTGCGCGGCGGCTTCTGGTGGATCGAGATCGGCGTCCCCTGGCACACGATCCACGACAACGAGCGCATCCGCCACGAGCTGACCCGGCACGCCCTCGGCGTCTGGGACTGGATCAAGAACAAGGACCCGCAGCTGAAGGAACGTGCCGCCACCTACGCCCTGGACTGGATCGGCCAGCTGCCGGGCAAACGGGAGAGCCGCCGCATCATGGGCCTGCACCTGATGACCGAGCACGACCTGCGGCGCGAGGAGCCGTTCCCCGACGAAGTCGCCTACGGCGGCTGGAACATCGACCTGCACACACCCGGCGGCCTGCTCGCCGCGACCAGCGAGCCCACCGCCGCGGAGGGGCACGATCCGGCGGCCTCCGCGGCGGTGCGGGCGTACGTCGGCCCGTTCGGCATCCCGCTGCGGAGCCTTGTCGCGAAGGACGTCGGCAACCTCCTGATGGCCGGGCGGAACGTCAGCGCCACCCATGTCGCGCTCGGCTCCGTGCGGGTGCAGAACACCACGGCCGTCATGGGCCAGGCCGCGGGAACCGCCGCCGCCGTCGCCGTGCGCCGGGGCATCGCGCCCGTGCGCGTGCCGGACGAGGCCATCGGCGAAGTGCAGCAGACGCTGCTGCGGGACGGCTGCTTCCTGCCGAACGTCCGCAACGCCGACCCCGGCGACCACGCGCGCCTGGCCCGCGCGGTCCGCGCCAGCTCGCAGGCCGTGCTGCACGGCGCGGGACCGCACGACCCGTGGCGCGGCGAGGGCTGGGACCGCACCAGGAAGACCGGTCCTGACGACGCCGCCGACGAGCTGACGGCGCGCCGTGGACAGTGGATCGCGGCCGAGGTCGCCGACGGCCGCTACACCCTCGATGCGATCGAGGTGTGCCTGAGCAACGACACCGGCGAGGAACGCGAGGTCGCCGCCGCGCTGCTGCCCGTCGACCACATCTGGGACTACCGCGTCGCCCCGGCACCGCCGCTGGCCACGACCGTGCTGCGGGTGCCGCCCGGCCGCCACCACTGGGCCGAGTGGCGGCCGGACCTCGGCGGCGCCGACGCGGCGGAGGCGCTGCCCGGCACGGGCCACCGCTACCTGCGGCTCGACCTGGCGGCCACGCCGGGGGTGCGCTGGCACACCGCGAGCCGGGTGGAGCCGGGGCACGTCAGCGCGTTCGAGATGTCCAGCGGCCACCTGCGGCGCTACCGCAACGGCGTCACCGCCTCGTTCCGCGTCTCCCCACCGCAGGCCTGCTTCGGCCCCGCGAACGTCCTCAGCGGCGAGTCCCGCCCCCACCGGGCCGTCAACCTGTGGCGATCCGACCCGGCCAGGCCGCTGCCGCAGTGGCTGGAGGCCGAGTGGGACGAGCCGTTCGAGCTGCGCACGGTCCAGCTCACGTTCGCGGGCCACCTCATCCGCGACTACGAGACGTACGGGCCGCTCTACCGGGACCCGCAGTGCGCGCGCGACTACACGGTCGAGGTGTGCCGGGAACGGCCGGGCGAGCCCGCCGACTGGCACCCCGTGGTGACGGTGAAGGGCAACCACCAGCCCCGGCGCCGCCACGCCCTCAGGACCCCGGTTTCCGCCCGCCGGCTGCGCGTGGTCGTCCAGGCCACCAACGGAGATCCCTCGGCGGCGCTCTACGAACTGCGCTGCTACTCCTGAGGCGGGCTGCCACTTGCCTCCGATGTCACCGAGCGACATTCTCAAGGGTGACAGCGCTAGCCGCCGCTAAGGGGTTGACCTTTCGCAATGAGCCACATGGACATGCAGAGTCCCGACCGGATCGCCCAGCCGCAGGAGCGCGACGTCGCAGCCGCATCGGACGACGTCGCCGTGCCCGCGGCGGACGGCCCGGGCGAAGTCGGCGAACTCGTGGCAGTTGCGAAACCGCTGGGCTCCCGGGCGCCGGAGTTCGTGAAAAGCTCCCGCCCCCTCCACCTGGGCTGGCAGGTCGGCGTCTTCCTGGTCGGCCTGCTGGTCGTCGTGACCGGGGTGATCCTGCTGCCGCTGCCAGGGCCCGGCTGGCTGGTGATATTCGCCGGCATGGCGATCTGGGGCACCGAGTTCGTCTGGGCCCAGCTGGTACTGCGGTGGACCAAGCGCAAGGTCGCGGAGGCCGCGCGGCGCGCCCTCGACCCCAAGGTGCGCCGCCGCAATATTGCCCTGACCTCGGTCGGCGGCGTGATCTGCGCCGTGCTGCTGTCGGTGTACCTGTGGAAATTCGGCATCGCCATGCCCTGGAGCATCGAGGACTGAGTACGGACGGCTCGGCCGCGGGAAAGCCGCCCTCCCCCTCGCGGCGCGAGGCCGCGATCTCGGTCAGTCGCGGTAGCCCGCGGCTCCGGGCGGGGGGCCTGGCCCGGCAGTCGCGACGACTGCCGGGCGGGTGCGGCCTCGTACCAGGTCGTACCGGGTTGAACCGGGTCGTACCGGGTTGAACCGGGTTGAACCGGGTTGAACCAGGTCGTCAGCCGGCGGCCTGCGAGACGACGGTCTCGACGGCCTCGACGGCGATCTCGGGCGCCTCCAGGTGGATGTCGTGCCCGCTGTCCTCGGCGACGCTCAGCTCGCTGTTGGTGGACATCGTCGCCCAGTCCTGCTGGCCCTTGGTCCAGTCCTCCTCAAGGCCCGGTCCGTACTCGGGGTCCAACGCCGCGAGGTACTGCTGCCCGTGCTGGATCACCCGCACCGGGATGTCGCCGACGGAAGCGACCTCCCCGTCGGCGAAGACGAGCTGCTCCGGGTTCTCCCCCGCGTATACCGCCAGGGTCTCGGCGCGCAACTGGGCTGCCGCGCCGGTGGCGGACTCCGGAATCCTGGCCTCCATGTCGGCGATCGCGGTGGGCGAGGTGGCGTCCAGCAGGACCAGGCCCCGGACCCGGTCCTGGTGGTCGGGGGCGTACCTGGCGGCGATCAGTCCTCCCATGGAATGCCCGGCCAGGACGACCGGCTGGTCGCCGACGACCTCGTCGAGCACCCCGGTCAGTGTCTCCCCGACGGCGTCGTAGTCCTGGGGACCCTGCGGCTGGTCGCTGCCACCCGCGCCGAGCCGGTCGTAGGAGCAGACCCGGCCCTCGGGCGCTCAGCGTCTCCTGGAAGTCGGCCATCGTGGCCAGATCGTTGCCGCCGCCGTGCAGCAGAACGACGACCGGCCGGCCCTCGGCCGGGCTGCCGGAGCAGGAGACGTTCACCGAGTAGCCCCCGACAGTGATCTTTTCCGTCCCGGTGAGCAGGCCCTCATCGGCCTCCGGCGAAGGCGTGGCGGGGGTGGACGATTCCGCATTCGATCCCGAATCCGTATCCGTATCCGTATCCGTATCGTCACAGCCGACAAGCCCGACACCGGCCACGGCACAGCACAGCGCGATCGCGGCAGATGTCCCGATCTTGTTGCCGGTCACAGTTTCCTCCAACGAGATGGTTTGGCGCTAAAAAGGGTGATTCACGCGGCACGGCGGGAACCGGCACCGCATGAAAGAGAAATGACGAATGGCCGGTCAACCGCTTCGCGCGAGTCGTCGTCACGTTGACGACGCGACAAAGGTTAGAGACGCCCACCGCGGCCCTACATGGGCCTGGGCCCCCTGCCATCAGGGGGCTGGTGCCACTGCGCCCGGCGTTGAGACAGTGGGGCGGTGGGGGAATGAGTGACGCTCCTGACGGATGAATGCCGGCCAGGGTCAACCTATCCGCCCGGCGCTTCGCGCGGTTGTCCGCTCGCGCAAATTCATCTGCCTCGTCCGGGACTTCGCCGCCCGCGGTCGGCGGTCTTCGACAACTGAGTGCACGGACACCAGACTTGCTGCGGCGCGACGTCGGCAGCCAGTGAGGTCTGTCACCGCCTTTCCTTACATCTGTCATGCGGACGCGCTCCGGCAGGCGCCGCGCGGCGCGCGTCTGGGATTGACGGCTCCGGCGGGCAGGGCTACAACACCCGGTGAGAGCGCTCTCATTCGTCGGCGCGGCGCGCGCCGGCCGATCCCGCACCTCCCGTTGGCAGGAAGGCGCTCACCCATGTTCAGATCCATGGAATTCCGAAGAGCCACCCCGCTGGCCACCGCACTCGCCGTGCTGCTCGGCCTCGTCGCCGCGCTGCTCGCGGCGCCGCCCGCGCGCGGCGCGGTGCCGTCCCTCCCCGGTTGGACCCTCCAGTGGAGCGACGACTTCACCGGTTCGTCCGGTTCCCTGCCCTCCTCGACGAACTGGCAGATCGACACCGGCCGTTCATATCCCGGCGGCCCTGACGCCTGGGGAACGGGCGAGGTCCAGACCTACACCGACTCCCCCGCCAACGTCAGCCTCGACGGCGGCGGCAACCTGCGCATCACGCCGCTGCGGGACGCGGCGGGGAACTGGACCTCAAGCCGCATCGAAACCCGCCGGGCGGACTTCAAGGCCCCGGCGGGCGGCGTGCTGCGGATCGAGAGCCGCCTCCAGATGCCCAACGTCACCGGGGCCGCCGCCCTCGGCTACTGGCCCGCGTTCTGGGCGCTGGGCTCCCCCTACCGCGGCAACTACTGGAACTGGCCGGGTATCGGCGAGTTCGACGTGATGGAGAACGTCAACGGGATCAACTCCGTCTGGGGGGTGCTGCACTGCGGGGTCGCTCCCGGCGGACCCTGCAACGAGAACAACGGCCTGGGCGCCAGTCGCGCCTGCCCCGGCAGCACCTGCCAGTCCGCGTTCCACACCTACAGCTTCGAGTGGGACCGCTCGGCCAGCCCCAACCAGCTGCGCTGGTACGTCGACGGCCAGCTCTACCACAGCGTCTCCCAGAACCAGCTCGACGCCACCACCTGGTCCAACATGACGGATCACGCGGGGTACTTCATCCTGCTCAACGTCGCGATGGGCGGCGCCTTCCCCGACGGCGTCGCGGGCCACGCCACCCCGACGGCGGCCACCGTTCCCGGCCGTCCCATGCTGGTCGACTACGTCGCGGTGTGGACACGCGGCGGTGGCGGCACCGAGCCGCCTGGCCCGAGTTCCACCCTGCACCTGCGGGAGGGCGGTGCGCTCGGCACGGCGGGCGGTTCGGCCTCCTCCGTGACCCTGGCGTCCGCCGGCGGCGGGAACCACGACGGCACGCCGCACCAGCCGCAAACGTTCACCGCCTCGAACGTCACCGGCGCCTACAACGGCGGCGCCACCGCCTTCGACCTCTTCGTGGACGCGGGCACCTCGATAGCCAACGGGCAGCAGGTGCGCGTCTCCTACGACAGGACCGGGGACGGCAGCTGGGAACGGGTGGAGACCTACGCGTACTTCGCGACCGATCCGGTCCCCGGCTGGGAGCACTACACCGAAGCCCGCGGATTGCGTTCTGCCAGTGGCAGTCACGGCAATCTGGCGGGCGGCCGGGTCAGGGTCGAAGTATGGAACGCCATCGGCGGAGGCACCTCCGCTCTCGGCACCGGTAACCAGTCGTTCGTGCGCATCCCCTACGAGTGACCCCTTTTCGCGAGTGACCTTTTCCGTCCGGCCGTCCCCCGCGGGGGACGGCCGGACACCCCCCTGGGGCACGTGAAGATTCGATGGAAAGAATGAAGGAATGACCCCGCCCCCGCACTCGGTCAATTCCAGGTCATGTGGATCACGCGGCCGAAATTGAGGTATCCGGCCCGCCGGAAGGCTTCCGCCATGGGGACGTTGCCGAGGTCCGTGGCCGCGCGGATGCGGGGGACGTCCTGCCCGGCGAGGACCCGGGTGCCCTCGGCGAGGATGTCGTCGATGTAGCCGTTGCCGCGGTGCCGGGGCAGGACCGCGATGTAGGCGATGATCGGGTTGTAGTCGTTGCGGGCCGGGATGACGAATCCGACGGGCTCGCCATCGGGCAGTGTGGCGACGCGCCACCAGTCCCGCGGGCTGGTGTAGCGCGCGAGTTCGTCCTCGTAGTGCCTGACGGCCACTTCGCGGGCGGACATCCGGGGCAGGACCGCGCGGCTGTGGGCGTCCAGCGTCCCCTCCAGGACCGAGGCCATCAGATCCACGAGCTCCCCGGCGTCGTGGACCGGCCGGAAGGCAAGGCGCCCGCTGGGCTCGGGAACCGGCGATCCCGGGCGCCATTCCAGCCGCAGCCGTTCGACGAGGAGCCGGGCACCGGTCCGTTCCAGAATCGCCATCCGGTCCTCGACGGCCTGTCTGGTGGCCGCGCTCGCCCGCCAGTCCGTCGGGGCGTGGTGTGTCACCGGCCGGTCGGCTCCACCAGGCCGCCCGCGCGAGCGGACGGTCACCGCGCAGGGCGACCCACATCCGCTCCGGACGCCTGCGGCGGGCGGCAAGGTCGTCCGCCAGTTCCTCGTTGAGGAGGTAGGGCAGCCGGGAGAAGAGGCCGAGTTCTTCGCGTCCGGTGATCGGACGCAAGATCAGGTCGTTCGTGTCGCTGGTCAAGGCAGGCTCCGGGTCAGACGCGGCCCTGGCCGCGCACGGGGATCATGGGCTCATCCCGCCGCCGGCCGGCCGCACATCCGGGCCCGCCGGGGCGTGGCGCGCCGGGAGATCGGGGTACCCGGGGCGCGCTGCCGCTCACTCCGGCCGGGCCGATCGGTCCGGTAGGTCCGATCGGTCCGGTAGGGGCGGGCTTGCGACAGCACCCGCACAGCATCGGCGAGGAGGAAGCACATGGCACAGCAGATCCGGGACATCATGACGGCCGATCCCGTGGAGGTGGCCCCGCACGTTCCGGTGGTGGATGTCGCGCAGCGGATGCGTGATGAGGACATCGGGGCCGTGCTCGTCATAGAGGACGGCTATCTGCGAGGGCTGGTCACCGACCGTGACCTGGTGGTACGGGTCCTGGCGGAGGGGGACGGCGTCGGCGGCCGCACGGTGGGCGAGGCATGCAGTGAGGATTTGCTCACCGTGGCCCCCGACGACGATGTGAGCCGCGTGATCACGCTCGCGCGGCACCGGGCCGTCCGGCGCCTTCCCGTGGTCGAGAACAACCAGCCGGTCGGCATCGTCTCCCTGGGCGACCTGGCCGTCGAGCGGGACACCGATTCGGCTCTGGCCGACATCAGCGCCGCCGATCCCAACGAGTAGCGCCGGGCAGGCGAGAGGGCCGGGCCCGCCCGCGGCCCGGCGTTCCGGCGTTCCGGCGTTCCGGCCTTCCTGCCGGTGACGCCGGAACGGACGCCTGCCGCAGGTGCGCCGCGGGCCCCGGGCCTCAGCCGAGGGGGAACGGGTTGTCGTGTGCCGCGAGGTCGTCGATGTGAACGGTCTGCTCGGCGGGCGGCGCGTCGATGGCGGTGGGCCGACCGTAGTCCGTCCAGTCGACGCTGACGGACATGCGCTGGCCGCCGACTGCCTCGAATTCCATGTCGTTCGTCAATCGCAACAGGTAGGGCTCGCCCTCCGCCGCGATCAGAAACGTCCCGGTGGCGATGCCCAATGGGTGACTTTCCGTCACGTGGATGGTCACGGCCCGCTGCCCGTCATGCCTGGTCTCCTCCCCCATCCGGTAGCTGTACTCGGTGTCCGGATCGTCTCCGGCCAGCTGGGCGAGACCGGCGTCGCAGCCGGAGCCGCTGCCCGCAAAATCGGGATGGTCCCGCGGACCACGGACGTAGGCGCCCGCGTACGCGTCAACCGTGTCCTGGCCGCCTTCGGCTCCCCACCAGTACAGCTCGGCAGGCCGAATCCACACCTCGTCGCCGATGTGGATGTGCTCCGTGGCACCGATATCCGGAAACTCCATGCTCTGCGTGCAGCGATCTCCGGAGACGACCGTCTCCATGGTCACCTGCCGACCCCCGGTCTCCATCACCGCACTGGAGTGCACCTCCGAGACGTCGGCGACGGCCTGCGCGGAACGTTCCAGCCACTCCATGGCTTCGTCTTCCGACTCGGGCAGCGCCTCGGGTTCGACCGCGTCCGCGTCGCTCTCCGGCTCGCCCCCCGATTCGCTCTCCGGCTCGGGTTCCGGCCGCTCCACGGCCGCCCGGGGGGTCGCGGTGCCCTCTGCCGCGTCGGCGGGGAGGTCGAGCCGCTGGCTGCCGCACCCGGCCACCGACACCAGAACCGCCCCACCGATTACCACGCGCCGTAATGACGTTCTCACACAGCCCTCTTCACGCAATGAGACTGATCATCTTACAAGTTGCCGCACATAGGGCGGGTTTCGTGACTGAATGGTGGAGGCAACTCGCCGGGCTGCTTCGACGTGTGCCAACGTGGAGCGACGCCTAGTAGGGAAGCGTGCATGCGCGACACCTCCACCGCCGGCTCCGCCACGGCCGCCGTCGGGCCGATGCGGCCGGACCACGCCCCTCACGTGCTGGCCATCTATCAGGCCGGAATCGACGAAGGCAACGCCACCTTCGAAACGGCCGTGCCCTCCTGGAGCGCCTTCGACCGGGCGAAACTGCCCGACCACCGCTTCGTCGCCCTCGGCGCCGACGGCCGGGTCGCCGGCTGGGTCGCGGTGAGCCGCGTTTCGCCGCGCGCGGCCTACGCCGGCGTTGTCGAACACTCCGTCTACGTGCACCCGGCCGCCCGCGGGCAGGGCATCGCCCGCGCGCTGCTGGACGCGCTGATCACCTCCACCGAGGCCGCCGGCATCTGGACCATCCAGTCGGGCATCTTCCCCGAGAACACGGCCAGCCTGGCACTTCACACCCGGGTCGGATTCCGCGTCATCGGCACCCGGGAACGCGTCGGCCGCCACCACGGCCGGTGGCGGAACGTCACCCTCATCGAACGCCGCAGCCCCGCCATCACCTGAGGGGCACCCCGGGCACGAGGGAAAACGCCTTACACAACCAAACGGTTGACCACATCCGAGGCCCCACCCTAAGCTTTATTCAACCAATCGGTTGAAGGCGGGAGGTGTGACGTGTCCGACGACCGGCTTTCCCGCGTGTTCTCCGCGCTGGCCGACCCGACCAGGCGCGACATCGTGGCCCGGCTCGCCGCCGGGGACGCAACGGTCGGCGAGCTGGCCGAGCCGTACGACGTCACCGTGCAGGCCGTGTCCAAGCACATCAAGATCTTGGAGGACGCCGGCCTGGTCAGCCGCAGCAGGGACGCCCAACGGCGGCCCTGTCACCTCCGGGCGGAGGTCTTCGACCTGATGACGAAGTGGATCGAACGGTACCGGCGCGAGGCGGAGGACCGTTTCCGCCGGCTGGACGCCGTTCTCGAGCAGCTGGACGAGCGGTCCGTGCCGGGCACCGGCACCGGCACCGACACCCGGACGGAGGAAGCGGCATCTTGACTTCTTCCCCCTCGTGAACGAGGGGTTCTCATGGCTCGCGCCGTGAGGGTTTCTGCTTCGTTGCCGACTGCCCGCCCGGAGTTCTCCGTTGAGGTCTTACACCGGCTCCACAGACAGACGCCGCCAGCCCGGCGGCCTTGAGGTTCTTCGCCGCGTTCACGTCCCGGTCGTGGGCCGTGCCGCAGGTCTCGCACGTCCAGGTGCGGACGTTCAGCGGCATCGCCCGGGTGAGGGTGCCGCAGGCCGAGCACAGCTTGGAGGAGGGGAAGAAGCGGTCGACCGCGATCACCTCACGGCCGTACCACTGGGCCTTGTACTCCAGCATCGTGCGGAACTGGCGCCACGCCGCATCCGATATGGCGCGGGCCAGCGTGCCGTTCTTCACCATGTTCCGAACGGACAGGTCCTCGATCACGACCACTTGGTTTTCGCGGACGAGTCGGGTGGACAGCTTGTGCAGCAGGTCACGGCGCCGGTCGGCGATCCGGGCGTGGATGCGGGCGACCTTCCTGCGGGCCCTGGCCCGGTTCGCTCCCTCGCCCCTGGCCTTGCGGGCAAGGTCCCGCTGCGCCTTCGCCAGACGGGCCCGGTCACGGCGTTCATGCCGGGGGTTGGTGATCTTCTCCCCGGTGGAGAGCGTCAGCAGGTGGTCCAGGCCGACATCCACCCCGACCGCCGTATCGGCGGCCGGAAGCGGCTCGACGGCCGGGTCCTCGCACAGCAGGGACACGAACCAGCGTCCCGCGCCGTCCTGCGAGACGGTCACCGTCGAGGGCTTCGCACCCTCGGGCAGGGGACGGGACCACACGATGTCCAGCGCCTGAGCCATCTTCGCCAGGGTGATCCTGCCGTCGCAAAAGCGGAACGCGCTGGTGGTGTACTCCGCGCACTTCCGCGACGTCTTGCGGCTCTTGAAGCGCGGGTACCTGGCCCGCTTGGCGAAGAAGTTGCTGAATGCCGTCTGCAAGTGCCGCAATGCCTGCTGAAGCGGAACCGAGGAGACCTCGTTGAGGTAGGCCAGCTCCCCGGTCTTCTTCCACGCCGTCAGCATCGCCGACGTCTGGTTGTAGTTGACCCGCTCCTGCCTGGCCCACGCCTCCGTGCGGGCGGCGAGCGCCAGGTTGTAGACCTTCCGCACGCACCCGAACGTCCGGGCAAGCTCGGCGGCCTGCTCCGGGGTCGGATAGAAGCGGTACTTGAACGCCCGCTTCACGTGCACGGTCGGCATGGATCACACACTAACGTGCCAGCTTGTGACCATTGCGGGTGATGGGCGGTGAACGGCGCACCCCGGCGGCGATGCGCCCCTCCTCCTCCTGCACCGCAGAGGTTCACTTCCTCCCCCCGCGCAAACGCGGGGGTCTCCGCGAAAGGACTCTGATGAACAGCACGAACACCACGAACGGCACGGGCACCGACCGTCGCGGCGAAACGCAGATCGCGGCCGACCCGGCGCTTCCCACCCTCGTGATCACCCGGGAGTTCGACGCTCCGCCCGAGCGCGTGTTCCGGGCATACACCGACCCCGACCTGGTCATTCAGTGGCTCGGCCCGCGTCAGCTCACCATGCGGATCGACCGGTACGACGCGCGCAGCGGTGGGTCGTACCGCTACGTGCACCGCGCCGACGACGGGACCGAGTACGGCTTCTACGGCGTGTTCCACGAGGTGCGCCCCAACGAGCGGATCGTGCAGACCTGCACCTTCGAGGACGTGCCGGACGGCGTCAGCCTGGAGACGGCCGCCTTCGAGGACCTCGGTGGCCGCACCCGCTTGGTCGCCACCTCGCTCATGGAATCCGTCGAGGCCCGCGACGCGATGCTCGCGAGCGGCGCCGAGGGCGGCGTCCGAGAGGGCCACGAGCGGCTCGACGAGCTGCTCCGCGGCACGCAGGCAGCCGATGAGCACCGCAGGATCTCACGTGTCTTCACCGACCGGGTACACGGCGTGCCTCCGGGGGCGTGGGACAACACGGCGCCGTGCGAGGGATGGGTCGCCCGTGACGTGGTGCGACACCTCGTCGAGTGGTTCCCCGACCTGCTGAGGAACGGCGCCGGCATCGAGCTGCCGAAGGGGCCGTCGGTGGACGACGACCCGGTGGCGGCCTGGACGGTCCACAACGACGCGGTACAGGCCCTTCTCGACGATCCCGCCACGGCGGAGAAGATGCTGTCGAACCCGCACATCGGGGAGGTCCCGCTGGACCAGGCGGTCGACCGGTTCTACACCGCCGATGTCTTCATGCACATCTGGGACCTGGCCCGGGCCACCGGCCAGGACGAGAAGCTCGACCCCGGCAAGTGCGCCCAGCTGCTCGAAGGGATGATGCCGCTCGACGAGGTGCTCCGCGGCAGCGGGCAGTACGGCCCTCGGGTCGAGGTGCCCGAGAGCGCCGACGTGCAGACCCGCTTGCTCGGCTTCATCGGCCGCACCCCCTGACCTCCGGCGGCCCCCGCGGCCCGGCGCCCCGAGCCGGGGCGCCGGGCAGGTGCCTCAGCCCGGCGGCGGGCCCAGCGGGGTGACGGCCAGGGCCCGCGCCGTTCCGACGAGATTGGCGGCCATGTAGCGGGCCGACTTCTCCGCGAAGTCGTGGCCACGCTGGTCGTCCAGGTAGTCGGGCCCGGACCCCGGGCCGAGGTGCCAGTAGGTCCACGCCTGTCCAGGCGCCGTGTAGCCGATGTCGCCGAGAGCCCCGTGGATCTCGCTGATGACGTGGTGGGCGCCATCCTCATTGCCGGTCACGACCACCCCCGCGACCCGGTTGTAGGCCACCGGACGGCCCTGGTCATCGGTTTCCGACAGCATGGCGTCCATCCGTTCCAGGACCCGCTGGGCCACCGAGGAGGGCCGTCCCAGCCACGTGGGGGACGCGATGACGAGGATTTCCGCGGCGAGCAGCCGTTCGCGCACGGCGGGCCAGTCGTCACCGCCGCCCATATCACTCTCGACGCCCGGTTTGATGTCCAGATCGACGGCGCGCACCAATTCCGTTCCGACGCCGTGCCCCTCCAATTGCTGGATGACCACGTGTGCCAGCGCTTCGGTGTTCGACGGCTGTGGTGACGGTTTGAGGGTGCAGTTGATCACGATGGCTCTCACATGCCGCCGGGTACCCGCCTCCTCCGGAACCGAACGTGGCCATCCGGGTGGATGAGCGGACGTCAGAATCGCAGGGACCAGGAGTTGAGGGTCCCTTCGTCGGCCGCAGCGGTGTCGTCGATGCGCAGAGTCCACGTACCACTGGCACCCACCGCGGAAGCATCCACCGAATACTCATGAGGCCCCTCAAACGCCTCCAACTCGAACACCGTGCCATCCGGAGACACCAACTCCACCTCCAGATCCCCGATGTACGAATGGGTCACATCCACCGAAACCCCCAAAGACCCCGGAGCGTTCCCCTCGACACCCACCACATCAATCCTCGACTCCGCCATCTCATTGTCCACAATCGAGACCGACCCCGAACTACTGAACAACCCGCCACCCGAAGAACCTTGCTGCCCCACCGAACTCGTCCCAAAACTCAACGACCACGAGTTAAGAGTCCCCTCATCGACCGCAGCGGTGTCGTCGATGCGCAGAGTCCACGTACCACTGGCACCCACCGCGGAAGCATCCACCGAATACTCATGAGGCCCCTCAAACGCCTCCAACTCGAACACCGTGCCATCCGGAGACACCAACTCCACCTCCAGATCCCCGATATGCGAATGGGTCACATCCACCGAAACCCCCAAAGACCCCGGAGCGTTCCCCTCGACACCCACCACATCAATCCTCGACTCCACCTCTTCGAGATCGCCGATCGAAACCGGCCCCGTACTGCTGAACGCCCCGCCGGCCGACGAGCCCGTGCCGGTCTCCGAGTCCTCTCCCTGGTTGACGGTGACCAGCACGGCCACGAGCACGCCGAGGGCGAGGGCCACGAGCCAGCCGAGCCACTTCTGCACCGAACCACCGGATGATGCCGGCGCCGGGGTGCCGCCGACCGGTGCGACAGGCGGCAGGGGTATGACCGGCGGTGGCGGCAGGGCCGTTGCCGTGCGCATGGCCTCGGGCGGCGTCAACGACGTCTCCGTGACGACCGCGGTCGGCGGGGCGGCGGCGTGCGGCGACGTGACCTCGGACGGCGTGACGTCCGGCATCGGGGAGTCGAGCAGGGCGAGTGCCTCGGCGACCGTCGGGCGGTCCTCGGGCGCCTTGGCCAGCAGCCGCGTGATGAGGGGCGTCAGCGTCCCCGCGCGCTGCGGCGACGGGGGGTCCTCGTAGGCAACCGCGTGCAGCGACGCGGGCGTGGAGTCGCGGTCGAAAGGCGAGGCGCCCTCGACGGCTTCGTGCAGCGTCACCCCCAGGGAGAAGAGGTCGCTCGGCGCCTGCCCCTTCTCGCCGTGGACACGTTCCGGTGCCATGTAGGGGGCCGAGCCGACGACACTGCCCGTGACGGTGAGCGAGACGTCCGTGTCGTGGGTCGCGATCCCGAAGTCGGTGAGCAGAATCTCGCCGTTGTCGGCGAGCATGACGTTGGCCGGCTTGATGTCACGGTGCACGATCCCCGCCCGGTGCGCCGCGTCGAGCGCCTTGAGCAGGGCCCTGGCCACGTCGGTGGCCTCGCGTACGGACAGTGGTCCTGACTCCCGGACGCGGGCGTTCAGCGCACGGCCCACGACGAGCTGCATGACCATCCACGGAATCTCGTCCTCGACGACGACATCGTGCACGCTCACGATGTTGGGGTGGTCGCGCAGCCGGGCGGCGTTGAGGACTTCGCGTTCGGCCCGCTTGAGCCGTTCCTCCCGCTCGGTGGGCGACGCGGACAGCGGCAGGAGCAGTCCCTTGACCGCCACGTCCGTCTGGAGCCGCTGGTCGCGTGCCTTCCAGACCTTCCCGAACCCGCCGCTGCCGATCGGCTCCGTCAGCTCGTACCGCCCGCCGATCAGCTTTCCCGGTCCCACGGCGTGGTCCATGCCGAGCACCCCCCGTGTGGTCGAACGACGTGGCAGGTGAACAGCGTAGATGACAGCGTCAGGTCAGGTCACGGCTCAACTCCCGCTTACGCGCCGGTAGATCAGCCCGGTCGCGCGCCGGGCCGCCCGAGCACCGGTTCCGCCCCCGCGAGGCACTCGGCAACGGAATGGGGCACCTATAAAAGAGATGCAATTCGCAATCAATAAAAGAACAAGCGCTTTACGCAGGCATCTCAACTCCTTGACCCCGGACGGTGGTCACAGTAACTTCACATCTTGCCCAATACCGCGGCCGACGGCGAATCGACAGGAAAGCCATAGTCTGACATCTGGAGGAATTCACGTGGCGAGACGCAGCGCGCTCCGCGCAGGAGTGCTGTCGCTGGCGGCAATATCCATGGCATTGTCGGCGCCCGCGAGCGGACAGGCCCGGGAGAGCACCGAGGGCAGCGTGGGTGTGCAGGCCATCTACGAGGACGACCAGTGCACCATGACCACCGCCTGCATGGCCATCTTCTACAACAGCCGCGGCAACGACGGGGTTTTCGACAGCCCTTGTTTCATCACCAACAAAAATCTGTACTCGCACAACGGGCACACGATCCAGCACGGGACCACCACCTTTGATGTCCTGTATCAGTTCTCGCACGGCCGCATCTGGGACGACACCGGATGGTCCGGCGCGAACGGACACAAGTGCGGGGGCCCGGCCACTGGTTCCGGCTACTCGCTGAAGAATGACGCCGCCGGAGCCGTGAACGCGGACAGCCGCCACCACCGCATCTATTACAACACCGGATATCAGGGCACCTCGCAGACCATCGAGGGTTCGGAAAATCTCGTCCCCGCTCTCAAGAACGACAACGCCAGCAGCAGGAGGCTCTGATGAGAGCGACCCGCGGTCTGCTCGTACCTCTTTCCCTGACCCTGCTCACCCTGCTCGCCGCCGCCGGCTGCGGCCGGCCGGCGGCGGCCGGGGACGCCCCCGCCGCCCCGCCGGGCACCGGGCAGGCGCCGCAGCACGCCACCGGCCCTCGCGTCGTCCAAGAGGACTGGCCCGCCGAGGTGCCGGAGAGCGGCCTCGCCGCGGGCCTGGCGCTGCCGATCGAGGCGTACCTGCCGACGTACGCCGAGACGATCGATGCCCAACTGGCCAGGGACACGGCCGAGACCGCCTGCATGAACAGGTTCGGCTTCGCCGGCTGGCGGACCGAGCCGCTGGGCACCGCGCCGCCCCCGGCGAACACTTCGGCCAACATGCCGCGGCGGTACGGCCTCACCGACATCGAGGAAGCCGGCCGGTACGGCTACCACCTTCCGGAGTCACCGACCGCGGAGCCGTCCGCCGCCACGCGCACGGCGGACGAGGAGGCCGTCCTCACCGGACGGACCGGTGCCGGAGCGCTGTCCGCCTTCGGCGGCGACCCGGTGCCCGCGGGCGGCTGCCTCGCCGAGGCCGCGGACGCGGCCGGCGGCCTGAACGCGGACCTGGCCGAGGAGATCAGCGGGCAGAGCTTCACCGAGTCCCAGGAGACCGCCGCGGTGACCGGGGCCATGGCGGCCTGGTCGGACTGCATGGCCGGGCAGGGCTACGCGCTGAACACCGTCTGGGACACCGACGCCCACTACGACACCCTCGCCCCCGCGGCGGACGCCGCGGAACGCGACCTCGCGGTCGCCGACGTGAGCTGCAAGCAGGAGACCGGGCTCGTCGCGATCTGGTTCGAGACGGAGAGCGGAATCCAGGAGCGGCTGATCGAGGAGAACCGGCAGGCGCTCACCGAGGCCGCCGAACGCAACGGCCGCGTGCTGGCCGACGCCGCCGAACTGACCGGCCAGGCAGCCGGCTGACACGGCCCTCCCGGGCCGCCTGACAACTTACGGAGGACCCCATGCGCAAGATCCTTACCGCCCTCGGCACCACCGGCCTCATGGCTGGCCTGATGCTCGGCGCCCCGGCGCAGGCCCAGGCCGTGGAGGCGGCGGCCTGGGAGTGCCCGACGAAATCCGTCTGCTTCTACACGGGCGCGGGCGGCACCGGCCAGCGCTGCGCATGGCCGGGCGCGCAGAACGACCCCGACTGGCGCAGCGGCGACCTGAAGTGCTCCTGGGCCGGCTCCCGGCCCGTCGGTTCCCTGCGCGTCATGCCGAACGCCGCGGGGTCCGTGAGCCACTACCCCGACGCCAACTACGGCGGCGGGCGCACCTGTCTGACCTCGGGCGCCGCCGGCCTCCAGGTCAGCTTCAAGTCCATGCCGCGCGTCCTGTCCCACAAGACCAGCTCCTCCGGCTGCTCCGTCTGAGCCGGCGCGGCCGCGCGTGCGGCCGCCCCCGTTCCCCTCAAGTCCCGGCCCTCCGGCGGCGTTCGGCCGCCGGAGGGCCCCTGCCTGCCGAAAAGGAGTCGACTTCATGTCACACCGGCACAGACCGCCACGCCGTGGGCCGCGGCGGCGCCGACATCGGGCCTTCGGCCTCGGCGCGCTCAGCGCGGCCCTGCTCGTCGGCCTGCTCCAGTCCCCCGCCGCGGGGACGCCGGACGCCTCCCCGCGGTCCGTCACCGACATCTACGACCAGCTCGAACCGGCCACGCCCGCCGACGCGGCCGTGCCCGAAGTACCGGCCGCCGACGCCGTCGAACCCGCGGAGCGATCCGAACTGCTGGGCGAGGACTGGGAGTCGGCGGAGGACCTGGCGTGGACGACGAGCGGGGACGCCACCGGCTTCCACCTGCTGGTGGCCGACGGCCGCGAGGGATACGCCTGGCGCACCGCCGCCACCCTGTCCGAGCCTGGCTTCGACGCCGACTCCTGGATCGGCAACGCCTGCGTGACCGGTGACGGCGACCGGGCGGTGGTGGTGTACGCGCCCCGCACGTTCACCAACGAGCCGGCGCTGATGTCCCGGGGCGCCTTCACCGCGGTCGTCGACCTCTCCTCCGGCGAGGTCACCCGCCTGCCGGTCCGGACGTCCCTGTCCTACTACAACCCGGGCTGCGGAGCGGGCGGCACGGCGGTGCTGACCCAGTCCGGCGGCGACGACCTCGGCGGAACGCGGCTGACGGTGCTCGACGTGGCCACGGCCGAACTGGCCGAGCCCGTCGAGGTGTCGCGGCAGCTGACCTCGGCCGTTCCCGTCGGCGACGCCGTGCTGGCCGCCGAAGCCGGCCGCGTGGTGGCTGTCTCCGGCTCCGGCGAGCTGACGGACGTGGCCGAGGCGGACGGCGTGCCGTTCCGGCTCACCCCGGACGCGGACGGCGGCCTGGTCTTCCTCGACCGCAGCGGCGACACCGCCCGCGCCAGGCATCTGACCGCCGGGCGGCTCGGCGACGGCGACGGCGACGGCGACGGCGGTGCCGGGGCCGGGGCCGGGGCCGGGGCCGAAGCGCGGACGCTGGCCGAGGGCCCGCTGACCGGCTCCGGCCTGACCAGCACCGCGGCCGGCCAGGTCTGGCTGACCGGCGGGTTCGAGGCGGCCACCGACGAACTGCCCGCCGCCGTACGGGTGCTGCCCGGCACGCCACGGGAGGCGACCGCGTCGACGCACGGCAGGGCCCTGCTGACCGGCGTCGGCTGGGCCGACGGCCGGGACTCGCGGATCGCACCCGAGGACGCCGGGGACTCCCGGCCGGTCACCATCGGGATGACCGCGCTGGCCACCGAGGAGGAGCTGGCGTTCACCGTCGCCCCGGAACGCGCGGTCACCACCGAGGAGACCGGCCACGACCCGAGCGGGAACGAGGAGCAGGCCGGGGCGCTCGCGGCCCGCGACGAGCTGGTGGAGAGCGAACGCACCTGCTCGGTCCCCCGCAACAGCGCCGATGACCAGGCCATGCAGCCGAAGCCGCGGCAGGTGGAGTGGGCGGTCAACCGGGCCATCCAGGGCCAGTTGAACGACCACATCTCACGGCCGGCGAACTGGAAGAACCTGGGCATGCCCGCCTACCAGCCGCAATCCTCCGGCATGTTCCCGCTGCCCTCGCTTTCCGGCGGCGGCCGGGTCCCGGCGCAGGTGCTGCTCGGCGTCACGGCCCAGGAGTCCAACATGTGGCAGGCGTCCCGCTACACCATGGCGGGGGTGACCGGGAACCCGCTGATCGGCAACTACTACGGGCTCGACCTGTACGACGGCGACTCGGGGAACGACTGGGACATCGTCTGGTCCGAGGCCGACTGCGGCTACGGGATCACGCAGGTCACCGACCACATGCGGCTGGCCGGGCACGAGGACGGCGGGCCTGCCGCCTGGCCGTACCAGAAGCAGCGGGCCGTCGCGCTCGACTACACCGCCAACATCGCGGCCGGGCTGACCATCCTGAGCGACAAGTGGAACCAGACGCGCGACGCCGGCCTGATCGCCAACAACGGCGATCCGGCCAAGCTGGAGAACTGGGTGTTCGCGCTCTGGGCGTACAACTCCGGCTTCTACCCACAGTCGCAGGCGGGTCAGCACGGCGGCGCCTGGGGCGTCGGCTGGTTCAACAACCCGGCCAACCCCGAATGGGACCCGGCCCGCGACAACTTCATGGAGGACCGCCTCGGCAACCCGCAGTACGGGGACGCCGCGCACCCGCAGGACTGGCCGTACCAGGAGAAGGTGCTCGGCTTCGCCGCCCACCCGCTTGAGGCGCTGGAGGCGCCCGGGTCCCTGGTCACGGGCTACCGCGCCGCCTGGTGGAACGGCATCGAGGGCGACGCGCTGACCGAGGGCAGCGACCGGTACCACAGGGCCGGGGTCCGGCCGCCGATCGACCTGTTCTGCACCGTGGCCAACGCGTGCGACCCGCGCGCGATCGAGTCCGCGGACGGGCCGTGCGGCCGGGAGGACTCCCGGTGCTGGTGGAATCAGCTCGCCGTCTGGAAGACGGACTGCGACTACACCTGCGGGAACGAGCTGGTGCGGTTCAACAACACCTATCCCGAGGAGGCGGACGGCACCGCCTACCCGCCGAACTGCTCGCTGTCCGGGATACCGTACAACGCGCTTGTCATTGACAACCTGCCGGTCAACGCACCGTCCGCACGGCCGGGCTGCGCAAAGGAGTGGACCAACTCCGGCACGTTCACGGCCGACTTCGGCGCGGGTGAGACCAGCGGCGGGGACCGGGTGTGGCCCGCGAAGGTCGACTTCCACCAGATCGGCGGCGGCTTCGGCGCGAACTTCTTCTTCGCGCACGGCCGTCACCCCGACGCCTACGGCAGCCGGCTGCGGGTCGAGGGCACCTGGGACTTCAACCGCCCGGTGACCGGCCCCGGCATCGTCGCGGTGCACCTGCCCGACCACGGTGCCCGCACGCGGTACGCGCGCTACGAGATCGACACCGCCGACGGCACCAAGGTCCGCACCATCCAGCAGCACGGCACCGGCAACCGCTGGGTGGTGCTGGGCGCGTTCGACTTCGACAACGCGCCCCAGATCCGCCTGGACAACATGGTCCCCGGCGCGGCGGGCGAGGACAACGTGGCCTTCGACGCGGCCATGGTGCTCCCCGTCGACGGCGACTACGTCGAGGACACCGTGGAGTCCGTGGCCTACTTCGACGAGAACCAGAACCTCGACGCGCACGGCAGCGCCGACTTCCTCGGCACCCCGTTCGCCGATCGCGGCTCGCTCTACAACTGGGCCCTGGAAAGGACCGAGGCCGTGCTCGGCCTGCCCGCCTGCACCGGCTCCCCCGACGAGGAGTGCATCGCACCCGCCACCCGCACGGCCATGGCGGACTGGAACGCCGAAGCCGAACGGGCCGGGACCGATCCGGTGCAGCACCCGGCGGGCAGCAGCATCCCGGCCTGGTTGAACTTCTCCAACCCCTACACCCAGCGGCCGGACGCCTCGCGACCGGAACACATCGACGAGGACGACGGCTCCTACAAGATCAAAACCAGCGTCACCGTCAGCTACGTCACGGTGGACAACCTGATCCTGGAAGGAACGGAACACGCGGAGTTCGACGACCGCACGGGCGACACCCACCTGCCGGACTTCGTCAGCGACACGTTCGCGGCCATCGAGGAGGACTACGGCATCGCACCGCCCGACCTCAACTACAGCGCGGTCGACCTCAACGAGCACGACGGGGTCACCAGGACGACCAACACCAACAGCGACGGCATCCTGCCCGGCCGCGCCTACGAGCCGGTGGGCCGCGGACCGCTCCTGATCAACGACGAGGGGATTCCCGCCTCCGATACCGTGCCCGCGGAGTGCGTGGCCGTTCAGTACGCGGCGGGCGGCTCGATCGGATACCGGCCTGCCCTCGCGGACGGAACGGGCGTGGTCGAGGCCGCGGAGGCGTGGTCCGGGGAGGTCGCGACCACCCCCGGCGTTCCGGTGGCCGTCGCGGACGTGGCCGACGACATCGCGGGCAACTTCTTCGACGACCGCCTGGCTTCGCTGTTCCGCAGCGCGCCGCCCATCTGGCACGAGCTGCACTTCTGGTCGTGCGACGGGGACCTCAGGCCCCCGAGCGGCTATCCGCTGCTCCGGTCCAGCTTCATGCCCGACCAGTACCTGTACCACAACGGTCTGGGCATCGGTACGGACGGCGAGCCGCACGTCGGCGCCAACCCGGTCGGCCGGGGCGACTTCGAGTCGTTCTCCAACCCCCTGCCCGGCTCGGCGCCCGGCGGCGACCCCGCGGAGACGCCGTACGGCAGGTGCAGCAACACCAGCGGCCAGGGCGGCAACCCGTGGGGCATCGACCTCAGCGAAGGTGCCGGGGTGAACCCGTCCGGGGAGCTGTGCACCTCGGCCCCCTACTGGGAGTAGTCCCGCGTTCCGGCGGGCGGCCCCGGCCGCCCGCCGGGGCGGGGAACGGTCAGGCCGTCGTTCCAGCGGCCCTTCCAGCGGCCCTTCCAGCGGCCCTTCCAGCAGGCGGTCAGCAGCGGGCCGCAGCGTGGGGGACGACCCCTGACGAGCGGAAGAACACGAGGTGAGGATCGCGATGGGACGAAGCGGGAAGACAGACGTCCTGATGAGCCGGCGCGGCGCGGTGGGCGCCGCGGCGGGACTCGCCTTCGGCGGCACCGCCGCCATGGCCGGCACCGCTCGCGCGGCCGACCGGGACGGCGGCGGCGAACGGTTCCGCGGCAAGTCGGTCCTGATCACCGGAGCGACCTCCGGCATCGGCAGGGCCGCCGCGATCGCCTTCGCCCGGGAGGGCGCCAAGGTCGCGTTCTGCGGGCGCCGCGAACGGCTGGGCCGTGCGGTGGAACGTGAGATCCGCGAGAGCGGCGGCGAGGCCACCTACCTCAAGGCCGACGTGCGGCGCCCGCGGGACGTGCGGTCGTTCGTGGAACGGGCGGTCGGCAGGTACGGCGGCCCGGACATCGCCCTCAACAACGCGGGCATCCAGCTCCCGTTCACCGATCTGCACGAGGTGTCGATCGAGGAATGGGACGACGTGGCGAGCACCAATATCCGTGGCGTCTTCCTCGCCATGAAGTACCAGATCCCCTACATGCGGGAGGCGGGCGGCGGGGTCATCCTCGTCACCGGCTCCACGAACCAGTTCGCCACCAGGACAGGTCTCGCCTCCTACACGGCGGCCAAGAACGGCGTAACGGGACTCGTCCAGGCCGCCGCGCTGGAGAACGCCGCCCACCACATCCGGGTCGTCGCCGTCGCCCCCGGCATGACCGACACCGAGATGCTGGACGCGCACCGCCCCGAGGGCATCTCGGACGAGGAATGGCGGCTCACCAAGGCCGCCTTCGCCGAGCAGGGCGTCGACGCGATGAAGCGGATGGCCGAGCCCGAGGAGATCGCCGCCGCGGCTCTCGCATTGGCCTCCGACGCCTTCGCGTTCCAGACCGGCACCTCGGTACCGGTCGACGGCGGTCAGCTCGCCGGCCTGTAGCGCCGCGGGTCCTTGTCACCCTTTCGGGTGGAGCACCGCGGGTATCCCGTTGCGCCAACTCGCCCTGGACGGCGGACTGGAGAGCGTTTCCGCCCGTTATTCCGCCCAGTGGCTGCTATAGGCAGAACATCGCTTACGTCCCTACTGTTCCGCCGGGTCCGTGGGATCGGCCACGGACAACCGAACCGGAGGAGAACGTGTTGCGACTCAAGCGCATCACCCCGCGCCTGTGGGCCGTCGCTGCCATCCTGACGTTTACCGCTGGAACCACCTCGCTGACCGCCCACCCGGCGGCGGCGGACCCCAATCAGTGCCCGAACGGCTCATTCTGCGTCTGGGAACAGTCCAGCTACCGCGGCGACTTCAGGCACTACACCTCGTCGAACCCCAACGTGGGCAACTACATGAACGACCGGATGACCTCGTACTGGAACCGCACGGGCAAAACCGTCAGCGTGTACGAGCACTCCAACTACACGGGTTGCATGTTCTCTATCGGGGCGGGCAAGTCCGAAGCGGCGGTGGCCTCGCACTTCAATGACAAGATGACCTCTCTCCGCGTCGGCGGCGGCTGCTGACGTGTAAGGCCGCACGCCCCAGCCCGGCCCAGGGCTGGGGCACCCGTCCGCACCGCCTGGCGGCCTACCCGCCTCGATCATCTCCCGGCGTTCACGGTCGCCTCGGTCAGGACGCAGTCCGCCAGGCCGTGCCCCGTCAGGATCTCCTCGTAGGTGCCGTCGTCCATCAGCGTCTGCACCGCTTCCTGCATGGCGTCCCGCAGCCCGCGCTCGTTCGCGCCGACCCCGATGCCGAACGGGACGATGTCCAGCTGCTTTGCGGCGATCACCAGCCCTTCGGCCTCGTTACCCGAGCCGGTCTCGGTGGGCCGCGCTGCCGGGTCCTCGGCCAGGCAGCGCACCGCCAGCTCGCGCAGCGGGCCGGACAGGGAGCCGAGGTCGGGCTCCTCGTGCAGCATTCGGTAGATCACCACATGCGCGGGCACCTCGCCTGCGGAGAACGGCGCCACCCCGGTGGCCGCGTGCACCAGCACCGCGCCCGGGCTGAAGACGTCGGCGGCAGTGGTCAGTCGCTCGGCGCGCGCCTGTTCGGGCGCCATGAAGCCGGGCGAGCCGACCAGCGAGCCGGTCCTGGTCAGCACCGAGGCGTCCACCGCTTGCGCGATACCGAAGTCGATGACGCGTGGGCCGTCCAGAGTCACCATCACGTTCGGGGGCTTCAGGTCCCGGTGGATCAGCCCCGCGGCGTGGATGGCGCGCAGCGCCTCGCTCAGCCCCCGGGCCAGCGCCCGGACGGTGGGCTCCGGCAGGGGGCCGTGCAGCGAGTCGACCACCTCCCGCAGTGCCGGGCCCAGCACGTAGCCGGTGGCCACCCACGGCACGCTCGACTCCGTGTCCGCATCCAGCACCGGCGCCGTCCACCGGCCGCCGACCCGCTGGGCCGCGGCCACCTCGCGGGCGAACCTGACGCGGAAATCGGGCTCCTCGGCCAGCGCGGGATACACCAGCTTCACGGCGACCATCCGGCCGCCGGCCGCCCGTCCGGAGATACACCCGCCCCATACCGCCGGCGCCCAGCCGGGCCAGTAGCCGGTACTCCCCCACTACGGCCGGATCGTTCTCCCGCAGCTCGTCCACCGCGATCCCCCGTCCCCCACGGATCTGTACCTGCCGCATCCTGCCACGGCGCGGCGGCTCCCCCGGGCCGGGCCACACCTGAAGCACTTATTGAAAAAATCAAGCTTTCAGGGTTGGTACCTTAAAAAAATTAATGTACAAACGAATGGCAAACGTGTCGCCGAGAGTGAGGGAGCCGAGGGTGGACTGGCAGGAGCTGACGGATCTGACGCGCGGACAGCCGTTCACGGTCGAGCGGGTCCGCCTCGCCGGCAGCGGCGTCGCGGTCGAGGGGCAGTTCGAGCCGCCGCAGCTGGCTCAACTCAGCATCGACGACCAGGTGTTCGTTGCCGCGTTCGTTCGTTCGCACGGTTCGATCAAGGAGATGGAGCGGATCTTCGGGGTGAGCTACCCGACGATCAAGTCCCGGCTCAAACGGATCGCCGAGCACCTCGACTTCGTCGACACCGACCCGGCGCCCACCGGCGCCGACGTCGTTGACCGCCTGCGGCGGGGGGAGATCAGCGCGCAGGAGGCGCTTGCCGAGCTGGAGCGGCCGCGATGATCCCGCAGCTGGTGACGGTGCGCTATCGCCGTTCCGACGGCCGCCGGCGGCGGCTGTACGTCCCTGTCCTGCCGGTGGGTCTTGTGCTGTCACCGCTGCTGCTGCTCGCCGTGCCGGCCGGGCTGGTCGCATGCCTCGCCACCCGGGTGAGCCCGGTGGGCGCGCTGCGCGGCACCGGGCAACTGCTGTGGGCGCTGCCCGGCACCCGGTTCGAGATCGAGTACGGCCGAACAGCCGTGCTGGTAAGCGTCAGATGAGTCGGAGGAGAAGGAGCAACGATGAATGAGCAGCGCCGCCAGATCCTGGAGATGCTGGCCGAGGGCAAGGTCACCGCGGACGAGGCCGAGCGGCTGATCGACGCCCTCGAACGAGAGCGGCCCGAGTCACCGCCGCGATCCGCGTCCCGCCCGAAGCCCCGGCCCAAGTACCTGCGCGTGGTGGTGAACTGGGCGGGCGACCCCGGCGGCGACGGGCCGGGCCGCGTCAACGTCCGGGTCCCGCTGCAGCTGTTGCGCGCCGGGGTCCGGCTCACGAGCCTTGTCCCGCCGCAGGCGCTCACCAAGGTCAACGCGAAGCTGGACAGGTCAGGGGTACCGATCGACCTCACTCAGCTCAAGCCGCAGGAGCTTGAGGAGCTCATCGAGCAACTCGACGACGTCACCGTCGACGTCGACGACCCCGACGCCACGGTGCAGGTCTTCTGCGAGTGACGCCGCCGCGGCCCCGGACGCGGCACCGCGCACGCGCGTCAGTGCCCCTGCCCCCCGGAGTGGTCGTCGTCGATGCGTACGCCGCGCAGCGCGACGGCGGCCACGACCGCGCTGACGGCCAGCAGTCCCGCACCGACCACCGCAGCGGCGTTGATCCCGTTGGTGAAGGCCGTGGTGGCGGCCTGGACCACCGGTCCGGCGAGGTGGCCGGGTAGTTGCTCGGCCGTGCCGAGTGCCTCGCCCAGGGTCGAGCCGACCGCGTCGGCTGCGCCCGCGGGCAGGTCCGCCGGGAGGGCCGCGGTGATGTCCCGCTCGTACACGGCGGTGGCGATGCTGCCGAGGAAGGCGATACCGAGGGCGCCGCCCAGCTCGGTTCCGGTCTCGTTGAGAGCGGCTGCCGCGCCGGCCTTCCGCGGCGGTGCGGTGGCCACCACGAGGTTGTAGGCCAGGGTGATGACCATGCCCATCCCGAATCCGAGCACGCTGTAGCCGGTCAGGATCGCCCCGACGGTGTCGTCGGCCTCCAGCTGGGTGAGCAGGCCGAAGCCGACGGCGGCAGACGCCAGTCCGGCGCCGATGACGAATCCGGGACGCAGCCGGCGCACGATGACAGTGCCCACCACGATGCCGGCCATCGTCATGCCGACCATGGGGACCATCCAGAGCGCGGCCACGAACGGCCGGTAGCCGAGCACGAGTTGCAGGTGCTGGACGACCAGCATGCTGACTCCGGCCGAGGCCACGGTGAGTACGACGTTGGAGCCGATGGCCGCCGAGAACGCGGGACGCCGGAACAGACGGAGGTCGATCAGCGGTTGAACGGCCGCGCGTTGACGCCGGACGAACAGGTAGCCCATGGCCGTTCCGGCGGCGATGGCGACGAACGGCCAAGCGGCCGGCCCGTCCTCGGCCAGTTTCTTCAACCCCCAGATGCACGCCAGGATGGCCGCCATCGACAGTGCCGCGCCGAGCAGGTCGAAGCGTCCGGGGTGCGGATCGGAGTGCTCCGGCAACAGCAGCGGGGCAAGGATCAGCAGCAGCGCCATCACCGGAATGTTGATCAGGAAGACCGATCCCCACCAGAAGTGCTCGACGAGCAGGCCGCCGATGATCGAGCCGATGGGGACGCCGGCCCCGAAGGCCGCTGTCCAGACCGCGACCGCGGTGCGCCGCTGCACGTCGTCGCGGAACATGTTGCGGATCAGCGCCAGCGTGGACGGGGCGAGGGTCGCCCCGCCGACGCCGAGCAACGCCCGGGCGAGTATCAGCATCTCGGGGCCGGTGGAGACGGCGGCCAGCAGCGAGGCGCCCCCGAAGGCGGCGGCGCCGAGCATCAGCAGCCGTCGCCTGCCGATCCGGTCACCCAGGGTGCCCATCGTGATGAGCAGCCCGGCCATCAGGAAGCCGTAGATGTCCATGATCCACAGCAACTGGCCGGCGCTGGGCTCCAGCTCGGCGCTGATGCGGGGAGCGGCCATGAACAGCACCGACAGGTCCATGGACACCAGGAGGGCGGGCACGGTCAGGACACCCAGGCCGACCCACTCCTTGCGGCTCGCCTTGGTCGAGGTGGAGATCATGCCGCCATGTGTACAAGCGTCAAAGACATATGTCTAGTACAGCCGTACACGCTATGCTCACACTCATGGGAAGTCGCGAGGATCTGCTCGAAGGAGCGAAGCGCTGCCTGTCCGAGCGCGGTTACGCCCGGACCACGGCGCGCGACATCGTGGCCGCCGCTCCCGGCACCCACTTGGCCTCGATCGGATACCACTACGGTTCCAAAGAGGCACTTCTCGACGCCGCGCTGATGGAAGCGATCGCCGAGTTGAGCGACCTGCTGGGGCAGCTGAGCACCGAGGACCCCCGGCACCTGCCCGACGCCTGGCAGCGCAGCCTGGCCGAGTTCGACGAACACAAGCCATTGCTGATCGCGCATGTCGAGGCGTGGTCGCAGATTCAACGCTCGCCCCAGCTGCGAGAGCAGTTCGCGAGGCTCCACGCCGGCCAGGTGGCCAAAGGGATCGAGCGCACGAAGGCCGTACGCCCCGGCCTCGATACCGACACGGCCCGCGCCGTCACGACGGTCTCCGGTGCGCTGGCCGACGGACTGATCGTGCAATGGCTGATCGATCCGGAGCAGTTGCCCAGTGGCCACCAGATCGCGGCAGGCCTGCGGGCCCTGGCCGACATGATCGACACGGCGGACGACTAGGCCCTGTCCTGCCGATCTTGCCGGGCCCACGACTCCCCCAGACTCCGTCCGGGAGGTGCCCCCAGCTACGGCACTCCCCCAGCCTGGCGGCTGGGAGGTGCCCCCACGCTGCGTTGTCGCATCGCGCGAGTACGGCCAAGTACGAGCTGCGATCCTCCGCCTTGCGATGCACCGCATCTGACGCCGCGGGCTGCTCCGACAAGATCGACAGGACAGGACCTAGGAGTTTGTCCTGCGTCGTCCTGCCGCGTCGGCCCTGCTGCGGTTCCGGGTCCGGCCGGTACCCTTCCGAAGTGACACGGCGACCCACGGCAGAGGGGCGGCGGCCCGCGAATCAGGGGCCGAAGGCTGCCGCCCGCAATCGGACCGCGCTGATCGCGGCCGCCCGCGAGATCTTCGCGGAGCATGGCCTGAGCGCCCCGCTTTCCGCGATCGCGCGCCGGGCCGGGGTCGGGCAGGGCGTTCTGTACCGGCATTTTCCCGACCGGAACGCCGTGGCCGCGGCGGTGCTGGAGGAGAACGTACGGCAGATCGAGCAGGCGGCCGCGGCCGAGGACGCGACCCTGTCCGTGGTGCTCGGCGTGGTGACCTGGCACATGACGGAGTCAGCCGCCTTCGTGAGCCTCGTGCACGCCGAGACGGCGAACGGCCGGGTCGGCACCCACGCCTACGCCCGGGACTTGTCGGAGCGTGTCGAACGCGCCCTGCGGGGACTGCTGCCGGACGGTCACCGGCTGGGCGCGGCGAACGACCTCATGCTCGCCGTTGCCATGGTTTCCGGTGCTGTCACCGGTCCCACGCGCGAGGAGCAGGAACACCGGGCGCTGGCGGCCTGGCGGCTGCTCGGCGTCGAGGTGGGACCGGTGCGCCCCCACGGCGGGTGAGTGCCGGAGGACGGTCAGCCGCCGTTGGACTGGCGGGTGCCTTCCGCCAAGGCATCGAAGGAGTACACGTAGCCTCCGGCGGGCCCGCTGACGGTCATGTACGCCGTGGTTCCCCCGGGGGTGATCGCCACGTTCGTCGCCGACTCGAGCGCTTCGCCGCGATCGGGCACCTCGACCGTGGCCAGGCGCTCGCCGTGCTCGTCGTACACGATCATCGCCGGCCGGCCGTGCAGCGCCTGGTAGAGGTTGCCGTCCGCGTCCACGGCGATCGAGTCGGTCTGGGCGATGCCGCCGTCGACGCGGATGGCGGTGTGCCGGGACGTCACCACCCCCTCGTCGTCAAGACGGAGGTAGGAGATCCGGTTCTCCACGAGTTCGCTGATCCACAGGCCGCCGTAGTCCCGGTCGAACGAGATTCCGTTCGTCGCCGCCAGCCCCTCGGCCAGAACCGTGGCCTCGCCGTCCCGGTCGATGCGCACCACCCGGCCGTTCGCCTCGCCCTCGGACAGACCTCGTGAGTCGCTGACATACAGGTTGCCCTCCGGGTCGAAGGCGATGTCGTCGGGGTTCATCCGCGCTCCGTCGACCTCGCCGGAGAAGAAGGTCCGCGGATCGCTGCCGTCCGAAGCCAGGCTCACGACCTCGCCATGGGCGTAGTCGGTGAGGTAGAGGCGGTCGTCGTAGGGGCTGAACTGGGCCGAGGTGTAAGCCCCTCGGCTGTCGGTGAAGACTGTTTCCGCCTCCTTCTCCCCGACGTTGACGCGCATCACCTTCGGCTCGCCCGCGGGCGCGGTGACGTCGACGACGATCAGGTGTCCGTACGCGTCGAGGACGGGGCCCTCCAGCAGGGTCATTCCGGTCTCCTCGTGCACCTCGGTCAGCTGCATGACCCGATGTGCGTGGATGGTCCTTCCCTGGCCGCCGGCGGCCGCCTCGCCGCTCGGGTCACCGGCCTCCGCGCCGCATCCGGTGAGCGCCAGCGCCCCGGCCGTGGCGAGCGCGGCAAGGGATCGGATCGCAGGTCGTCGCATGGGGGATCACTCTTCCTGTCCGTTCCGTGCGCGCGGCACTCCCCGGTCGGACGGTGCGCGTCCGGGTGTGCCGACGCCTAACCGGACAGCCCTGTCCGGTAGTTGCTACAGTAGTCGCAGGCCACGCAAGTGCGGGCTCCCCCAGCCCGGTTGCCGAGCCATGAAGCGGTCCCAGAGGACGCAGCAGGGCAACACGCAGCACAGCAAGGATCGAGGCCCCCATGACGATCCCCCGAACGCCGGGCGCCGGCGACCTCGCCGCACTGAGGCGGCGCTACCGCGTCGAACGTGAACGGCGCGTCCGTCCCGACGGCGGGCGCCAGTACCAGGCCGCCGAGGCCGAGTTCGGCACTTACGCCGCGGACCCGTACGCCGGGGCGGTGCCCGAGCGCGAACCGCTGCGCGACACCGTCGACGTCGCCGTGGTCGGCGGCGGATTCGGCGGCATCCTCGCCGGGGCGCGCATGAGGCAGCAGGGTGTGGAGCGCGTCCGCATCGTGGAGAAGGGCGGCGACTTCGGCGGGACCTGGTACTGGAACCGGTACCCGGGCGTCCACTGCGACATCGAGTCGCATGTATACCTGCCGATGCTCGACGAGACCGGATACGTGCCGAAGTGGAAGTACGCACCCGGCGAGGAGATCCGGCTCCACGCGATGCGCATCGCCCAGCGGTTCGACTTGTACGCGCACGCCCTGTTCTCCACCGCGGTCACCTCGCTCACCTGGGACGAGGCATCCGCGTCGTGGATCGTGGCCACCGACCGCGGCGACTCGTTCAGGGCCACGTACGTCGTCACCGCCACCGGCACCCTTTCCGAGCCCAAGCTCCCCGGCATTCCCGGCATCAAGGACTTCAAAGGGCACACCTTCCATACCTCGCGGTGGGACTACGCTTACACCGGCGGCGCACCGGACGGCGGCATGACCGGACTCGCGCACAAGCGCGTGGGGCTGGTGGGCACGGGCGCCACCGGCGTTCAGGTCGTTCCGATGCTGGCCGAGGACGCCGGTCAGGTCTACGTCTTCCAGCGCACCCCCTCCAGTGTGGACGTGCGCGCCAACCGCCCCACCACGGCCCGGGATGTCGGCGCCGACCACGACGGCTGGGCGCGCGAGCGCCGGGACAACTTCCTGCGCATCGTCTCGGGGGAGGCAGCCGACCGGGATCTCGTGGCGGACGGCTGGACGGAATCAGCAGCCCTGCTCGAAAAGCTGCTGCCGAGCTTCCGCCGCCAGGGTGACCGCCAGGGCGACCGATCGGCGTTCGAAGCCGAGTACGAGGCGGCCGACGCGGCGAAGATGAACGAACTCCGCGCCCGCGTCGAACGGACCGTCACCGATCGGGACACGGCGGAGAAGCTCAAGCCCTGGTACCGGTACGCGTGCAAGCGCCCCGCCTTCTCTGACCACTACTACCCGGCGTTCAACCGCGGCAACGTCACCCTGGTCGACACGGCGGACACCCACGGCATCGAGCGCGTCACCGAACACGGCGTCGTGGTCGGTGACACCGCCTACGAACTCGACTGCCTGATCTTCGCCACGGGATTCTCCGTCGGTGTCTCCGGCGTCCACTCCGGGCAGCTCCCGGTCCACGGCCGCGGCGGCACCCAACTGCTGCACGCCTGGGCGCGGCAGGGACCGCGGACCCTGCACGGCCTCACCAGCCATGGCTTTCCCAACCTCCTCCTCATGGGATCGCTGCAGAACGCCAGCAGCGTGAACTTCACGCACGTCCTGGACGAGCAGGCCGTCCACATCGCCGCCCTCGTCGCGGCCGCCGAAGCCAGGGCCGCGCTGATCGAACCGTCCCGCCGCACCGAGGACGCCTGGCTGGCGACCCTGGCGAAGGACGCCCCGGACCACGCGTGGTTCCACGCCGAGTGCACCCCCGGCTACTACAACCGCGAAGGAGGCGGCCGCCCGAACGGCCCGAGCGCCTACCCCCACGGCGCGTTCGCCTTCCATGCACTGCTGAAGCGCTGGCGCGAGACATCCATGGACGAGGTCTTCCGGGCCAAGGTCCGGGCCCGTTAGGGGCGTTCAGGGGTTGGGGGGCCGTCTCCGGCACGCGTAGCGTCCCGGGGAAGCGGGCGTCGCCGCGTGGGCGGTCTCCCGGCCCGGGGCGGCTTCAGTGGGCGACCAGGAGACAGTCCTTGTACTACCTCGCAGACGCGGCCACGGAACTGCGACCCGCCCGGTCGTCGACCGGACCAGACGTCGCGATGGCGCCCCCCGCCCCCCGGCGCGGCCGACGCGCCGACAACCATGCGCGCCGACAGGTGACTTCGGGCACGCGACTCCGAATGGTCGAGGGCATACCGCGCCACGGACGGCAGGAGCACCGCATCCGACGGCGCGGGCCGGTTCGCGAAGACCGGAACGGGACCGCCAGGCCGGGACGACGGCACGCCCGGCGTCCTCGGCGCGTTCCTCTCGTCCCCGGGCGCGGTGACTCGCGCCTTCGTCGCGCGGCACGGCCCGCCGCCCCTCGTTCCCCCCACCACCTGCCCCATGGAGCTGCGCAGCATGAACAGTTCACGGTCCTCCGGCGCGAAGTGCGCGGTGCTTTTCCCCGGACAGGGCGGCTTCGACGGCGCCGCACTGCGCAGCGCCGCCGCGCGCCACCCGCGCGTCGGCGCCGTTTTCGCGCGCCTCGACGACGTCACCGAGGAACTGTTCTCGCACCGCATATCGGACCTGGTCCTCGGCACCCGGGAGACGGAGCTGCGGGACCTGCTCGAAAGTGCCCCGTGGGCCTCCCAGATCGCGATCTACGGCGCCGGTCTCGCGGCCTACGAGATCCTGCGCGAACACGGTGTGCGCCCCGACGTCCTGGCCGGCCACAGCCTCGGTGAGATCACGGCCCTCGTCGCGGCCGGCGGCTTCTCGCCGGAGGACGGCGCGCGGATCGTCGCCTCCCGCGTCACCGTGATCGAGCGGCAAGGCGGCGTCGCCGGCCGCATGGTCGCCCTGACCACCGGCGCCGACCGCACCCGCCGGCTCCTCGACCTGCTGGACGACCCCGGGCTCGCCATCGCCACCGAGAACCACGACGAGCAGACCGTGGTGAGCGGGCCCGCCGAGGCGCTGGACAAGGTGGTGGTGATCGCCGGGCAACTGGGCGTCGGCGCCGCGGAGATCGACACCCCGTTCCCGTTCCACAATCCGGCACTCGCCCCCGTGGTTCCCGAGTTCGCCGCGCAGGTCGCAAAGCTGACGCAGCGTCCGCTGACACTTCCGGTGTACTCGCCCATCCTCCAGCGCCACTACGAGCCGGACGGCTCGCTGCCCGACCTGCTGGCGGCGCACTTCACGATGCCGGTGCGCTTCGCCTCCGGCGTGCGGCGCCTGCACGAGGACGGCGTGGGGACGTTCGTCGAGGCCGGCGGCCAGCCCGTCCTGTCCAAGCTGGTACGGCGCGTCCTGGCCGACCCCGGCGTGCGTGCCCTGCCGACGCTCACGCTCGACGGGCAGGGCGAGGTCGCCCTGGACCGGACCCTGGACGCGCTGCGCGAAGCCGGCCTCGCGTCCGGCGGGCCGGGCGGTTCGCTCGGCGAACTGCTGGCCCCCTCGGTGCCCGCCGACGTGTTCCAGGCGTACTGGACCGAACGAGGCCCCGCGCTGCTCGCGCTGGTCCGGGACGAGGTGCGGGCGTTCCGGGAACGGCACGGGGCCGCGCCCGCCGAGACGACCCCGAACGTGCGGGAGTCCGCCGCGGTCACCGAACCCGCCGCGGTCGCCGAGGCCACCGGCCCGCCCTCCATGGACCGTGAGCGCCTGTTCGCCGAACTGCGGGCCCTGTACGCCGACACGCTGGAGTATCCGGAGGAGGTCTTCGAGGACGACGTCCATCTCGAAGCCGAACTCGGCGTCGACTCCGTCAAGCAGGTGGAACTGCTCTCCCGCGTCTCCCGGCAGTACGGACTGCCGCCGCGCGACCCCGCCCTGCGGATGTCCGTCTACGACACGATGGGCAAGATCACCGACTTCGTGTGGGAGCACCTGAACGAACGGCACGCCCCGCAGCCCGTTCCCGCGGCGGACTGACGCCCCTTCCTCACCCAGGACCCACTCCGTAAGGAGCCGTTCCATGACCCCCGTCAAGGATCTGACAGGGAAGGTGGCCCTGGTCACCGGCGGCGCGAAGGGCGTCGGCAGGGCGATCGTCCGCACCCTCGCCGCGCGAGGAGCCCACGTCGTTCTCAACTATTTCCACTCGCACGACGAGGCCAAGCGCACCCGGGACGAGCTCCTGGCAGCCGGCGCGTCCGTCGAGTTGGCCCGGGCCTCCGTGCTGCGCCAGGAACAGGTCGACCGGATGTTCGCCGGTATCGGGGAACGCCACGGGCGCCTGGACATTCTCGTCAACAACGCCGCCAATGGCGCACTGACCCCGCTGGACGAGGTGACGGACGAGGACATCGGCAAGGCCATCGACACCAACTACCGGGGTGGGCTGCGCTGCGCGCGCGCCGCGGCGCCCCTGATGGCCGCCGACGGGGGAGGTGCGATCGTCACCGTCTCGGCGCTCGGAGGCTCCCAGATGGTGATGGCCAACTACTCGGCGTGCGCCCCGGCCAAGGCCGCCGCCGAGGCGGCGACCCGCTACCTCGCGGTGGAGTACGCCCCGCTGGGCATCCGCGTCAACACGGCGTCGGCGGCGATGCTCACCAGCGAGGTCGCGGACAAGTTCCCCCGGGCACGGGAGATGCGGGAGACGATCGAGAAGGCGACGCCCTTCGGCCGCCTCGGCACGCCCGAGGAGTTCGCGGACGTCGTCGCGTTCCTCGCCTCCGACGCGTCGCGCTGGATCACCGGGCAGGTCGTCCTCGCCGACGGCGGACTCTCCCTGGGCGCGGCCCTGCTGTCCCCGCCACCCGCGCCTGCACCGGCCCCTGCACCCGCGCCTGCACCGGCACCGGCACCGGCTTTTGCCGAGGAACGGACCGCCGCTCCGGACGACGACGACGCGATCGCCGTGGTCGGCATGGGCCTCGCGGTACCGGGCGCCAACAGCCCGGAAGAGTTCTGGCAGTTGCGCCTCAGCGGCGATGAACTCTTCGTGCGCGTGCCCGACGACCGCTGGCGCGCGGACAACTTCGTCTCCGAGGGCTCCGAGGATTCTGCGGGCTCCGAGGGAGAGGACAAGTCCTACACCGACCGCAGCGCGTTCATCACCGGGTTCGTGCCCGTGCCCGGCTCCGTCGACGGCATGCCCGAGGACGCCGGCGACCCGGAGCTGACCACGCAGTGGCTGCGCCACAGTCTGGTGCAGGCCATGTCCGGTGTGCGCCGCGCGGACGGCGACCGGTACTCGTTCGTCGTCGGCTACACCCCGGACGGCAGCCAGCACCTCGAAGAGGCGGGCGTGCTGGACAGCGTCGGCGGCCTGACCGGCGACATCATCGAGGGTTTGCCCCTGCCCCCCGGCGAACGAGACGCGCTGCGCGCCGAGGTGCGCGACGCCCTCGGCCGCCGTTACTGGCGCGGGGCACGGAACCCTTCCCGTTTCCTGCCCCACCGCGTGGGCGAACTGGCCATGGCGGGACTGCTGCCCGGCGGCACCGAACTGCACATGGTGGACACGGCCTGCTCCTCCTCGCTCTACGCGGTGGACATCGCGGCCAAGGGGCTGCTGATGGGCAAGCAGGACATCGCCGTCTGCGGCGGCGCGTTCGCCCTCGGGCCGCGGGGCACCGTGCTGTTCTCCAAGCTCCAGGGCCTGTCCAGGCGCGGCCGGGTGCACGCCCTGGACGAGGACGCCGACGGTGTGGTCTTCGCCGACGGCGCCGCCCTGGTCGTCCTGAAGCGCCTGAGCCGGGCACGCGCGGACGGGGACCGCGTGCACGGGGTGCTGCGGGCGTTCGGCTCCTCGTCGGACGGCAAGGGCAAGGCCATCTACGCGCCCAGTTCCCGGGGCCAGGCCCTCGCGCTGCGCAGGGCGTCCGGCGCCGACACCGACGCCGACGGCCGCACCGGCGGGACGCCCGCGTTCGACGAGGAGGACGTGCAGTGGGTCAACGCGCACGCGACCGGCACGCCGGCCGGTGACCTCGCCGAGTTCACCGCCCTGCGCGAGCACTACGGAACGGGCCGTGCCACGGCGGTCACGTCCAACAAGTCACTGATCGGGCACACGGGCTGGGCCGCCGGTGTCGTCTCGCTCATCGAGAACCTGCTCGGCATGCGTGAGGAGACGATTCCCGGGCAGTTCCGTCTCGGCAGGCCGCGCGAGGACTTCCGGCTGTCCGAGACCGCCCTGGAGATCACGCCGGAGCACCAGAAATGGCCCGTGCTGCCCGACCGGCCGCGCATGTCGGCCGTCTCCGGTTTCGGCTTCGGCGGCACCAACGCACACCTGGTCGTGGCCGAACACCGGGCCGCGGCCCCGGCCGCGGTGTCCCGGGCTCCCGACCCGGACAGCCGCGTCGTCATCGTCGGCTGGTCGGCCCATGTGCCGGGCCTCGGCACCGCCGAGGACGTGGCCGACTGGCTCGACGGCGGGGCCCCGCCGGACGACACGTTCGGCGATTCCTACCCCGCGCCGCCGTTCAGCAAGGTGAGGCTGCCGCCCCGCACCATCCAGGCGCTGGACCGCTGCCAGTTGATGATCCTGGAGTGCGGGCACCGGCTGCGCGAGGACATGCCGGACTTCTGGGCCGAGCACGCCGCCACGACCGGCGTCTTCGTGGGTCATATGGGACCCACCCGCGCCGCCATGGAGTACGCCGACCGCACATACCTCGACGACATCGAGGAGGCGCTGGCCGGGGTCGGCTCCGCGGCCGTTCCGCAGGTGATGGCCGAACTCCGCCGACGCGTCCGGAAGATGATCCCGCCCTCCACCGAGGACTCCTTCCCCGGCCAGATGCCGAACATCATCTCGGCCCGCGTCGCGAACCACTTCGATCTGCACGGCCCCAACATGACGATGGACTCCGGGTTCTCCTCCGCCCTGTCGGCCATCACCACCGCGAGCCGCTACCTGCGCACCGGGGAACTCGGCTTCGCGCTCGCCGGCGGCATCAACGGCAACAGCCGCCCCGCCTACCGGGCACTGATCGGCGACCTGCTGCCGCCCGGGGCCGACCGGCTCGCCGAGGGCGCCTTCCTCCTCGGCCTCACCACCGAGGCACGGGCCCGCGAGGCCGGCCTGAGAATCCTCGCCCGCGTCGACGAGCCCCTGCGGGACAGCCCCGCAGACACCGCAGACACCGCCGACACCGCCGACACCGGTGGCGCCGTCGGCACACCGGGCCGTGTTCCGGCCCGTCTGCTGCCGTGCGGCGCGTCCGCGCCCGGCGACGCCCGCTATCTCGGTGCGGCCGGCGCCGTCACGGCGCTGAGGGCGCTGCGCGCGCCCGCCGGCACCGTCGTGCGGGTGGCCGCCGACGACAGCCAGGCGGCGGCCGCGGCCGGGATCACCCTCACCATCGCACCCGACGACGCCCCCGACGACGCCGCGGGAACCCCGGCCGCCCCCGAGGCGGCTCGGCGGCGCCCCCTGCCCGCCGCCTTCGCCCTCCCGGGCGCGACGGCCCCCGGGCGCCCGTTCCACGTCAGGCGGCATGTGGCGACGCTGGCCGACACCCCCGCGCGCCCCGTCCGCGACCGCGTGCCGTTCCTGCCGCCGGGCGCCGTCGTTCTCACCGACACCCCCGATGCGCTCGCCTCCGTCGCCCCCGGCGACGCGGGGATCACCGTGCTGTCGACCGTGCCGTTCGGCGCGGCACGCCCCGGCTGGCACCACCTGCCCGAGGTCACGCCCACCGCCGTACGGAAAGCCATCGGCGCCGCCAACGGAACGCCGGTGCAGCTGCGGGTGGTCAGCGACGTCAGCCGCTCCGCCCCGCCGGAACGTGCCCTCATCGAACGGCCACGCGCCCTGGTCGCGCTGCACGACACCGCCTACCTGGCGCTCCAGCACCTGTACGACGACCTCGACACGCCCGGCGCCTCGTTCGTCACCCTGCTCATCGCGGCCGCCCCCGGCGGCGTCCCGCACCCGGCCACCGGCCTGTTCTCCGGGCTCCTCAAGAGCGCCTGTCTCGAACGCCCGGAATGCCTGGTGTACGGCCTGTTCAGCGCCACCGCCGACCTCGGCCGGGCCGTCGCGCGCGCCGAGGAGGAGAGCGCGGCCGCCCGCAGCTTCCCCGTGGTCCACGACATCGACGGCACCCGCAGAACGCCCGTTCTGCGGGAGGAGGAGATCACCCCGGCCGCCGAAGGACCCGCCGTCCTCGGCCCGGACTCCGTCGTCGTGGTGGCCGGGGGCGCCCGGGGCATCACGGCCGAGGTCGCCAAGGCACTCGCGGAACATTTCGGTCCGCACCTGTACATCCTGGGCAGCAACGCGCTCGACCGCTACCCCGCCGACGTCTTCGCGGGCACCGACGAGGAATTCCGCGCGGGCCGGCGCCGCTTCATCACCACCGAGCTGGCCCGCCGCGACGGCCGCACCGTCGCCGGCATCAACCGCGACTTCGACCGCCTGCTCAACGCCCGTGCCGCGCGCGGCAACCTCGACACGATGACCGCGCACAGCGGAGCCGACCGGGTCACCTACCTCACCTGTGACATGCGCGACGGCGCCGCGGTCACCGCCGCGCTCGGCCGGGTCCTCGCCGCACACGGGCGCGTCGACCTGCTCGTCAACGCGGCCGGGGTGCAACGTTCCGCGCTCATCAAGGAGAAGGACTTCGCCGAGTTCACCGCCACCCGCGACCTCAAGCTGAACGCCTACCTCCACCTCAAGCAGGCCCTGGCCGCCGCGCCGCCCCGCCTGTGGTGCAACTTCGGTTCCCTGCTCGGCTACTTCGGGCAGCGGGGCGAGGCCGACTACGCCGCGGCCAACGACTTCCTCGCCACCGCGGCCGGCTGGGCCAGGGCCGCCCGCGGGCCGGAGGGCGCCGCGGGAGCCGGTGACGAGTTCACCCTCGGCTGGACGTGGTGGAGCGACGTCGGCATGGCGACCGACGAGCTGACCCGCGCCTACCACGAACGCGGCGGCTCCTACAGCAGCATGAGCGTTCCCGAGGGCGTGTGCCACTTCATGCAGGAACTGCACTCGGACGCGCGGCGGGCCTCCGTGGTCCACCTGGGCGACGCCGAACGCGCCACCGTCGAAGGCTTCTACCCCGGCTACCTCGGCGGCACGGAGGAGCCCGACGCCGGCTTCTTCCTGCGCCGCCGTGTCTCGGCGGACGCCACCTCGGCCGTCTTCGAATGCGCCTTCGACCTCGCCACCACGGACGCCTGTCTGGCGCACCACACCGTGCGGGGCGAGGCCACGCTGCCGGGGACGTTCGTCACGGAACTCGCCGCGGAGGCCGCCAGGCAGGTGGTGCCGGGCAAGCGGGTCATCGGTTTCGAGGACGTCGTGTTCGAGCACTTCCTGCGCGTCCCAGGGAACGGCGCGACACGCCCCAAGCGCATCCACGCCGAACTGGTGCGGCGGCCGGGCGAGGTCACCGCGGTCCAGGTACGGATCACCGAGGACGTCGTGTCGCCCAGGGGCGTCCTCCTGATCCGGGACCGGCCGCACTTCCTGGCCCGGGTGCTGCTCGACGACGCCTTCCCCGAGGCGCCCCGCTGGGACCCGTGGGAGACGGGGGCCGAGATCCCCGTTCCCGACCCCTACCACCTGCCGGACGCCCCGGTGCACCTGACCGGCCCGTTCCGCTCCACCACCGCCACCCGCCTCCACCCGTGGGGCAAGCGGGCCCGCTACACCCCCCGCATCCCGCTCGACGACCCGGCGTTCGCCCGGTTCACCGTGCCCGCCGTCCTGATGGACGGGCTGGCCAGAACCGGCGTGCTGCACCTGGAGAACGGGCCCGACGGGCCCCGAATGCCGGTCGCCGCGCCGCTGTCGATCCGCAGGATCGACCTGTACGAGGAGACCACCGACCAGGCCCTGGCCCGTTCGGGCGACCCCGTCGAGCTGTACGTGACACCCCCGGGAGGCGGCGCGGACGGCGGCATCGGCAGCCGGTTCGCCGTCGGCAGCCGGTTCGCCGCCGTCCGCGCGGACGGGCGCCTGCTGCTCCAGATGAAGGACCTGTCGGCCACGCTGATGGGCCACGTCGACCTCGCCACGGGCATCTCGCCCGCGGCCAGGACGGAGGATGCGGTATGAGCGGGGACCCCGGCCCGGCGCTGGACACCGCCGACGCGGCCGACACAGCCGACACCGCCGACACCGCCGACGCGGCTGACGCGGCCGTCCGGCCCGTGAGCCGCTTGATCTGGCGGCTCACCGGACTGCCGCCGCTGCCCACGCCGGACCCGGACGCCGCGACCCGGCTCGCCGGCCGGCGCGTGCTGCTGATCAACGGCGCGCCGGAAACCGGTGCCGCGGTGGAACGCGCGCTCACCGGCCACGGCGCCCTGGTGCGGCGTGGCCACGACGGCACGCCCGTCGACGCCATCGTCGACCTGACCATGGAGGGCACCCCGCCGGAACAGCCGGCCGGCGCTTGGCGTGACGCGCTCACCGAAACGGTGACGGCGCTGCGCGGCGTCTACGACGACTGGGCCGGGGAGAGCGCCGCCGACCGGCTGTTCTACCTGGCCGTCACCCACCTCGGCGGCGGCATGGGGCAGCACCCCGACGACGACCCGGCCCAGCCGCTCGGCGGCGTCTGGGCCGGGCTGGCCAAGACGCTGCACCGCGAGTTCCCCAACTGCAACGCCCGCGTCGTCGACGTCGACGACGCCGCCCACGCGGACCTGCCCGCCGTCGTCGCCGCCGAACTCGGCAGGCGCGGCCCCATCGAGGTCGGCCGACGCGGCGGCGACCGCCTCACCCTCACCCCCACCGAGGAGACCGCGGGATCGCCCGCCGTCCACCTCCGCCCCGGCGACACGGTGCTGATCTCCGGCGGCGCCCGCGGCATCGGCTGGTGGCTCGCCCGTGAACTCGCCCAGCGGGACGGCGTGTCCGTCGTCGTGACCGGGCGGGAACCGCCGCCCTCCGCGGACGACCCCTGGTCCGGCCTCGACGAGCAGGGCTGGCGCGACTTCGAACGGCAGACCTGGCGCGGCCGGCCCCCCGCCGCCCCGCCGGGCCGCATCCGCGACGACCTCGCGCGCGCCCACCGCCGGTGGGAGGTGGCCACCCACCTCGCCGCCGCCGCGCGGGAGGGCCTGCCCATCGCGTACGCGCAGTGCGACATCACCGACCCCGCGCAGGTACGGGACCTGGTCCGCCGTCAGGGCGCGCGGCTGGCCGGAGTGATCCACAACGCCGGTGTGGACAGCGCGGTCCGGCTGCCTCGCACCACGGACGAGGAGTTCCTGCGCACCGTCGGCACCAAGATCGACGGCTTCCTGCACCTCTTCGAGGAAGTCCGGCACCTGCCGCTGAAGTTCTTCTGTTCCGTCGGCTCCCTCTCGGGCCGGCTCGGCGGCATGGTCGGACAGGTCGCGTACGCCGCCGCCAACGACGGGCTGGCGCGCCTGGGCACGTGGGCGGCCCGCCGCGCCGGCTTTCCCGTGATGACCCTGGCCTGGCCCACCTGGGACCGGGTGGGCCTCATCGCCAACTTCACCGCCGCGCTGCGCTACATGTCCGCGCTCGGCGTCGCCGACGGTCTGGCCAGGTGGCGCGGTGAACTGCTGGCGGGATCGCGCGGCGAGGTGACGTTCGTCGGCCCGCTCGGCAGGGCGATCAACCCCGCCCAGGTCACCGGATACCCGATGGTGCCGGTGCTGCCCGGGTACGCCACCACGTTCCCGCGGGTCTTCCACCTCGGCACGGTCTCGGCGTTCACCCCGCACAGCCGGCTGACCAGCACGGTCGCCTTCGACCTGGACCGCGTCCCCGCGGCGGGCGACTTCCGCGTCGACGGCGTGCCCGCCGTTCCGCTGAGCATGCTGCTGGAAAGCGCGGCGCGGGGCGGCGAGTGGGTCGTGCCGCAGGACTACCCCGCCCTGCGGCTCACCCGCATCGAGGATGTCGTCGTGCCGGTGGGCCTGCTGCGCCTCGACGGGCCCCGCGGCACGCTGCTGCGCGAGGCGCGCGGCGGGTACGAGGGCGGCGACTGGGTGGTGCGCGTGCGGTTCCGTCGCGCCGGCGACGCGACCGGTACCGGCCCCGAGGCGAACGTGCGCCTGGTCTACGGCGACGGCGGCCCCGCCGCCCCGGCGGCCCTGCCCGCCGAGCCGCGCACCACCACCTGGAGTTCGGGCCGCCCGCGCCTGCTGTGGCGCTCCGCCGTGGTGCCGCTCTGCGCCTGGACGCGGGACGTGAACGGCCGGCACGTCGCCGAGGTCGCCCCCTGCGCCCCCGGCGACCTGTGGGTGACCCCGCACGAGGTGCCCGTCGTCGTGCCCGTCGCCCCGCTGGAGAACCTGCTGCGTCTTTGGGCCGGTCAGGGCGGTCCGCTGACGGCGACCAGCGACCCCCTGGTCATCGGGCAGTTGACCCTGCACGCCGCCGAACGCGGTCCCAGCCGCATCGAGGGCGACGCCGCCGTCGGCGTGTGGCGGGTGAGCCGCGCGCACACCGGCGAGCCGGTCATGACGGTCCACGGTCCGCCGGGGCCGCTCGGCACGCCCCCGGGACCGGACTGACACACCCCGTGCACCGCGGCACCCGACCCCGAACCGTTCTCGACAACGTGCTCGCGCACCGGCTCTTCCGGTACCCGTAGAACCCGGGAGGCGCGCGGGCCGAGGAAGGACACCAACGATGACCACCGTCCAGTCCGGTCCCCGGATCGCGCCCGGCCCCAAGGGCGCCCCCCTGATCGGCAGTCTCAGCTCCTGGCGGCGGAGCCCCGCCGAATTCCTGCTGGGGCTCCAGCGTGATCACGGCGAGATCGTCCGTATGCGGCTCGGGCCGATGACCGTCTACCAGGTCACCGAGGTCGAAGCGGTGAACCGGGTCCTGGTGCAGAACCACGCCAACTACGTGCGCGGCCCGCTGTACGAACTGTTCGACGTCATCATGGGCAAGGGACTGCTCACGACGGACGGCGAGTTCCGGCTCGCGCACCGCAGGGCCGTGCAGCCGGTGTTCCTGCGCAACGCCGTTCCCGCCATCATGCCCAACCTCGTGGCCGCGGCCGAGACCCTGTTCGACGAGTGGGAACGCAAGGCCGCCGCGGGCGAGCCCGTCGACCTGATGGGCGACATGCTCAAACTCACCCTGGTCACCCTCAGCGGGTCACTGTTCGCCTACGACGCCGGCCCGTTCACGGAAGAGCTGAAGGAAGCCGTCGACGATGTCGTCGCCGTGATGTTCCGCAGCGGCGTTCCCTCGGAGCTGCTGCCCTCGTGGGTGCCGACCGAGCGGAACCGGAAGATCAAGCGGATACACCGCGTCTTCGACCGCCTGGTCACCGAGGTGCGCGAGACGTACGCGAGGACCGGCGAGGGCCCGCTGATCGACCTCATGGAACGGGCCACCGACCCCGCCACCGGCCGTCCCTGGACGGACCAGCAGATCAAGGACGAGATCGTCACGATCTACGTGGCCGGGCACGAGACGACGTCCGTCGCGCTGTGCTGGACGCTGCTGTCCATTGCCGAACACCCTCACGTGCAGGAGGAGTTGGACGCCGAGCTCGCCGATGTCCTCGGCGGCGCGACGCCCACCGCGAAGGACGCGGAGTCCCTGACCTACACGGGAATGGTCATCGACGAGAGTCTCCGCCTGCACCCGCCGATCTGGAGCTACCCCCGCGCGGCGGTCGAGGCGGACGTCCTGGGCGGCTACGACATCGAAGCCGGCGCCTCGATCCTGCTGTCGCCCCTGGCCTCGCACCACAATCCCCGCTGGTGGGCCAATCCGATGGCGTTCGATCCGCAGCGCTTCACCCCGGAGGCCGTGCGGGAACGGCCGCGCCTGGCCTACCTCCCGTTCGGTGCGGGCCCGAGGCAGTGCGTCGGCAATCTGATGGCGCTGCTCGAACTGCGGGTCATCGTCGCGATGATCAACCAGAGGTTCCGGCTGAGCCGCATACCGGGCGCACCCCTGGGCTACGGCTCCCCGGTGATCTCCCTGCGTCCGGTCAACGACATCCGCGTGGTACCCAAACCGCGTCCCAAGCCCGCCGCCCCCGCGCAGCCCGCGGCAGACGCGCCGCCGGCGTCCTGCCCGTTCGGGGGCGGCGACGCGTAACGGCCGCATCGCGGCCTTCTGCCCGGCAACCTGGATGTCATGGCGCTCGGTGGCGGAGGGGCGGCCGACCGGCCCGGACCGTTCGTTCCACCCGTGCGGTCGCCCCCCACGAACACTCCGGCGGCGCCCCGTTCGCCGGGGCGTCACAGCGCGGACATCGAAGATCGTCGCGACCGTGCAACAGAATCCGGGATCGCAGAACCGACGTTCCGGTGTGCCGCGTCTCGCAGGGCGAGCAACGAGGAAATCGCGCACAAAGGGGCACCTGTGAAGTTCGTCAACCGCACTCGCCGCACCGGAACGCTCGCCGCCATCGGTCTCATGACCGCCGCCGGCCTGTTCCTCACCGCGTGCAACGAAGACGAAGTCGCCGGTTCCGGCGGGGGTTCGGGCTCCGAGGGTGGTTCCGGTTCCGCGGGCGGTTCCGGCGGGGAAGAGGGCGGGGAAGAGGGACAGGTCATCCCGGAGGGCGAAGGCTTCACCGGCGCGGTCGCCGGCCCGCTGAGCTACCTGGCGCCGGGCGAGCTGAGGGTCGACGACCAGGCCTTCTACGTTGCCGAGGACACGGAGGTCGTGGGGGGCGCGTTCTGCGCCGATCCGGAGGTCCCGGACAGGGAGTGCACCACCGATCAGCTGGAGCAGGCCGCGCAGAACGGCGATATGACCGTGCTGGTGCAGATCCAGGACGGAGCCGCGCTGCGGGTCGACGGCCCCGGCATCGACCACCCCCTCAGCGGGTGGGAGGTCTCGGTGACCGGCCCGGTGTCGTATGTGAACGAAGACCTGCTGGCGATCGAGGACCGTCACTTCCTCGTCACCGAGGACACGGCGGTCATGGGCAGCGACAACTGCGGCACCTACGACATCGAGCAGACGGACTGCGACGCCGAGATCCTGCAGGAGGTCGTGCGGGAAGGCGAGCTGTCCGCCACCGCGACAATCGTGGACGGCGTCGCCCAGCGGATCGAATGGTGACGATGACCGCTGGTTCCTGATCACCGCCGACGGGGCACGCGGGCCGGTCCGGCTCGCGGTCAACCGTGCTCCACCGTCAGGGGCTCGAAGCCGACGCGCGTGGTCGAGCCGTCGTCCGCCCAGCGCACTTCCAGCACGGCGCCGTCGACGGACACCCGGGTCACGGCGGTCGGCAGCGGGGCGGGCTCCGGCGTCGCCGTGAGGGTGGCCAGCGCCGCGAACAGCGCCGTGCCCTCCACCGCGGCCGTCAGGCGCGGGACGCCCGCCGTGCGCGTGAACGCCGTGCCCTGCGGGGCCCGGCGTTCCGCCAGGTCCGTCCAGCCGTGCAGGCCGTGCAGGGCCGAGACCAGGGGCTCGTCCGGTCCGGTCGCCCAGCCGGACTGCGCGACCCGGGACCCCGGCGGCGCCCCGATCACGCGGTGCACGCGCAGCTCGTACCGGCCCCGCGCCACCGTGACGCTCTCCACCCGCAGAGCCGGCACCATCCGGGCGCCCGAGGCGAAGACGGGCCGGTGCCAGGAGGCCGCCCAGCCCCAGCCGTCGCCGTGGCCGGCGCCCAGCGGGTGGATGCGGCGGCGCACGCTGGGCACCCCGGCGACCTCGACGCAGAGGTGGTTGTCGGGCACGTTGGCCGGCGCCGTCGGCCCGGTCCGCGTCGAGTACGCCTGCCGGCCGTACAGCGGGTCCTCTTCCGCGGCCGATTCGCCCTGGTGCGGGGCGACATGGTCGCTGCCGTGGTTGTGCAGCCGGACGATGCCGTCCGCCCGGGTGCTGTGCACCAGCAGGCCGGGGGCGGGCAGCGCCAGCACCCGGTCGGCGGCCTCGCCGGGGGCGCTCTCCTCGGGCGCGGTCCACAGCGGGTGGTCCGCCGGAGCCAGCAGCGACACGAACGCTTTCGACGCCCAGTACGGCGAGGCGGGCCCTGAGTAGCGCTGCAGTGTCGCCTCGTGCGGTCCGTGCCAGCCGAGGCTGAGCAGGCCGTCCTCGCCGACCGCGCCGCGGTGCAGGAAGTAGCGCAGCGAGCCGCTCAGCAGGCGCCGTGACACCCCCGGCGCGAGCGGCGTGTGGCCGGTGACGGCGCCCAGCGCGACGGCCGTGCCGGCGGCGAAGCGGTACGTCATGGAACGTCCGAAGTACAGCGGGGCGCCGTCGCCGCCGAAGAAGTACGCGAAACCGGCCAGGTGTTCGCGCAGCCGGGAGCCGTACCGGTCCTCGTCCGCCGCCAGGCGGTCGCCCGCCAGGTGGGCGTCGAGCACCGGATAGGCGTGCAGCGCCCAGCCGTTGTAGTGGTCGAAGGCGCGGCCGTCGCCGTCGGCGTACCAGCCCTGGCCGCGGTACCAGGTTTCCAGCAGCTCCAGTGCGCGCTCCCGCGCGCGGGCCGTCTCGGCGTCCCCGCGCCCCACGGACTCCAGGAAGCCGGCCACGGTGAACGGGAAGAGGTACCAGTTGTTGGCCGCGGGGACATGGCGGAGCGCGCCGCGCAGCCATTCCTCGGCGCGGTCCCGCACGGCCGGGTCGAGCCGGTCCCACAGCCAGGGCCGGGTCAGCCGCAGCCCGAGCGCCACGGACGCGGACTCGACCATGGGCTGCCCCTGGACGTGGTGGTCGAGGATGAGGGGCCAGGACTCGGTGTCGTCCCGGCCGGGGGCGCGCGTTCCGGAGGCGAGCCCCGCCGCGTACCGTTCGAGCCACCCGTGCGGGTCCTCGCCCCCCGCGCCGGCGACCCGGAACGCGGCGGCGAGGAAGGTACGGGCGTACCCTTCCAGGCCGTCCGAGCGCACGCCGGAACGGGACGGCCGGCCGGGCAGGTCGAGCAGCGCGCGGCCGGGCGTGGCCCACCGCCACGCGGCGTCGAGCAGCCCGTCGGCGGCGGCCTCCCAGTGCGCACGTGCGTAGCCGGTGTACGGGCTCAGATCGCGGTCCTCCTCGGGGAGGCGCAGCGCGGGGTGCGGGGATGGGCTCATGCCAGGAACTCCAGTCGTTCGCGTCGTACGGGGTGGGCGAAGCCGTCGCCGGCGGCCCAGCGGCGGGTCTCCGCGACGGCCAGGGCGGCCAGCCGCCGCCACTCGTTGCCCTGCGAACCGGCGAGGTGCGGGGTGATGAGGACGTTCTCGCGGTCCCACAGCGGGTGGTCGGACGGCAGCACCTCCGGGTCGGTCACGTCAAGCACCGCCCGAATCCTGTCCTGGGACAGCACATCCGTGAGCGCGTCCTGGTCCACGACGGCGCCGCGAGCGGTGTTGATCAGGCAGCTGCCGGGGCGCATGGCGGCGAGCAGTTCCCTGCTGACCAGCCCCCGGGTGGCGGGCAGCAGCGGGGTGTGGATGCTCACGATGTCGCTCTGCGCGAAGAGTTCGTCCAGGCCGACCGGGCGGGTGCCGAGGGCCACCGCCTCCTCGTCAGGAACGTAGGGATCGTGCAGCAGGAGCCGCAGGTCGTACGGGCGCAGCAGGTCGATCACGCGGCGGCCGACGAGCGAGGCGGAGAGGATGCCCACGGTGCGGCCGTAGTTGCCGACACCGTCGAGCCCGGTGAGCGGGTGTTCGCGCCGCCGGGTGGCGCGCAGGGCGCGGGCCCGTTCGACGACGTGTTTGCCGGCGAGCAGGATCATCGCGACCGTGTACTCGGCGACCGGGAGGGCGTTGGCGGCGGCGGCCGAGGACACCTCGATGCCCCGTTCCCAGCAGGCTTCGGTGACGTGGTGGCGCACCGAGCCGGCGGTGTGCACGATCGCGCGCAGCCGTGGTGCGGCGTCGAGCACGGCCTGGTCCAGGGGCGGGCAGCCCCAGCCGGTAACGAGGATTTCGACGTCCGCGAGCACGGCGCGGGCCCGGTCGGTGGTGAGGTCGTCCAGTGCGGGCGGCGGTTCCAGGTCGCACACCTCGGCGAGCGCGGCCAGGGACGCGGGGGCGAGGACGGCCGCCGCGGCCTGCCGTGACATGGCGAGGGCGGCGCGCGGGCGGGCGGGGGCGGTGGGCGAGGTGGGCATCTGTCTCCCGGGTCCGGCTGACATGACGGCTGGCGCAACGACTGACGTGACAACTGACGTGACAACTGACGTAACGGCTGACATGACGTGAAAGTCGTCGCAGGCGTTGACGACTTCGGGCTATTTGACCGCCCCCGCCGTGAGCCCCGAGCGCCAGAATCGTTGCAGCAGCACGAAGGCCAGGATCAGCGGCAGCACCGCGAGCAGCGAGCCCATGATCACCACGGGAAAGTACTCGGGCGAGACCGTGGCAGAGCTGTTCCACTGGTACAGGCCGAGGCTCACCGGGTACAGGTCCTGCTCGGACAGCATCACCATGGGCAGGAAGAAGTTGTTCCAGATCGCGGTGAGCTGGAAGAGGAAGACCGTGACAAGACCAGGTCCGAGCATCCGCAACGCGACCCGCAGGTAGGTGGCCAGCTCGCCGGCGCCGTCCACCCGGGCGGCCTCCAGCACCTCGTCGGGCACGTAGCCCTGGCTGAAGATCCGGCCGAGATAGACGCCGAAGGGGTTGAAGAGGACGGGGATGAAGACCGACCAGAAGGTGTTCACCACGCCGGCTTCGGATGCCATCAGGTACAGCGGCAGCGCCAGCACCGTCTGGGGCACCATCACCGCGGCCAGCACCAGACCGAACAGCTTCTCCTTGTGCGGGAAGTGGTACTTGTCGAAGGCGTAGCCGCAGGCCACGCTCAGCAGGGCGCCGATGGCGGCCCCGAGGAGCGCGTACAGCAGGCTGTTGACGTACCAGCGTCCGTAAAGGCCGCCGTCCATCGCGAAGAGGTCCTGGAGATTCTGCACGAAGGAGAAGCCGTCGAGGGACAGCAGATCGCTGCTGAAGAGGGAGTCACGGTCCTTCGATGCGGCCAGGACCAGCCACAGCACCGGCAGCAGCGTGTAGAGCACGGATATGCCGACCACGGCGTTCACGGCGGAACGGCCCAGCAGGCGGGGGCGCAGCAGCGGCGTTCCGCGGGTGTCCGATGCCGTCATCGGGTGGCCTCCTCGGCGGAGTTGACGCGGCTGGTCCAGCGGGTCACGCCGTAGGACAGGGCGATCGTGCAGATCAGGAGCACGACGGCGGCGGCCGCGGCCAGACTGTAGTTGTTGCGTGTGAAGGCGGCGTCGTAGATGTACATGCTCGGCGAGAACCGCGAACTGATCATCGGTGACGACTGGCTGAGCAGCATCGGCTCGGTGAACAGCTGCAACGACCAGATAAAGGTGAACATCGCGACCATCACGATCGACGGGCGCACCAGCGGCGTCTTCACCTGCACGGCGGCACGGACCGGGCCCGCGCCGTCGACGACCGCGGCCTCGACGACCTCGCGGGGCACGGCCTGGAGGGCGGCGTAGAAGATCACCATGTTGTAGCCGAGGTTGCTCCACAGCGCGATGTTCACGATGGACGGCAGGACGGTGTGCACGCCCAGGAAGTCGACGGTGATGTCGGCCTTGCCCAGCACCTCGATCACCGGGCTGATGCCGGGCGTGTACAGGTACAGCCAGATCAGCGCGGCGATGATGCCGGGCACCGCGTGCGGCAGGAACAGGCCGAGTTGCGCCCACGACCGCAGGCGTACGACGCCGGAGTCCAGCAGCAGCGCCAGGGCGAGGGCGCCGAGCACCATCAGCGGGATGTAGATCACGCAGTACAGCACGACCGTGCCGAGCCCGGACAGGAACGTCGGGTCGTTCAGCACGGCGGCGTAGCTGCGCAGGCCGACGAAGACGGTGCGTTCCGGGCCGAAGCCGAGGCCCGGCTGGTCCTCGCTGAAGAAGCTCAGCCACACGGCGGTCCCGACGGGGATCAGGAAGACCGTCACCAGGAGGATGAAGAACGGCGCCATCAGCAGGCCGCAGGCGCCGAGTTGCCGGCGGCGGGCCGCCTTGCGGGGGTCCCGGGCCCGCACACGGCGGGAGCCGTCGCCGGTGGTGCCGTTCGGCGGAGCGGTCGTGACCGCGGGGGTCGCCGGGGCGGAGGGGGTCATGGGGGTGTCACCTGCCTTGCGTACGACCCGCGGGTGGGGTGGGGGCTCACGTGCTGTGCTCGCTGGTGGACAGTCCCAGCGCCCGCAGGTCGGGCATGGTGCCGGCCTGGGCGTCGCGCACCGAGTCGATGATCGTGCCCTCGCCACCGCTGGCCCGGGCGAAGCCGTCCTGCATGACCCGGCTGGTGGCGGTCATCCTCGGCCCCCAGGCCCAGCCTTCGCGGAGGACGCGCGCCTGCTCGTCGAACAGGCTGTAGATGTCCTGGTCGCCGTAGTAGGAGCGGTCGAAGGCCTCGCGGCCGACGGCGACCAGGTCGGGGGCGGCCGGGTACGCGCTGCTGGCGCCGCTGGAGAGCCGGGCGCGCAGCGCGTCGGGGTGGGAGACCAGCCACTCGACGAACCCCATGGCGGCTTCCGGGTGCCGGCTGTCCTTGGTGACGGCGAAGGTGGAGCCGCCGTGGGAGCCGACGGCCGGCCGGTCCTGGTCCCACTGCGGCAGCGGCGCGATCCGCCACAGGCCGCGCTGCCCCGGGCGTTCGTTCATCTGCGCGCCCGCGTCCCAGGCGCCGGTGAGCCTGGTCAGAATCAGGCTGTCGCCGACCTGGGCGTCGTACTGCCGGCTTTCGCCCGCGTTCATGAAGACCAGGTCGTCGTCGACCAGCCGCTGCCAGTACGCCGCGACGCGCCGGGTCGGCCGGTCGGCGAGCGACACGTTCCAGGCGCCGCTACGGGTGTCGAACCACTGGGCGCCCGCCTGCCAGGCGTAGGCGGCGAAGTTCATCGCGCCGTCGGTGGGGAAGAGGGCGAGCCGCCGGTCGGGCGCCTTCCGGTGCACCGCCCGCGCGGTCTGCTCGAACTCCTCCCAGGTGCGGGGCACGGTGAGGCCGTAGCGGTCGAAGAGGTCGGCGCGGTAGTGCATGACCATTGGCCCGATGTCCAGTGGCACGCCGTAGGTCCGGCTCTCGAACGTGGTCAGACCCAGCGTCTGCGGCAGCAGCTTCGCGCGCAGCCGGTCGCTGATGAGCGAGGTGATGTCGCTGGCGACGCCGTCGATGGCGAAGCCGGGCAACTCCGGGTACTCGATGGTGGCCACGTCCGGGGCGTTGCCCGCGCGGGCGGCGTTGCTGAGCTTGGCGTAGCCGCCCTGGCCGCCGGTCGGGACCTGCTGGTAGTCGACCTGGACACGATCGTGTGTGCGGTTGAACGCGTCCACCACCTCCTGGCTGCCGCGGGCGGCGGACCAGAAGGTGATGCGCGTGGTGGTGCTCGTGCCGCCTGATCCTCCACTGCCGCTTCCGCTGCAGGCGCCGAGGGCACCTGTCAGGGGGAGCGCGGCGATCGCGGCGAGCACGGATCGACGGCTTTGTCGACCGGGCATGGACGCCTCCCCGGGTCGTTTTCCGGACACGGGCATCCTGATCGCATGAGCAGTAGCGGTCAATAGACCGATCAAAAAAGTTTCAAACGATCAATCAGTCATCCCGGCGGCCGGATGAGGTACGGCGGAGCCGCGCACCATCAACTCGGGCAGCAGCTCGACCCGGCGCACCGGCCCGGCCGCTTGCCGGTTCGCCGCCAGCCGCAGCAGCAGCAACTCGGCGGCCAGGCGCCCGATCTCCGCCTTGGGCGGCGCCACCGCCGTCAGCGGCGGACCGGCCAGCGCGGCCACCACGTCGTCGTACGCCACCACCGAGCAGTCCCGCGGAACCCGCACGCCACTGTCCGTCAGCTGCTGCACCAGCATCAGCGCGTCCACATCGCTGTGCAGCACGGCGGCCGTGGCGCCCCGCTGCCGCAGCAGCGCCGCGAGGTCGACGGCGGCCTCGGCCTCGGCCTGGCCCGCGCCGTGTCCGCCGTCCCGCTCGGGCACGGCGTTCGGGGAGCTGAGGGCCACCGACCAGTCCTCGACCAGCGGGTGCCCGGCCGCGATGTCGGCGAAGGCGGCGCGGATCGCGCGCGCCGACGGGCTGTCGTCGCGGGCGGCCAGCACGATCCGCCGGTGCCCGAGGGAGACCAGGTGGTCCACGGCGAGGTGCACGCCGTACCAGTGGTCGGAGCAGACCGAGTCCACGGCGTGCAGCACGCTGCCGGGCCGCGGCCGGCGTTCCATCAGCACGGTCGGCACCGCCACCCGGGACAGCCAGCGGCAGCCGGCCTCCTCCGCCGCCACGCTGCGCCAGCGCGGGGCGATCAGCAGCCCGGCGGCGCCGCCCGCCACCGCACGCTCCACGATGGGCTGTTCGCTGTGCGCCGCGCTCGGCGCGATGTGCAGGGCGATCCGCATTCCGGCCTCCTCCAGTACCGGACGCGCGCCGTGCAGCGTCTCGTACAGGTACCCGTGGCGCTCCGGCACGACGAGGGCGATCGCGCCGCCCCCGGCCGGCGGCCCGGAAGGAGCCGCCGGCTCCTCCTTCGGGGGCGCGGCCGAGCGCGCCACCCCGTGCCCGCGCCGCAACTTTCCGGCGCGCGCCAGTTCCTCGACGTCCCGGCGTATCGTGACCACCGAGACGTCCAACTCCGAGGCAAGATCGGCGAGGCGGGCCACACCGTGCGACTGCACGGCCGCCAGAATCCGCTGACGCCTCACATCGACCGGCTCCCGCATGACGACTCCCTCGCCGTGTCGTATCCCGTGTCCGTTTCCGTTGCACGTTTCGCATTGAGCGTTTGAACGCTTCGCGCGACAGGATATCGATCGGAGCCGCACCCGTCAGGTGGGGTGCGGCCGCGGAGCCGCCGTCCTCCCCGGCGATATGTGGGCTCCCGACCGGGGACGGCAACGGGCATGCTGGGGGATGCCGGGGGACACGAAAGGCGGGCGGGGCATGGCTGCGCTGGGGCAGTACGTGGAGGAGTTCGTCGAGGCGTGGCGGGAGCTCGACGCCGTCTACCGGGACCTGGGCGCCGCCGCGTGGTGGCCCAGGGAGATGCGCGAGTGGGAGCGGAAGCAGCGCGAGCACGAACGGGCGCGCAAGGGAACGCCGTCCACGCGGGCGGGATTCGAGGACTCCGCACGCCGGTGGCGCCGCGAAGCCGCCGAGCTGAGGGGCGAGTTGGAGCGGCTGCGCCGGTCGACGCCCGAGCAGCAGGCGCAGTGGCTCGACCCGTGGTCGAAGGGACGCGGGTCGAGCCGGCGGCAACGGGGGCGCGATGAGCGCGATGAGGCGGACGAGCGCGCGGCTTCGCCGATGTGGGCGGGGTGGCGGGAGCGGCTGTGGCTCGACGCGCTTCGGGCCGACCTGCACCTCCCCCAGCCGCTGACGCCCACGGAGCTGGCGGAGGCGGAGGAGCAGTTGGGGGTGCGACTGCCCCAGGAGTACCGGAGTTTACTGCTGGAGGTGGCGGCGGGCATCCCGGGCGGCATGCCCGTCCCCGACGTCGCTCCGCTGCTGCGGGACGCGGCCGGGAGATGGAGCTGGGACGGCATCGGCACGCGCACCGCGCTGTCCCGCCTGGCCGAGCCGTTCCCCGGGCAGGAGGTCGACGTGCCGCCCGACGACGAGCCGCGGCGGAAGGACTTCACGAGCGACGAGGCGTACCTGGCCGAGTTGGCCAAGTGGGAGAACGAGGAGCCGCCCTACGACGGCGATCCGGTCGGCGAGCTGACCCGCGGTGCACTGTGCCTGCACTCGCTGGGCTGCGGCGAGGCGATCTGGCTGGTCGTCAGCGGGCCCCTCGCGGGGCGGATGTGGGCCGACCACCTCGTGAGCGAAGGCGGGCTGTACGCCCTGCGCAGGGGTCGGCGCGCACCCGTGTTCTTCCGCGACTGGTTCCTCGGCGCCCGCGGTCGGTGACACCGATGGAGAAGCCCGTCGGATACCGCCGGTGCACGACGTGCGGCGGCCGCTACCCCACCACCCTGTCGAACTACCGGGACCGCCAGGTGCCCTGCCCCATCTGCGCGGAACGGAAAAAGCGGTACCAGGAGATGCTCGCCCGGGCCGAGGAGCGGGCATGGTCCACCTGCGCACGGTGCGGCGCACGGTACAACCCACAGCGGCAGGACCTCTTCGGCTGCCCGGCCTGCGAGACCAGGAAGCGCAGACGCCTGGTCGCCCTCGGCGCCGTCGTGGGCCTCCTCTGCGTAGCGGCCGGCGTGGTGGCGGGCAGCCCGCACGGTGTGCCCGGGTACGTGGGCGGCGGGCTCGTGGGCGCCGTCGTCGGCCTGTTCATGGGCGGCGCCATAGCCATCGCCTCCCCACCCGGCGGAGCGCGCGGCAGCTGAGAACGGGCGGGTCCGCACTGGTGAACGTGGTCCAACGCGTGCCTGTGCGCAGCAGGCGCCCGAGCCGCGGCCCGGCGGTGGTCATCGCGACGCGCACCTCGCCGTCGGGCACCGGACCGGCGGCCACCTGGCAGGCAGCGGGCGGGACGTGGCCCGCCGCCGGTCGCCCACCACTACAGCCCGGCGTACGGAGCGGGTGGGCTGTCCGCTACCGGCGCGGTTCGAGTGACATGCGCGCCGGCAGGGCGCGGAGGAAGTCGGGCGCGTCGAAGATCGCGCCGGCGGAGGCGACACCGACCGTCCTGGTCTGCCCCGTGAGGACGCGGTGGACCGCTTCCACCGCGAGCGGCGCGCTGACGGCGTAGATGTCCTGGCCGCTCGCCGCGGCGCGCCGTTCCACGCCGCCGGAGCGCGCGACGGCTTCGACGAGGAAGGTCTGCGCGGACCGCCCGCGCTGGTCGACCGACGTCGGCGCCGGGGTGTCCGGAGCCGCCAGGTCGCGGGCCGCCTCGACCGTCATGTAGGTGCGCACCTCGGGGACGGCCAGGTGGCTGGGGACGGTGACGACATCGGCCATGGTGAACTCCCCGATCACTTCCCGCGCCCCCATCGGCTCGGGGAAGGGCCACTTCAGGGTCGGCAGGGCGTCCTCGTGGTACTCCAGCCGTCCGTGGCGGTAACGGACGCGCCGACCGCCCCTGCGCTGCCCGGAAACCGCGCCCGCGTCGCGAGTCCCGGCTGTGGGGTGCCAGCTGCTCAACGCGTAGGCGACATGCGCCTCGTCGGCCGCTGTCCAATCGCCCATCGCCGCGGTGACCAGCAGGTCGCCGAGGCCGCCGAAGAAGGCCATCGCGGGGATCACCACGGTGCCCGCGGCGCGGGCGCGATCCGCGAAGTGCGTGAACGTGTCGAGGTTGGCCTCGATCTCGGCCGCCACATCCACATACGGAACCCTGGCGCGCAGTGCCGCCTCGATCACCGGGGCGGCGGTCGCGGCGAAGGGTCCGGCACAGTTGATCACGGCAGCCACGTCGGCCAGCGCGCGGTCGAGCGAGGCCGGGTCGTCCACCGAAGCCGGCCGGGCGTCGAGCCCCGGATGGGACGCCGCGAGCGCCCGCAGCTTGTCCGCGTCGCGCCCGGACAGGACCGGGACGAACCCTCGATCACGCAACTCCGCCACCACGAAACGCCCGGTGTGCCCGTAGGCGCCGAACACCGCCACTGTGTGACCCGGTCTCATCAGTTCTCCCGCTGTCCTCGAATGCCCAACGGTGGACATCCTGGCGTTGGCGATGGACCACCGCGAGTGTCTGGAATGCCATGGCCCATACAATTTCGGACATGGGTACCGTCGCACTGGCCGTCACCGACGGGATGCTGCACTTCGAACTGTCCGTGGCGTACGAGGTCTTCGACGCCGCACCGGCCGGCGCGGCCGTCCCCTGGTACGACGTCGCCGTCTGCGGGTCGAACGCCGTGCGAGTCGGCAGGTTCCGGCTGGAGCCCGATCACGCTCTCGACCGGCTCCGTCACGCCGGCACCGTGATCGTTCCCGCCTGGGCGGACGTCGACGAGGACCCGCCCGCCGACCTGGTCGAAGCGGTGCGCGCGGCCCACGAGGCAGGCGCACGGGTGGCCTCCCTCTGCACGGGCGCGTTCGTGCTGGCCGCCGCCGGCCTGCTGGACGGGAAGCGCGCGACAACGCACTGGGCGCACACCGAGGCCCTGGCCGCCCGCTGCCCCCGGGCGATGGTCGATCCGGACGTGCTCTACGTGGACAACGGCAGCGTGCTCACCTCCGCCGGCAAGGCCGCCGCGCTGGATCTGTGCCTGCATCTGGTCCGCCTCGACCACGGCGCGGCGGTCGCCAACGCCGTCGCCCGCCGCCTGGTCGTGCCGCCGCACCGGGCCGGCGGCCAGGCCCAGTTCGTCGCCGCCCCCGTTCCCACCCGGGACGACCACCCGCTCGCCGCACTGTTCCCCTGGGTGATCAAACGGCTTGGCCGACCGCTGACCGTGGAGGACCTGGCGCGCCAGGCCCGGATGAGCTCCCGCAATCTGGCCCGCCACTTCCACGCGGCGACCGGCACCACCCCGCTGCGCTGGCTGCTGACTCAACGGGTCCGCCGCGCCCAGGAGTTGCTGGAGACCACCACCGACAGTGTCGACGCCATAGCGGCAGCCACCGGCATGGGCACCGCCACGACGCTGCGCCGACACTTCAACCGCACCGTCGGCGTGCCCCCCGACACCTACCGCCGCACCTTCCGGTCCCGGTCCCACCCCGGCCCCGTTCAACCGGCCGAAGACTGATCTGTGCCCCCACCGAGCAGGCCGCACACTCCGGGCCAAGCGGGCCGCTACACATTGCGGCGGAATAATCAGACGATCCGCCTCGACGAACGCGACCGGCCGGAGCCGGACCTCCTGGTGACGACCGCGCCCTACGACCCGGACCGCACGTGGTTCGCCATCGGAGCCGAACTCGACACCGGCCGACATCACAGGGCACCACAGTCCCACCAGCCGAGTTCCCGGTTCCTCACCGCGCGGCCGTGCCCGGCCCTCTCGCGGGAGCGACGACGTACGGGCCCCACGACGTGGGGCCCGTACGGGCAGGACAGGGCCTAGCTCACCGAGTGAAACGGCCTCTTACCGCGCCACGGTGAGGGTCACGGGGGCGGCAGGCCCGTAGGCGACCTCCCCGGTCGGGGTGACCACGGCGGCGCTGAACTCGTGTCCGTCCTGCTCGGCAGCGGTGGTGAACGTGTACTCCGGCCCGGTCGCTCCGGGGATGGCGACAGCTTCCTCGGCATCCGGCGCCTTCTCGAACCACTGGTAGCCCGTCAGCACGGTCCCGGGCTCGACTTCGGCGGTCAACGTGGCGGTGTCGCCTGGGGCATACGCCGTCTCCCCCGCCACCGTTACCGTCTGGCGAGGCGGCGCACCGTGGTCGTCGACGTACACCGTCACGGGGTCGGCCGTGATCGGAGAGGCGGCGTCGTCGCCGAAGGTCAGAGTCGCCCGCACTTCCACCCCGTCCAGCGCCTGCTCGGCGACCAGCACGTGCTCGAGTCCGGAAGTGTCGGGAAGAGGGCTCCACTCCTCGGTACCGGGCCACCTCCATTCCCAGTCGACCGTGTCCCCGTCGCTCATCGGGGGGTCGGCGATCAGCGAGAAGTCGATGGCGCCGCCCTGGTGGTAGTGGTCGGCGAGGTTGGCGAAGGCGAGGATCTGCTCCTCGGCCGGAGCATCGGTCACCCGAAGCTGCACCGCTTCGCTGATGGTGACGTCTCCCCTGGTCATGACGAAGTGGAGCCACTGGCCGTCGTCGGCCATCGTCATCGTCTTCTCGAACAACAGGGCCTCGGGACCGGTGCCTTCCTTGAGCACCGTGTCATACGGCATGCGCCACGAGTAGGTGGCGCCCTCGAGTTCGGGGTACACCGAGGCGTTGACCTGGAGTGTGGCGCCCTCTCGGTAGAGCGACCGCAGCCCCTCGAACAACACCTCGCGCTCGTTGATCTCGACAGTCACCGGGGCCGACTGGGCGATGGCCAGTCCGTCCCTGATCACGCGGACGGCGTACTCGGCCTCCCCCGTGATGGTGGAGGTCACGGCCACGCGGTCTGGCTCGGGGAAGGTCACGGTGCTCTGACCGTTCGCCGCGTCGAACCAGGGGCTGTCCAACCGCTTGACGAGTTCCAGCGTCTCCCCCTCCGCGGCTTCCCGACCGGAGAGCTCAAGCTCGAACGTGTTCCCGGCGTGGACCGGTCCCTCATCCGCGGGGGTGAGTACCGGCACTTCGCCGACCGGTTCGACCGCGATCGGCCTCCAGGCGGTCTCCGCTTCGACGGTCCTGCCCGTGAGCAGTTGGACCTTGATCTCGTATCCGTCGTCCGACGCGGACACGGCCTGGACGAGCTGCGGGCCCGTACCGGTGACGTAACCGCTGGAGGCCGAGCCGACCGGACGGATGACCCAGCGGAAACTCTGGTCCTCACCAGCGGCGACTCCCACGGCGTCGGCCACCAGCTCGTCTCCGGGCTGGTACGACGCCGCCAGCCCGTCGATGCGGAACGGCTCGCCGCCCGGCTCGGTCACGTCGATGGCGACTGGTTCCGATGTCGACGGCTCGGCCAGATTCGTCACCTCGGGAACGAAGTGCGCGGTGACGCGCTGGTTGCCCAGACCGAGCGCGTCGGTGGTCAGTGTGGCCTGGCCGTCGGTCACCGGTTCGTGGCCGAGTACGGTGCCCCCGGCGCGGAACTCCAGGTAGCCGCTTACGGATGCCGGAGTCACCGATGCCGTCAGATCGATGCTCTCCCCGACCGTGATCTCGGTGGCCGAGGAGGTAAGAGTGGAACCGGTGGCGGCGGTCTCGGGGAGCTGACCGACGACAAACGTGTAGGTGGCACTCGCGCTGACGGGCTCACCCGAGCGTGACACCCCGGCCTCGACCGTGAGGTGGTAGGTGCCGGCCTCGGTGAACGCCCAGTTCGCATGCATATGGGTCCGTCCAACATCGAACGACGCGTAGTCCTCGTTCTCGTCGGAGGACCACAGCCGGTTGACGGAACCGGGCCCGCCGGTGGTGAACACCTCCAGGTCCCCGGGGCCCTCGACCTCGTTGAGGGTGAACGTGGTCCGGTCGTCGTCGATCGCGCCCGCCGGTACCGACTCCGTGGAGAAGCCGGGCCACAACTGGTTGCCTCCGGGATTGGCCTCCGTTGCCAGCCAGACGGGGGCCCCTTCCGGCGCGATGAACTCGAAGCCCTCGGGAACCGTTGTCGCCGAGTCGTCGTCGACGTGGAACCACAGCTCGTCGGCGGCGAATCGCGTGCCCGTGCCCTCGGGCACATCCGCCTTGCTGCCGAGGTCGAAGGTCGTGTCATCCAGGAAGGTCGCGACCGCGTCCGTGTGAAGATCCTGGAGGACGCGGTACTCCTTCGGATCAGGGGCCGGTCCTTCGGCCGCCAGCGCTGGTGTGCTCTGCGAGGTTATCGCCGTAGTGGCGACCATCACGGTCGCCAGGCATGCCACGGAACGGCGTATGAGCCGGGATGTCAACGAGCGTTCCTTCCTGTCGGCCCGTGGGGGTGCGGGCCATGGCGTAAGGGATGGAAGAGAGTTGATGGCCGGCAGGGGACCGGCAGGTCCAGCGGCGGGAGCGCCTCAAGGGAAAGACGCCTACATGAAAATGATAACTAGTATCGCATGGCGACGTGGCCGGCCCAAGGACTTCGCGCTCCGACTCCGGCCGCCCTCGATGCCGATCGTTCACCCTTGTCAGCGTTCGTTCCGAAGTCCGACGAACAGGGCGTCGTGCACCGGAAGAGCATGTTCGTGATGTGCGGGCGGCGCGTCCCACTCCGGGAAGGGGTCCAGAAGCCGGGCCCAGGACTCGGGACCCGCACGCCACTCCTCCTCGCCCAACAGGCAGGCGGTCAACGCCGCGTGAAGCTCTGCGCGGGCCAACCCGGTTCCGATGAAGACGAGTTCCTGGCCGTCGGAGAGGCCCCCGGCAGCGGGTGCCGCGCGGACGCCTGACGGTTCGAACCGCGCCACCGAGCCCGCCTGGGACCACAGCCCGGTGAGGGCGGGCCGGGTCGCCAGCCAGAAGAACCCCTTGGAACGGAGGATCGTGCCGAACGCGCCGGCATCCATGTGTTCGGTCACAAACCGCCACAGCCTGCCCGGATGGAAGGGGCGGTCCGCGCGGAAGAGGAGGCTGGAGATGCCGTACTCCTCGGTCTCCGGCACATGGTCGCCGTTCAGCTCCGCCAGCCACCCGGGCGCCTCCTGGGCCCGCGCGAGGTCGAAGGCGCCCGTGCCGAGGATCTCGCCGACCGGGACGCGGCCATGCGAGGTACGCAGGACCCGGGCCGCGGGGTTGAGCCGCCGCAGGGCCGCCTCCAGGCGGTCGGCCTCGTCCACCGGAACGAGATCGACCTTGTTGAGCAAGAGAACGTCGGCGAACTCGATCTGGTCCGCGAGCAGGTCGCTGACGGTTCGCTCGTCCTCCTCGTACTGGTCAAGCCCGCGATCGACCAGGGCGTCCCCGCGCCCCAGTTCGGTCAGGAAGTTCGCGGCGTCCACCACGGTGACCATGGTGTCCAGACGGGCCAGGTCACCGAGCGTCGCCCCGTCGTCGCGAGGGAAGGAGAAGGTCGCGGCGACAGGCATGGGCTCGGAGATACCACTGGACTCGATCAGCAGATAGTCGAAGCGGCCGGCCCGCGCCAGCCGTTCCACCTCCTCCAGCAGATCGTCTCGCAGCGTGCAGCAGATGCACCCGTTGGTCATCTCCACCAGTCGCTCCTCAGTACGGGAGAGCGACCCTCCATCGCGGACCAGGGCGGCGTCGATGTTGATCTCACTCATGTCGTTGACGATCACCGCGACTCGCAGTCCCTCGCGGTTCCCGAGCACGTTGTTGAGCAGGGTGGTCTTGCCGGCACCGAGGAAACCGGAGAGCACGGTCACGGGGAGCCGGGGGTCCGTACTCGTGCGGGCGGTTGCCGCCTCGGCGGTGCCGGGACCCCCGGCCTGACCGGACTGGTGCATCGCGAACCTCGCCTTATTGAAAATGATTACCGTTTATGCATAGTACCCCCACGGCCCGCGCCAACGCCCGCCGTCACCGCGTCGGGCATCCCCAAGCGGCGGGCCCGCGACTGGATAGACGAGGCCGAGCCGAGCGAACGGGCTCTGTACAGCGGAGCGGTGATCGTCGCGGATGGCGACGGAGGGCTGGACGCGGCGCTCGTGCTGCGCAGCGTCTTCCGGAGGCCGAGCCCGTCGCGGACAACCTCATGCGGTGGCACACCTCGTGGAAGGTCTTCCGCGACGGGCGTCTTGTTCGCAGCACCACCGACGCGTACTTCTTGGAGAACCTAACGCTGGGAGCGCTGGCCGAGGAGGCGGGTCTGAGCAGCCGTATGGTCAGTGCCGGCGGAGCCCCCGGCGTCCCGGAGATCGGCGTCCTCCACCGCTGAGAGGCCAGGGGCGCCCGGCTCGCCCTCGCGTTTTCCCGTCACCAGCAGCATGGGGTGCAGTAGGTGGTACCCGGGCTCGTTGAGGACGTAGCCGTCATCGCCCGGCGTCATGAGCGCGGCGGCCCGTACCAGTTCCTCCTCGCTCATCCCGGCTTCCCTGCCCCGTTCCCGGGCGGCGTCGAGAAGTTCGGGCCAGACCACCCGCTCCAGATAGGGACGCGCCGTCGGGTCCTCCTCCAGCGGGAAGACCACTCGGGGGATCAGCCGCACCCGGGGCTCGCGCAGCCCGGCTGCCAGCGTCCAGTGCACCAGCCGCTCGTTCTGCGTGGGCCCTTCCCCAGGAAGGCTCCAGTTCAGCTGCGAGGCGACGCGCAGTCTCTGCTGCATCCAGGAGTGACCGGGCAAGAACGTGGCCTGGTAATAACCGCTGCTGAAGAGCGCCAGGACTCCGCCCGGGTTGAGCGCCCCGGCCAGGGCGGCCACCGCGGCTTCGGGGTCGGGGAAGTTGCCGGGCCAGATCACGTCGCTCGCCCAGATCACGTCGAACCCCGCGCCCGACCGTACAGTCTCCGCCAGCACCTCCAGCAGATCCGCCCGCCTGGTCTCGACCCGGTCGGCGACGCCCTCCTTCTCGGCATACGCGGCGGCCAGTTCAAGCGCGTCGGCGTTCTGGTCCACGCCGAGAACACGCGCGTCCGGGTCCGCCGCCCGGGCCAGGGCGACGAGCCCGCCCCCCGCGCCCGTGCCGGCGTCGAGCAAACGCCGTCGGCCACCAAGGTCGAGGGAGCGTATCGCCTCCTCGATGGCCGGGGCGGCGAAGGCGCGGTTGGTCAACAGATACGTCGTGACGATGTCCGTCGTCATTTCTCTCATGGTGGTTCCATCCCTTACTGATTGGTGACGTTGTGTGGGTAATCGCCGTGGCACGCCGGGGGCGAGGTGGCTGAGCCTGCCGAACGCGCCGCCCGATCGCTGCTGCCGGCAACTACTCACTCGGAGTGGGCGAGGTGAGCCGCCACCCCACCGAGCGGGTGCGCTCCTCCCAGAACGTCCGGTATCGGCCGCCGTGTTGGAGGAGTTGTTCGTGGTCTCCCTCCTCCGCCACGCGACCGCCGTCCAGCACCAGAATCCGGTCGGCCGAGCGCACCGTAGGGAGCCGGTGTGCGACCACGATCAGGGTGCGGTCCGTGCGCAGCGAGGCGAGCGCGGCCGCCACGGCGGCGTCGTTGGCGGCGTCCAGGGCCGCCGTCGCCTCGTCGAGCAGCACGATCGGCGCATCTTTCAGCAAGGCGCGAGCGATCGAGATCCGCTGACGTTCTCCGCCGGAGAGAGCCGCGCCGCCCTCGCCGACCCGCGTCCGCCAGCCATCGGGTAGCCGGTCCACCACTTCGGTGACGCGAGCGAGTTCGGCCGCCCTCCGCAACTCCTCGTCACTCGCCTCCGGTCGGCTCATCCGGATGTTTTCCTCGATGGGGCCGTCGAAGAGGTAGACGTCCTGGAAGACCAGCGCGATGTGGCGCATCAACTCCTCGGTGGCCAGCTCCCGTACGTCCCTGCCCCCGATCGAGACCGAACCCTCGTCCACGTCCCAGAACCGGGCGATCAGTCGCAGCACCGTGGTCTTGCCGGAGCCGGAGGGCCCCACCAGCGCCGTCATCGTGCCCGGCCGCGCCACGAGGCTCACGTCGCGCAGGACCGGTTCGCCGCCGTAGCCGAAGGTCACCCCGCGCAGTTCGACGGATGGCTCGGCGGGTCCCTCCCCGGCGGGAGTGGCCTCCGGGGCGGGCAACTCCGCCGTGGCCAGGATTTCCTGGTACCGCGCCATGGCATTGCCGGCCATGCGGAGGGCGGCCCCGTTCTCGACAGCCGTCATCAAGGGCTCGACCAGCCGGACGCCGAGCACCAGCAGCGCCACCAGCTCGGCCGTTCCCAGCTCACCGCCCAGGGCGAGTTGGGCGCCCGCCGCGAGCAGGGCGACCAGGAGCAGCTGGATCACGAGGTTGGTGGAGAGCAGCGCGGGCGCGGCGATCACGGTGGTGGAACGCTGCGCCGCGCTCTGCTCGGCGAGGGCCTCCTCCAGCAGCCGGTGCCCGGAAGCGGTCCGGCCGGCAGCACGGAGTGTGGCCTGGGCCTGGGCGAACTCCACCACCCGGCCGGCCGCCGCGGTGGCGGCCGTCTTCTGCACGCGATCCAGCCGGGCCACCAGCCGGCCGGCCCAACGGCCCACGACGGCCACGAGGGGGAGACCCGCGAGGGCGACCAGCGCGAGCCGCCACTCGAAGACGAACAGCGCGGCCAGCAAGGTCGCGGGCGTGACCACCGAAGCCACCACGGGGCGCAGCAGGTGCGCGGGTACGCCCATCACGTCGACGATGCCCCGGCTGGAGAGCTGGCTCAGCTCGCCGACTCGGCGCGGGTCGGAGAACCAGCCCAGTGGCAGCGCGGCGACCTTGTCGCCAAGCCGGCGGAAGAGCTGCCTGGCCAAGCCGACGGCGGCGCGGTAGGCGGCGAGCTGGGCGCGGTAGCGGACGACGGCGTAGCAGGCGAAGAGCACGGCGACGGCGATGATCCATGGCCAGGCGTCCTGTGGCCGGTCGGAGAGGACGCGCTCCGACGCCGGCACCATGCACGCGTAGCCGGTTCCGGCCAGCACCGATTCGATCACCAGGCTGATCAGATTCGTGCGAATGGGCCGGGCTCCGGGCCGGTCCCCGAGGCTCAGCAGTGTTCGGATCACGATGTCCGCCCTTCGGCGAGCGCCTCCTGGGCGCCCCACAGCTCCGCGTAGAGGCCCTCTCGGGCCAGCAGCGAATGATGGTCGCCGCGCTCCACGATCCGTCCGTCGTTCACCACACAGATCTGGTCCACGTCGGTCACCGCGCGTAGCCGGTGGGCGATGACCAGCAGTGTGCGGCCGACGGCCAGTCGGGAGAGCGCGTTCTGGATGGCCGTCTCGGAGTCGGGGTCGGCGTAGGCGGTGGCCTCGTCCAGGATGACCACCGGGGTGTCGGCGAGCAGCGCCCGGGCGATCGCGACGCGTTGGGCCTCACCTCCCGAGAGGTTGGCGTCCTCGCCGTGGACGCTGTCATAGCCACGGGGCAGGGCCATGATCCGCTCGTGGATGTTGGCTGCCCGGGCTGCCGCGATCACCTCTTCCTCGGAGGCGCCCTCACGGGCCATGCGGATGTTCTCCCGGACCGAGTCGTGCACCAGCCGGATGTCCTGGAGCACCATCCCCACCTGCTGGTACAGGGTGAGCTGCGCCATCTCCCGCAGGTCGGCACCGCCGATGGTGATGTGCCCTTCCGTGGGGTCCCAGAAGCGCGCCAGCAACGCGGCCAGCGTGCTCTTTCCGGCACCCGAGGGGCCCACCAGCGCGGTGACCGTGCCAGGGCGCAGATCCAGGTCCACGCCACGGATCACTTCGGCGCCGCCGGAGTAACCAAAGCGGACCCCCGCGAAGCGCACCCGGGCGTCAACGGGGATGGCGGGCGCGTCCGGGGCCGGCGGGAGTGTCTCGGTGCTGAGCAGCCGCTGGATGTTGCCCGCGGCATGCCGGGCGCTGACCAGGTGCTGGTAGGCGTAGTTCAGCTCAAGGAACGGACCGGCCACGGCCACACCCACCACCAGGAACGGCAGGACGTCCGCCGGTGGGACCCAGCCGGCCTGGACGAACGCGGCGCCCGCCACCAGCGCGGCCAGCAGGGTGGTGAACGGCGCCAGGGCCAGCTCGGCCACGGTGGAGCCGCGCAGCATTCCCCTGACCCATTCCCAGAAGTCGGTGACGAACGACTCGGCCGCGCGTGTGAAACGCGTGTGCGCGTGCCCGGCCTGCCCGAACGTCTTGACCACGGCGATACCGTCCACGAACTCGACAGCCGCGGCGCTCACACCGGCGATCGAACGCTGGTAACGCTCCATCTGCTCTTCCTGGCCACGCATCATGAGCGAGTACTGGATGACCCCCACCAGGACGGGAAGCAGAGTCAACAGGGTCAACCTCCAGTCGGATACGAGGAGGTAGACCAGCGCGGCGGATGGCGCCACGATCGCGGTGGTGAGTTCGAGGTAGGCGTGGCCCACGAGGTGGTGGAGGTCGGCGACATCGTCTGTCAGGGCCTTCTTGACCCGCCCCGAGGACCGGTCGGTGAACCAGCCAAGGGGCACGTGGCCCAACCGCCGCGCGGCGCGTCGCCGGACGTCGAACTGGAAGGCGCTGTCGGCCAGATGTGTGAGGGTCAGCGCGGCACCACTGGTGAGGAGGCGCAGCAGCAGCGCCCCGGCGGCGACGGCGACCACGGCCCAGACGCGCTCCTCGCGGACGGGGTCGCGCAGCAGCTCGCGTGCCAGCTCCACGAGCGCGATCAGCGGCACCACTTTGGCAAGGGCACCGATCGCCTCCAGCAGGCAGGCGAGCAGGAGACGGGAGCGCACGGGCGCCAACAGGTCGCCGAGTGCGACTTTCGCCTGGGGAGCGGCGCCCGGGTTCTCGTGGTGACCCGCCGCGTCGGGGGGTGACATGGGATGCGACCTCCTGGGAAGGCGGGGCCGGCGGTGGCCCCGCTGCTGAACGGATGGTGGGAGGATCAGGCGTTCTCGGTCTCGGGCGTGCCGAGCCGAGGCACGAGGCACACCGCGAGCAGTGCCGCGGCCGGGGCGCACGCCCCCACGACGAGGAAGGCCCTCGCAAAGCCCTCGGCCAGAGCGGCCGTGGGGTCGGCGGTGGACGCGTTGCCACCCGCCCAGTTCCCGGCGCTGGCCCGTTACCGCGCCTGAGCCGCGGACCGGCCGCCACTGTCCGGCCCGTCCCATCACGCTCTGCGCGCCCTCCTTGCCGCGCTTCTTCCGGCAGAGGCCCGCCCCTGACCCCGCCCTAGGCCCTGTCCTGCCGATCTTGCCGGGCCCACGACTCCCCCAGACTCCTCCCCCAGACTTCGTCTGGGAGGTGCCCCCAGGGAGGTGCGCCCAGCTACGGCACCTCGCTGCGTTGTCGCATCGCGCGAGTACGGCCAAGCGGGCTGCTCCGACAAGATCGACAGGACAGGACCTAGGAGGTCCGGCGGCCGAGAAGATGGACATCCGTGTCCCCGAGCGTCCGGGAGCTGAGTCCGCAGGCCGCCCACTCCGCGCGCAACTCCTCGTCGGTGACCACCCACCAGTCGTAGTCCACGTCCACGCGGGCAAGGACACGGCCCTGGTGAAGGGTTTCGTAGGCCATGTGCCAGACCACGCTCTGGTCACCGGCGGGCTCAGCCTCGGACCACCCGCGGTAGTCATACGCGCCCACTCGCACGACCGGCCCGGCGACGCGTGGGACCGTCGCAGGAACCGTCGGCGGTGGGTTGTTGACCACCACTATTCCTCCCGGGTCCAGGCATGTGGCGATCCGCGCCCACAAAGAGCGCCGCTCGTCGGGCGTCAGATGGCCGATCATGTTCATCGCGAGGACGGCGCGCACTCGCTCGGGGAACGGGTACTCCATCGCCCCCTCAGCCACCACGGTTGTGCGGGCGGCGAGCGGCGGATCATCCATCAGCCGCGCCAACAGGGCCGTGCGCATGGCCGCCGACGGTTCGACGGCGAGCAGCGGGGCTTCGGGCAGCGCGGCCGCGGCGATCCGCGTCCCCCGCCCAGCGCCCGCGCCGAGGTCGATCACGGGACCGCTGAGAGCCGACAGCCGCCTGAGTTCGGCGGCGAGCGAATGCCCGACCTGCTGCCAGAAGCCGGCGATCAGAGGGTCGATGAACGGCGCGGACATGGCGTACGAATCGGTCACAGCACTTCCTGGAGGTCGATGCTTCTCGCGTTGACGTGGCGGAGTGGGAAGAAGTCCTTCAGCGTTGCCTCGCGGTCCCCGAGTGGACTTGCCCGGTACCGGTACCGGTACCGGTACCGGTATCGGTATCGAGTTCGGACTCGGCTGCCGACTCCCTCCGCGCGGGTTCCGCCTCGTTCGGAGCTGTCTGGCAGAGGACGCATACTCCGGTGAGCTGGACGACATGCTCGAGAAACGCGAACTCCGAGTCCGCGCCGACGCGCCGCACCCAGTCCTCCAGCGCGGCCGAGTCGAGGGCCCTGCTGGTGCCGCAGAAACGGCAGATGAGGTAGTGCTGGTGCCCGGCGGAGGGCCGCGCTCGATACTGACGTGTGCCGCTTGCGTCGAGGACGACATCCGTTCGGCCACGGATCTCCATGTCGTGGAGAGTCCGGTAAACGGTGGTAAGGCCGACCCGCACTCCCCGAGCCACCGCCAGGGAGTGCAATTCTTGCGCCGACACGAACTCGCCGTAGTCCGCGAGCATGTCCTCAACCACCGCGCGACGTCGGGCCGTCCGCGCACTGAGCGTGACGCGCGACCGCCGCTCACTCCGCCGGCGCACCATGGCGGATCACCCCGCAGGATCTGGCTACCAATCGACCCTCCTCACCGTAGACGATAACGATTATCATGTCTATCTAATCGCCCGGGCGGTCACCGGCACTCCCGTTTCCTCACCCGCTCCACACTGGTCTCCCGCACGGACACGCCCACCGTGGAGTGGGAAGACGGCAACGTTTATCCGGTCTTCGACGTCGAGATCTCCTCAGCCGTGGACTCCGCCGGCCGGGTCGAACGCTTCCGCCGCCGCTACGAACAGCGCGGGGCACGGCGATGCTCCCCGTCGTGATCGTCGCCGGGCTGCACGCCGACGCCCGGCGTGCCACCGTCGACGCCCCGCCGCGCGCGGTGCCCCGCAGCGTCGCGCTCCACCACTGACCTCACCACCGCGCGGGAAGGCGCGGTTCGTCGCCTCCCCGCGGGAGCAGAGCGGTCGGGTAGGAGATCCTCGCGGAGCGCGCAGCGCTGGAACGGCTCGCCGGCAGCGGGGAGTTGTGCGCCCTGGCCGTCGTAGAGCAGTGGGACTCCGTCGAACCACAACCCATCGCCCAGCTCATCAGCGCACACGCCGACCAGCGGCTGTCTCTCGATCGCCCTCGACTTCCGGCATCACCAAGACCATGAGCCGGACCTGCTGGGCACCCAGCACGAACCCAGCACGGTGGGGCTGACCCGGGAGGACGACAGGTGACGAGACGTCAGGAAATCCAGCACCGATCCAGCACGGGGACGACAGCGGGACCACCCGTGGCGGGATGGCCTCGCTGTGACCTGCACATCTGCCCCATGGCAGCCGTCACACGTTGAAGCGGAACTCCACCACGTCGCCGTCGCGCATGATGTAGTCCTTGCCCTCCATGCGGGCCTTGCCGCGGGAGCGGGCCTCTGCGACGGAGCCTGCGTCGATCAGGTCGTCGAAGGAGATCACTTCTGCCTTGATGAAGCCCTTCTGGAAGTCGGTGTGGATCACACCGGCCGCCTCCGGGGCGGTTGCGCCCTTCTTGATCGTCCAGGCGCGGGCCTCCTTCGGGCCCGCCGTCAGGTAGGTCTGGAGGCCGAGGGTGTCGAAGCCGACGCCGGCGAGGGTGGCCAGGCCCGGCTCGGTCTGGCCGACGGTCTGGAGCAGCTCCAGCGCCTCCTCCTCGTCCAGCTCGGCCAGGTCGGCCTCCAGCTTCGCGTTGAGGAAGATGGCCTCGGCGGGGGCGACGAGGGCCCGCTGCTCCGCCTTGAACGCCTCGTCGGTCAGCTCGTCCTCGTCCACGTTGAAGACGTAGAGGAACGGCTTCACCGTCAGCAGGTGCAGCTCGTGCAGGGGCTCGGCACGTTCGGTGCCCTGGGCGATACCGGCCGAGAACAGGGTCCGGCCGTCCTCCAGGATGGCCTTCGCCTCCTCCACCGCGCGGACCATCGGCTGCTTGTCCTTCTTGACCCTGGCCTCCTTCTGGAGGCGGGGCAGCACCTTCTCGATCGTCTGGAGGTCCGCGAGCATCAGCTCGGTGTCGATCGTCTCGATGTCACTCTTGGGCGAGACCTTGCCGTCCACGTGTACGACGTTCTCGTCGTGAAAAGCGCGGATGACCTGGCAGATCGCGTCGGACTCGCGGATGTTCGCCAGGAACTTGTTGCCCAGACCCTCGCCTTCGCTCGCGCCCCGCACGATGCCCGCGATGTCGACGAAGTCGACCGTGGCCGGCATGACCCGCTGGGAGCCGAACACCTCGGCGAGCCGGGCCAGGCGGGCGTCGGGGACGCCCACGACGCCGATGTTGGGCTCGATCGTGGCGAACGGGTAGTTGGCCGCGAGCACGTCATTCTTGGTCAGGGCGTTGAAAAGGGTCGACTTGCCGACATTCGGCAGGCCGACGATTCCGATCGTGAGCGACACGTGTGACTTCCCGGAACGAGGGGGTGAGCTGAGGGCCGGTGAACCAGTCTACGGGCGCCGCGGCACGGCCCCGCCTGCCCCGGGCGGACAGTCATATGGCCCGCAAGCGTGTCCATCACCTCTTCCTTCACCGCCCGCGGATTACCGTGGGGGCGTGGAACACACTACGCACACGACCCGTGACGCACGGCGCCCGCAGGCCGCGGTGCGGACGCGGGTGCCGCGCCCCGCGGGGCGCCCGGCGCCGCGGCCGGGGCCGCGGCAGCGGCGCCGGCTGCCACGGCCGCGGCTCACCGGGCTCGGCTGCGGCGTGCTGGCCACGGTGACGATGGTGGCGGCGGCCCGGTGCTGCGAGCTGCTCGGCGGGGCCCCCACGCTCTACGGCGTGCTGTTCGTCGCGGCCTGCGTGGCCGCCGCGGTCTGGGTCAGGCCCGCGGACCTGGTCTGCGCCCCGATCGCCGCACCGATCGCGTTCGCCACGGGCCTGCTCGCCTCGGCGGGCCCCGCGGACACCGTGACCCAGCTGGCGCTGCGCGCGCCGTGGGTGTTTCTCGGCACGCTGGCGGCGGTGGTGATCACGCTGGTGCGCAAGGGTTCGGATCTGCTCCGCCGCCGCCTCGCCCGCCGCCGCGGGGGTGGCCGGGTCAGCCGTTGAGCTGCCAGGTCAGCTCGGTCTCACCGGACTCCCAGGTGACCTCACCGGGCTCGACGCTCTCCGGGATGAGGAACGTCTTGCACATGGTGATCTCCTCGCCGGGGCCGATGGTCGGCGGGCTGTCGCCCGATCCCTCCGGGCAGCCGTTCGGCAGTCCCAGGTCGCCGAAGGCGGTGACGAAGCCGGCCATGGAGCCGTCGGTGAGGAACAGGCTCGTGTCCGAGATCGGCCGCGGGTACTCCAGGGTGTCCCCGCCCGCATGGGCGAACGTGACGTACACGTACGCCGGCCGCTGGCCGCTGGTGTCGGCGGAGGTGTTGAGGCTCGCCAGGTCGGCGTTGGCCCCCACGTCGACCCGATCGGCCGTGATCGTCAGGTCGGCGACGGTTCCGCCCTCCTCATAGGGCACCGGCCCGCTCGGCTCGCCCTGCCCCAGGGTGCCCGAGGCTCCGCCGGCCGCCGCTTCCTCCTCCTCGGCCGCATCGGCCTCCCCCGCCGGTGCGTCATCGTCGGCCCGGGCCGCTTCCTCGGTCTGCTCGGATTCCTCGGCGCCCGGGGTGAAGGCGTCCTCGGAGTCGTCGTCGGAACCGCAGGCGGTGAGCGCCAGCGCCAGCACGGCGGCCGGGGCGGCGGCACGGAGCCAGGCGGACTTCCGCATGAACACGTAAATCTCCCTCGTCATGAACATCTGTCATGGTCGCTGTACGGATCGTGCCGATCCTAGGGACGAGACAGCTGTGACCAGGGATAAAGCGGATACAACTGAGGTGCAGGAGCCCGGGCCGGGCCCAGGCCCGGCCTAAGGCCGGGGCTAGGGCTTGGTCTTCGCGGCGGCCTCCGCCCGCAGGTCGCGGCGCAGCTCCTTGGGCAGGGAGAACTGGATGTGCTCCTGCATCGGCTGAACGATCTCCACGTCGCCGTAGCCCCGCTCGGCCAGCCACTCCAGGACCTCGTCCACCAGCACCTCGGGCACCGAGGCGCCGGAGGAGAGCCCCACCGTGGTCACGCCCGCCAGCCACGCCTCGTCGATCTCGCCCGCGTTGTCGACCAGATGGGCCGCACCGGCGCCCGCGCCAAGGGCGACCTCGACCATGCGCGCGGAGTTCGACGAGTTTTTCGAGCCGACGACGAGAACCAGGTCCGAGTCGGCCGCGACCTGCTTGATCGCGGTCTGGCGGTTCTGCGTGGCGTAGCAGATGTCGTCGCTCGGCGGGCTGACCAGCTTGGGGAAGCGCTCCTTGAGGGCGTCGACGGTCTCCATCGTCTCGTCCACGGACAGCGTGGTCTGGGAGAGCCACACGACCTTGCCGGGGTCGCGGACCTCGACGTCGGCGACATCCTGCGGGCCGTCGACCAGGGTGATGTGCTCGGGCGCCTCGCCGCTGGTACCGATGACCTCTTCGTGGCCCTCGTGTCCGATGAGGAGGATGTCGTAGTCCTCCTTGGCGAACCGGACGGCCTCCTTGTGCACCTTGGTGACGAGCGGGCAGGTGGCGTCGACCGTGGCGAGCCGCCCGCGCTCCGCTTCGCGGTGGACCTCGGGGGAGACGCCGTGCGCGGAGAAGATCACGATTTCGCCCTCGGGCACCTCGGCCGTCTCCTCGACGAAGATGGCGCCCTTCTTCTCCAGGGTGCGGACCACGTACTTGTTGTGCACGATCTCGTGGCGGACGTAGATGGGCGGACCGTACTGCTCCAGGGCGCGCTCGACAGCTATGACGGCGCGGTCCACTCCCGCGCAGTATCCGCGGGGCGCGGCGAGCAGGACACGGCGGCGGTCTGTGTCGTTGGCCATGGGCCCATCGTAAGGGTGCGGCCGGTCCCGGCTGTCAGTGCGCGGCGCTAGCGTGGTCGTCATGGCAGTGCAGACGTCCGCGGAGGCGCCGATTCCCGTCGGCGAGGTGTCCCGGCTCATCGGGGGGTGGATCGACCGTCTCGGTGCGGTGTGGGTGGAGGGGCAGATCACCCAGCTCTCGCGCCGACCGGGTTTCGGCGTGGTCTTCCTCACCCTGCGGGACCCGGCGCACGACGTCTCGGTGCGGGTCACCTGCTACCGGGCCGTGTTCGACAAGGTGGCGGACGTGATAAGCGAGGGCGCCCGCGTGGTGGTGTTCGCCAAGCCCGAGTGGTACGCGCCGCGCGGGGAGTTGTCGTTGCGGGCGGCGGAGATCCGCGCCGTCGGCGTGGGCGAGCTGCTGCTGCGGCTCGAGCGGCTGAAGCGGGCGCTGACCGCGGAGGGGCTGTTCGCGGAGGCGCGCAAGCGGCGGCTGCCGTTCCTGCCGCGCTGCGTCGGCCTGGTGACGGGCCGCGCCTCGGCCGCGGAGCGCGACGTCCTGCGGAACGCGCGGTTGCGCTGGCCCGCGGTCCAATTCTCCGTGCGGAATGTGGCGGTGCAGGGAGTGCATGCGGTGCCGCAGGTGATCGAGGCGGTGCGGGAGCTCGACGCGGACGCGGACGTGGACGTGATCGTGGTGGCCAGGGGCGGCGGCAGCGTCGAGGATCTGCTGCCGTTCTCCGACGAGTTGCTGGTGCGTGCCGTCGCGGCCTGCGGCACTCCGGTGGTCTCGGCGATCGGGCACGAGCCCGATTCGCCGCTGCTGGATCTGGTGGCCGATCTGCGGGCGTCGACGCCGACGGACGCGGCCAAGCGCGTCGTGCCCGACGTGGGCGAGGAGCTGGCGCGGGCGCGGCAGTTGCGGGACCGGGCCCGGTGGGTGCTCGCGTCCCGGATCGACCGGGAGGAGCGCGGTCTCGCGGCGGCGCGCAGCCGGCCGGTGCTGGCCGAGCCCCACCGGATGGTCGACGGTCGTGCGGAGGAGCTCCAGGCGCTGCTCGGGCGCTCCCGGCGCACGCTTGCGCATCTGCTCGACCGGGCGCGCGGCGATCTGGAGCACACCAGGGCGCGCGTCGTCGCGCTGTCCCCGGCGGCGACGCTGCGCCGCGGTTACGCCGTCCTCCAGCGGGCGGACGGAGCGGCGGTGCGGGAGCCGGAGGATGTGGCGGATGGTGACGTGCTGCGGGCGAGGGTGACCGGGGGCGCCTTCGCGGTGACGGTCGGCGAGCGGCCCCCGGCGGGCGGCATAGGGTGACGCGCATGACGGGCACGACAGACGAGACGGGTACGACGACGGACGGGACCGGCGGGGCCGCGTCGGACGCGGCGCTGGGCTACGAGCAGGCCAGGGACGAGCTGATCGACGTCGTGCGACGGCTCGAAGCGGGCGGGGCGACGCTGGAGGAGTCGCTCGCGCTGTGGGAGCGCGGCGAGGAGCTGGCCAGGATCTGCGGGGAGTGGCTGGAGGGCGCACGGGCGCGGCTGGACGCGGCACTTGCGCGCGACGAGGCCGCGGAGGAAGCGGACGAGGAGCGGACCGGCGAGGCGGACGAGGCGGACGAGTAGGTCGCTTCCCGCTCCTCCCGGCCTCCCTGTCTCCTGCTTCTTGTCCCCGGACGGACGGCCGACTCGACGGCCTACTCGACGACTTCGAGTGCCCCGGCGAACTGGGCAAGCCGTTCGAAACCGGCCGTTCCCATGACGACGGTGGTCACGCCCGGCTCCTGGAGCACCAGCGCGTCGTACTTCGGCCCTTCCCAGCGCGCCCAGTCCCGGCCCTCGACCTGCTCGGTCCCGCCGGTGTCCTCCGCGTCCCTGGTCACGTCGGCGACGAAGCCGGCCGCGTCGCCGTCGGCCTGGGTCAGTGCGGCGTACTCCTCGTCCGGGTCGAGGAAGCCGAGCCGCCACGTCGCGCCGAAGTCGCCCAGCGGCTCGTAGCGGACGGAGGTCGCGCGCCAGTCCTCCGGCAGCCCTTCCGGCACGAGCAGGTCGTAGGGGGCGGCGCGGGCGGCGGTGGCCGACTCGACCTCGTACGAAACGGTCGGCGTCGCGCCCTCGGGCTGGTCCTCGGGGTTGAGCCCGACGAGCGCGAAGGTGCCGGCACAGATCACCGCCATGGACAGCACCATGTTCCGGACCGACTCGAAGCGCTGCCGCTTCCCCGGCCGCGCCCCGTCCTGCGGCGGGGCCGCGTCCGCGTCCGCGCCGGTGTCCGCGCCCGTGTCCTTCGCCGGCACGTCGTCCGGCGTCACGTCCGTCGTCACGTCGTTCGCCACCCTCCCATCGTCCCGCATACCGGGACGGGCCTCGCACCCGCCCCCGGGTTCGCTCATCCGAAGGCGGTGCTGCTCATCTGTTTCCGGGCCGCTACAGTCGAAGGCACCCTCAGCGCGACCCGCCGCAGAAAGGTCGTTTCCGATGACTGATCACCATCTCCCGCCCCCGCTCGACGTCGCACCCGAAGCTCCCGACCGCAACCTCGCGCTCGAACTGGTCCGCGTCACCGAGGCCGGGGCGATGGCCTCGGGGCGCTGGGTGGGCCGCGGCGACAAGAACGGCGCGGACGGTGCCGCGGTGCGCGCCATGCGCGCGCTGATCTCCACCGTCTCGATGAACGGCGTGGTCGTCATCGGCGAGGGCGAGAAGGACGAGGCACCGATGCTGTTCAACGGCGAACGCGTCGGCGACGGTTCCGGCGCCGAATGCGACGTGGCCGTCGACCCGGTGGACGGTACGACGCTCACCGCCAAGGGCATGGCGAACGCCGTCTCCGTGCTGGCCGTGGCGGAGCGCGGCGCGATGTTCGACCCGAGCGCCGTCTTCTACATGGACAAGCTGGCCACCGGCCCGGAGGCCGCCGAGTTCGTGGACATCGACGCCCCGCCGGCGGTCAATATCCGGCGGGTGGCGAAGGCCAAGGGCGGCTCGCCCGGCGACGTGACCGTGTGCATCCTGGACCGCCCGCGCCACGCGGACCTGGTCAAGGAGGTGCGCGAGGCGGGCGCCCGGATCAAGTTCATCCAGGACGGCGACGTGGCGGGGGCGATCATGAGCGTCCGCGAGGGCACGGGCGTGGATCTGCTCCTCGGCGTCGGCGGCACGCCGGAGGGCATCATCGCGGCGTGCGCGATCACCTGCCTCGGCGGCACGATCCAGGGCAAGTTGTGGCCCAGGGACGACGCCGAACGGAAGGCGGCGCTGGATGCGGGCCACGAGCTGGACCGGGTCCTGCACACCGGCGATCTCGTGCGCGGCGAGAACGTGTTCTTCGTCGCCACCGGCATCACCGACGGCGAACTCCTGCGCGGTGTGCGCTACCGGGCGGAAACGGCCACCACCCAGTCACTCGTGGTGCGTTCGCGCTCGGGCACGATCCGGCAGATCGACTCCACGCACCGGCTGTCCAAGCTGCGCGCCTACAGCGCCATCGACTTCGACACCGGCCGCTGATCCGGCAACCGCGTCCGCGGGTGCCCATGGGTGCCCGCGGGCAGGGCGGCGCGGCACCACCGCCCGGCGGCGTCGTGCGGCCGGCGGGCGGGGGCCGGTGGTGGAAGCACGCCCGGGCGGGGCCCGGCCCGTGGGGTACCTTCCGCGCGTGCGGGTCGCGCGTGCGGGTTGAGGGCCGGGGGGCGGAACGGGGCGCGGCCTCCGGGGCGGGGCGCGTCAGGCGATGCGGGTGATATCCGTGGTGCGGCTGCCGGAGGCGGCCTCGCGGCGCCGTCGGCGGCTGAGCACCACGCGGCGCTCGGCGGCCGTCAGGCCGCCCCAGACGCCGTAGGGCTCCGGCTGGAGCAGGGCGTGCTCGCGGCATTCGAGGAGTACCGGGCACCGGGCACACACCGATTTCGCCGCCTGCTCCCGCGAGAGCCTGGCCGCGGTCGGCTCCTGAGAGGGGGCGAAGAACAGCCCCGCCTCATCCCGCCGACAGGCGGCTTCCGAGTGCCAGGGTCCAGCAACATCTCTGGAACTGCGCTGTGTGGGGCCGGCTGATGACCACTGGGACTCTTGTGGCGGTGACGATTGCAGCACGGTCAACTCCTGACGACGGCTACGGAGGTCGCTCCTGGCTGGTGGACCCTCACCCGTCAAGGGGGAAGCCGCAGTTCACCCTTCCCGCCGTGCGGCCATACGAGTGACGGTCCCCCCAGCCCTACCCGCTGTGCGCACGCTTATGCACGGAGCGACAACGTCGCCGGTCGTATCAGCCTCCCGGGTCACTCGCGGCCGAGGTCGCGCACCCGCTTTCCCGGAACGTGCTTTGCTTCCACCCCGCCCCAGATGGCGACCCCCTGGACCACGACAACGGGGGCGTGCGGCTCGGTCGACTCCGCCTCGCGCACCTCGAAACCGCCCATGATGCCGCTGCCGGCGCTGCGCAGGCTCACGTTCTCCGGGACCTTGATCTCGATGCCCCCGCAGACCGCCGTCGCATTGATGACGATGTACTGCTGCTCGAATATCGCCTCGGTCAGGTCCAGCTCGACGCCGCCGCAGACGGCCACCGCATTGATCTTGCCGCCGACGCGCCAACGCCCCTGCCGGGTCGCGCCGCTGAGGACGGCCACCACATTCTTCGCGCTGGCCACGTGCACCCCGTGCGGTGCGCGGACGGGTTGCGGGGACCCGTGGGGTGGCGGGGCGGGCCGGTAGGCGCCCTGGGGCGGCGGCGGCCCGGGGGCGGGCCGCTGACCCGCCGGCAGATCCCGGATCAGCGGCTCCAGCTCGGCGAGGGTCTTGGCCTTGAAGACCGCCTCGATCCGCTCCGAGTGCTCCTCGGCGTCGAGCCGCCCCTCGGCCAGCGCCTCGCGCAGGATGTCGGCTATCCGGTCACGGTCCGTGTCGGAGGCCCGGACAGGCTGCTTCTCCAGCGGCACGGCGGGCGGATTCTCAGCGTTCACGGGCCCAAGCCTACAGACACGCGATACATCGCGACTAGCCCCTGTACGTTAAAGTGATATCAGATTGCTAACCCATGGAGCGAGGATCGCATGACACCCGACGCACCCGACGCACCCGACACCACCACCACACCCGCCGCCGGCACCGCCGACACCCCGGACATGCCCGCCCCCCGGGTGCGCGAGGCCCACGCGCACAGCGTTCCCGGCGGTCTGGCGCTGCTGCTCACCTGTCTCGGGGCCCTGTTGGGGCTCGGCGTCACCGTCATCGGCATCCCCGTGACCGCGACCGGATCGCCGGGGCTCGGGGTGCCGACGATCGTGGTCGGCGGACTGCTGTTCCTCGGATCGGTGTTCCTCATGACCGGGCTCAACATGGTCGCGCCGGGCGAGGCACGCGTCGTCCAGTTCTTCGGCCGCTACACCGGCACCATCCGCGACGACGGCCTGCGCTGGGTCAACCCGCTGACCACCCGCGCCAAGATCTCCACCCGCGTCCGCAACCACGAGACGGCCGTGCTGAAGGTCAACGACGCCGACGGCAACCCCATCGAACTGGCCGCGGTGATCGTCTGGCAGGTCGAGGACACCGCGCAGGCCAGCTTCGAGGTGGACGACTTCATCGAGTTCGTCGGCACCCAGACCGAGTCGGCCGTCCGGCACATCGCGATCGAATACCCCTACGACGCCCACGGCGCGGACCAGCTCTCGCTACGCGGCGACGCGGAGGAGATCACCGAGAAGCTGGCCGTCGAGCTGACCGCCCGCGTCCGGGCGGCGGGCGTCCGCATCATCGAGTCCCGCTTCACCCACCTCGCCTACGCCCCCGAGATCGCCTCCGCCATGCTCCAGCGCCAGCAGGCGGGCGCGGTGGTGGCGGCCCGGGAGACCATCGTCGAGGGCGCCTGCGGAATGGTGGAGGCCGCCCTCGAACGCATAGCCGAGCTGGAGGCCGTCGAGTTCGACGAGGAGCGCAAGGCCGCCATGGTCTCCAACCTCCTCGTGGTGCTGTGCGGCGACCGCGCCCCCCAGCCCGTGCTGAACACGGGATCGCTCTACCAGTGACGGAGGGCTCCGCACGCCGCGGGCGCAAGCAGGTGCTGCTGCGGCTCGACCCGGCCGTCCACGATGCGCTGAGCAAGTGGGCGGCGGACGAGCTGCGCAGCACCAACGCGCAGATCGACTACCTGCTGCGCCAGGCGCTCAAGGAGGCCGGGCGCCTGCCCAGAGGGGCCAGGCCGCACCCCGGGCGCGGCCGGCCGGCCAAGAGCCGGCCCGCGGGGGACGCAGCGGAGACGGCGGAGCCCGGGACGGCGGAAGACATGCGGGAGACGGGAGGCGCGGAAGGCGCGGAGGAGCCCCGGCAGGCGGGGCGGCCCGAGGGCCCGGGCGGCACACGCCCCGGCTGACGGCCCGGGGTCAGGCGGGCGGGGTCAGGCGGGCGGAGTCAGGAGAGCGGCGGCGCCATCTCGAACCACACCAGCTTGCCGGTGCTCAGCCGCGTCGCGCCCCACTGGCGGGCCAGTCGCTGAACGAGGTACAGGCCGCGTCCGCCCTCGTCCGCCGGGCCCGCCTGCCGCAGCCGCGGCAGCTGCGGAACGTCGTCGCCGACCTCGCAGCGCAGCACGTCGGTGCGCAGCAACCGTACGGACACCGGCCGTTCCGCGTACCTGACCGCGTTCGTCACGACCTCGCTGACCAGCAGCTCGACCGAGTCCTCCAGCTCGCCGAGATCCCAGCGCGCCAGGCTCTCGCGGACCAGTCGGCGTGCCTCGCGCACCGACTCGGCCCGCGGGTCGAGACGGCAGTACGCGACGTCGTCCGGCGCGATGCCCTCGAACCTGGCGGCCAGCAGCGCGATGTCGTCGTCCCGGTCACCCGGGCCCACGATGTCGAGGATCTCGTCGCACAGCGGCTCAAGCGGCGCCGCCGAGTTGGGCCGGACCAGCCGCGAGATCTCGGCGAGCTTCTCGCGTAGATGTTCCACTCCGGTCCATACGTCCCGACTTCGCGACTCCACCAGGCCGTCGGTGTAGAGCACGAGCGTCGCCCCGGCCGGGGCGGCCAGCTCCACGGTCTCGAAGTCGACGCCGCCCACGCCGATCGGCGCGTTCGGCGGCAGCTCAAGCACCTCCGTCGAGCCGTCGACGTGCAGCAGAACGGGCGGCGGATGGCCCGCGTTCGCCGCCGTGATGCGGTGCGCCACCGGGTCGTACACCGCGTACAGGCAGGTCGCCATCCGGTCGGTGCCCAGCCGCTGCGCCTGCTCGTCGAGGTGGTGCAGCACCTCCTGCGGCGGCAGGTCGAGACCGGCCAGCGTCTGCACGGTGGTCCGCAGCTGGCCCATGATGGCCGCGGACGTCGTCGAGTGGCCCATCACGTCGCCGACGACCAGCGCCACCCGGCTGCCGGGCAGCGGGATCGCGTCGTACCAGTCGCCGCCGACGCGGGCGGACTGCGCGGCCGGGAGGTAACGGCTGGCCAGCCGCACACCGGTGGGCTGCGGCAGGTCGTCGGGAAGCATGGTGCGCTGCAACTCGTCGGCGATCGACGCCTCGCGGCCGTACAGCACCGCCTTGTCGACGCCCAGCGCCGAGTGGGTCGCCAGCTGCTGGGCGACCTGGAGGTCCTCCGCCTCAAACGATTCACGATCGGGCCTGCGGAGAAAGACGGCGGCGCCGATCACCCGGCGCCGGCCGCGCAGCGGCGCGACGATCGCGCGCTGCCCCTCGGGCAGCGACACGGCGCCGGTCAGCTCGCGCAGCGCGGCCCTGGGCACCTGCGACTCCACGAAGACCGGCCGCACCCCGCGCAGGACCTCGGCGAGCGGCCCGTTGCCCCGGACCTCGACCAGGGAGGTCGCGCTGGCCAGTATCGGCAGCACCGGGCCCGAGCCGTCCGCGCGCAGATCGCCGACCGAGCCGAGGGCGAGCGCCTCAGGGATGCGGTCGGTGCGGCGCAGCTTCAGCACCCAGGGCGTCACCGGCTGCTCGTCGCCGACCGGCAGCGGATGCCTGAGGTAGACGAGGATCGCGTCGGAGAACGTCGGCACCGAGGCGCGGCACAGGCCGAGCACGATCTCGTCCAGGTCCATGCCCCGGGCGATACGACGGGTGGCGGCCCCCACGAACCGCAGCCGGTCGGTGTCGCCCATCCCGCCGTTCAGCCCCTCGCCCGAGGCGGGGCGCGTGGGCGGCTGCTCCGCGGATTCTGGCTCGGAGCGGGCGTGCGGCAGCCCCGAGCTGTCGGCGAAAGGAGATACGTCCGCCGTACGAGCCACGGGCTGCGGTGGGGTCGGGTCCGTCACGAGGGGGAGTCCATCCAGGCGGGAACTAGCGTGCGGGGTGGGGGCGTTGTGTGGTTGTGGGGGTCGATCCTACGGTTCTCGGCAGGGGATGCATCAAGAGGCTCTCGGGTGGGGCGGCAGGCTGCGGGCCGCCGGTGCGGGCGCCAGGCCGGTGGCGGGCCGGTCCCAGTCGCCGGGCAGCTGCGGGGTCCGCCAGCGCGGATCGGGCCGCCAGGAAGCCCAGGTCTCGGAGAACGGACGTCCCCACACGCGGATGAGGCGGATCGCCTCTCTTCCGGCCGCACGGACCCGTTCCGCCTGCCCGGCGTCCAGGAGTCCTGCCTCCTGCGCCTGGGCGAACTCGTCCTCGTCCCGCCACTCCCAGCTGCGGTCGGGATAGACCGCGATGTCGAGAAAGTGATCTTCGGAATCCACCCCGCCCGGCCACCGGCTCCGGGGCTCTTCAAGATTGACGTACCAGTTCTTGAAGCGCCACCCCCGATCCCAGAAAAGCCACACGGACCACGGCTCACCCGGCCGGGCCAGCTTCAGGACGCCGGCGCCGAACCAGCGCGAGCGCACCGCCGTCCTCGGCTTGGTGTAGCGCGTGGCCAGCGGCTCGTCGTGAACGGCGGTGCCGTCGGCCAGCTCCGGTTTGATGCACTCGGTCCCCGGCGCCATCCAGACGGCCAGCAGCCCGGGAGTGTCCTGGACAACGGTGACCGGACGGCAGATGTGGAACGCGTCGGACCCGTTGGCCCGGTACCGCCAGAGGATGTGGTCCCCCGGCCGCCACGGATGCGCGCCGCCTGCCGACTCTCTTCCCGTTGTCATCTACACATGGTATTCGGGTCGACGCGGACCGCGGGCGCATCCGGCGGCCGGGTTCAGGGGCGGGTCATACGCAGCACGTCCAGCGCCTCGTCGAGCTGCTCGATCGTCAACTCGCCGCGCTCCACATACCCCCCGTCGAGGACCGCCTCGCGGATCGTCTTGCGCTCGGCGAGCGCCCGCTTGGCGACCTTGGCGGCGGCCTCGTAGCCGATGTAGCGGTTGAGCGGGGTGACCACGGAGGGGGAGGACTCGGCGTACTCGCGGGCTCGCTCCACGTTGGCCGTGATGCCGTCGACGGTGCGGTCGGCGAGCAGGCGGGAGGCGTTGGCCAGCAGCCGGACGGACTCCAGCACATTCTTGGCGATCACGGGCAGCATGACGTTCAGCTCGAAGTTGCCCGAGGCGCCGGCGGTGGTCACGGTCACGTCGTTGCCGATGACCTGGGCCGCCACCATGAGCACGGCCTCGGGGATCACCGGGTTGACCTTGCCCGGCATGATCGAGGAGCCGGGCTGGAGGTCGGGCAGCGCGATCTCCGCGAGGCCGGTACGCGGCCCGGAGGACATCCAGCGCAGGTCGTTGCAGATCTTGGTGAACGACACCGCGATGGTCCGCAACTGGCCCGAGGTCTCCACCAGGCCGTCACGGGCGCCCTGGGCCTCGAAGTGGTCGCGGGCCTCGGTCAGCGGCAGCCCCGTGGTCCGGGCGACCTCGGCGATGACGGCGGCGGAGAAGCCGGGCGGCGTGTTGATGCCCGTGCCGACGGCGGTGCCGCCGAGCGGCAGCTCGGCCAGCCGGGGCAGCGAGGCCGTCAACCGCTCGATGCCATAACGCACCTGGGCGGCGTACCCGTCGAACTCCTGGCCGAGCGTCACGGGGGTGGCGTCCATCAGGTGCGTGCGCCCCGACTTCACCACGTCCGCGAACTCCGCGCCCTTGCGCTCCAGCGCCTCGGCCAGGTGCGTGAGCGCGGGGACCAGCTCGCCGGTCACCGCGCCGGTCGCCGCGATGTGGATGGAGGAGGGGAACACGTCGTTGGAGGACTGGCTCGCGTTGACGTGGTCATTGGGGTGAACCGGGCGGCCCAGGCGCTCGGTCGCCAGCGTCGCGAGCACCTCATTGGTGTTCATGTTCGAGGAGGTGCCGGAGCCCGTCTGGAAGACGTCGACCGGGAAGTGCTCGTCCCAGCGTCCCTCGGCCACCTCCTCCGCGGCCCGGACGATGGCCTCGGCCATGTCCTTCTCGATGACGCCCAGCTCGGCGTTGACAGTGGCCGCCGCCGCCTTGATCCGGGCGAGGGCCGCAATGTGGGAGCGCTCGATGCGCTGACCCGAGATCGGGAAATTCTCCACGGCACGCTGCGTCTGCGCCCGCCACCTGGCGTCCGCGGGCACCCGCACCTCGCCCATCGAGTCGTGCTCGACGCGGTATTCGTTCGTACCACTCATAAGGACGAATCTACCGGTCTGCCGGGCGGGCTCAGTCGAGGGTTATCCGCTTGCCCGCCAACGCCCGACGAGCGCGCCGGGTGCGGCGCGCGCCGTGCTCGCGCCTCAGTTGCTCGGCGACGGCGGTGCGCACCGGTGAGTCGAGCGAGCCGAGCTGGACGCACGCGCGTTCCGTCGGCCAGCCGTCGGGACCGTAGTAGGCGGCCAGCTCGGGGATCAGCGCGGCCCACAGCGCGGGCGAACGTTCCTTCAGCGCGCGCTCGGTCCGCCGCCGCAGCTCACCGGCCTCGCTCGGGCGCAGCCGGTCAGCGACGGCCGTCCGGTCGGGCGGCGCCTGCCGCCCCTCCTCCGGGCCCCGCGGCGCCGCCTCCCGTCGCTCCCGCCGCGTACCGCCGGGGCCGGGGCGGGCGCGCGGACCGAGGGTGGGCGCCGTCGCGGGCGCCGGTTGCGGGGCGGCCGGGGCCGCCGGGGCGGGCGGGGCGGCCGGGGCGGGCGGGGCGGCCGGGGCGCGCTGCAGATCGCGCAGGAGGTCGCGGGTCTCGGCGGCCGACGCCGGGCGGTCCGCGCGGTCCTTGGCGAGCAGCCGCAGCACCAGCGCGTCGACCTCCGCGGGAACGTCAGGCCGCAGCGCACTCGGCGGCTCGGGCTCCTGGTACACCTGCCGGTACATGACCTGCATCGCCGTGCCGCCGGGCGGGAACACCGTCCGGCCGGTCAGCATCCCGAACAGCACGCAGCCCAGCGCGTACAGGTCGGTACCGGCGTCCACGGGGTCGCCGGTGCACTGTTCGGGTGCCATGTAGTCGGGCGTTCCGATCACGGTGCCGGTGGCCGTGATCGAGGACCGCCGCTGCTCGCCGAGGCCCTCGGCGAAGCGCGCGATGCCGAAGTCCAGCAGCTTCACTCGGCCGTGGCTGAGCATGACATTCCCCGGTTTGAGGTCGCGGTGCACGATCCCCGTGCCCGGCGCGTGCGCGGCGGCCAGCGCGTCCGCGATCTGCGCGGCCCACTCCAGCGCGTCCGCCCGCGGCGGCACGCCCTCTGCCAGGCGCTCCGACAGTGACCGGCCGGGCACCAGCTCCATCACCAGGAAGACGGCGGGCCTGCCGTCGAACGTGCCGGTGAACAGGTCGTGCACCATGACGATGTGCGGATGCGCGAGCCCGGCGATGGCCATGGCCTCCCGTTCCAGACGCCGCACCAGCTCGCTGTCCGCGCCGTCCGTCGCGGTCTTGATCGCCACATCGCGGCCGAGCCGTTCGTCCTTCGCCCGCCAGACCTGGCCCATGCCGCCCTCGCCGAGCTTGCTGAGCAGCCGGTACCGGCCCTCGACGACGTCCCCCACCGCCATCCGTCCCCCATGCGCCGTGTCTGACCGATTGTCAGTAGGACGGCTTAGGATTTCACAGCATGGCCCGGGACCGGGTCGGCGGGGCAGGGGGTGGGGCATGCGCGGCGCCGTGGCGGCACTGGCGGGACTGGTCGGGTCCGTTCTGCTCTTCGGCCTGCTCATCGCGCCCCCGGCGCACGCCGCCGGGCAGCTGGATGCCGCGGCGGAGGCCCTGGCCGACGGCCCCGGCGTGTGGGTCGCCGAGGACTACGAGGGCATCGACGAGCGGACCGTCGAGCTGATGCGCGCCCGGTACGCCGCCGCCGAGACGCCGATCCGGGTCGCGATGCTCACCGAGGAGATGGGCGAGGGCGACGCGGCGGCCGAGGAGCTGGCCGCGAGCGTCGGTGAGCGGGGCGTCTACCTCGTGTACAACGAGGTGTCCTCACCTGTCAGCGACAGCCCGGTGACCGCGAGGGCCTGGGCCGTGACGGGCGTGCCGGTGACCCGCGAGGACCTTGAGGCCGAGGACGCGCACCGCATCGGCATCCCCTCGGGCAACTTCCTGTTGTCGCTGCCCGACGCCCTCGACGACGACCTGCGGCCCTCGGTCGCCGCCGTCTCGGACGACGACCCGTTCTTCGTCGACCCCGCCGTCACCGCGGCGTTCCCCGCGCTGGACGTGCAGTTGCTGCGCGACTCCTTCGCTGAGGTGCCGCGGATACGGGCCGCGCTGGTCTCCGGCGTCGGCGGCGACCTGGAGGCGGCACAGGCGTCGATGCTGACCGACCTGCCCGACGACGGCGTCGCGGTGCTCATCCAGTGGGAGGACGACGGCGCCTTCTCCGCCGTCTTCGGCGCCGGTCCCGACGTGCCGTACGAGATATACGATCTTGAGACCGTCATCGGCGCCTCGGCCATCACCGAAGTGCCGGTGGACCAAGTGCCACAGCGGCTGGCCCTGCTGGCGGCGCTGCTCTCGCCCGTGGACCCCGCGGAGACCGCTCGGGCGGCGCTCGCGGACACCGCCGTCTATGTGCACCCCGGGATATCCGACTGGCGGACGACGCCGGAGGAGGTGGCGGAGCACGCCGAGGAGTTGACGGCGGCCGACCCGTCGGCCAGGGTGGCGTTCCTTCCGGAGCCCGTGCTCGACCTCCGCTTCGGCGATCCGCTGCCGGGGCCCGAGAGCGCGCTCGCCGAGCTGGTCGCCGCCGACGGGCAGAATGTGGCGGTGTTCACCGTCGCCCCCTACCACGGCGGCCACATGAGCACGACCTCCGCGACCGGGGAGGCGTCGTTCGTCGAGGCCGCCGGGTGGGCGCACGGCAGCGACGCGTTCATCGGGGAGACGCTGACCGACCTGCTGGGACGCATCGAGTCGGCGGACGGCTTCGGCCCCTCACTCGGCGCCCTCGCAGGAGTGGCCCTCGGGCCCTTCGAGCTGCTGCTTCTCCTGTCGGTCGCGGCCCTGCTGGCGCGCGTGCTCGGCAGGCGGCTCACCCGGCGCCAGCGCCGGGCCAGGGCCGCCGCCGCCCGCCGCAGGCGGCTGGCGGCCATGCCGCCGGCCCGCGTCCGCAGCGAGTTGGCCACCGCGGAGCTGGCCGCGCGGGCGGCCGCCGCGGACCTCATACGGCTCGGCGACGACCTGGCGGACGTTCCGCCGCCCGCGTCCCCGGGCGATCTGCGGGCGCTGAAGCGGCTGCGCGGCGAGTACGAGCGCCTGCTCGACGCCCACGCGAACGTCACGTCGCGCCAGGACGTCGTCCGCCTCCGCCAGGACCTCACGCGCGTCCGCCGCGGCCTCGACCGGCTGCCACGCCCCGTGAGCCGCTGAGACCGCGGGCGCGGCCCGCGGCCCGGCCGCCCCGCGGAAAACCGCGTGGGGCGGCCGGGCCCGGGTGTCACTCGGTGCGCAGCCCATCGGGGCGCATCAGCCGCCACAGCAGCGGGAGGCTGACGAGGGTCACCAGCGCGATCGTGGCGGCCCCCGCCCCGGCCATCGGCAGGAACGCGAGCCAGCCGCCCAGCCGGAGATCGGCCATGCTCATCAGCAGCGCGCCGAGCCCCGTTCCGACGGCCGCGGCCACCGCCAGGCCGAGGACCACCGGCACGGCCGTCTGCCACAGCACCGACGCGGCCAGCGTGCCGCGCCGGGTACCGAAGGCGACCAGCGCGGACAGCAGCCTTCTGCGTTCCCGCAGTTGCTCGAACATCGAGACGATCATGCTGGCGCCGATGAGCAGCATGATCCCGGTCGCGCCGACGAGCAGGGCCTGCTGGACGTCGAGCAGCTCGTCCGAAACCCGCTCCGACTCCAGCTCCCACACCTGCGCGGGCGGGCTCATCTCCCAGGCCACATTCCGGACGTGCTCGATGACGTCGGCCTCGTGCGGATCGACCCGCAGCAGCACCTCGGTCCATGGGTCCGCCAGCAGTCCGGGGTCGATGGCGGCCGGCGTGGCCAGGATGCCGACGTGCTCCTGCCCGCTCGCATCCGGCCTCGACTCCACCACGGGCACCGTCTCGGGAACCGTCCACCACCGGGGCTCGCCGGCCACCTCGCCGGTCTCCCAGCTGACGGCGAGGTTGAGCCGCTCCCCGGGCGCGGGCAGGCTGGACTCCGGCACGTCGCTGCCGTTCGCGAGGAAGACGTCACCGTTCGCGCACGAGGGAAGGACGGCCGACTCCCGCAGCGTTCCGCAGTCGGCCACCAGCACGGGAGTGAAGTCACCCGCCTCCGTGATCGCATCCCCCGCCACGCTGCCGAAGCTGTCCGTGACCCCGGGCGCCGACTCAAGACGGCCGACCAGTGCGCTCATGTCGCCGCCGTCCGCGGACGTTCGGCTGACCTCGATCTGTGCGCGGTCCGGGTCGTCGCCGGTGACCACCGTCTGATCGGCCCGCGCGCCGAAGAACAGCATGTGCAGCGCGATCGCACCGGCGACCGCCACCGTGATGCCGCTCACCGTACGCGCCGCTGTACCGCTGCTGAGCTGGAGCCGCCGCGTGGCGAGCTGCCAGGAGACGGGACCGCCGCGCAGCCGCCCGACGATCCGTTCGACCAGCCACGGCAGCAGGACCGTGGTGCCCGCGAGCAGCAGCACGATACCCGTGGCGACCCGCCCCTGTTCCGCGGAACTGCCGCTGTCGAACGAGCCCACGAACGGCAGGAGCAGCAGCAGCCCCAGCACCCCCGGGGCCAGCCGCCACATCAGACGGCGGCGCGGCACGGAGCTCTCCCGGACCACGCCCAGCGGCTCGATGGCTATCCCCCGCAGCGCGAAGAGCGACGCGGCCACCGCCGAGACCGGCACCGCCACCAGGATCAGCGCGAGCAGCAGCGGGGACGGAACGATGTCGCCCGGATAGGTGCTGAACTCCCAGACCGTGATGGAGCCGAGAAACTGCCGCAGCGCGAGGAACGCCCCCACGCCGGCCACCAGCCCGAACAGCGCGCCCACCAGGGCCTCGCCCGCCGCGATCCGCCGCGTCATGTCGGTGTCCGCGCCCAGCAGGCGCAGCGCCGCGAGCCGCTGGTCGCGGCGTTCGCCGCCGAACCGGACCGCGGTGGCCATGAACACGGCCACCGGCATCAGCAGGACCACGCAGATGACGACGATGAGCAGCACCAGCACGGCAGGCAGTTCGGTGCCCGCGGCGTCGACGCCGAAGGTGTCGGTGCGCAACGCGCGCTCCTCGGGGAGCGCCTCGGTGCCCGCGTAGTACAGCAGCTCGTTCGGGCCCTTCAGCCCCTCGGCTCCGATGGTGCCGGCCCGCCGGTGGTCGAAGCGCTCGGCGAGCAGCTCGCCCTCCGGCGAATCCAGCAGCTCGCCCAGCGCCGGGGAGACGGCCATCTCGCCCGGGGCGGGGAACGCGTCGAGGCCGGGCGGCGGTTCCGCCGTCGTGTCCGCACCCGCGTCGGGCCGCAGCAGCATGCCGCCGACGGAGTCGCCCCGGTATTCGGTGCCGGCGAAGATGTACTGCACCGTGTCCGGCCCGGGCGGCACCTCCTCTCCCAGGGAAACGGGAGAGCGGGCGTCGTCGCGCGCGTTCCGCTCAGCCACCGCGTGCGGCACGGACGCGGCCAGCAGCAGCACGACGACGCCGAGCCCGACCCCCGCCGCGGTCAGCAGCGTGCGCGTCCAGCCCGGCCCGCCGGACAGGGCGAACCGCGCGCCGACCGCCAGCTCCCGCGCCCACGAGGACACTCGCCCACCGCCGCTCACAGCACCACCCCGTTCGCTTCTCCGACCGCGCGGCAACACCCACGCGCCCACCCCGACCGCGGCCGCCAGGCCACACGCCCGCCGCTCACAGCACCACCCCGTTCGCTTCTCCGGCCGCGCGGCAACACCCACGCGCCCACCCCGACCGCGGCCGCCAGGCCACACGCCCGCCGCTCACAGTGCCCCCGCCATATCGCGGGCCCGGCCGTCGCGGACCACGACCTCGCGGTCGGAATAGGCGGCCACCCGGGACTCGTGGGTGACCAGCACCACCGCGGCCTTCGTGTCCTGCGCGGCGGCGACGAGGAGTTGCATGACGCGTTCGCCGTTGAGGGAGTCGAGTGCGCCGGTCGGTTCGTCGGCGAACAGCACGCGCGGCGTGTTGACCAGCGCGCGGGCCACGGCCACGCGCTGGCCCTGACCGCCGGAGATCTGTCCCGGCCGGTGGTGCCGGACGTCGTCGACCTCCAGCCGGGCCAGCCACTCGGTGGCGCGGGCCGCGGCGGCCTTGCGCCCGGTGCCGGTCAGCCGCAGCGGCAGCGCGACGTTCTCCTCGCAGGTCAACTCGGGTACCAGCTGGCCGAACTGGAACACGAAACCGAAGTCGGCGCGGCGCAGCGCGCTGCGTTCGCCGTCGGACAGGCTGCCCAGGTCGCGGCCGTTGTAGCGCACGGTGCCCTGATCCGGCGGGACGATGCCCGCCAGGCAGTGCAGCAGTGTGGACTTGCCCGAACCCGAGGGCCCCATCACGGCGACGGTCTCGCCGGCGCGGATGGAGAAGTCGGCGCCCGCCAGGGCGGGCGTGCTGCCGTACGTCTTGTGCAGGCCCGTCGCGGCGAGCAGGGGGGTCTCCGCGGTCGCGGCCGGCGGTGCGGGGTCGTATGCGGTACTGCTCATGTGTGGATCTCCGATGCGAGCCGGTCGAGGCGGGCCGCGGTGAGGTCGAGCCAGCGCAGGTCGGCTTCGAGGTGGAACAGGGCGTGGTCGCAGATGAGCTGGTCGGCGAGGTCGCCGGTGGCCTTGCGCCGGGTCAGCCCGCGCATCAGGCGCAGGTGTTCCGCACGCTGCGTGTCGAGCAGCGCGTCGGCGTTGCGTCCGGTCAGCAGCGCGAGGACGACCTTGGTGTACAGCACGCTCTGGAGGTAGGGCTCGGGCTTCTCCGGGGTGGCAAGCCAGCCCTCGACATCGGTGACCCCGGCGTCGGTGATGGCGTACCGCTTGCGCTCGGGTCCCCCGCCCGCCTCTATGCCGTCGACCTCGACGAGGCCGTTCTTCAGGAGCCGGGACATCGTCGAGTAGACCTGCCCGTAGTGCAGTGGCCGGTCCTGCCCGAAGCGGGCGTCGAAGGCGCGTTTCAGGTCGTACCCGTGGCGCGGTCCGGCTTCGAGGAGGCCGAGGAGCGTGTGGCTGATGGACATGCCCCGCACTATACACACCAGGTATACATGCGGTGTATAGACGTGGGCATAGCACCGTACCCGACGGTGTCGTCACCCGCGCAGCACGGAAAGGACCCAAGCACGCAACGTCGCCTGCCGCCGCCGCGTCTGATCCCCTAGCGTGAAGAGGCAGGACGCCGGGGCGGACGAGGCGGAGACGAAGTGACTGAACAGACGGCGCCGGACGCCGATCCGGAGCACAGGTCCGGCTCCGGCGCCGCCGACAGGGCCGGCGCCATCCGGGCCGACGCCGCGGAGCCGGATGTCGCCGACCCCGGCGCCACCCCGGACGAACGGCCCGCCACCCCGGACGAACGGCCCGCCACCCCGGACGAACGCCCCGCCACCGCGGACGAACGGCCCGCCACCGCGGCCGGCAGACGCGCCGAGGAGGCCCGCGGGGCCGTCCTCACGGCCCGCCGGCTCGCGGTCGCGTTCGTCCGGCAGCCCTACTGGGAACGCCCCGGCTCCACCTGGATCGTCAGGCGCTGGCCCGACCTGACCGCCTGCCTGGCGGCCACGTTCTTCTTCTGGCTGTCGCTGACGCCCTCGCTGGTCCCCCGCCCCTGGTACTACCAGGGCGCGATCGGCGGCATCACCGCCGCCATCGGCTACGGCCTCGGGGCGCTGGCCTCCTGGCTGTTCCGGCTGCTCTCGCCCTGGCAGCCGAGCCGACGGGTGCGGGCGCGCTGCTGGCTGGCGTACCTGCTGCTCCTGCCGTGCGTGGTCGCCTACCTGCTGGGCAGCAGCGCCGACATGCAGCGCGAGCTGCGGCGGCTCCAGGGGCTGCCGCCCACGCTCACCTGGCACTCGCTGATGATCGCCCTGATCTCCCTCGCGGTGCTCGCCCTCCTGCTGCTGGCCGCCCGCGGCATCCGCCTCGGCACGCGGCTGCTGACCCGGCTGCTCAACCGGTTCGTGCCGTGGCCCGTCGCGGTCGCGCTCGGCCTGGCGATGTCCACCACGATCGTCGTCATCGGCACCAGGGACGTCGTCTGGGACCGCGGCATCCTCGGCGTCGCCGACCGGCTGGCCGCCGCGAAGGACCGCAGCACCGACCCGGGCGTCATGCGGCCCTACTCACCGATGCTGTCCGGCAGCCCCGACTCCCTCATCGACTGGGACGATCTGGGCAACAAGGGCAGAACGTTCACCGGCAGCGCCATCTCGGGCCAGGAGATCGCCGGCTTCACCGGCGAGGAGGCCGAGAATCCCATCCGCGCCTACGTCGGGCGCGCCGCCTACGACGACTACGCGGACGGCGCGGAACTGGCCGTGCGCGAACTGGAGCGCACCGGCGCCTTCGACCGCGCGGTGCTGGCCGTCACCGGCACCACCGGCACCGGCTGGGTCAACCCGACGACGGTGGAGGCGCTGGAGTACATGCACGGCGGCGACACGGCCGTCGTCACCATGCAGTACTCGTACCTGCCGAGCTGGGCCTCGTTCATGGTGGACAGGAACGAGGCGGGCCTCGCGACCGAGGCGCTGTTCGACGCGGTGCACGCGCGGTGGGAGCAGGAGCCGGCGGACGAACGGCCCACCCTGCTGGTGTTCGGCGAGAGCCTGGCCGTCTCCGCGGTCGAGTCGGCGTTCGACGGCCTGGACGACATGATCGCCAGGACGGACGGCGCGCTGATGATCGGCCCGCCCGACTTCAGCCCGATCCACAGCGAGCTGACCGAGAACCGCGAGCCGGGCAGCCCGGTGTGGCGCCCGGTCTACGACGCGGGACGGAACGTGCGCTTCGCCCAGTTCCCCGACTCGGACCTGCTCCTGCCGGAGGGCCAGGTCTGGGAGGAGCCGCGGATCGTCTACCTCCAGAACGCGTCCGACCCCGTCGTGTGGTGGTCGCCCGACCTGCTGTTCAAGCGGCCCGAATGGCTGAACGAGCCGCTGGGGCCCGACGTCACCTCGTCGATCGACTGGTTCCCGTTCGTCACGTTCTGGCAGACCACCGTGGACATGGCGGTCTCCTACGGGGCGCCCGCCCCCCACGGGCACCGCTACGGCTCCAACCCGGTCGACGCCTGGGCGGCCATCGCGCCGCCCGAGGGCTGGACCGCCACGGACACCGACCGGCTGAGCTGGCTCCTCGAAGTCCGCCACCCCCCGAAGCACGGCTGGGCCGGCTAGACCTCCGGCCCCTGCCCGCCCGGCCCCCGGTCGTCCGGTGTCTGCGGGCCCGGTGTCTGCGGGCCCGGTGTCTGCGGGCCCGTGGGCGGGGGTGACGCGGGGTCGCCGGGTGGGGGGGCGGTGGTGGGGGCGAGTTCGGCGATGGTGGCGCCGCTGCTCTCCTGGTTCGCGCGCCGGTCCGCCTCCTCCTGGTACGCCCGCAGGTAGCCGACCACCGTGCTGGTCACCGCGATCAGCGGCACCGCCACGATCGCGCCCGGAATCCCGGCCAGCATCGACCCGGCCGCGACGCCGAGCACGACGGCGAGCGGGTGCACGCGCACCATCCGGCCGAGGATGAACGGCTGGAGGACGTTGCCCTCGATCTGCTGGACCAGCAGCACCACGCCCAGCACCATCAGCGCGTCCACCGCGCCGTTGGTCACCAGCGCCACCAGCACGGCGAGCGCGCCCGACGCGATGGCGCCGACCAGCGGCACGAACGCGGAGACGAAGACGATCACGGCCAGCGGTACGGCCATCGGCACATCGATGAAGAACAGGCCGAGCCCGATGCCGACCGCGTCGATCAGCGCCACTATCACCGTGCCGCGCACGTAGCCCGTCAGCGTGATCCAGGCGCGCGGCCCGGCGCCGGCGACGCCCTCGCGGGCCGCCCGCGGCACAAGACGCAGGAACCAGTGCCACACTGCGCGGCCGTCGTAGAGGAGGAACAGGACGACGAACAGCGTGATACCGGCACCGGTGAAGAACTCGACCACGTAGTTGACGCCTTCGAGCCCGGCCGAGGTCAGCGTGTCGCTGTTGTCGCTGATCCATTCGTTGATGTCGTCGACCCAGCCGTCGAGATTCTCCTCGGTGATGTCGAACGGCAGCTCAAGGACCCAGTCCCGCAGCTCCTCGATGCCCTCCTGGACCCGGCCGGTCAGATCCTCGGAGTTGTCTATCACCTGCCAGACCACGAACCAGCCCATCAGGCCCATGACGGCGAAACCGCCGAACGCCGTCACCGCCGTGGCCGCCCCGCGGCTGAAGCCCATCCGCTTCAGCCAGCCGACGAACGGCTGGAGCAGCGCGGTGATCAGCAGGCCGGCGGCGAAGGAGATGACCAGCAGGCTGACCGAGCTGACCACCTGCATGAGCATCCACACCACGGCGGCGAGCACCAGCGCCCGCCACCCGGCCTCGGCGGCCACCCGCACACCCCACGGAATCGCCTCAGCGGGCTTGGGCCGCGGCCCGGGCGGCGGACCGCTCGGCGGCACGGCCGGCGGCTCGCCGCCCGGGCCGGCGGGGCCCGCGAGGCCGGGCGGCTCCGCCGCGGCGGGCTCCTCACCGCTCACCACGCGCCGCGCCCTGGCCTGGAGCCGCTCCCTGGGCACGGGGCCCGTGCCGGTGTCCTCGACGACGCCCGCCGCCTCGGCTTCGGCCTCCCCCTGCTGGCCGGCCTCGTGCTCACGGCGCTCCTGCTCGCGTTCGGCGGCCGCCCGGAAGCCGGATACCCGTCTCCCCGCACGCGACAAACCGGCCCTTACCCGGCCCAGTGCTGACATCCCATTTCCCTCCGCCCCCAGTTTCCTCACGCGGTGCGCGGCACGACGTTACCGTGCACCGCGCCACGCCGGGGACCGCACCGGACAACGACGAAGTCCCCGTTCCGCAACGGAACGGGGACTTCGCACGGCGTGCCGTACCGGCACCTCTCAATACCAGCCAGTACCAGTCAGTACCAGTTGTTGGCCTGCCAGAACTCCCAGGCACCGCACGGGCTTCCGTAGCGGTCCTCCATGTAGTTCACACCCCAGCGGATCTGGGTCGCCGGGTTCGTCTGCCAGTCGGAGCCCTGGGACGACATCTTCGAACCGGGCAGCGCCTGCATCAGGCCGTAGGCGCCCGAGGACGGGTTGGTCGCCGTGTGGTCCCAGCCGCTCTCGTGGTCCACGATGTTGGAGAAGCACTGGAACTGGTCGGCCGCCACGATCTGGCGGGCCATGGCCTGCACTTCCGACTTCGTGTACGAGGACTGCACCGGGAACGTGGCGGACTCGCTCGCGGCGGCGGCGGACCGTGCCTCTTCCGCGGCGCGCTCCGCCTCCTCGCGCTCGGCCTGCTCCTGCGCCTCTCGCTCGGCCTCCGCCCGGCGCTCCGCCGCGCTTTCGGCGGCCTGGATGCGCGCGGCCTCCTGCGCGGCACGCCGCGCGTCGGCGTCGGCGGCATTGCTCTGCGACTCGACCTGCTGCGTCAGCGAGGCGGTGTGCAGATCGGCATTCGTGCCGGCGGGTATCTCAGCGAGCAGCGTCGCGTCGGCCGCGACGGCCTCGATGTTCTCCGCAGGGCGGCCCTGATCGTCTCCCGAGGCGACACCGACGGCAGCGCCGACGCTGGTCACCGCGGTGGCGGACGCCACTGCGAATCCCCGGACCGAAATCCCGGTCACACGGTTTCCTTCCGACATCGCCCGCCGGATGTCCCGCCGGGCGCAATCGTGCCCCTGACTCGGGCCTCCTCAGGTATTGACGCAGGAGGCGCTGGCCCGGTCGGGGCCGCGCGCGGTGAGGCGCGGGGTCCACGTGTTCTTCGGGCGGCATACGGCGAGCGGCTGTTCAGTTGTAAAACGCAGTCCTTGCGGTGTCCTTGGGAGACACTCGGTGCCGTATGCGGGGCCTGACAGACGCACACACTGCCGGACCCGCACACCCGGAAGCAATTCAGCCCTCTGTGGGAAAGCTCACAGGCCGATAGGGCTTGCCAAACCGCCGATACCGTTCCGTGACCCGCCCGCCTGCGCTTATCCGGCGCGAACACCCGGCGCGCCGGGCGCTTTGGGGCCGGTCACCCGATTCACGGAATTGGTCCGTCGTGCGCAGACTTCGACCCGCCCGCGCCTTTCGGGTGCGGGCGGGCCGAAAAGCCGTTAAATACGGTCGTCTTCGAGCATTTCCGTCACGAGCGCGGCGATCGGCGACCGTTCCGAACGGGTCAGGGTCACGTGCGCGAAGAGCGGGTGGCCCTTCAGCTTCTCCACCACCGCCACCACGCCGTCGTAGCGCCCCACGCGCAAGTTGTCCCGCTGTGCCACGTCGTGCGTCAGCACCACCCGCGAGTCCTGCCCGATCCGGGACAGCACCGTCAGCAGCACGTTCCGTTCGAGTGACTGGGCCTCGTCGACGATGACGAACGCGTCGTGCAGCGACCGGCCGCGGATGTGGGTCAGCGGCAGCACCTCCAGCATGCCGCGGGCCACCACCTCCTCGATGACCTCGCGCGTCGTCACGGCCGACAGCGTGTCGAAGACGGCCTGCGCCCACGGGTTCATCTTCTCGGCCTCGGTGCCCGGCAGGTAGCCGAGGTCCTGGCCGCCGACGGCGTACAGCGGCCGGAAGACGACCACCCGGCTGTGCTGGCGCCGTTCGAGCACCGCTTCGAGCCCCGCGCACAGCGCCAGCGCCGACTTGCCGGTGCCGGCCCTGCCTCCCATCGACACGATGCCCACCTCCGGGTCCAGCAGCAGGTCGAGCGCGATCCGCTGCTCGGCGCTCCGCCCGTGAATCCCGAACGCCTCCCGGTCCCCGCGCACCAGACGCACGCGCCCGTCCGGCGCCACGCGCCCGAGCGCGCGCCCGCGCTCGGAGGAGATCACCAGGCCGGTGTGCACCGGCAGCGTCGCGGCCGTCTCGTCGTGCAGGCTCTCCGTCGCGAACAGCTCGTCCACGGCCTCGGCGCTCATCGGCATCTCCACCAGGCCGGTCCAGCCGTCCGAGTCGGTGATGGCCAGTTCCGCGCGGTACTCCTCCGCGGCCAGGCCCACCGAGGACGCCTTGATGCGCAGCGGCAGGTCCTTCGACACGACGGTGACGTCGTGGCCCTCCGCCTGGAGGTTGCGCGCCACGGCCAGGATGCGCGAGTCGTTGTCCGCGAGCCGGCCCCGCTCGTTGAGCATCGCCGGCGGGAGCACGGTCGGGTCCGAGTGGTTCAGCTCGACCCGCAGCGTGCCGCCGAGATCGCCGATGGGCAGCGGCGTGTCCAGCCGCCCGAACCGTACGCGGTACCCGTCGAGCCGGCGCAGGACCTGCCGGGCGAAGTAGCCCAGCTCCGGGTGGTGACGCTTCGCCTCTAGCTCGGAGATGACAACGACCGGAAGGACGACCTCATGCTCGTCGAAGCGGGTGATGGCCGCCGGGTCGGCGAGGAGAACGCTGGTGTCCAGGACGTACATGCGCCGGTCGTGCGAGCGCTTCTTGCTGGTGGCCACGAGTGGACGAACCCCCTCGAATGAGGTGCGGGAACAAGGCGCCCAGGGCGCCTGGGATCAAGACGGCCGGCCCCGGCCCGTGGCGCACGGGACCGGTACCGGCCCTTGTCCCCGCCTGAAAAGGGGGTGTTGTGGTGCGCAAAGGGCCTCCCGGCGGACCACACGGATGCGCGGTCCGGGAAGAATATGCCCGCTCCCTGCGCATCTCATGCGAAGAATGCCCCGCCCGGTCCCCCCGCATCACCACCTGAAACCGGCCAGAACCGGTCAGACTCCGTAACGGCGATGACGCGCGGCGTAATCGCGCAGGGCGCGGAGAAAGTCCACCTTGCGGAACGCCGGCCAGTACGCCTCGCAGAAGTAGTACTCGGAGTGGGCGCTCTGCCAGAGCATGAATCCGGACAGCCGCTGCTCCCCGCTGGTGCGGATCACCAGGTCCGGGTCGGGCTGCCCACGGGTATAGAGGTGCTCGGAGATGTCCTCCACGCCCAGGCCCTCGGCGACCTGGTCCAGCGTCTGACCTTCCGCGGCGCGCTTGGCCAGCAGAGAACGGACGGCGTCGGTGATCTCCTGGCGGCCCCCGTAGCCCACGGCAACGTTGACGAGTATCCCGCTGCGGTCCTTGGTCAGCTCCTCCGCCCGGCGCAGCACCTCACGCGTGCGCTCGGGAAGCACGTCGAGCGCCCCCACGTGGTTCACGCGCCAGCGGCCGTCCTCGGCGAGGTCCCGCACCGCGCCCTCGACGATCGACAGCAGCGTGGCCAGCTCGTTCGCCTCGCGGTTGAGATTGTCCGTGGAGAGCAGCCACAGCGTGACGACCTCGACGTCCGTCTCGGCGCACCAGCCGAGCAGCTCGCGGATCTTGGCCGCGCCCGCCTCGTGCCCCTGCTTGGTCGTGCTGCCCGCGGCCTTGGCCCAGCGCCGGTTCCCGTCGAGGATCACGCCGATGTGCTTGGCGCTCCTGTCGGTGTCGAGCCGGCCCTCCACCCGCCGTGCGTACAGCCTGACGGCCAGCCTGCGCAGCTTGTTCCTCATCGTGTGTGTCAGCCCCTCCATGGCCCTGACTCCCCTGGGTGTCCGGAACTCTACTGCCGCTCCACCGGGCCGCACGCCGGAACGGAGGATTCCGGCCAGCGGTGGCACGGCGCGGCGCGGCGCAGGCGGGGCGGGGAAAGCGGGAATGAAAGCGGGCCGGTCCGTGGGGGGGGGGGATACGGACCGGCCCGAGGGGGGGATTCCACGGTAACGCATGAATGCCCTTGCCGGGGGCACCTTCCGTCAAGATTCAGGTCGCGAGTCCGCCGAGCAGGAGCGCGACCAGGGCGCCGAGCGCCATGAAGGGCCCGAACGGCACCGTTGACGCACGCCCCGCCCGCCGGGCGATCACCAGCGACAACCCGTACCCGGCGACCAGCAGGAAGCCCACGAACGTGCCCAGGAACACAACCGCCCAGCCGTACCACCCAAGAGCGATCCCCACCGGCATCGCGAGCTTGACGTCCCCGAAGCCCATGCCGCGCGGGTTGATCAGGAACAGGACGAAATAAACGCCGCTCAGCACCGCCCCGGCCAGCAGCGCCCGGCCCCAGCTGCCGCCGGCCGCGTCCGACAGGGCGGCGAGCCCGAGCCCCGCGGCCACCGCGGCGGCCAGCGGCAGGGTCAGCACGTCCGGCAGCCGCTGCACCGCGAAGTCGACGACCGCCAGCAGCACCACGACCGGCACCGCGAGCAGCCACACCACCAGTTCGGGCCGCGCCCCCACCGCGGCGGCCAGTGCGGCGCAGCAGACGGCGCTCACCGCGGCGGGCCGCACGGCCGGCGCCCCGTAGCGTTCGGCACTCGCCCCGCAGTCCGCGCAGCGGGCGGGGCCCAGCCAGCCGAACCGGCCGAGCAGACCGCGCCGCCCGTCCGCCAGCGGGTGTCCGGCGGGGCAGGCCGAACGCCAGGGCCTGCCCGGTTCGACGGACAGGCGGTAGGCGGGGCGCGCCAGGAGCAGCCCGGCCAGCGCGCCGTAACCTGCGGCGGCGGTGATCAGAAGGGGGTGCACGGCCCGAGCGTAATGCGGACGTGCGGCGGGCCGGCCTGCCCGAATGGGGGGGGAGGGCAGACCGGCCCGTGGAATGGGGCCGGACCGGAGCGGGGGGGTGGCTCACGGTCCGCCCCGCCAGTCGTCGTCGGGGTGGGAGTGACGACGCTGGCGCCAAAGATGTCAGCATCTGCCAACACGAGGGGAACCCTACCGCACCGTCTGGAAGCCCGTTACCCCCTCGCGCGCACAGCCCGGTGAGGTGCCGGTACACCGTTCGACCGGCTGTTCAACTGGGCTCACCATGCGCTTTTCCCGCGCCGCGGACGGTGCGGCGCAGCGCGCGGCCGTACCCGCGGGCGGCCCCGCGCTGCACCGCCCGGCCCAGCGGGCCGGCCGCCCGCGTATACCAGACGGCGCCGCGGCTGAGCGCCAGGACCGTCAGCCATACCGAGTCGTCTTGCAGCCGTTCGACGAGAAACGCCTCCTCGCCCCGTTCGGGGTGGCCGGGCAGCGTGCCGTAGGCGAACCCGGCGCGGTCCGGTTCGTTCACCGTCCACACCACGCGGCACGGCGCCCACAGCCGCAGCCGCCGCACGCCGATGCCGACGGCGACCCGCACCCCCTCGGCGGCCTCGGCGGCCTCGGCCGCGACGGCCAGTCCGGCGGCGCGGTGCATGCGCCAGCCCAGCACCGCGGACGCCGCCGCGGCCCGCACCGCGGGGCCGTTCCCGAGGCGGGTGCGCGCCCGCAGCAGGTGGAACCCGTCCGGCGGCGGCCCCTCGGCCGACCGGGTCCAGCCCACGTGACCGTAGGTGAAGTCATCCGTGCTCATCCGTGAACCCCTGTTCCTCGTGCCGGACCCCGCCGCCCTACGATGCACCTCACGCCGTCCACGATCCGGGGGGAAGGACGCATGACCGCACACCGCACACCGTCGCACTCGCAACCGCTCGGCCCCGCCGACCCGCGGGAGGTCGCGGGCTACGCGCTCCAGGCGCGTCTCGGCTCCGGCGGCATGGGCAGCGTGTACCTCTCCTATACACGCGGCGGCCAGCCGATCGCCCTGAAGGTGGTGCGCAGCGAGCTGGCCGACGATCCGGAGTTCCGGCGGCGCTTCGAGTTCGAGGTGCGCGCGGCGCGCCGCGTGCAGGGCGTCTACACCGTGCCCGTGCTCGACAGCAACACCGAGGGCTCCGCGCCGTGGCTGGCCACGGCGTACGTTCCCGGCCTCTCCCTCTCGGACGCGGTGCGCACCTACGGGCCGCTGCCGCCGGAAACAGTGCTGCTGCTGGTGGGCGGCGTGGCCGAGGCGCTCCAGTCGATCCACGCGGCCGGGATCATCCACCGCGACCTGAAGCCGGGCAACGTGCTGCTGGCCTCGGACGGGCCCAAGGTGATCGACTTCGGCATCGCGCGGGCCGCCGACGTCACCGCCCTGACGGGGACCGACGTGCGGGTGGGCACGCCCTCGTACATGGCACCCGAGCAGATCACCGGCGCCTCGGCGGGGCCGCCGACGGACGTGTTCGCGCTCGGCCTCGTCGCGCACTACGCGGCAGGCGGCACGCATCCGTTCGGCGAGGGCGCGGCGCACGCGGTCATGTACCGCATCGTTCAGGAGGAGCCCGACCTCGCCACGGCCCCGGAGGCGCTGCGCGGGCTGATCGCCGCCTGCCTGACCAAGGAGGCCGCGGCCCGGCCGACGCCCGCGCAGGTCATCGACGCGTGCCGGGCGCTCGCCCCCGGCCGGACGCTGCGCCGGCAGGAGAGCTGGCTGCCCGCGCCGGTCGCGGACGAGGTCACCCAGCGGCTGAACGCCCCACCGCCCGCACCCGCGCCCACGCCCGCACCCACGCCGCCGACACCGCCCGCCGGGCCACCGACGCCGGTGCCGGTGCCCATGCCCGCGCGGCCGCCGGAGCCGGCCGGCCGGTCCAGGCCCCGCGGGCAGATCGCGCTGGCCGTGGTGGCGGTGCTCGCGGTGATCACCGCCGGCGTCCTGGCGCTGCAACTCGCAGGCGGGGACGAAGAAGGCGGAGCGCCCCAGGGCGATGCCGCGGGCGGCGCGGCGGGAGAAGGAGAGGAGCCAGCGGACGAGCCGGCGGACGGCGACCGCCCGCCGCAGCACACCGATCCGGACGCCCCTTACTACGTGGCCAAGGAGGACGTCTCACTGCCGCTGCGCGCGCCGATCTTCCACGAACAGCACAACGTCGTGGGCGGCGAGTGCTACGAGGCGAACGTCACGCAGTTCGACCCCGAGGAGCTGACCGTCCAGGCCGTCGCTTACGGCGACTTCGAGTTCCGCGGCCTCGACTCGGCCATCCGGTACATGTTCTGCGACGACGACTCGGTGGTGAACGACGGCATCTCGTTCACGCCCGAGCTGTTCGTCGGCACGATCGACATCCGGGAGCCCACGGCGGAGCAGTGCTACGCCGCCGCGCACGACGCGCCGCTGGCCAATCCCGTTCCGCCGGACGACATCCTGCGGGGCAGCAGCCTGACGGAGGGCATGGGCATCTGCGTGGAGACGGCCACGGGCACGCTGACACTGCTGTGGATCGACCGGGTGGAGGTCAACCCCACCAACCGCGACCTGCCCACGTATGTGACGACCGCGACCCAGTGGAAGCCCAACGAGTAACGGCCCTCACTCCTCGGTCGGCCAGGAGATCTCCACCCGGCGGTTGCCCTGCCGGCCCTCCTCCGTGGTGTTGTCGTACAGCGGGTAGTCCTCGCTGTAGCCGCGCACGTTGAACTGGATCTCGGTCGGATTCTCGATGAGGTCGAGCAGCGCGTCCTGCGTGTTCCAGGCGCGCTCGTCGGACAGCACCCGGCCGCTCTCGTAGCTGCCCTGGTCGTCGGTGAACCCGAAGATGTTGACCTCCGCGGGCCCGGACGCGTCGATCGCGGCGGCCACGTCCTGGAGCGCCGTCTGCGCCTCGTCGCCCAGCTCGGCGCTGCCCTCCGCGAACAGCACGTCGGTCTGGAGCGTGAACTTGTGGGTGCCGCCCGTCCGTTCCTCGCGCTGCTCGCCTCCGCCGGCGGGGGCCTGGCCGTCCTCGGCGCCGCCGGTTTCCCCACCGGTGCCGCCACCGGTGGTGGGGTCCTCCTCACCGGTCTCGCCGGTCTCGCCGGTCTCGCCGGAGGCCAGGTCCTCGGTGATGAACTTGATGTCGAGCACCCGCGGGTCGGCCAGCGTCGCGCCGTCGCCGAGCATCAGCCCGGCGGACTCCGGATCGATCTCGGGCGGCACGGGCTCCACATAGCCCGGCGGGGGGTCGTCCTCGGCCATCGCGGGCGTGCCGAGCGCGATGACGGCCGCGCCGGACAGCGCGATCGCACCCACCCGGCAGGAACGGTGCAGTCCGTACGTCATCTCTGCGTTCCCCTCAGCGGATCTGGATGGTGGCCGGGGGCATGTTGCCCACCTGGAACGAGACTTCGGTGGTCCCCTCCTCGGGCTCGGGGAACTGTGCGAACCACGGCACGGTCGCGCCCGCCTCGATGCCGGTCCCGAAGCCCGTGCACAGGCAACGCCCGCTGGTGTCGCGGAGGATCAGGTAGCGCTTGCCCTCCTCGTTGGCCACGACCGAGGCGCCCGCCATGGAGAACCCGTTCTCGGACAGCTCCCGCTCCGGGCCCGCCCAGCCCACGTCGAACCAGGTGCCCCCGCCGCCGTTGGTGACGGTCCCCTCGACGGTCAGGAAACCGCCGGCCTCACGCTCGGCGCGGGTGATGGCGAGCGTGATGCTCTCCTCGCCGGTCACCTCGGCCAGCAGCTCGGCCGGCTCCTCCTCGTCACCGTCCGGGGTCTCCTCGTCCCCGCCCTCCTCGCCCTCGGCGTTCGCGCCGTCGTCCGGGGTGGCGTCCGCGCTCTCCTCGCTCTCCCGCGCATCACCGTCGTCGTCGCCACCCCCGCCCCCGCAGCTGGCCACGGCGATCACCAGGGCGGCGCCGAGCGCCACCACGATCAGGATGAGTCGGGACTTGTTCTCACGGAGATCCATCGGGCGCCGGTCCTTCGTGCGTCAGCATGTCGGTGGTCAGTCTTCTAGATAGACCCGGAAAAGATCGCGAGCTTCGGGCAGGTCTTCTTCGTCGGCGGGGTCGAACGACCAGTCCTCCTCCTCGCATTCGAGCTCGACGCGGTCGGGCTCCTCGGTCGTCACCTCGCACAGGCCCTCGAGAACGGCGGTCGCCCCGGCGAAGCCGTGCTGCGCCTCGGTGCCGGGGATCACCGTGTCCCCGACCGTCTCGGTGGTCCGCACGCGCACCGTGTAGCCGGTGCCGCCCTGCGCGAGCCCGCAGTCGTCGACCCCGGCGGCGTTGCGGCCCGCCAGCCGGGACGCCGACGGGCCGCAGGCCGGGGGCAGATCCTCCCCGGCCAGGATGTCCTCCAGGTCGGCGTCCTCGTCGGCGTCCTCCCCGACCGCATCGAGGAACCTTTCGTACAGGTCGTCCCTGGCCTCCTGGGTCGCGGCCAGCGCCGCGGCGTCCGCGGCCGACTGCCCGCCGCCGCGCAGCACGGCGGCCCGCGCGAAGACGAAGAAGGTGAAGGCGACCAGCAGCAGGCCGGTCACCATCCATATGTACAGCGGGAAGACGGCTCCGGCGTCCCCGCGCGGGCCGCGGGGGGTCAGCCGGAAAGAATCTCGTTCACCGCGTTCTGCACGGCGTTGGCGACCTGATTGTCGATTCCGAGACCCACCACGAGACCCACGATGGACGCGATCAGCAGCAGCAGTCCCGCGTATTCCACGAATCCGGCCCCGCGGTCGGAGTAACGGCCGCGCAGCCGTTCCCCGATGGTGTGTCTCCAGGTCGACAGCAGCCTGCTCATGGCGTCCCTCTCCTCCGGCTGACGCCGGTTCAGCCGGCCTCTCCTGGCCCTTGTTCCGGCCCGATATGGGTGTCGGGCGGCAGCTGTGCCGCAACGGCGCCCGTATGAAGGCGGGATGCACCATGCCCGACCCCCTCCCAGCGGGCCAACGCGTACACCTATCGGCACTGACTGTGCCACAGAGTGCGCGGCTTGGGCAGAGAGGTCCAGCGGAAGGCGGGGGCACGGGGCTGCCGTCGACGGCTGGGCGCACCCCTCCCGTGCGCGCGCATGAGGCACAGTGCCCATCGGCCGGGGAACCGAAACCACGGGGGCGGGAACGTTATACGCGCCGCCGCCCGGCCGCCCGCCGCGGCATCGAACGCGTTCCCGGCGGGCGGTGGCGGTGCCCGAAGGGCGCGCGGGGCGCGCGCTCGCGGGCCCCGCGCGCGGCAAGCGCCGCCCCCGCGCCGGTCAGTCGCCGTCGAGGATGCCGGTGAAGTCCGTTCCCGAACCGAGGATCATGCCGGTGACGATGATGATCATGGTGGCCGGGACCATGAACACCAGCGTGGCCAGCGTCGCCATGGGTATGGCGCGGGCCGCGCGGCGGCGCGCGTTCTGGGCGTCGGTGCGACGCATGTCGCGCGCGATCTGGATGAGCGTCTCGGCGATCGGGGCGCCCAGCTCCTCGCCCTGCTGGAGCGCGGTGACGAACTGGTTGACCGGCTCCGAGTCGTTACGGCGGCGCAGCTCGTCGAACGCCTGGCGGCGCGAGACGCCCATGTCCATCTGCCGCAGGGCGATGCGGATCTCGTCCGCCCACGGACCCTCGTAGCGGGCCGAGACCCGGTCCAGGGCCTGGCGGAAGCCGAGTCCGGCGGAGACGACGACGGCCAGCACGTCGAGGAAGTCGGGCAGGGTGCGGTCGATGACGTCGCGCCGCGACCTGATGCCCTGCCAGATGGCGGCATCCGCGGCGAACGCGCCGAAGGCCAGGCCGAACAGCGAGAAGAACGGCCAGCCCGCGCTGAAGAAGACGACGGCGGTCAGCAGCCCGAACGCGCCGTACACCGCGCGCCGGGCGGCATACCTGTCGATCGTCAGACCGTCCGGGTTGCCCGCCTGGTCGATCCTGCGCCGCTTGCGGTTCACGTTCCGCCGGCCCATCAGGCGCAGCACCAGCGGCGCGAAGCGCATACCGAGCCGGTCGACGGCGGAGCCCGCCGTCGAGACGCGGGACGAGCCGACCTCCAGGGCGAGCGCGAGGTCGGCGGGCAGCGGCGTGCCGGAGCGCAGCAGGCGGACGGCGGCGAGGATGCCGAAAACGGCGGCGCCCATGGCGAGTCCGAGCAGAAGTCCCACGGTGGCCTCCTGGGTGGGCTAGACGTCGATGCGGCCGAAGCGGCGCACGACGACGAATCCGACGATGTAGAGGCCGAGGGCCACGAGCATGGCGATCTGGCCGCCGGGGCTGCCGGTGACGCGGCCGAGGGCGCCGGGGGACATGGCGTTGATCATCAGCAGCGCGCCGAGGCCGAGCAGCGGGACGGTGACGGCGGTGGCGTTGATCTCGGCGAGCATGGTGCGCACTTCGCGGCGGGTCTCCTTGCGCTCCTCCAGGGTCGAGGTGAGGTTGCGCAGCGAGGCGACGATGGTGCCGCCGGCCCTGTTGGCCAGGATGAGGGTGGTGACCAGCACGTTCAGCTCGCGGGACGGCAGCCGCTCGCCCAGCTCGTTCAGCGCCTCCTCCAGGGAACGGCCCACGGCCAGCTGGTTGGCGACGGTGCTCAGTTCGGCACCGGCCGGGTCGTCCATCTCCTCGGCGGCCATGGACAGCGCGGTGCGCATGGCGAGTCCCGCCGCGGTGCCGTTGGCGATCAGCCGGGCCAGCTCGGGCAGTTGGCTGATGAAGCGTTCGGTGCGCCTGGCGCGCTGCCAGTTGAGGAAGACGTTGCTGCCCCACAGCCCCGCGGCGGCGAAGACCGGGCCGAAGAACGGCGCGAGCACCGCGGAGCCGATCAGCCAGAGCGCGGCGACGGAGGCGAGGGCGTAGGCGGCGTACTCGCCGACGGTGAGGTCCAGGCCCGTGGACTGGAGCTTCAGCCGCAGGCGGCGCCCCGGCTCGGTGCCGCGCAGCCGGCGGTCGAGTGCGTCGAAGCGGCGTTTGCGGCCGGGCGGGCCCGGCAGGGCGGCGGCCTGGACCGGCCCCGTGTCGGGGCCCGCGAGGCGCCGCACGAGGGCCCGCCGCTGGGCCCGGCCGCCGGCGTACACGTGGAAACCGGCGACCGCGCACACGAGGGCGAGGAGGGCGAGGCCGGTCGCCAGGAGGGAGAGGTTGCCCATGGTCAGCTCGCCTCGCGGGTGGTGAGGTGGGAGTCGTCCAGGTGAACGCCGAATGCCTGCGGGATCTGCTCGCCCGCCAGGTAGAGCCGGTCGGCGACGGCCCGCGGGATCGGGTGGTGGCGGAAGCGGCCGTGCACCCGGCCGTCGGAGGTCATCGGCTCGGCGCGGAACTCGGCGACGGTGGCGATGCGGAACGATTCACGGCCGTGCGAGGCCAGTACGGCGATCTCGGCGAGGCGGCGGGAGCCGTCGGGGTGGCGGACGAGCTGGACCAGGATGTCGACGGCGCTGTTGATCTGGTCGCGCAGCGCCTCGAAGGGGACCTGGAGTTCGGACATCGAGGCCAGGGTCTGGAGGCGCAGCAGCGCGTCCTCGGCGCTGTTGGCGTGGACGGTGGCCAGCGAGCCGTCGTGGCCGGTCGACATGGCCTGGAGCATGTCGAGGGTTTCGCCGCCGCGGACCTCGCCGACGATGATGCGGTCGGGGCGCATGCGCAGGGAGTTGCGCACGAGGTCGCGAATGGTGACCTCGCCCTTGCCCTCGATGTTGGGCGGCCGGGATTCGAGGCGGATGACGTGGCTCTGCTGGAGCTGGAGTTCGGCGGCGTCCTCGACGGTGACGATGCGTTCGCCCTCGGGGATCAGGCCGCTGAGGGCGTTGAGCAAGGTGGTCTTTCCCGAGCCGGTGCCGCCGGAGACGATGATGTTGAACTTGGCGCGCACCAGGCCGGAGAGCAGCATCACCAGGTGCTCGTCGAGGGTGCCGAAGCCGATCAGCTCGGGGAGCGTGTAGACGCGGGGGAAGCGGCGGATGGTGAGGGTGGCGCCGCTGAGGGCGAGCGGCGGGATGATGACGTTGACGCGTTCGCCGGTGGGCAGCCGCGCGTCGACCATCGGATTGGACTCGTCGACGCGGCGGTTGACCGTGGAGACGATGCGTTCGATCGTCTGCATCAGCTGTTCCTCGGAGGCGAACCGCAGGGGCAGCCGTTCGACGCGTCCGCCGCGTTCGACGTAGATCTGGTCGGGGCCGTTGACCATGATCTCGGTGATGGAGGCGTCTTCGAGCAGCGGTTCGAGGATGCCGAGCCCCAGGGCCTCGTCGACGACGCGGCGGATGAGGAGGGCGCGCTGCTGCGTCGAGAGCACCGGGCCCTCGCGGCTGAGGATATGACCGAGGACGCGTTCGAGCCGGTCGCGGCGCTCGTTCAGGTCCAGGGAGGACATCTCGGCGAGGTCGATCTCCTCCAGCAGCTTGGCGCGGTAGGTCGCGACGAGCCGCCCGTCGCCAGGTCCCGCGGCGGCGGGCCGGTCGGGGGCGTTGACGCGGGACTTCAGGCCCATCGCTCGCTCCTTCAGCTCGGTTGTCTCAGTCGCACGGCATGGTCACGGTCCTGCTGACCTCGCCGAACCCGTCGATGAACGGCAGCACGGAGCGCACGTTCACGTTGGCCGTGACGCTGGCCTCCTCGCCGCACAGCGCGACGGGGTCGAACGTGACGGTCAGCCAGTCGCTGACGGCGGCCTCGCCCGCGGCTCGCCACTGGTCCTCGATCTCCTCCTGGGCGGCGGTCCGCGCGGCGGCGCGGGCCGCGGAGCCCGCCTGCTGGGCGGCATACCCGGCGATGCCGAGCTGAAGCCCGGCGAGCGCGACGAGGACCAGCAGCGGCAGCCAGCCGGCGAACTCGACGGCGGTCACGCCCGCGTCGCGCGGCAGTTCCTCGTCGTCCCGCCCGGTCCGCTCCTCCGCGTCGCGCCTCATCGTTCCCTGTTCTCCTCCGCCGCGCCGGCGCTGCCGGAGATGGTCATGGGGAGGTTGAGCGCGCCGGGGAAGAGCACGGGGACTTGCAGGTCGACGTGCGCGACGCGGACGTTGCCCTCCAGCGGGCAGGAGACGTCGGCCGACCAGGCGCCCGGCAGGCCCTCGGTGGCCGCGGCCACGCAGGCGCCCTCGGCGTCGCCGTCGGCCGCGGCGGCGGCGCGGGCGGCCTGGTCGGCCGCGTTACCCGCGAGGGAGAAGGTGTAGCCGATGAGGATGCACTGCCAGATCACGGCCACCATCACCAGGATCAGCGGGAACAGCCCGGCGAACTCGACGAACAGCGCGCCCCGGTCGCGGTCGGAACCGGTCAGCCGCGCCCTCATGCCCGTCAGCCGCGCCCTCATGACCGCCTGCCGCGGCGTCTGCCGCCCGAGGCGGCGGGCTCGGGGGCGGTCAGGCTCAGTTCCGCGGCGACGGCCCACATCGCGCGGCGCACCTGACTGCGCCCGTCGAGGTCCTGGATACGGCCGGCGTCCTGCGCCTCCTGCAACTCGCGGAAACCGGCCGGGATCACGCCGCGCGCGACGTGGGTGCCGGTGATCCGGGCGATCAGCTGCGGCTGGATGGCGCTGGAACGGCCGTGGCGGTTGACGACGGTGAGGGTGTCGGCGGCCTTGCGGATGCGGAGCCGGTCCCACATGCGCACCATGCGGTTGACGGCGCGGACGGAGATGACGTCGGGGGTGGTGACGAGGACGGCGACGTCCGCCATTTCGACGGCCGCCGCGTTGGCGCTGTTCATGTGGGCGCCGCAGTCCACGACGACGACGTCGTAACGGGACCTGACGGCGGTCAGCAACTGCCGCGCGGTGGCCTCGCTGACATCCTCGCCGCGTTCCCCCTCGGCCGGCGCGATCAGCATGGACAGGCCGGTCTCGTGCACGAAGACGGCCTCGGTGAGCACCTGCGGGGAGATGTCCTGGATACCGGCGAGGTCGGCGACGGAACGGCGGAACTGCACGTCGAAATACGATCCGACGTCGCCGCACACCAGGTCGAGGTCGATCAGGATCGCGCCGCGTTCGAACGGACCGGCGGTCTGGGCGGCCAGCGCCAGCTGGGTCGCGAGCAGGGTCGCGCCGACGCCGCCCTTCGCGCCGGACACGGTGATGATGCGACCGCCGGGACCGGCCGGGATCTCCTCGCCCGCGCCGAGGTGACGGCGCATCCCGGCGGCCCACTGCGCGGCGGCGGAGACGCGGGCGGCCAGTTCGTCGTAGGACAGGGGCATGCCGACCAGGCCGCGCGCCCCGGCGTCCATGGCCGCCGAGTACAGCCCGGCGGTCGGGTCGGCGGAGACCAGGACGACGCCGACGGCGGGGAAGCGGAGGGCGACCTCGCGGATCAGCTCCAGGGCGGGCAGCGGCCCCATGTGTTCGTGGACGACGACGACGTCCGGGAGTTCGGCGACCGACTGGTGGGTGAGTGCCGCGAGCGTGTCGAGGAGCGCGGTGGAGTCGGGAACGGAGCGCAGCGGCTCGCTGTCCGGGAGCTGGCTGAGCAGGGTGATCAGGGAGCGGGCGGTGTCGGGATCGCCCACCGCGGGCAGAATGCGCGTCGTCATCGGGTCCCCTGCTTCCTACGGGACGAGCCCGTCGAGCCCGGCGTGCGGGGTGCCGACGATGTCGCCGATGATGGAGTAGGAGCGTTCCTCGACCGGGACCTCCTCCTCGTCGCCCGGCGCCACGAGGGCGAGCCGCACCTGCTCGGCGAACGCCTCGGCGAACGTCACGCGCTGCGCGTCGGTGTTGTCGAGCGCGAAGGTGATCGGCACCGCTGCCATCCGGTTGCTGTCCTCGTCCTCCACCTCGGTCAGGTCGCCGACCTCGATGACCTCGGCGTTGTTGACCATCAGCTGGACGATCTCGGTCTCCTGCTCGGAGTCGCCGCCCTCCTCGACGCGGAACGCGGCGTACATGTTGATGGCGGCGCCGGGATAGATCTTGCCGGCCACACCGGTGGAGGCGTCGATCATGACCGCGATCTCCTGCTGGCCCGGGTCGAGCTCGGGTCGTTCGGCCAGCATGTCGGTCTGGAGCAGGGAGCCCTCGCGGAGCGGGCCGACGGCGACGCGGTCGTCTATCTGGCCCAGGTCGGTGACCGCGGAGTCCGGGACGTAGCGCTCGGGGATGCTCACCTCGCGCACGTGCTCGGCCGTCACCTCCTGGTACGGCTCGACATCCTCGCTCAGCTCGTACGCGGTGGTCTCGGGGCCGACCTTCGACTCCACGTCGTTGATCACCGCGAGTACCCCGGCGAACGCCGCGAGGGCGAGCAGGGCCGAGGCGAGCAGCAGCAGAATGCCGCGTCGCTGGCGCGCGTTCATGAAGCGTGTCCACCCTCTCCGTCGTGTGTGCGGGTCATCCCGCGCCGGGCGCGAGCGCCTTGCGCCGTTGTGTCCCTATGGCCCGCGGCGCGCGCTCCGGCGGCGCCACCGGCGCCGAACAGAAGGCGCAGCGGTCGCCGATGAGCGTCAGGCCGCACCAGTGGCAGGCTTCCTGCCTCATCTGGCTCACCATTTGGTAGAGCAGGGAAACATCGGGGATGGCCGCGGCGAACTCCACCAGCTTTCCGGTGGCCCACCAGGCGGCGGACTCGGCGGGCATGGGGACGGGATGCAGCCCCTGTACCTGCCACTGCTCGGCCAGCCGGCCGGTGACCCACTCGCTGCCCAGCGTGCCGGGCGCGTACGTGAGCGTGGTGGAGAACTGAGGTCCGGCGAGCGTCACGTCGCCGTCGGCCCTGACGAGCTGCGGGGTGGGTCCTGCCAGCACGGCGCACTGGCCGCCGGGCCGGCCGCTGCCGTTGTGCGTCGGCAGCGTCACGGGGACGCGGTGCAGCCGGCTGCCGGAGGCGAGCAGCGCGCCGGCGTAGATGTAGTGCGCCAGGAGGCGCGCGGAGGCGCCGAGCACGCCGGGGCTGAAGTCGCAGGCGGAGAGCTGCCGGAGCTGGCGTACCAGCACCGCGGTGCCGAGCGGCGGCAGGGCGCTCGGCAGCAGGGCTATCCGGTCGGACTCCAGCATGGCCCGCACGGCGTGGAGGCGCTGGACGTAGGACAGCGGCGTGGTGGTCGGGTACAGCACGATGACGTGCCCGTGCCGGCCCACGAGGTCGCTGGTCTCCGCGAGGGCGGCGGTGAAGTCCTGCCGCTCCGGCGCGTTGAGCACGTGGGCGCCCGGGGTGTGCTGGTCGGTGGGGGGCAGGACGAGGTCCGCGCTGGTGACCGCAATGGCAATCGGCATGCCGCTCCCCCGGGCTGAACACCCGTCTCGTTTATAGGTGAGTCTGCCAGTTGGGCAGCCTATCGACTCCGCCTCGGGGTGGAACAGCTCGGACCGCGGGGGACGGGCTCGGTCCAGGCCATTGACAGCGCCGCTGGTCTGGACCAATCTGGCTCCTCAACGGTGGCCACCGTACCTCCACGCAGCACCCCCACCCCTGACGCTACGGAGGCGAGCGTGACCAGCATCCTTCCCCGTATCACCAAGCTGCTAGGCGCCACGGCCCTGGCCGGCGCCGTGGCCTTCGCGGGCCCCGCCATGATGGCCGGCGCCGCGGACCCGGCGGACGACGTCGCGGACGACACAGCGGGCGACATCGCGCCGAACGCCGTCCCGCGCCACGCGCTGACCGGCTACTGGCACAACTTCGACAACGGGTCCGTCGTCCAGCCGTTGAGCGAGGTGTCCGACGAGTACGACATCATCGCGGTCTCGTTCGCCGAGTCGACCGCGACGCCCGGCCAGATCGACTTCACCCTCGACCCGGCCGTCGGCTACGGCTCCGAGCAGGAGTTCAAGGACGACATCGCGGCCAAGCAGGCCGAGGGCAAGTCGGTGATCATCTCCGTCGGCGGCCAGAACGGGCACGTCGCGGTGACCGACGCCGCTTCGGCGTCGGCCTTCGCCGACAGCACCCTGGCCCTGATGGACGAGTACGGCTTCGACGGCGTGGACATCGACCTCGAACACGGCATCAACGCCCAGTACATGGGCGAGGCCATGCACGCCATCCACGCCGCCGCGGGCGACGGCCTCGTCTACACCATGGCGCCGCAGACCCTGGACATGCAGAGCACCGGCACCGAGTACTTCCAGCTCGCGCTCGACACGCGCGACTTCCTCACCGTCGTCAACATGCAGTACTACAACAGCGGTTCCATGCTGGGCTGCGACGGACAGGTCTACTCCTCGGGCAGCGTCGACTTCCTCACCGCGCTGGCCTGTATCCAGTTGGAGAACGGCCTCGCCCCCTCGCAGGTCGGCCTCGGCGTCCCCGCCTCACCGAACGCCGCCGGCTCCGGCTACGTCACCCCCGACGTCGTCAACGCCGCGCTCGACTGCCTGACCCGCGGCACCAGTTGCGGCAGCTTCGTGCCGGACCAGACCTACCCCGACCTCCGCGGCGCCATGACGTGGTCCGTCAACTGGGACGCGCACAGCGGCAACGCATGGTCCCAGGCCGTCGGCCCGCACGTCCACGGACTGCCGTGACCGGGAGGGGAACGCCGTTCCCCTCAGAAGCCCCTCAGAAGAAGGTGCGGATGTAGTCCGTGACCGTGCCGTCCCCCGCGACCAGCGGGATCAGCGGCCACTTCTCGAAGATGGTGCAGGGGTGGGACATGCCGAGGGCCACCCAGTCGCCCACCCCTGGCACCACCGCGGCCGCACCCGTGACGAACGCGTGCTGGTCGGCGAGCCGGCCGACCGCGAGGCCACCGCCGCCACGCACGCGTCCGTCGCGGGTGCGGACCGCCTGCACCTCGGGCAGCCCCAGGTCGTAGGCGATGTCCCGCTTCCCCGCGTTGATCAGCGCGAGCCCCGGCTCCGGCCGTGAGACCACCTGGGCCCACAGCCGGAACGCCGGGAGCAGCGAGCCCTCCTGCGGCACCCGGTTGAACGGCGTGACCTCGCGGTACCTGCCGTCGTCGTGGCTGACGTACGCGCCGGAGCGGAGTATCCGGCTGGCCGGGCGGGACAGTTCGGGCAGCCGCCCGAACGCCTCGGCGACCACGTCGAACCAGGCGCTGCCGCCCGCGCTGACGACGATGTCCTCGGGGCCGGTGAACCGGCCCGCCTTGTCGAACTCGACGGCGAGCGCGCACAGCGCGTCCAGCCACGCCCGCACCGACGCGGCGTCCGCACCGGGGACCTCCCCCTCGTACCCGGCGACGCCCACCAGCCGCAGCGTGTCCACCCCGGCCACGGCGTCGGCGACCGCCGCCGCCCCGGCCGGGTCCCTGACGCCGGAACGCCCGCCGGGCACGCCGAGTTCGACGACGACCTCGACGGGGCGGCCGGCGCCCGCGGCGCGCAGCGCCTCGTCCATCAGCGCGACGCCCGCGGCGGAGTCCACGTAGACCAGGCAGCGGAACGCCGGGTCCGCGTCCAGCTCCCCGGCCAGCCACGCCAGTGCCGCCGCGTCCACCAGCTCGTTCGCCAGGAAGATGCGCCGCACCCCGAACGCCCGTGCCACACGCGCCTGGTGGGGCACGGCCACGGTGATCCCCCAGGCGCCGCGCGCCAGCTGCCGCCGGAACAGCTGCGGCGCCATCGATGTCTTCCCGTGCGGGGCGAGCGCCAGGCCATGGCGGTCGGCGAACCGTTCCATCGAGCCGATGTTGTGCTCGACCGCCTCGGCGGACAGCGTGAGCACCGGGGTGGTGAAGCCACCGGTGTACAGGTCCCGCCGTTCGGCCGCGAGCGCGCCGACCGAACGGCCCGCCGCGTCGGGCGGCAGCCCCTTGAAGCGGTGATCGACGATCTCGTGGGCGAGCATGTCGAACGGCGTGGTCATGTCGACTCCGGGTGACCGAGTGAATGCGTACACGGGCAGGCCCGACCCTACCCAGCGCCGGGTACAGAGAGGGTCAACGGAGTGCGATCCGCGGGCAACGAGCCCCCGCGGAACTGCTCGACGTACCCCGGCAGCGCGGCCGAGGCGAGGCCGGCCGCCTCGGCGGCGGCCATGTCCCTGGCGCCGTAGGCGCCTTCGCCCGCCGCGGTCGTCGCCCACACCCCGGCCAGACCGAGCCGCCACTGGAGCAGCGACTGCCGCACCCGCACCCCGCTGACCGCGTCGCGGCGCAGGGCCGAGGTGGCGCGGGTCATGGCGCCCGCCCGCACGACGAGGTAGTCGCCCGCGGCGGCGTGGCCGAGCGCGAGGTGGCCGGCGCAGGCCAGCCCGAGGGCGGGCGGCAGCAGCACCGCGAACGTGACGGCCCCCGGGGTGCGGCCCGCCGGCAGCACCAGCAGCGCCCCGGCCGAGGCGGTCAGCACCGCCCACAGCAGACGGCGGCGCAGCGCGGCCCGCGGGTGACGGCGCAGGGGCGTGCCGAGGGCGGGGTCGCCGATGACGGCGGCGGCCACCCGGCGGGCGAGGCCCACCGGGCCGCGCGGCAGGACGGAGGCGCTGCTGCTCCAGACCGAGAGCCCGGTGGTGATCACGGTGGTGTCGGCCATGCCCATCCAGCGCCACAGCAGCGGCTCGGAGACGGTGACGCCGCGCAGCCTGCGGTCGTCGCGGGTGACCTCGCGGGTCTTGAACAGGCCGCGCGTGGTGCGCAGCACGGTGCCCTCCTCGCCGGGTATCCGGTCGAGGCGGAAGTGGGCGTTCTCGGTGACGAACGAGCAGGCCATGCCGACGCCGCCGAGCAGCACGGCGGCGGCGAACGCGGCGGCGGCCGTCGGGCCCGGGCCCAGCTCCTCCCAGTCGGCGAGGGAGTTCAGCCAGGCGCCCGGATCGAGCCCGAAGGACTGGGCGGTCCAGTACCCGCCCCACAGCAGCCCCGCGGCGGTGACCAGGGCCCAGATGCCGGTCACGTTGTACACGATCCAGCGCCACTGGAAGGCGGCCATCGGCTCGGCCGACGGCTCGGGCGCGCTGCCGGTGAGGCGCAGGCGCAGCGCTTCGGCGTCGCGCTTGGACAGCGCGTCGAGGGTGAACGCGGCCTCCATGGCCGTGTTCATCTGGCCCGCGCCGATGGTGACGCGGCGCAGTCCGGCCAGTCGCTGGATCAGCCGGGCGCTGGTGTCGACGCTGCGGATGCGGTCGCGGCGGACGGACCTGTGGGTGCGGACGAACAGGCCGGTGCGGCGTTCCACGTAGGCGTCGGTGATCCGGTAGCGCGTGGTGGCCCAGCGGACGACGTCGGCGACCGCGCCGGCCACGCCCCAGACGGCGAGCCCGGCGAGCGGGCCGATGGCGAGCGGCTCGGGCTCGAAACCGGTGAGCAGCAGGGCGAGCACGCCGGGCAGCAGGGAGACCAGCACGCGCAGCGCGTCGGCGAGGATCATGCGCGCGTCGAGCCGCTGCCAGCTCATGTCGCGTCGCCTGGGGTGCGGCCGGTGATCTCGGACAGGCGCTCGGCCGCCCGGGTGGCCTGCTGCGGGTCGAGGCCGCTGATGCGGATGGCGCCGCCTGAGGAGGCCGTGGTGACGGTGAGCGTGGAAAGACCGAGCAGCTGCTCGAACGGGCCGCGCACGGTGTCGACGGTCTGGATGCGGGAGACGGGCGCGATGCGCCACTCACGCACGAACCAGCCCGCGGCCGCGTACACGGCGTCGTCCGTGGTCTCCCAGCGGTGGACGGCGTAGCGCCACAGCGGCATGCCGGTGGCGTAGACGGGCCCGGCGACCGCGAGGGCCAGCAGGCCGGGGCCGGTCCAGGGGCGGACGGCGTCCCAGAGCGCGTGCGCGGCGGCGAGGGCGCCGGCCAGGGGCAGTACGACGCCGAGCGCACGGGCGGCCCACAGCAGGATCGCCCGCCGCTCGACGCGGTACCGCGGCGGCCGCAGCAGGACTTCGCGATTCACCATGAGACAGACTGTCCCATGAAGGAACTGCTCTTGTCACGACGGTTTCGCGGCCTACCATTCCGGCATGGCAGAAACGGCGCCCAACGCCCCCGGCACGCTGGCGCGCACCCGGCGGGCGATCCTCGACGCGGCGTTCTCGGTGTTCGCGGAGGACCGGGCGGCCTCGCTCGGCGATGTCGCGAAGGCCGCGGAGGTCGGGCGCAGCACGCTGCACCGCTATTTCCCCGACCGGGCCGCCCTGGTCCTGGCCCTGTTCGAGGACTGCGCGGAGTCGACCCACCGCACGCTGCGCGACGCGGCACTGGACCACGGGCCGCCGGCCGAGGCGTTCCGGCGCCTGATCGTCGCGCTGTTCGACCTCGGACCGCGGGTCAACTTCCTGTTCAACGAGCCGCAGCTGACCTCCGCCGAGTGGGAAGGACCGCATTGGGAGCGGGCGAACCTGCCCGCCGCGCAGCTGTACATGCGCGGCCGGGCGGCGGGCTTCTTCGCCGCGGAGACCGACATGGAGTGGTTCTTCCGGACGCTGTGGTACATGCTCGGCGCCGGCTGGGAGGCGGTGGAGGAGGGCAGCCTCCCCCGGCACGAGGCCATCGCCGCGGTGACCAGAACGCTGGAGGGCGGCCTGCTGTCCCACGGACCGCGGGACGACGCGCGCTGACCTGCGGGGCACCACCCGCGTGGGCGAAAACACAGAGCGCCCCGCGTTTCACGGTCGTAAGGTGGCGGGCATGCAGGTGATCCAGTCGACCAAGCTCGCCAATGTCTGCTACGAAATCCGCGGCCCGGTACTCGAAGAGGCACAGCGGCTGGAGGCGGCGGGCCACCGCATTCTGAAGCTGAACACCGGCAATCCGGCAGCCTTCGGCTTCGACTGCCCGCCGGAGATCCTGGAGGACATCCTCCGCAACGTGGGGGACGCCCACGGGTACGGGGACGCGAAGGGGCTGCTGTCCGCCCGCCGCGCGGTGATGCAGCACTACCAGACCAAGGGCATCCACCTGTCGGTGGAGGACATCTACCTGGGCAACGGCGTCTCGGAGCTGATCCAGATGTCGATGCAGGCGCTGCTCGACGACGGCGACGAGGTGCTCGTCCCGGCCCCCGACTATCCGCTGTGGACCGCCTCCGTCTCGCTGGCCGGGGGCACCGCGGTGCACTACCGCTGCGACGAGCAGGCCGAGTGGATGCCGGATCTGGCCGACATCGAGCGGAAGATCACCGACCGCACCAAGGCGCTGGTCGTGATCAATCCGAACAACCCCACCGGCGCCGTGTACAGCACCCAGATGCTGGAGCAGCTCGCCGAGATCGCCCGGCGGCACCGGCTGGTGCTGTGCTCCGACGAGATCTACGACCGCATCCTGTACGACGGCGCCGTCCACACCTCGACCGCGGCCATCGCGCCCGACCTGCTGACGCTGACGTTCAACGGCCTGTCGAAGAACTACCGGGTGGCCGGGTTCCGCTGCGGCTGGCTGGCCGTGTGCGGGCCGAAGGAGCACGCGGCCAACTACATCGAGGGCCTGACCGTCCTCGCGAACATGCGGCTGTGCGCCAATGTGCCCGCCCAGCACGCCGTGGCCGCCGCCCTCTTCGGGCGCCAGTCGATCGAGCAGTTGGTGCTGCCCGGCGGGCGCATCCTGGAGCAGCGCGACACCGCCTACGAGATGCTGACGCGGATCCCCGGGGTGACGTGCGTGAAGCCGAAGGGCGCGCTGTACGCGTTCCCGCGGCTCGACCCGAAGGTGTACAAGATCAAGGACGACCGGCAGATGGTCCTCGACCTGCTGCGGGCCGAAAAGATCATGATCGTGCACGGCACCGGGTTCAACTGGCCGGAGCCCGACCACTTCCGCATCGTGACGCTGCCGCGGGCCAGCGAGCTGGCCGACGCGGTCCAGCGCATCGGCTCGTTCCTCGACGGCTACAACCAGTACTGACCTCGCGGGCGGGGCCCCGCACGCCGTTGTGCGGGGCCCGTTCCCCGTCAGCCCGCGCGCGCTGTCCTTTCCACGCGGTCCAGGCGGTCGGTGAGGGCCCGGTACTCGGCCCACAGCTCCTCGGGGGCGCGGGAGCCGAAGGTGTGCAGGTGCTCGGGGATCAGGGCGGCCTCCCGGCGCCAGACCTCCAGATCGACCTCCAGCAGGAACGCCAGCTGCCGCGGCGTCAGATCGAGCCCGTCCGTGTCGAGCGCCGCCGGCGCGGGCACCGTGCCGATCGGGGTCTCCACGCCCGCCGCCCGGCCGTCGAGCCGCTCGACGATCCACTTCAGCACCCGGATGTTCTCGCCGAAGCCCGGCCAGACGAACACCCCGTCGGCGTCCTTCTTGAACCAGTTGACGTAGTAGATCCGCGGCAGCTTCGCCTGGTCGGGCGCCCGTTCCCCCGTCCGCAGCCAGTGCGCGAAGTAGTCCCCCATGTGGTAGCCGCAGAACGGCAGCATCGCGAACGGGTCCCGGCGCAGCTCGCCCACGGTGCCCTCGGCCGCCGCCGTCTTCTCCGAGGCGACGTTGGCGCCGAGGAACACGCCGTGCTGCCAGGAGCGGGACTCGGTGACCAGCGGCACCGCGGTCGCGCGGCGCCCGCCGAAGAGGATCGCGGAGATCGGCACCCCCGCCGGGTCCTCCCACTCCGGCGCGATCGTCGGGCACTGCGCCGCCGGCACGGTGAACCGGGCGTTGGGGTGCGCGGCCGGTGAACCGGCCGCCGGCGTCCAGTCGTTGCCGCGCCAGTCGGTGAGATGCCCGGGCGGCTCCTCGGTCAGGCCCTCCCACCAGACGTCACCGTCGTCGGTGAGCGCGACATTGGTGAAGACGGAGTTGCCCCACAGCGTGCGGATGGCGTTCGCGTTCGTCTTCTCGCCCGTGCCGGGCGCGACGCCGAAGAACCCGGCCTCCGGGTTGATGGCGTACAACCGCCCGTCCTCGCCGAACCGCATCCAGGCGATGTCGTCGCCGACGGTCTCCACCCGCCAGCCGGGCAGCGTCGGTTGCAGCATCGCCAGGTTGGTCTTGCCACAGGCGGAGGGGAACGCCGCGGCCACGTACCTGGCCTCCCCCGCGGGCGGGGTCACTTTGAGGATGAGCATGTGCTCGGCCAGCCAGCCCTCGTCCCGGGCCATGACGGAGGCGATGCGCAGCGCGTAACACTTCTTGCCCAGCAGCGCGTTGCCGCCGTAGCCGGAGCCGAAGGACCAGATCTCGCGGGTCTCGGGGAAGTGCGAGATGTACTTGACCGAGTTGCACGGCCAGGGCACGTCCCGCTCCCCGGGCGCGAGGGGCGCGCCGACGGAGTGGACGGCGCGGACGAACTGGCCGTCCTCGCCCAGCTCGTCGAGCACCGCCCGGCCCATCCTGGTCATGGTGCGCATCGCGACGGCGACGTACGCGGAGTCGGTGATCTCCACGCCGAGCGCGGAGAGCGGGGAGCCGAGCGGGCCCATGCAGAACGGCACGACGTACATGGTCCGGCCGCGCATCGCACCGCGGAACAGACCCTGTGGCCCGGTGAAGGTCTCCCGCATGTCGGCGGGGTCCATCCAGTTGTTGGTGGGACCGGCGTCCTCCGGCTGCTCCGAGCAGATGTAGGTGCGGTCCTCGACCCGGGCGACGTCGGTCGGGTCGGATGCGGCGTAGTAGGAGCCCGGCCGCTTCTCGGCGTTGAGCCGGATGAAGGTGCCCTTCTCGACGAGCCGCGCGCACAGGCGGTCGTACTCCTCCTGGGAGCCGTCGCACCAGACCACCTCGTCCGGTTCGGTCAGTGCGGCGATTTCTTCGACCCAGGTGATGAGCTTGTGGTGCCGAGTCGGGGCATGGGCGGCGACGGGAGCGGCTGGAGTCAGCGTCACGTTCGCTCCAGAGGGTTGAGGGTTTTACGTTCTGCGCTCATCCGACAAGACGGGCGCTCATCTGATGGTGCCGCCTTCTCACGTCTGTGTCCAGTGCGGCTCATGTGAGCGAATGACCACCCGGAAGAGGCAACGCGCCCCCGAAGAGGGTTGACAGTCGCTCAGGTTTGAGAGTCACTGTCTTTTGATGGTCACTTCCAAGGAGGTGAGCTGTGAACGATCCCCCGCCGCAAGGACCGCGGCGCTGGTGGGCGCTCGGCGCCCTGACCGTCACCATGCTCGTCCTGGGCTTCGACCTGACCATCCTCAACGTCGCGCTGCCCACGCTCGCCGTCGACCTCGGCGCGGACACCGCCGCCCAGCAGTGGATGATCGACGCGTTCCTCGTCGTCTTCGCCGCGGCACTGCTGCCCGCCGGGCTCCTCGGCGACCGCCACGGCCGCCGCCGCATGCTCGTCACCGGGCTGGTCATCCTGCTGGCCGGCTCCCTGCTCGGCATGTGCGCCGACGGCCCGGGACTCGTGATCGCCGCGCGCGCCGTCATGGGCCTGGGGGCCGCACTCGTCAGCGCCCTGTCGGTCGCCGTCCTGCCGTCCCTGTTCGGACCTGGGGAACGCACCCGGGCCATCGCCACCCTCACCACCGCACTCGCCCTCGGCATGCCGATCGGCCCGCTCATCGGCGGCTGGCTCCTCGACCACTACTGGTGGGGCGCCATCTTCCTCATCAACGTGCCGCTGATCGCCCTCGGCATCGCCGCCTGCCTGCTGCTGCTCCCGGAGACCCGCAACCCGGCCGCGCCCTCGTTCGACCCGCTGACCTGCGCCCTGAGCGCCGGCGGCCTCGGCGCCCTCGTCCTCGGCCTGACCGAAGGACCGGCCCGCGGCTTCGCCGACCCCCTGGTGGCCGGCGCGCTCGCCACCGCCGTCGTCCTGCTCACTCTGCTGGCCGCCAGGGAACGCCGGGCCGCCGCGCCCCTGCTCCGGATCGGCCTGCTGCGCAACCCCGGATTCGGCTGGAACGCGGCGGTCGGCGCCCTGACCGGCTTCATCCTCGCCGCGCTGATCTTCGTCCTGCCCCAGTACCTCCAGTCGGTCCACGACCACGACGCGTTCGGCGCCGGGCTGCGGCTGATGCCGATGCTCGGCGGCGTGGTGCTCGCCGCCCGCGGCTGCCAGCCGCTGGTGCGGCAGTTCGGGTCCCGCGGGGTGATAGCCACCGGCCTGGTGCTGCTCTGCTTCGCCGGCGTGCTCGGCAGCACCACGCAGGTCGACTCCGGCTACGGGCTGACCGCCGTCTGGCTCGCCGTCGCCGGGCTCGGCTCCGGACTCGCCCTCGTCCCCGCCACGGACGCGGCGATCGACGCGCTGCCCGCCGCCCACTCGGGCGTCGGCGCCGGACTGCTGATGACGCTGCGGCAGGTCGGCGGCGCACTCGGCGTCGCCCTGCTCGGCAGCCTCCTCGCCCGCGTCTACCGCGGCCACCTCGACACCGGCGGACTGTCCCCCGAGGCCGCCGCCACCAGCCAGGAGTCCGTCTCCGCCGCCCGCCTCCTCGCGGCCCGCACCGGCTCCGCCGAACTGACGGAGGCGGCGCGGACCGCGTTCGTCCACGCCATGAGCGTCACGCTGTACGTCTGCGCCATCGCCGCCCTGGCCGCCGCGCTGCTCGCCGGACTGCTGCTGCCGCAGCGGCGCGCACCGGCCGGGGTCCTGGCCGTCGAAGCTCCCGCCGAGGGAGAAACCCGCACATGACCCGCACGCCCGCGCCCCCCCCCCCCCCCCCCCCCCCCCCCCCCCCCCCCACCCC